>NZ_JBHUHP010000014.1:31217-81318 GCF_042682525.1 Blastococcus deserti
CCGAGGACTGGGTCGGCCCGGCGACGGAGTTCCAGTCGCGGCTGGAGGAGGCCCTGACGGTGACCGAGCCCCTGTCCTCCGACGAGCGCCGCGCCCGCGCGGGGCTCATCTCGCGGCAGATCACGCTGCGCTGATCCGGTGCCGCCCCGGGCGCTGCCGGGCCGGCGCACCTGGCCGCGCGCGGCCCGGCCGCACCCCGTGGGGGGCGGCGGGGACTGCCCGCCGCTGGCCGTGGAGCGGTACCGCCGGGAGCCGCATCTCACCCCGACGGGCCAGGTCATCGGGGGGTCCTGACGCTGCGCGACGGCCTCCGCACGAAGATGACGGTGGCGTTACGCGACCGTGACAACGAACGGGCTATCAGGGGTTGACGCCGCTCTTGTTAGCGCTCACATTTAGCCCGCTCGCGGCGCGCGGGCCTGCGCCGGGACGAGTGGCGGCAGATGTCTCGAAGAGGAGATCCATACGTGAGCAGGAAGCTGGGCTTCACCGCCGCCGGCGCCGTTCTGGCGCTGACGCTGGCGGCCTGTGGTGGCGAGGGCGCTGGCAGCGGCTCGGGCGGCGGTGGCGGCGACGAGGAGCTGTCGATCGGCGTCTCGATGCCGACCCAGACCTCCGAGCGCTGGATCGCCGACGGCAACTCCGTCAAGGAGCAGCTCGAGGAGCAGGGCTACGAGGTCGACCTGCAGTACGCGGGCGACGACATCCCGACCCAGTCGCAGCAGGTCGACCAGATGATCACCCAGGGCGTCGACGCCCTGATCATCGCCGCCATCGACGGCACTGCCCTGGCCAGCCAGCTGCAGGCCGCGGCGGACGCCGACATCCCGGTCATCTCCTACGACCGGCTCATCCGCGACAGCGAGAACGTCGACTTCTACGTCACGTTCGACAACTTCGAGGTCGGCGTCGCCCAGGCCAACGCCCTGCTGACCGGTCTCGGTCTGCAGACCGCCGACGGGGGCGAGGGCACGGCGACCGGGCCGTTCAACATCGAGCTGTTCGCCGGTTCGCTCGACGACAACAACGCCTTCTTCTTCTTCAACGGCGCGATGTCGATCCTCGAGCCGCTGATCCAGGACGGCACGCTCGTCGTCAAGTCCGGCCAGACCGACATCGAGCAGGCCGCGACGCTGCGCTGGCAGCAGGAGACGGCGCAGAAGCGCATGGAGGACCTCCTGACCTCCAGCTACAACGACGGCAGCCGCGTCGACGGCGTCCTCTCGCCCTACGACGGTCTGTCCCGCGGCATCATCACCGCGCTGCAGAACGCCGGCTACGGCCCGACGCTCGACAGTCCCAACCCCATGCCGGTCGTCACGGGTCAGGACGCCGAGATCGCCTCGGTCAAGCTGATCAACGACGGTGTCCAGAGCTCCACAATCTTCAAGGACACCCGACTCCTGGCCGAGCAGGCCGTCGTCGCCGCGCAGGCGTTCCTCGAGGGTGAGGAGCCGGAGGCCAACGACACCGAGACCTACGACAACGGGGTCAAGGTCGTTCCCTCCTACCTCCTGCCGGTCGAGACCGTCTTCAAGGAGGACATCCAGTCGGTCCTGATCGACTCGGGCTACTGGACCGCCGAAGAGGTCGAGTCCGGCCAGGCCGACTGAGGCCGGTCACTCACGCCGGCCGGGCCCGGCGGCGACCATCGCCGCCGGGCCCGGCCGCACCACCCGGCACGACCGCACGGTCCCCGGCGGGTCCGACGCCCGGCCCGCTGCGGTGGAGCTCCCCTCGGGCCCCCACGACGGGGACCGAGGGCCCACACTTCGAACACCGCAGACCGCACACCGCACTCGACGACGAGGACGACGGGATCCATGGCCGAGAACATCCTGGAGATGCGCTCCATCACCAAGACCTTTCCCGGCGTCAAGGCGCTCGAGAACGTCAACCTCGACGTCCGCCGGGGCGAGATCCACGCGATCTGCGGTGAGAACGGCGCGGGCAAGTCCACGCTCATGAAGGTGCTCTCCGGCGTGTACCCCGCCGGCACCTACGACGGCGAGATCGTCTACGACGGCCAGCCGGTGCACTTCAACGGCATCCGCGACAGCGAGCACGTCGGCATCGTGATCATCCACCAGGAGCTCGCCCTGGTGCCGTACCTGTCGATCGCCGAGAACATCTTCCTGGGCAACGAGCGGAAGGGCCGCAGCGGCCTCATCGACTGGAACCTGGCCAACGCCGAGGCGGCCGAGCTGCTGCAGTCGGTGGGGCTGGACGAGAACCCGGTGACGCCGGTCGGCCAGCTGGGCGTCGGCAAGCAGCAGCTGGTCGAGATCGCCAAGGCGCTGTCCAAGGACGTGCGGCTGCTGATCCTCGACGAGCCGACCGCGGCCCTCAACGACAGCGACTCCGCGCACCTGCTCGACCTGCTCCGCCGGCTCAAGGAGCGCGGGATCACCTCGATCATGATCTCGCACAAGCTGAACGAGATCACCGCCATCGCCGACCGCGTGACGGTCATCCGTGACGGCCGGACCGTCGAGACGCTCTCCCTGGAGGCCGGCGAGGTCACCCAGGAGCGGATCATCCGCGGCATGGTCGGTCGCGACCTGGAGAGCTTCTACCCCGACCGGGTCCCCTCCATCGGCGAGGAGGTGATGCGGGTCGAGGACTGGACCGTCTGGCACCCCACGCAGGACCGCAAGGTCGTGGACAACGCGAGTTTCGACGTGCGGGCCGGTGAGGTCGTCGGCATCGCGGGCCTGATGGGCGCCGGGCGCACGGAGCTGGCGATGAGCATCTTCGGCCGCTCGTACGGCCGCGACATCTCCGGCCGCGTCTACATCCGCGGCAAGGAGGTCAGGATCCGCACCGTCGCCGAGGCCATCCAGCACGGGATCGCCTACGCGACGGAGGACCGCAAGCGGTTCGGGCTGAACCTCATCGAGGACATCCGGCGCAACGTCTCCGCCGCCGCGCTCGGCAAGCTGTCCCGGCGCGGCTGGGTCAACGGCAACGAGGAGATCAAGGTCGCCGAGGACAGCCGGCGCAGCATGAACATCAAGGCGCCGAGCGTGATGTCGATCGTCGGCAAGCTCTCCGGCGGCAACCAGCAGAAGGTCGTCCTGTCCAAGTGGTTGTTCGCCGACCCCGACGTCCTCATCCTCGACGAGCCCACCCGCGGCATCGACGTGGGCGCCAAGTACGAGATCTACACGATCATCAACCGGCTGGTCGCCTCCGGGAAGGCCGTCGTCGTCATCTCCTCCGAGCTGCCCGAGCTGCTCGGCATCTGCGACCGCATCTACACGTTGTCGGCCGGCCGGATCACCGGTCAGCTGCCGGTCCGTGAGGCCACCCAGGAGCGCCTCATGGAGCTCATGACCAAGGAGAGGGAGTCCGTCGGATGACCAGGACCGCGCCCCCGGAAGCCGACCCCACCCCCAAGGAGCCGGCGCCCGCCGTCGCGCTCCACACGGGGACGAGTGATCTGCGGACGCTGATCACCCGCAACCTGCGGACCAGCGGCATCTACGTCGCGTTCGTCGCGATCGTGGCGCTGTTCGCCGTCCTCACCGACGGGGTGTCCCTGAGTCCCGGCAACATCACCAACATCGTCCTCCAGTACTCCTACATCCTGGTGCTGGCGATCGGCATGGTCCTGGTGATCATCGCCGGGCACATCGACCTCTCGGTCGGCTCGGTGGTCGCGCTCACCGGTGCCATCTCCGCCGTCCTCGTCATCAAGAACGGCAACCCGTGGTGGGTCGGGGTCCTGGCCGCGCTCGCGGTGGGTCTCGCCGTCGGTGCCTGGCAGGGCTTCTGGGTCGCCTACGTCGGCATCCCGGCCTTCATCGTGACCCTCGCCGGCATGCTGCTGTTCCGGGGCCTGACGCTGCAGGTACTGGACAACATCTCGCTCTCCCCCTTCCCGCAGGAGTACGGCCGGGTCGCCAGCGGCTTCCTCAACGGACTGATAGGCGGCCAGGGCTACGACGCGTTCACGCTGCTGATCGGCGCCTTCGCCGTCGCCGGGTACGCGGTCAGCGGGTTCCGCACCCGCCTGGCCCGGATCAAGTACTCGCAGCCGGTCGAGTCCTTCCCGCTGTTCGTCGCCCGCGTCGTGCTCGTCGGTGCGGTCGTCATGTACTTCGCCTGGCAGCTGGCCCACGCCCGCGGCCTGCCGATCGTGCTGATCATCCTGGCCGTGCTGATCCTCGCCTACAGCCTGATCTCGAAGCGGACGGTGTTCGGCCGCCAGATCTACGCCATCGGCGGCAACCTGGCCGCGGCGCAGCTGTCCGGCGTCAAGGTGAAGGTCGTCAACTTCTGGATCTTCGTGAACATGGGATTCCTGTCCGCGGTGGCGGGGATCATCTACTCCTCGCGCTCCAACGGCGCCCAGCCCGCCGCGGGCAACATGTTCGAGCTCGACGCGATCGCCGCGGCTTTCATCGGCGGCGCCGCCGTCACCGGCGGTGTCGGCACGGTCGTCGGCGCCATGGTCGGCGGTCTGATCATGGCCGTGATGAGCAACGGCATGCAGCTCATGGGCGTGGACCAGTCGGTCCAGTCGGTGGTCAAGGGCCTGGTGCTGCTGCTGGCCGTCGCCTTCGACGTCTACAACAAGCGGCGCGCCGGGGCCTCCCGCTGAGGCGCGACCCGGTCGCCGCGGCCCGGCGTCGCGGCGACGGGGTCGGCGGCCCGCAGGGGCTGCGACCGGCAGGGGGACCGGAAGGGGGACCGGAAGGGGGACCGGCAGGGGGACCGGTGATGACGGACAAGGTCGCGAACGGGGAGTCGCCGGGGGCCGTGCGTGCCCTGGTGATGTCGGACGTGGCCGCCCTCGCCGGGGTGTCGCACCAGACGGTGTCCCGCGTGATCAACGGGCACCCCAACGTCGCGCCGCAGACGCGGGAACGGGTGGAGGCCGCGATCGCGCAGCTGGGCTACCGGCCCAACGTCGCCGCCCGCGCCCTGGTCACCGGGTCGACCCGGACGATCGGGCTGGTCACGGTGAAGATCAACCAGTACGGGCCGGCCCAGACGATGCTCGGCCTGGAGGAGGCCGCCCGCGCGGCCGGGTACTCCGTGAGCGTCTCGATCCTGGATCACGCGACCGCGCGCGCCATGCGGGAGGCGGTGGACACCTTCGTCGCCCAGCGGGTGGACGCCATCGTCGCCCTGAGCACGTACGACGACGCCGCCCAGTCGCTCAGCGCCCTCGATCCGCCGGTGCCGCTCGTGGCGGTGCAGGTCGGCGGTGACGAGGTGCGCCCCGCGGTGGGCGTGGACCAGGAGACCGGTGCCCGGCTGGCGACCCGCCACCTGCTGGAGCTGGGGCACGCCACCGTCCACCACGTGGCCGGCCCGGCGGACTCCAAGGAGGCCCGGGTGCGCATCGAGGGCTGGCGCTCGGAGCTCGAGGCCGCGGGCGCCCCGGTCCCCGAACCGCTCCGAGGGGACTGGACGCCGTCGTCGGGGTACGCGGCCGGGCGCGAGCTCGCCGCCCGGCGCCGCGCCGGGCAGGACGTGACGGCGGTCTTCCTGGCCAACGACCAGATGGCCCTGGGCCTGCTCTCCGCGCTGCACCAGGAGGGGATCGAGGTCCCGGCGGACGTCAGCGTCGTCGGCTTCGACGACCTGCCCGAGTCGCCGTACTTCACACCCCCGCTGACCACGGTCCGCCAGGACTTCGCCGAACTGGGCCGTCGCGGCGTGGCACTGGTGCTGGCCCGCCTGCGCGGTGAGGAGCTGCACCCCGACGCCGTCCCCGCGCCGCTGCTCGTGCGCTCCAGCACGGGTCCGGCCCCGGTCCGCGCCGGGTCCGTGCAGGGTTGACCCGGGCGGATGTTAACGCTAACAATCCCTGCGGGACGGGCGCCGGACGCCGACGTCCACCCGCCCACGAAGGAGGAGCGATGCCGGACAACCCGGACGCCGTCGTCAGCAGGGTCGACCGCCCCGCCCCGTCCGGACGGGCGGTCGTGGGCCGGCGCACCGGGCTGCTGAGATGACGACGGATGCCGGCATGGATCCCGGCGAGGCGATCGCCGGCGGTCGCACGGCCCTGGGCATCGAGCTCGGGTCGACCCGGATCAAGGCGGTGCTGATCGGTCCGGATTCCGCTCCGCTGGCCGTCGGCAGCTCCGACTGGGAGAACCAGCTCGTGGACCGGCTGTGGACGTACTCGCTGGAGGCCGTCTGGACGGGGGTCCAGGAGAGCTTTGCGACCCTGGCCGACGACGTGCGGCGACGCCACGGGGTCGAGCTCACCACGGTCGGTGCCCTGGGGGTGTCGGCGATGATGCACGGTTACCTCGCGTTCGACGCCGACGGTGCGCTGCTCACGCCGTTCCGCACCTGGCGCAACACGAACACGGGGCGGGCGGCCGAGCGGCTCAGCGGGGAGTTCGGCTGCAACATCCCGCACCGGTGGAGCGTCGCGCACCTCTACCAGGCGATCCTGGACGGCGAGGAGCACGTCGGCCGGGTGGACCACCTGACGACCCTGGCCGGCTACGTGCACTGGCAGCTCACCGGCGAGAAGGTCCTCGGCATCGGTGACGCCAGTGGCATGCTCCCGATCGATGACGTGACCCGCGGGTACGACACCGCGATGCTGGCCCGGTTCGACCAGCTGGCCGCCGAGGCCGGGGTCGAGCTCACCCTGGCCGAGCTGCTGCCCGCCATCGCACTCGCAGGGCAGCCGGCCGGGACGCTCACCGGAGCGGGCGCCGCGCTGCTCGACCCCACCGGGCGGCTGCGTCCCGGGGCCCCGCTCTGCCCTCCGGAGGGCGACGCGGGCACGGGGATGGTCGCCACCAACTCGGTCGCCCCGCGCACCGGCAACGTCTCCGCCGGGACGAGCATCTTCGCCATGGTCGTGCTCGAGCAGGAGCTCGGCCGGGTGCACCGCGAGCTCGACCTGGTCACCACCCCGGCCGGGGACCCGGTGGCGATGGTCCACTGCAACAACGGCGCCAGCGAGCTGGACGCCTGGGTCGGGCTGTTCGCCGAGTTCGCCCGGGGGCTGGGTGCCGACGTCGACCCGTCGACGGTGTTCGAGACGCTGTTCGCCGCCGCACTGGGCGGTGCGAGCGACTGCGGCGGGATGCTCGCCTACAACTACGTGTCCGGTGAGCCGATCACCGGCCTCGAGGAGGGCCGGCCGCTCTTCCTGCGGGCCCCGGACAGCAGGCTCGACCTCGGCACCTTCATGCGGACGCACCTGTTCGCCTCCCTGGCCACGCTCAGGATCGGCATGGACGTCCTGCAGAAGACCGAGGGCGTGCGGCTCGACCGGATGTTCGCGCACGGCGGCCTGTTCAAGACCTCGGGTGTCGGGCAACGCTTCCTGGCCGCGGCGATCGACACCCCCGTCTCCGTGGGTGACGTCGCCGGCGAGGGGGGCGCCTGGGGCATCGCCGTCCTGGCCGCCTTCGTCACCGGTCGCTCGCGGGAACAGAGCCTGGCGGACTACCTGGAGACGACGGTCTTTCCCGGCGCCAGCGTGCAGACCGCCGAACCCGACCCGGTCGACGTCGCGGGCTTCGACGCGTTCATGCAGCGGTACGTCGCCGCGCTCCCGGTCGAGCGGGCCGCCGTGGACCACGTGACCGTCGGCCGGCGGCAGACCGCCGATCCCGAGACAACCTCCGCCGTCCTGACCGAGGAGCAGCCGGCATGAGCCTGCCCACCCTGACCGAGCGCGGCACCCACCGCGAGCAGCGCGAGCACGTGGCGCGCCTGCACTCCTATCTGACCCGCTACGAGCTGGTGACGTGGACGTCCGGCAACGTCTCCGAGCGCGTGCCCGGCGAGGACCTGTTCGTCATCAAGGGCAGCGGTGTCGAGTACGACGACCTGACCTGGGAGGGCGTCACCGTCTGCGACCTCGACGGGAACGCCGTCGACGGGGTCAAGGCGCCCTCCTCCGACACGGACGCGCACGCCTACGTCTACCGGCACATGCCCGAGGTCAACGGCCAGGTGCACACGCACAGCCCGTACGCCACCGCCTGGGCCGCGCGCGCCGAGGAGATCCCCTGCGTGCTCACGGCGATGGCCGACGAGTTCGGCGGGCCGATCCCTGTCGGGCCGTTCGCCCTCATCGGCGACGACTCCATCGGCCGCGGCATCGTCGAGACGCTCACCGGATCCCGGTCGCCGGCGGTGCTCATGCAGAACCACGGCGTCTTCACCATCGGCCCGTCGGGGAAGGCGGCGGTGAAGGCCGCCGTCATGACCGAGGACGTCGCCCGGACGGTGCACCTCTCCCGGCAGCTGGGCCGACCGCTGCCGATCGACCAGGCGGACGTCGATTCGCTGTACGCCCGCTACCAGAACGTCTACGGCCAGCGATGAAGGGCCGGCGGATGAGAGAGGACTTCCCTGTGGCTGCCCCGTTCGAAGGCCGCGAGATCTGGTTCCTGACCGGCAGCCAGGACCTGTACGGCGAGGAGACCCTGCGGCAGGTCGACGACCAGTCGCGGCGGGTCGCCGACGCGCTGGACGAGGCGACCGAGGTGCCGGTGCGGGTCGTCTGGAAGCCGGTGCTCAAGGACGCCGGGGCGATCCGGCGGGCGATGGGGCAGGCCAACGAGGACTCCGCCTGCCTGGGCGTCATCACCTGGATGCACACCTTCTCGCCGGCCAAGATGTGGATCTCGGGCCTCGACGCCCTGCGCAAGCCGCTGCTGCACCTGCACACCCAGGCCGACGCCGCCCTCCCGTGGGCGTCGATCGACATGGATTTCATGAACCTCAACCAGGCCGCCCACGGCGACCGGGAGTACGGGTTCATGTTGACCCGCCTCCGGGTGCCGCGGACGACGGTCTCGGGCCACGTCTCCAACCCGCGCGTGCGCTCCCGGGTCGGCTCGTGGGCCCGCGCCGCCGCCGGTGCCGCCGCAGCGCGGGACCTCAGGTTGGCGCGGTTCGGCGACAACATGCGCAACGTCGCGGTGACCGAGGGCGACAAGGTCGAGGCGGAGATCCGCTTCGGCATGTCGGTGAACACCTGGGGCGTGAACGACCTGGTCGCGGTGGTCGACGCGGTCCCCGACAAGGAGGTCGACGCGCTCGTCGAGGAGTACGCCGAGCTCTACGCGATGGCTCCCGCCGTGGCGCCCGGCGGCGAGCAGCACGAGGCGGTCCGGTACCAGGCCCGGATCGAGGCGGCGCTGCGGTCGTTCCTCGTCGACGGCGGCTTCGGTGCCTTCACCACCAACTTCGAGGACCTCGGCGGCCTGCGCCAGCTCCCGGGTCTCGCCGTCCAGCGGCTGATGGCCGACGGCTACGGCTTCGGCGGGGAGGGCGACTGGAAGACCTCGGCGCTGCTGCGCGTGCTCAAGGTGGCCGGCGCGGGGCTCCCGGGCGGGACGTCGTTCATGGAGGACTACACCTACGACCTGCAGCCGGGCAGCGAGAAGATCCTCGGCGCGCACATGCTCGAGGTCTGCCCCACGATCGCCGGCGAGAAGCCTCGCCTCGAGGTGCACCCGCTGGGCATCGGCGGCCGGGAGGATCCGGCGCGCCTGGTGTTCACGGCGGCGTCCGGACCCGGTGTGGTGATCGGCTGGTCCGACCTCGGCGACCGGTTCCGCTGGGTGGCCAACGAGATCGACGTCGTCGAGCCCGACGAGCCGCTGCCCAACCTGCCGGTCGCCCGCGCCGTGTGGCAGCCGCGGCCGGACTTCCCGACGGCCACCGAGGGCTGGCTGACCGCGGGCGGGCCGCACCACACCGTGCTGACGACCCAGCTGGGCGCCGACGAGCTGACCGACCTGGCGGAGGTGTTCGCGACGGAGCTGGTGCTCATCGACGCCGGCACCACCCGCCGGTCGCTGGCCAAGGAGCTCCGCTGGAGCGCCGCCTACCACCGCCTCGCCCAGCGCCTCTGACGCCGTCTCCAGCTTTCGGTACAGAAAGCTGAACGGGCGGGCGCAGCTTTCTGTACCGAAAGCTGGGCCCGCCGCCGTCAGAGGTGCCGGATCAGGTACCGGTAGAAGCCCGCGCCGCGGTGCAGGGCGGCCACCGAGATGCGCTCGTCGGCCGCGTGGAGCGTGGCCAGCTCCTCCCGGGTGAGGTCGAAGGGCATGAACCGGTAGACGCTGTCGCACACCTGGCTGAAGTGCCGGGCGTCGCTGGCCTGGACCATCACGTACGGCGCGACGGCGGCGTCCGGATAGACCGACCGCACCGCCGCGCTCAACAGCGCGAACGCCTCGTTGTCGGCCCGGGACACCGGGGAGGGGTCGTTGCCCGACACCACGCGGAGCTCGACGCCCGGGTCGTCGATCACGCGGCGCAGGCGCTCGACGGTCGACTCGACGGTCTCGCCCAGCGCGATCCGGATGTTGGCGTGGGCGCTCGCCCGGGTGGCCAGCACGTTGGCGGCCGGGCTGCCCTCGAGCCGGGTGATGGCGACCGTCGTCCGGACCAGCGCGTTGGCCTCCCGGCTGGCCCGTGACAGCACCGCCGCCAGCACCGGCCGCAGGTACCCCGCGTGGGCGAACACCGCCCGGTAGCCGGCCGGTGCGTACCGGCCGAGTGCGTCCACCATGCCGAGGACGACGTCGTGCAGCCGGGCGGGGAAGGGGTGCTCGTCGATCCGCAGGATGGCGCGCGCCAGGCGGGCGGGCGCGCCGCCGCGGACGGGAGCGGAGGCGTGGCCGCCCGGATCCGTGGTGATCAGCTCGATGTCCAGCAGGCCCTTCTCGGCCAGCCCGACGACCGCCGCCGGCCGGGAGACCCCGGGGAAGACGCCGCTCACCACGGCGCCGCCCTCGTCCAGCACCGCCCAGGGCCGGGCACCTCGCCCGGTGAGCGCCCCGACCGCCAGCGGCGCCCCTACGCCGGCGACCTCCTCGTCGTTGCCGAACGAGAGGTAGACGTCCCGGGCGGGGGTGAACCCGGCCGCGACCAGCGACTCCACCGCCTCGAGGATCGCGACCAGGGCGCCCTTGTCGTCGATCGCGCCCCGCCCGTGCACGACGCCGTCCTCGATCGAACCGGAGAACGGGTCGCGCGACCAGTTCTGCCCGGCCACCGGGACGACGTCGTAGTGGGCCATCAGCACCATGGGCGGCGCGTCCGTGCCGCCGGCCCACCGGTAGAGCAGCGCGCCGTTCCCCAGCACCTCCCGCTCCAGGACGCGGTGGGTCTGCGGGTACAACCCGGTCAGCCGCTCCCGGAAACGGGCGAAGGCCGCCTCGTCGATGTCGGCGGGCTCGCGGGAGGAGATCGTCGGGATGCGGACCAGTTCGGCGAGGCGTCCGGCCGCGGCCTCGGCGTCCAGCCCCTCCAGCTCGGGCGGATCCGGGACGAGCTCCGGTGGCCGGAAGCGGGCGACCCGACGGGCAGCCGTGGAGACGGCGGCACCGCAGGCCGCCGCCAGGAGTGCGCGCCTCACGCCGTCCCCGCTCCCTCCGCACGTCCCACCCCGTGGTTCCCGGAAAGCGTAGGGATCGTCGCCGCCACCGGGGGCCCTGATCAGCGCGGCCGGGATCTCGGTTCCGGCTCCTCGCGACGCGGTCAGGATGGGATGCCGGCACCTAGAGGGGATCGCGGGCCACGGGGCAGGACATGCACCGGGGACCGCCCCGGCCGCTGCCGAGTTCCGACCCGGCGATCCGCACGACCTCGATGCCCGCCGCCTCCAGCGCGGCGTTGGTCACCGTGTTGCGTTCGTAGGCCACGGCCAGCCGCGGCGCGAGGGCGAGGGTGTTGTTGCCGTCGTCCCACTGCTCCCGCTCGGCGGTGACCGGGTCGAGGCCGGTGTCGATGACCCGCAGCCGGTCGATGCCCATGGCCGCGGCGGCCGCGTCGAGGAACGGCGCCGGACCGCGCACCGCGAGATCGGTGGTGTCGTCGTCCGCCACGCCCTCGGGTGCGGTGACCGTCCAGGCGACCAGGGCATCGGCGACCGCGGGGTACATGACCATGGCGTCGACGTCGACCATCGTCGCGATGGTGTCCAGGTGCATGGTCGCCCGCTGCTGCGCGATGGGGACGACGAGCACCGTGTGCGCCAGCCGGCGCGCGAACAGCCGCCGGGCCAGCCGCTCGGCCCCGCCGGGCGTCGTCCGCTCGCCGACCCCGGCCGCCACGACGCCCTCGGACAGCAGCAGGACGTCGCCGCCCTCGAGGTGCTCCAGGGAGGCCCCGTAGAGCTGCTCCACCCCGGCGAAGCGCGGGTGGTGGGCGTACACGGCGGCGGTGATCGTGCTTTCGCGGTGCCGGGCCGGCATGGCCAGCGACGTCACCGCGACCTCGTCGCCGATCCAGACGGAGGAGTCACGGGTGAACAGCAGGTTGGGCAGCGGCGGGACGACGAAGTCGCCGCGGTCCATGATCTCGTAGGCCAGCCCCCTGCCGCCCCGCAGCTCGTCGTGGGCCAGGCCGGCGATGAGCGCCGAGGCCAGCTCCTCGGGGTCGAGTCCGGACAGGTGCGTCGTGGTCGCCCGCTGGAGCGTCGCGCCCAGGCGCGGGTCGTCGACCGCCGCGGCGATGAGCTCGGCGCGGGCGGAGGGCAACGAGAGCACCTCGGCGAGCAGCCGGTCCAGGTGCAGCACCTCGACCCCGCGGTCGGCCAGCGCCTGCGCGAAGGCGTCGTGCTCCTCCTGCGCGCGGTCCACCCACGGCACGCCGTCGAAGAGCAGCTGGTCGTTGTTGCGGGGGGTCAGCCGCCGCAGCTCCTGGCCGGGGCGGTGCAGCAGCACGGTGCGCAGCCGGCCGACCTCGCTGGTGGCGCCCATGGCGGGCGCGAGGTACGGGGAGGCGATCATGCCCAGAGGCTGACACAGGGGCGGCCACCGCCGCCCCCTCAACGGCCGGTGACCGGCCTGGATAGTGTGCGACCGCGGCCGGCAGCGAGGCGGGCCGGAGCGACCGGAGGTACCGCGTGAACCTGTTCGACCTGACCGGCAAGGTGGCCGTCGTCACCGGTGGCACCCGCGGCATCGGCCTGATGATGGCCCGCGGTCTGCTCCAGGCCGGGGCACGCGTCTACATCAGCTCCCGTAAGGCCGAGGCGGGGGACGCCGCCGTCGCCGAGCTCTCGTCGGCCGGCACGGTGCGCTCGATCCCCGCCGACCTCTCCCGTGAGGAGGAGTGCGTCCGCCTGGCCGCCGCGGTGGGTGAGCGCGAGGACGAGGTGCACATCCTGGTCAACAACGCCGGGGCCACGTGGGGGGCCCCGTCGCTCGAGGAGTTCCCGTCGCACGCCTGGGACAAGGTCGTCGACCTGAACCTGAAGTCACCGTTCTTCCTCACCCGGGCCTTCCTGCCGCTGCTGGAGAAGGCCGGCGAGGAGGGCGACCCGGCGCGGGTGATCAACGTGGGCAGCATCGACGGGCTGCACGTCCCGCCGATGCACACCTACTCGTACTCGTCGAGCAAGGCTGCGCTGCACCACCTGACCCGCGTGCTGGCCAAGGAGCTCGGCCCACGCGGGATCACGGTGAACGCGGTCGCTCCCGGCCCGTTCGAGTCCAAGATGATGGCCGCCACCCTCGAGGCGTTCGGCAAGGAGATCGCCGCCCGCTCGCCGCTGGGCCGCATCGGCCGCCCCGAGGACATGGCCGGCGTCGCCGTCTACCTGAGCAGCCGCGCCGGTTCCTACGTCACCGGTGCGGTCATCCCCGTCGACGGCGGGATCGCCACCACCCGCTGACGGGTTGCCCTCCGTCGGACCGCCGGCATCGCCCTCCCGGGACCCCGGAAGGCCGGGACGGAGGGCCTCCGGGCTGCGACGGCGAGCGGCGTCCGTCCGTCGCCGCAACTCGACCTCAAGTATCCGCCAAGTACCCATCGCGACTCTTCCTCGCGTCCGACGGCCTGCGCGGTCCCACCGCCGGCCACCGATCCGCGGCCACGGCCGCGACCGCGAAGAGGAACAGCCGAATCGATGAGCCTGACCGAGAACCCCGAGCTGCCCGCTGCCGTCTTCGGCGACGCAGTACTGGACACCCTCGTACCGTCCTTCCCGCCCGGCGCCCTCGACGAGCTGCGCAGCCGAGTGCGCGGACCGGTTCTGGCCGCGGGCGACGACGGTTTGGCCGCCGAGGTGGCCACCTGGAACGTGGCGGTCCAGCACACCCCGGCCGTCGCCGTCGGCGCCACCTGCGCGGCCGACGTCGAGGCCGCCGTGGCGTGGGCCGTCGCGCACGACCTGCGCGTCGCCGTCCAGGCCACCGGGCACGGGCCGGTCCGCAACGCCGCCGGCGCTCTGATGATCACCACCCGCCGCATGCAGGGCCTGAGCATCGATCCCGAACGGCGGATGGCCCGGGTCGAGGCCGGGGTCAAGTGGATGCGCGTCCAGGAGGCGGCCGCGGAGTTCGGGCTGGCCGGGTTGTGCGGGTCGTCGTCGGACGTCGGCGTCGTCGGCTACACCCTCGGTGGCGGCATGGGCTCGCTCGGCCGCAAGCACGGCTTCGCCGCCGACCACGTGCAGGCGGTGGAGATCGTCACCGCGGACGGCCGGCTGCGCCGCGTGAGCGTCGACTCCGAGCCCGAGCTGTTCTGGGCGGTACGGGGCGGCAAGGGCAACCTCGGCATCGTCACCGCCCTAGAGTTCGGGCTGGTCCCGGTGCCCTCGCTGTTCGGCGGCGGCATCTTCTTCGCCGGCGACGACGCCCCGGCCCTGCTGCACCGGTTCCGCGAGTGGACGCCGACCCTTCCCGAGGAGGTCAGCACCTCCATCGCGATCCTGCGCATGCCCCCGATGGAGGAGCTGCCGCCCCCGCTCCGCGGGCAGACCGTCGTCCACCTGCGGTACGCCTACGCCGGCGCCGACCACGCGGAGGCAGAGCGGCTGCTCTCGCCGATGAAGATCGCCGGCACGATCCTGCTCGGCCACGTCGGCCCCATGCGCACCGACGAGATGGACGCCATCCACATGGACCCGGTCGACCCGGTTCCGGCGTGGGAGAAGGGCATGCTGCTGCGGGAGCTCGCCGGGGAGACGGTGGAGGCCCTGCTGGCCGCCGCCGGCCCGCAGGTGGAGGTCCCACTGATCATGGCTGAACTCCGTCTGATGGGCGGGGCGCTGGGCCGGCCGGCCGCCGTGCCCAATGCCGTGCCCGGACGCAGCGGTGCCTACGGGGTGTTCCTCCTGGGCCCCGGCATCCCGGAGCTGGCGCAGATCGTGCCGGCGGTCGGCAGGGGCGTCCTCGCCGCGCTCGAGCCGTGGGCCGCGCCGGAGAAGATGGTCAACTTCCTCGGTGACGTCTCCGGACCGGAGGAGGTCGCCGCGGCCTACCCGCCGGCGACGCGCGAACGGCTGCGGGAGGTCAAGCGGGCCGTCGACCCGGCGGGCGTCTTCACCTTCGGCCACGCCATCTGAAAGAGGACCCCTCTGCCCCCCACGGCTCGCAGGCTCGCCGCGCGCCCCTGCAGAGGGGCCTGACCCGGGGGCAGGGGGATCCGCTCACTCGGGGAGCAGGACGCCGGGGTTGCAGATGCCCTCGGGGTCCAGGCGGCTCTTGACCGCGCGCAGCACCTCGACGCCCAGCGGCCCGACCTCCCGCTCCATCCAGGGGCGGTGGTCGGCGCCCACGGCGTGGTGGTGGGTGAGCGTGCCGCCGGCGGCGAGCAGGGCATCGGTCGCCGCCCGCTTGGCGGTGAGCCACTGCTGGATGGGCAGGGCGTCGTCGCGGTCGGCCAGCACCGTCACGTACAGCGAGGCGCCCGTCGGGTAGCCGTGGGAGACGTGGCTCATGACCAGGGGACGTCGCCCTCCGCGGGTCAGCGACTGCCGCAGCGCCCGGCGGACGGCGTCGTAGACCGTGGGCAGCGCCGACCACGTGGCCGCGGTCTCCAGCGTCTCCACCAGCAGTCCGGCGTCCATCAGCCGGTCGCGCAGGTAGGGCGCCTGGAACCGGTGGTTCTTCCACGACTCGCCGACCCGGCGGCCCAGCCGGATGGCACCGCCGTCCCGGAGCAGGGAGGCGGCGGCCTTCCGCCGGGCGCGGAGCAGCCCGGGCAGGCCCTCCCAGCCGAGCACCACCAGGCAGCCGTCCGCGTGACCACGGGCGCGGAGACTGCCCCGGAGCGCCCGTGCGCCGCCGCCGGCGGCCATGAGCAGGTTGGCGCGGGTCTCGTCGGCGTCGGAGAGCCGGACGACGTCGGGCAGCAGGTCGTGCCGCGCGAGCTGCTGCAGCGCGGCGAGGCCGGCCGCCCACGACCGGAACGACCAGCCCTCGTACGCGTCGGCCGCCGGCTTCGGCCGTACCCGCAGGGTGAGCTCGGTGATGATGCCGAGCGTGCCCTCCGACCCGAGGGCCAGCCCCAGCAGGTCGGGGCCGGCCGCGCTCGCCGGCGGATGGCCCAGTTCCAGGACACCGGACGGCGTGGCCAGGGTCAGCCCGGCGACGAGGTCGTCGAAGCGGCCCACGCCCGTGGAGTTCTGGCCGGCCGACCGGGTGGCCGCGTAGCCGCCCAGCGTGGCGAACTCCCAGCTCTGCGGCAGGTGCCCGAAGGTCAGGCCCTCCCGCGCGAGCGCCTGCTCGAGCGCCGGGCCCCGCATGCCCGGGCCGACGGTGACCAGCGACGACGGCACGTCGAGCGACCGCACCGACGACATCCGCGACAGGTCGACGGCCACCGAGGGGCGGTCGTCGGGGTCCACGCCGGCCAGGCCGCCCACGACGCTCGTGCCGCCGCCGAACGGGACGACGACGACGCCGAGCTCGGTGCACGCAGCCAGCAGCGCGGCCGTCTCCTCGGTGCTGCCCGGGAGGACGACCGCGTCGGGGGCGTCGGAGGCGTCGCCCTCGCGCCGGCGCAGCAGGTCCAGGTAGCTCTTGCCCCCGGCCCGGCGCAGCCGCGACTCCCGGTCGGTGCGCACGTTCTGCTCGCCCAGCAGGACCTGCAGACGCACGCGGGCCTGCTCGGACAACCGGGAGGGGGCCACCCGGATGTCGGCGACCGGGACCGGTGGCGTGGCGCGCGGCGACCAGCCCAGTTCCCTGGCGAGGTGGCGGCGGGCGGCCTTGGGCAGCGAGCTGCTCAGGTCGGCGTCGGCGTGCGCGGGCGAGGTCGGTCCCCAGCCCTGGATCGTCAGTTCCGGCTGCGTTGCCACCGCTACAGTCTGCCGGTGCTGCTGCCGGAGCGATCATGGTGACCGCCGCGCTGCCCGGGACGCTGTCCGCGGGCCGCCGGGCGCGGAACCTGCACGAGCTGGCCGGGGCCGCCGTCGACGTGGTCGTGGTGGGGGGCGGGGTGACCGGCGCCGGGGTGGCGCTGGACGCGGCGAGCCGCGGGCTGTCGGTGGTGCTGCTGGAGCGCACCGACCTCGCCGCCGGTACCAGCCGGTGGTCCTCGAAGCTGGTGCACGGCGGGCTGCGGTACCTGGCGCACGGCGAGCTCGGCCTGGCGCGGGAGAGCGCCCGCGAGCGCGCCGTCCTCATGGCGACGACCGCTCCGCACCTGGTGCGTCGGCTGCCGTTCCTGGTCCCCGACGTCGCGGGCCGGGACGTGAGCGCCCTGGCGGCCGCCGGCGGCCGGCTCGGGGACGCCGTCCGGCTGTCGGTGCGGGGTGGGTGGGGGTCCCTCCCGCCGACCCGGCGGGTCGCGGCCGACGAGGTGTCGCGGCTGGTCCCGGGCGTGCGCCCGGGAGGCGGCGGCGTCGTCTTCTGGGACGGGCAGCTGGTCGACGACGCCCGGCTGGTGGTGGCCCTGGCCCGGACGGCCGCGGTCCACGGCGCGCGCGTGCTGACCGGCGCGGCCGTGACCGGGGTGGACGGCACCGAGGTGCACGTGCGACCGGACGACGGCCCGGACCTGTCGCTGCGCGCGGGGGTGGTCGTCAACGCCGCCGGGGTGTGGGCGCAGCGGCTGGCGCCGTCGGTCCGGCTGGTGCCCTCGCGGGGCTCGCACCTGGTCGTCCCGGGGCCGGTGCTCGGGTCGCCGTCGGCCGCGCTGACCGTGCCGCTGCCCGGGTCGCGCTCGCGGTACGTCTTCGCGCTGCCGCAGGCCGACGGGCTGGTGTACCTCGGCCTCACCGACGAGCCGGTCGAGGGGCCCGTGCCCGACGACGATCCCGTCGCGAGCGACGCGGAGGTCGGCCAGCTGCTGGAGACGGTGAACCAGGTCCTGGCCCGGCCGCTGACCCGGGACGACGTGGTCGGTTCCTATGCCGGGCTGCGCCCCCTGGTCCTGCCCGAGACGGCCGGCACCGGCCCCGGGGGCGCGACGGCGGACCTCTCCCGCAGGCACCTGCTCCGGTGGGACGGACCGGTCCTCTCGGTGGTGGGCGGCAAGCTGACCACCTACCGGGCGATGGCCGAGCAGACCGTGGACGCCGTGATCGCCCGGCTCGGTCGTGGCGCCCGGCGTGCGCTGACCGGGCGGCTGCCCCTGGTCGGAGCCGCGCCACGGCCCGCGCTGGAGCGGGTGCCGGCGCCGGCCCGGCTGGTGGCGCGGTACGGCACCGAGGCCCCGCTGGTGGAGGCGCTCGGGCCCGACGCCGTGGTGGCGGGGCGGCCGGAGACGATGGGGGAGCTGCGCTTCGCCGTCCGGTACGAGGGCGCCCGCACGGTGGCCGACCTGCTAGACCGCCGGATGCGGATCGGTCTGGTCCCCGCCGATCGCGCGCGTGCCGTGCCGGTGGCCGAGCAGGTCCTGGCCGAGGAGCTCTGACCCTCCCGACCGGCCATCGTGGCCACTTCGGCCGTCTCGGCATATGAGACGCGGCTCCCGCCAGGTGGGATGGTCGGCTAGAACTACCGAGGTGGACACCTACACCCACGGGCATGCCGAACCGGTGCTGCAGTCGCACCGCTGGCGGACGGCGGAGAACTCCGCTGCCTACCTGTTGCCGTCGCTGCGGCCGGGACTGGATCTGCTCGACGTCGGGTGCGGTCCCGGAACGATCACCGTCGACCTCGCCTCGCGCGTCACACCGGGCCGCGTGGTGGGTCTCGACGTCTCCGCCGACCCGCTGGCGGAGGCCCGGGTCTCGGCCGACCGGGCCGGGGTCGCGGTGACCTTCGAGGTCGGCGACGTGTACGCGCTCTCCGCGGCCGACGACTCGTTCGACGTGGTCCACGCGCACCAGGTGCTCCAGCACCTCACCGATCCGGTCGCCGCGCTCCGGGAGATGGCGCGGGTGTGCCGCCCCGGCGGGCTGATCGCGGTGCGGGACGTCGACTACGCCGCGACCACGTGGTTCCCGGCTGATCCCGGGCTGGACCGGTGGCTGGATCTCTACCACCGGGTCGCCCGGCGCAACGACGCCGAACCAGACGCCGGTCGCCGATTGCTCTCCTGGGCGCACGCGGCCGGTCTGCGGGACACCGCGGCGAGCGCGAGCACCTACTGCTTCGCGTCCCCCGCGGAGCGGGAGTGGTGGGGCCGGTCGTGGGCCGGGCGGGCGACGTCCTCCGCCTTCGCCGAGCAGGCCCTCCGCTACGGCCTGGCGACGACGGCCGAGCTCGAGGAGGTCGCCGCCGCCTGGCTGCGGTGGGCCGCGGCCGACGACGGCTGGTTCGGCATGCTGCACGGCGAGCTGCTGATCCGCGTCTGAACTGCGACCGCATCACGGGATCCGTTCCCGCTCCCGAGGGCCTGCAGCAGAGGTCCTGCAGCGTCGGCTCCGGAGTCAGCGCTCGCCTCCGGCGTCAGCGCATCGCTTCCGTCGGCCTCTGGTGCCGGGTTCCTGAGCGCAGTACCTTCGCCGTCACCTTCGCGAGACGAGGCGTGGCCGATGCCGAGGACACAGGGCGACGTGTGGCTGACTCCACCCCCTCCACCTGCGGTTCTCAAGGCCATGAACGTCGTCATGCGGCCGTTGCTGGCGTCTCCTCTCGGCCGCCGCATCAACGGTGTCATGTTGCTCGAGTTCACCGGCCGGCGCAGTGGGCGGACGATCAAGGTCCCGGTGAACTTCCACCTGGTCGACGGCATCCCGATGGCATTCACGGACGCACCGTGGCGCTTCAATTTCGACGGGGGCGCGCCGGTCAAGGTCACGTACCGCGGTCGCGTGTACGAGACGCGGGGCCTCCTCGTCCCGATGAGCCCGGAGGCCATGGGCGCAGCCGTCCGCAAGTCCCTGGATACGGGTGGATCGGCCCAGCGGATGGGCATCCGGACCGTCCCGGGCCATCGGCCTACGGCGGCTGAGCTCGCCGAGCTGGGACCGGCTCTGGGAACCTCGGTGATCAGGCTCGACTTCGCACCGCCTCCCGTCGCGCAGCCGAACGGTGTGCGCTGATGCGCAGCTCCCCGCCGGCCGTGGAACTGCGCATCAGCGCACAGTGATGCCCCGAGTCATGCGCCCCGGCGGGCGGCGTTGGCCTGGACGGCGGTGCTCACGTACTGCGCCAGGCCGGGCGCGACCCGCTCGTAGTGGGCGGTGAACCGCTCGTCCTCGACGTACATCCGGCCGAGGCCGGCGTGCATCTCCGGCGGGCAGTCGTAGAAGTTCCGTCTGATCTGCTGCCGGTGCTCCTCCGCGACATCCATCGCCTGCTCGGAGTCGGCCGGGACGCCCGAGCGCATCGCCTCGGCGAAGCGCCGCTCGACCGCCTCGCCCTCCTCCTTGGTCCGGACCCAGTCCTGCTTGGTGTACGCCGCGGTCCGGCGCTGCGACTGCGCCCACGCCTCGGTGTCGCCCCAGCGTTCCTCCGCCTCGCGCTCGTACTCCTCGGAGAACCCGTCCCCGAACAGCTCGAACCTCTCCTCGGGGGTCAGGGAGATCCCCATCTGCCGTGCCTCCATCTCCTTCTCGACGGCCGCGACCATCGCCGCCGTCCGTTTCAGCCGGTCCCGCAGCAGCCGGTGCTGCCGGCGCAGGTGCACCGCGGGGTCGGCGGACGGGTCGTCGAGCAGGGTCGCGACCTCGTCCAGGGGGAACCCGAGCTCCCGGTACAGCAGCACCTGGTGCAGCCGGTCCAGGTCGGTGGCCGAGTACGAGCGGTAGCCGGCCGCCGTCCGCCCGGACGGCGACAGGAGCCCGATCCGGTCGTAGTGGTGCAGCGTGCGCACCGTGACGCCGGCCAGTGCCGCCACCTCGCCCACGTTCATGGGTCCCTCCCTTCGGAACGAGCAGGAGCCTGCAGCCTGACGCAACGTCAGGGTCAAGCACTTTCCCGGACGGCGCAGCGCGACGGCGGATGTGAGGATCGTGGCGTGGCCGACCAGATCCCCGCCGACGACCCGTTCCCCCGCGCGTGGCTCCGGGTCGGGGACGTCGACATGGCCTACGTCGACGTCGGCGAGGGTGCCCCGATCGTCTTCCTGCACGGCAACCCGACCTCGTCCTACCTGTGGCGCAACGTCCTCCCGCACGTCCGGCACCTGGGCAGGTGCATCGCACCGGACCTGATCGGCATGGGTGAGTCGGACAAGCTCCCCGACCCGGGGCCCGGCACGTACTCCTTCGCCACCCACGCGGCCTACCTCGAGCAGTTCCTCGACCGGGTGGGGGTCAGCGGTCCGGTCACGCTGGTCCTGCACGACTGGGGTTCCGGTCTCGGCTTCAACTGGGCGGAGCGGCACCGCGACCGGGTGCGCGGGATCGCCTTCACGGAGGCGATCGTCACCCCGCTGACGTGGGAGGACTGGCCGGTCGGTGCCCGGAAGGTCTTCCAGCTCATGCGCGGTCCGGACGGGGAGGCGGCGGTGCTGGACAAGAACGTCTTCGTCGAGCGGATCCTCCCCGCCTCGGTCGCCCGTGGCCTGAGCTCCGAGGCGCACGACCGCTACCGGACGCCGTTCCTGGAGCGCGACTCCCGCTGGCCCACCCTCGAGTGGCCCCGCCAGCTGCCGATCGAGGGGGAGCCGGCGGCGGTGGTCGAGGTCGTGGAGCGGTACGGGGCCTGGCTGGCCACCAGCTACGTCCCCAAGCTGTTCATCGACGCGGACCCGGGCTCGATCCTCGTGGGCCGGCAGCGCGAGGTCGTGCGGAGCTGGCCGGCCCTGACCGAGGTCACGGTCCCCGGCAGCCACTTCGTCCTGGAGGACTCCCCGGACGAGATCGGCCGGGCCCTCGCCGGGTGGATACCGACCCTGCCGCGGTCCTGACCGCGCGCGGAGGAGCAGACGCCCGCGCCGCGGAGCGGTTGGATGGGCGCGACGCCGAGCGACGGGAGTGCCCGCGATGGTCATCGAACGCGTTCCCTTCGAGGCCGACGGCCTGACCCTGGTCGGGGAGCTGCACCGCCCCGACGGAGACCCCCATGGGACGCTGCCGGGGATCGTGCTCACCGGGCCGTTCACCGGGGTCAAGGAGCAGGTGGTGGGCACCTACGCCCGGAGGCTGGCCGAGGCGGGGTTCGCCGCCCTGGCCTTCGACCACCGCGGCTTCGGTGAGAGCGCGGGTCGCCGCCAGCACGAGGACGCGGCCGGCAAGCTGTCGGACCTGCGGGCGGCGGTGCGTCTGCTGGCCGCCCATCCGGCGGTGGACGCCGCACGCCTGGGTCTGCTCGGGATCTGCCTGGGCGGCGGGTACGCGGTGCGCGCGGCGGCCTTCGATCCGCGGGTGCAGGCGGTCGCCGGAGTGGCCGGTGCGTACAACAGCCCGGCGGCGTTCGCCGCGGGCATGGGCGCCGACGCCTACCGGAAGGCCCTGGCCGGCTTCCTGGAGGCCGATCCCGACGCGCGCATGGCCGCCGTGTCCCCCGACGGGCCGGCGGCGATGGGTGGGCGCGAGCCGTGGGAGTACTACGGCACCGAGCGCTCGGCCAGCCCGCACTGGGTCAACGAGGTGACGGTCGCCTCGCTGTACGAGCTGATGACGCTGGACACGCTGTCCGCCGCGGACCTGCTGGCGCGCACCCCGCTGCTCGTCGTGCACGGCACCCGCGACGACTACTGCTCACCCGCGGGCGCCCAGGCCGTGTTCGACCGGGCGACCGGACCCAAGGCGCTCGAGTGGATCGAGACGACCAACCACATCGAGCTCTACGACTCGCCGCCCCATCTGGACGCGGCTCTCGCGCGGCTCGTGCCCTTCTTCGAGCGGGAGCTGGCACCGGCGTCCGCACTGGCGAGCTGAGCGAGGCTCAGCGCGTCTTCCGGCCGGCGCGCACCGACTCGACGGTCTTCGCGATGCGCGCCGCCCGGGTCTCCGGCTTCTTCGCCTCCTCCACCCAGCGCACCCATTCCTTGCGGTGCGAGAAGGCGAGGCCCTCGAAGGCGGTCCGGACGTCGTCGCCGAAGGCCGCGGCCAGGTCGTCGGGGACGGCGACCTCGCGGGGTGCGGTGTCGAGCTCGATCGAGACCTCGACCTCCTGCTCGGCCCGCACCCCCGCGGCCTCCCGGTGCTCGGCGGCGAGCGGGATCCAGAAGGCTCCGCCCATGGGGGCCACCGTCGTCCGGTAGGTGTAGCCCTCGACGGTGACGACGACCGGCGGGCGCTTGCCGCCGCCCAGCCGGGCCACGACCTCGTCGGGCACCTGCAGGCCGGTCGCCGTCCTGCCGCCGAGAACCACCGTCGTCCGGAACTCCATCCTGGGCACCGTAGTCGCCGCGCCGTGTTCGCTAGGCGGCGCGAGCCACCGCGCCATCGACCGTGGGCACGGTCCCGGGCTCCCCGGGGAAGCTCCGGTTGCTGAACGAGACCATCTCCGGTCCCCAGCGCCGCATGGCGCTGCGGTGCGGATCCGCCCGCACGAACGCGCGGACGGCGGCCTCGTCGTCCCACCACGAGACGGTGGTGAAACGGCGGGCCAGCGGCTGGGCCCGGAGGAGCAGCGAGCGGGCGCCCGGACTGCGCATGGTCTGCCGCCGGATCGCCAGGCTGGCGCGGAAGAACGCCGGCACGTCACGCAGCCGGCGCAGGTGCAGGTGGGTGACGTAGACGACGCCGGGGCCGTCGGCGATCTCCCGGGCGGTCCACGGCAGGTCGGGTATCACCGGCATGGCTGCCTCCCTTCTTTACAGCTGTAAACATTACGACGGTACTTAACACCTGTAAAGTGGCGGGTGTGGCAGCACCGCGCCGGGACGGCGGCCTGCGGCTCCGCCTGCTCCAGGCCGGGGAGACCGTTCTCGAGCGCGTGGGCTCGGTCGACGCGGTCACGCTGCGCGCCGTGGCCCGCGAGGCGGGGGTCACCGCACCCGCCGTCTACGGGCACTTCGCCGATCTCGACGCGTTGATGGACGCCGTCCTCGACGCCGGCTTCGTCGCCCTCAGGGCCGCCACACGAGCGGCCGCGGCCGCGCACGGCGACCCCGTCGACCGCCTGCTCGCCGGCTGCCGCGCCTACGTGGAGGAGGGGCTGGCCGCGCCGGCGCGGTACCGCGGCATGTTCGGCACCCGCCGGCTGCCCAGCGCGGCCGCGGCCTTCGACGTCCTCGTCCGCGCCGTCGAGGTGTGCGTGGCGGCCGGCCGGTCAGGGAGCACGGACCCACGCGGCGACGCCGGCCTGGTCTGGACCGCCCTGCACGGGGTGGTCACCCTGCGCTCGGCGGCACCGCAGCTGCCCTGGCCCGAGCTCGAACCGCAGCTGCGCGCGGCGGTGACCCGCCTGGCGCTGATCACGGAGGCGTGAACCCGCCGCTCAGGCCAGGGTGCGGACCGTCTCGACGATCGCCACGACGGCGAAGACCAGGAACAGCCCGGCGGCCACCCGGCGGATGAGGGCGATCGGCAGGCGGTCGGCGAGCTTCTTGCCGAGGAACACGGCGAGTCCCGAGACGACGAGCAGCGCGGCCCACGCACCGACGAACACCGAGACGGGCTCCTGGAGCCGGGCGGCGAGGCCGGCGGTGGCCAGCTGCGAGAGGTCGCCCCACTCCGCGGCGAAGAGGACGCCGAAGGAGATGGCCGCGGCGCGGAGGAACGACGTGCGCTCCCGGGCGTCGGCGGCCTCCCCGGCGTCCTCCGGCCCCTCCGTGGCGCTGCGCCACAGCAGGACGGCCCCGACCAGGAACAGCACCGCCACCACGCCGCTGACCAGCCCCTCGGGCAGCAGCGACAGCAGCGAGCCCGCCGTGACCGCGATCGCCACCTGCACCCCGAACGCGGTGCCGACGCCGACGAACACGGGCAGCGGAGCGAAGCGGGTGGCCAGGACCAGGCTCGCGAACAGCGTCTTGTCCGGCAGCTCCACCGGCAGGACCAGGATGAAGGCGGTCGCGATGACCGACAGGACCACGAGAACTCTCCTCCGCTCGGCACTGCCGGGCGGTGCTCGGACAGCTCGGTTCGTCGCCGTCACGGTAATCGAGCGCCGGCCCGAAATCGGCTGCGGCCGCTGGTCGTCAGCGTTAGCCTCCGCACATGCCGTTCCGTTGACGCCCGTCCCCGAACGCACTTCCTCCCGCCGCCCGGCCCCTGGCGCGCCTGGCGGTGAGCTGGACCGCGCTGTCCGAGCTGGTGCCGCTCTATCCGCTCTACGCGCTGCTCTTCTTCGACCACGGCCTCTCCGGCGCGCAGGTCTCGGGCCTGTTCGCCCTGTGGTCGGTCACCTCCCTCGTCACCGAGGTGCCGGCCGGAGCGCTGGCCGACCGGTGGTCCCGCCGCGGTGTCGTCGTCCTGGCGGGGGTTCTGCAGGCCGTCGCGTTCGCGGTGTGGACGGGGGCGCCGGGACCGGGCGCCTTCGCCGTGGGCTTCGTCCTCTGGGGCCTCTCCGGTGCGCTGGTCTCGGGTGCGTCCGAGGCCCTGGTGTACGACGGGCTGGCCGCCGTCGGCGCCGCCGGGTCCTACGCCCGCGTCAACGGCTGGATGACGTCGGCCGAGCTCCTGGTGCAGGTGCCGACCGCCGTCGCGGCCAGCGTGCTGTTCGCCGTCGGCGGCTACGCGCTGGTCGGCTGGGTCAGTGCCGGCGTCTGCCTGGCCGCCGCGGCCCTCGCCCTCCGGTTCCCCGAGGCGCCCCGGACGGCCGGGGACGGGGACGACGTCCCGCTGTGGCAGGGCGTCGGCGAGGCACTGCGTTGTCCGGCGCTGCGCTGGGCCGTGCTCGCTGCCGCGCTGGTCGGGGGCCTGGACGGGGTGGAGGAGTACTTCCCCGTGCTGGCGGCGGACTGGGGCGTCCCCGTCTCCGCCGTCCCGGTCGCCGTGCTCGGTATCGCCCTGGCCGGGGCCGCCGGTGCCGCGCTCGGCGGCCGGGCCGACCGGCTGCCCACCCGGGCGCTGCTGGCCCTGCTCGGCGTGGCCGGTGTCTGCCTGGCGGTGGCGGCGGTCTGGGCCCGGCCGGCGGCCCTGGCCGTGGCGGCGGTCTTCTACGGCCTCTACCTGGCGGTGCTCGTGGTGGCCGAGGCGCGGCTGCAGGCGCGGATCACCGGGCCGCACCGGGCGACGATCACGTCGGTCGCCGGCCTGGGGATCGAGGTGGCGTCGCTGCTCGTGTTCGCCGCATGGGCGCTGGGCGGCGCCGTCGCCGTCGCGCTCCTCGTGCTCGCCGTCGTCCCGGTGGTCGCCCGCGGACTGCGGGTCAGGGCGCCTGCGGCACCGGCTCTCGACCTGCCGGCGCGGTGAGGTCGACCGACAGCCGGGGGAGCAGCACGTGCACCAGCGGACCGATGGTCACGGCGTAGAGCACCGTGGCCATCCCCAGGGTGCCCCCCAGCAGCCAGCCGAGTGCCACCACGACAACCTCCAGCGACGTCCGGACCAGACGCAGGGATCGACCGGTCCGGCGCACCAGGCCGGTCATGAGCCCGTCGCGGGGGCCGGGTCCCAGGTGCACGCCGATGTACGCGGCGGTCGCCACGGCGTTGAGGACGATGGCCGCCGGGACGAACGCGATCCGGACGCCGAGCGGCAGCGAGGACGGCAGCACGGCCAGTGCCGCGTCGAGAGCGAGCCCGACGCCCACGACGTTGCTCACCGTTCCCACGCCCGGTCGTTCCCGGAGCGGGATCCAGGCCAGCAGCACGAGTGCCCCGACGACGACGACCACGGTGCCGAGCGACCACTCCAGCTGGCGGGCGAGCCCCTGGTGGAGCACGTCCCACGGGATCACGCCGAGTTCGGACCGCACCAGCATCGCCATCGAGAGCCCGTAGAGGGCCAGTCCGGCGCAGAGCTGGACCACGCGGCGGGGCAGGCGCCGGCCGCTCCGCGGGCGGGACCGGGTCCGGAAGAAGCGGGGCACCCCCCTACCCTGCGGCAGCCGGTCGCCCGATGCATGCGGGCCACTCCGGGAAAGTGGCCCAGGTGCCGTCTCCGCCGACGGCCGGCCCACCGGTGGACCTACCCGCCGGCACCCCGGTCGTCCGTGCCGCGACCGGCGGGGTACGCCGCCTCGGCGGCCGCGGTGGCGGCCCGCAGGACCTCCTTGACCGGCAACTGGCGGGACCCGGCCAGCGCGGCGACGTCCTCGTACTCGACGCTCACGTTGACCACCCGGCCGTCGGAGACCGCGACCTTCACGCCGACCCGGCCACCGAGCACCGCCACCGAGGTCTGGATCCGCTCGAGGGCCACCTTGCCGACGGGCACGACACGCATGCCGATGGTCGACGTCGTCGCGAACACCGCCGCCTGCACCGACGCCAGGGCGTCGACGGGGCACAGGACCGACAGGGTGTGCGCGGGCCGGCCCTTCTTCATCAGGATCGGGGTCAGCCAGGCGTCGGACGCGCCGGCGGCGAACAGGGCGTCGAGGACGGCGGGCCACAGCCGCGGGTCCAGGTCGTCGATGTTCGTCTCCAGGACCACCGGGCCCGCCGGCTGGAGCTCCGACGGCACGCCCAGGACCAGCCGGACGACGTTGGGCAGCTCGGCCGGGTCGCGCCCGCCGGCGCCCGTCCCCACCCGCTCCACCCGCATCGGCGGCAGCGTCGTCCACTCGGTCACCCGGGCCGCCACCAGCGCGGCGCCGGTGGGGGTGCACATCTCGGCGGGCACGGCGCCGGCCGTCACCGGCACCCCGGCCAGCAGCTCGAGCACGGCCGGCCCCGGGACGGGGACGACACCGTGCGCGCCGCGGGCCGAGCCGCTGCCCAGGGCCACCGGCGACGCCGTCAGCCGGTCCAGCCGCAGGTGCTCGAAGCCGGCCACCACGCCCACGACGTCGGCCAGGGCGTCCAGCGCGCCGACCTCGTGGAAGTGCACGTCCTCGGGGGGGACGCGGTGCACGCGGCCTTCGGCGACCGCCAGCCGCTCGAACACCGCGAGCGCGCCGTCCCGGACCGGCTCGGGGAGGGCGGCCCCCACCAGCAGGCGGCGGACGTCGGCCCAGGTCCGGTGCTCCGGCGACGCAGGCGCGTGGACGTGCACCCGGGTGGCGCCGAGGCCGTGCCGGGTCGTCCGCTCCGCCACCAGGCGGATCGGCTCGACCGGCAGCGCAGCCACCGCGGCGGCCGGCACGTCGAGCGGCACCCCGGCGTCGACGAGCGCGCCCAGCAGCATGTCGCCGGAGGCACCTGCGGACAGGTCGAGCCAGCCGATGGTCACCGGCCGATCCTCTCAGGCGCCGCTCCCCGTTGATCATCGGCAGGTGGCTGCCCGACACGCCGCGGGCGGCAGCCGTCCGACGATGATCGACCGCCGGAGGCGGCGAGTCACTCCCGGTAGGCCGCGTCCGGGACGTCGGTGACGAACATGTGCCCCGGCGCGTGGGTGAGGGCGAACGGCGGGCGCGACGCCATCAGCGCCGCCTGCGGGGTGACGCCGCAGGCCCAGAACACCGGGACGTCGCCGTCGGCGACGTCCACCGGGTCGCCGAAGTCGGGCCGCCCCAGGTCGGCGATGCCCAGGGACGACGGTGCGCCGACGTGCACGGGCGCGCCGTGCACCTGCGGCATGCGTGCGGTCACCTGCACCGCGGTGGCGACGAGCTCGGCCGGTACCGGGCGCATCGACACCACGAGGGGCCCGGACAGCCGTCCGGCCGGCCGGCAGGCGCGGTTCGTGCGGTACATCGACACGTTGCGGCCCTGCTCGATGTTGCGGACCGGTACGCCGGCGTCCAGCAGGGCGGTCTCGAAGCTGAAGCTGCAGCCGATGAGGAACGCGACCAGGTCGTCGGTCCACAGGGAGGTCACGTCCGTGGGCTCGTCGGCCAGCTCGCCGTCCCGCCACACCCGGTACCTGGGCAGGTCGGTGCGGAGATCGGCGTCCGGGGCGAGCACGGTGCGGAACGAGCCGGGGTCGGTCACGTCCAGCAGCGGCACCGGCCGGGGGTTGCGCTGCCCGAACAGCAGCATGTCGTACGCCCAGTCCCGGGGCACCACGACGAGGTTGGCCTGCGTGAAGCCCGGTGCCTCCCCGGAGGTGGGGACCGCGAGGCCCGCGCGGTAGCGGGCCCGGGCGTCGGCCGGTGTCCGGCCGGCGGCCAGGGCCGGAGAACCCGCGGCGGAGACGGCGGCGGAGGCGGTCACGGGAGGCTCCTCGGGACGGCTCGTATTGCCGGGCCAACGACTCGAACCTACGGTCGGCGACCACCGGGCGGAAGACCACCGCCGCCTGCCCCCGAGACCGATCCGCGGTACGTCCCGATCCACCGGCCGAGCCCCCGCGGGCTCCAGGAGTGCGCATGTCGGACCGTCCGGACCAGCCCGTCGCCACGGCGCCGTCGGGGCGGCTCGCGTCGAGCACGCGCTCGACCCTGCTCGGCGCGATGTTCCTCATGGCGACCTCGGCCATCGGCCCCGGTTTCATCACCCAGACGACGGCCTTCACCGTGCAGCTGGGCGCCGCGTTCGCCTTCGCGATCGCCGTCTCGATCGTCATCGACATCGCGCTGCAGCTGAACGCGTGGCGGGTCATCGGCGTCACCGGCCGACGCGCCCAGGAGCTCGGCAACCTCGTCCTCCCGGGGCTCGGCTGGGTGATGGCCGGTTTCCTGCTCGTCGGCGGCCTGGTGTTCAACGTCGGCAACGTGAGCGGCGCGGGGCTGGGCACCGATGCGATGTTCGGGCTCGACCCGAAGATCGGGGGCGCGGTGTCGGCGCTCATCGCGATCGGCATCTTCCTCAGCAGGCGGGCCGGGGTGGCCGTCGACCGGATCGTGGTCTTCCTCGGGCTGCTGATGATCGGCCTGACCGCGTACATCGCGATCACCTCCGGGCCACCGGTCGGGGAGGCCCTGAAGAACGTCGTCCTGCCCGAGGAGATCTCCTTCCTGGCGATCACGACCCTGGTGGGCGGCACGATCGGCGGATACATCGTCTACGCGGGCGCCCACCGGCTGCTCGACTCGGGTGTCACGGGGCCGGCGCACATCCGCGGGATCACCCGCGGTTCCATCACCGGCATCGTGATCACCGGGATCATGCGGGTGATCCTCTTCCTGGCCATCCTCGGCGTGGTGACGGGCGGCGCCGACCTCGGCCAGGAGAACCAGGCTGCGAACGCGTTCCAGCAGGCGGCCGGCGAGATCGGCCTGCGCGTCTTCGGCGTCGTCCTGTGGGCGGCCTCGATCACCAGCGTGATCGGTGCCTCCTACACCTCGGTCTCCTTCGTGACCTCACGGACGCGGACCAGCGACCGCACCCGCACCATCCTGGTCTGCGCCTTCATCGCGGTCACGACGCTCGCCTTCGTTCTGGCCGGCGCCGCACCCACGACCCTGCTGGTGTTCGCCGGCGCGTTCAACGGGCTGCTGCTGCCCATCGGCATCGCCGTGCTGCTGTGGGTGGCCACCCGGCGGGCCGACCTCTTCCACGGCTACCGGTACCCGCGGTGGCTGCTGGCCGTGGGGTGGACCGCCTGGCTGCTGACCATCTACCTGGCGGTCAACTCCGTCCGCCCGGTGATCGAGCTGTTCTCGTGAGGGAGGAGCGCGGCCGGTGGACCTGAACTCCGACCTCGGCGAGGGGTTCGGGCAGTGGACCCTCGGTGACGACGACGCGCTGCTCGACGTGGTGACCAGTGCCAACGTCGCCTGCGGTTTCCACGCGAGCGACCCCTCGATCATGCGGCGCGTGTGCGCGCGGGCCGTCGGGTCCGGCGTCGCGATCGGTGCCCAGGTCGGCTACCGCGACCTGCCCGGGTTCGGTCGGCGCTTCATCGACATCGAGCCGGACGCGCTCACCGCGGACGTGCTCTACCAGATCGGCGCCCTGGAGGCCTTCGCCCGCGTGGCCGGCTCCCGGGTCCGCTACGTCAAGCCGCACGGCGCCCTCTACAACGCGATCGTCCACCACGAGGAGCAGGCGGCGGCCGTGGTCGCCGCGGTCGTCGCCTACGACCGGACGCTGCCGGTCCTGGGCCTGCCGGGATCGGCGTGGCTGCGCCTCGCGGGGGACGCCGGCCTCCGCGTGGTGCACGAGGCCTTCGCCGACCGGGCGTACACGCCCGAGGGCACGCTGGTCTCCCGCCGGCTGCCGGGGGCGGTGCTCCACGACCCGGACGAGATCGCCCGGCGCTGCGTCGCGATGGCCGCGGGCGAACCGATCCAGGACGTCGAGGGCGGGAGCCTGACCCTCCGCCCGGAGTCCATCTGCGTCCACGGCGACACCCCCGGCGCGGTGGGCATCGCCCGCACGGTGCGCGAGGCGCTGACCGCGGCCGGGGTGGCCCTGACCCCCTTCGCACCCTGATGCGGATCCTGCCCAGCGGCAGCACCGCGCTGCTGGTGGAGCTGGCGGACCTGGACGCCGTCCTGGGGCTGTACGCCGCCCTCGCCGAGGAGCCGCCCGAGGGCGTGGTCGACGTCGTGCCGGCCGCCCGCACCGTGCTGCTGATCACCGATCCGGCACGGACCTCCCTGGCCGCGGTGGCCGACGCGGTCCGCCGAACGACGCCGCGCGAGGGTGCCCGGAGCGGCGACGAGGTGGTCGAGCTCCCGGTGCACTACGACGGGGAGGACCTCGCGGAGGTCGCCCGGCTGCTGGCCGTCACCAGCGAGGAGCTGGTGCACCGGCACACCGGCCGTGAGTGGACCGTCGCCTTCTGCGGCTTCGCCCCCGGCTTCGGATATCTCACGCAGCCGGGCGGGCAGTGGGACGTACCCCGCAGGTCGACACCGCGCACCCGCGTGCCACCGGGCTCCGTCGCCCTGGCCGGGGAGTTCAGCGGCGTGTACCCCCGCGAGTCACCCGGTGGATGGCAGCTGATCGGCCGCACCGACGTCGCCGTCTTCGACCTCGACCGGGACCCCCCGGCGCTGCTGCGCCCCGCCGTCAGGGTGCGCTTCGTCGAGGCCGGAAGATGACCCGTGCCCTCAGGGTCCTGGCAGCCGGGCCCCTGACGACGGTGCAGGACGCCGGCCGGCCCGGGCAGGGAGCACTGGGCATCGGCCGCTCCGGCGCCTGCGACCGGGCGGTGTTCCGGCAGGCCAACCGGCTCGCCGGCAATCCGGAGGACACCGCGGCGCTGGAGGTGACCTTCGGCGGGCTGGCGGTGCGGGTGGAGGCCGACCTGCTGGTGGTCACGACCGGCGCCCGGTGCGCGGGGCCCTTCCCCCATGCCTCCCCGACTCCGCTGCGGCGCGGCGCCGAGCTGCGGCTGGGACCGCCCGGCACCGGACTGCGCACCTACCTGGCGGTGCGGGGCGGCATCGACGTGCCCCCGGTCCTCGGCTCCCGGGCGACCGACGTCCTGTCGGGGCTGGGCCCGGCGGTGGTCGCGGACGGCGACGTGCTGCCGGTCGGTGCACCGATCCGGCCGCTGCCTGGCGTCGACCTCGCGCCGGTCCCGGAGATCCCCGGCGGGGAGGTGACCGTCGCCGTCCTGCCCGGCCCGCGGGCGGACTGGTTCGGAGAGGCGGGCTGGGCGGCGCTCACCGGGCAGACGTGGACGGTGACCGACGAGAGCAACCGCGTCGGCCTGCGCCTGGACGGGACGCCGCTGGAGCGCGTGCGCGGCGGTGAGCTGCCGAGCGAGGGCATGGTGCGGGGGGCGCTGCAGGTGCCGCCGTCGGGCCTGCCCGTGCTGTTCCTGGCCGACCATCCCGTCACCGGCGGCTATCCCGTGATCGGCTACGTGGCCGACGAGCCGATCCGCAGCGACGTCGACCGGTGCGGACAGCTCCGGCCCGGGCAGACGCTGCGGTTCAGGGCCGCCCCGTCCTGAGCCCACGTCGATCGAGCCCCTCGCGGGCGACCATCGTGCTCGTGCCGCCCTGCTCCGGCGTGTCGCACCGTGTCGGTGCCACGACTGGACGATCGACCACGGAGGGAACCTCAGCGGTGCGCTCTGCGGGCCACCCGCGCGGCGAAGACCCCGGCCGGGTACCCGTTGTCGATGGTGCTCACCGCAACGCCGGGCGCGGCCGAGTTCAGCATCGTCACGAGCGCGCCCAGACCCGCGAGGGCGTTCGGGGCCCCGGCCGACGTCGGCACCGCCACCACCGGGACGTCGGACACGGCACCCACCACGGCGGCCAGCGACGCGTCCATGCCGGCGACGACGACGAGGCAGTCGGCGTCGGCGAACGGGGCGCCGTCCGCCAGCACGGCGCGGATCCGGCTCCCGGCGAGGTCGTCGACCCGCACGGCCTCGGTGCCGGCCACCCGCGCGACGAACGCCGCCTCGGCCGCTACCGGCGTGTCGGCACCCCCGGCGCAGAGCACGCGCACGCGGCCCACCGGCTCGGGCACGGGGCCGACCGCCGCGGCCATCGCGGCCGCGTCCATCGTCGTGTAGGCGTCGTGCTCGCCGGCCACCGCCACCAGCGTCTCGGCCGCGGCGCGCAGCACGAGGACCGGGCGGTCGGGGTGCTCCCGGCGGGCCTCCCGGACCAGGGCGAGGACCTGCTCGGTGGTGCGGCCGGTGGCCCAGACGACCTCCGGCTCGACCACGGGCACGGAGCGGCGGGCGGGGGCGGGCTCCGCGACAGGGGCCGGCGCGGGCCGGGCCGGTAGCGGACCGAGCAGCGGCTCCGTGGCGCTGCCCGTGCCCAGCGGCGGGTCGGCCGGGCGCCGCTCCACGAGGAGCGGTGCGAACCCGGCCGCGTCCTCGGGCTCCGGACGGGCGGAGGGCGGGGCAGGCGCCGCGGCGGGGACCGCGACCTCCGCGGGGACGGCCTCCAGCGCGTCGCCGGTGCCCGTGGCGTTCCCCTCCGCGGGGCGCGCGCTGGCCGGGGGGCGCCCGAACAGCTCGTCCAGCGGGCTGGACCCCGGCGCCCGGGTCTGGGTCACCCCGGACAGCCGGACGACGCGGTCACGGCCGCTGCGCTTGGCGTCGTAGAGCACGCCGTCGGCGGCGGCGAACAGCGTCCGCCGGTCGTCGCCGCGGGCCGCGGAGGCGATCCCCACGCTGATCGTGACCGGCACGTCGAGGCCCAGCTCCGCCCAGTCGTAGGTCGCGACCTTGCGGCGCGTGCGCTCCAGTGCCCGCTCGGCCTGCTCGGCCGTGGTGTCGGGCAGCAGGATCACGTACTCGTCGCCGGCCCACCGGCATACCTCGTCGGTGTCGCGGACGCCGGCGATCAGCAGCTCCGCCACGGTGCGCAGAACCGCGTCGCCGCCCGGATGGCCGATGGCGTCGTTGATGGACTTGAACCGGTCCACGTCGACCACGGCGAGCGCCGGAGCCGCGCCACTGGACAGCAGCCCGTCCAGCCGGGCCTCGGCGTAGCGCCGGTTGGGCAGGTGCGTGAGCGGGTCCTCGTAGGCCTGCCGGCGGAGCTGGCCGGCGGCGCGCTCGGTCTCCAGCAGGCTCTTGCGCCGGCCGAACAGCTCCACCCAGCGGGTCCGCCGCTCGTCCACCCGGTCCAGCTCGTCGGCGAGGTAGGCCTGCAGGTAGGGCAGCGCCCGGCCGGCGTCGTCCAGCTCGGCGTGCAGCGTGCACAGCTCGCGGAGGGCGGCCCGGCGCAGCCGGGGCAGGCCGTGCTCGGTGGCCAGGTTGAGGGCCGAGACCAGGTGCTCGTCGGCCTCACCCACGTCGCCCTGCCGGCGCAACGCGCGGCCCAGCGCGAGCTGCGCCGAGGCCAGTTGCGCGCGGTCGGCGGTCGCCGACGTGATGCGGACGGCGGCGCGCAGGGGGCCGACGGCGGCGGCGTGCTCGCCCAGCCCGACGAGCGCCCAGCCGTGCACCACCTGCGCGGTCACGATCCCGGGGCTGTCCGGCGGGAAGAGCTCGAGGGCCTTCTCGGCGAGGGTGCGGGCCTCGGCGAAGTGCGGCTCGGCCGACTCCGGCACGCCGTCGTCCAGCAGACCCTCGCCGAGTTCCGCGCACAGCTCGCCGAGCGTGGTCGCCGTGGTGGCGACCAGCACGTCCGGATCACCGGCCTCCGGGCCCAGCGCGCCGGGGTCGGCGGCGGCGGTTCTCGCCGCCTCGTGCGCGCGCCGCTGGTAGTCCAGCGCCAGCGGCATCAGCTCGAGGTCGGCGAGCACGCCGGCGAGGGTGCCGAGGGTGTCGACCAGCAGGGCGCTCGGCGGCAGGACGGGGTCGAGCAGGCTGGCGGCCTCGACCGCCTCGTCCATGGCCGCGTCGATGCGCCGGGAGAGCAGCTCGATCCGTGCGTGCCGGGCGAGGCCCGCGGCGCGCTGCAGGTCGTCGTCGGAGGCGTCGAACGCCGCCTTCGCCGACCGGACCAGCGCGATGGCCAGCGCGGCCCGAGCGGCGGACTCCGAGCGCGGGTCGGTGCCCTCCCCGGGAGCGGACCCACCGGTGCCCTCGATGAGGTCGGCCACCCCGGCGTGCAGGTCGAGGGCCTCCTCCGACGACGAGTCGGCGGTCACCGGGTCGCCGACGAGGGTGAAGCCGGCGACGCGGAGGCGGCGCACGAGCAGCTCGGCCCGCAGGGTGTCGGCCCAAGCCTTGCCCAGCGAGGGGCGGGTCGCCTCGGCGGCGCCGTCGGCCGGCTCGGCGGCGACGTAGGGCGACGGTTCCCGCTCGACACCGGCGAGCAGTTCCTCGGCGTCGTCGAGCTGCCAGTTGGCCAGGGCGGTGGTCACCCGATGATGCAGGGCTCCGGGCGGCACGAGCGCACTGTGCACGGAGTCGGTCCCGGTGTCGAGCACATGTTCGGGAACGCGCCGTCCCGCGTCCACCACGTCCCACCCGCCCCAGGCGGACCGCGTCACGCCGGCGCCCCGCCGTCGGTGGACGGCTCCTCGCCGGGTGTCCCGGAGGGCGCCCGGACCCGGTTGCGGCCGCTGCGCTTGGCCGAAAACAGGTTCAGGTCGGCGGTGTCGAACAGCGCCCGCCACCCCACGACGGTCGCCGGCTCGCCCTCCTCGACGGTGGGCGCGGTCGCCACGCCAATGCTGACGGTCACCGGCACCGGGAGGAGATCGGTCCAGTCCGCCGTGGCGACCGCCGACCGCAGCCGCTCCATCACCAGGACCGCCTGCGCCTCGGTCGCGCCGGGCAGGACGACGAGGAACTCGTCACCGGCCCACCGGTACACCTCGTCACCGGTGCGGCTGTGCTCGCGCAGCAGGTCGGCCACCCGGCGCAGGACGGCGTCGCCGTGGGTGTGGGAGGTGTCGTCGTTGACCTCCTTGAACCGGTCGACGTCGACGACCGCCAGCGACAGCGGTTCCTCGCCCAGCCGCAGCGCACCCAGCCGCCGCTCGGCACTGCGGCGGTTGCCGAGCCCGGTGAGCGGGTCCTCGAGCGCGTGCCGGCGCAGCACGGCCGCCTGCCGCGCGGCCTCGCGGAGCCGGCTGCGGCGGACGAACATCTCCGCCCACATCTCCCGGCCCCGGGAGTGCGCCCGGCTGGTGTCGGCGCGGTAGGCCTCCAGCCAGTGCAGCGCCTCGGCCGGCCGGCCCAGGTCGGCGGAGTTCTGGCCCAGCTCCAGCAGGCACTGCCGGTAGCGGCGCCGGTCGCCCGACGCGACGAAGGCACCGGCCGCGTCGACGAGCAGCCCGGTGGCCTCCTCGGCGAATTCCTCGTCGTCGTCGCGCTGGGCGATCCGCACCAGCAGCCGGGCGAGCACCAGGTCGGTGTACCCGCGCAGCCACAGGCCGCCGCGCTCCTGCACCCGCCGGCGGACCCGCCGCAGCGGACCCAGCGCGCTGTCGAGGTCGTCGGTGCAGGTCAGGGCCCACGCCTGGACGACGTCGAGCAGGTCGGCGTCGGCCGGGTCGGGCTCCCACGCCATCTCCCGCGCCTCGGTGGCCTGGGCGATGGCGACGGTCGCCAGGGCGCGGGCGCGGTCGGTGTCGCCCCGGCGGCGCAGGGTCTGGGCCAGCTCGGCGTGCTGCTGGGCCGACAGCTGCAGCAGCTGCCACTGGTCGGCCAGGTCGGGGAGCACGGCGGCGATCCGGTGGCCCCGGACGGCGTGGGAGACGGCCAGTTCCTCGAGGTCCAGGCCCGACAGGGTCAGCGACAGCCACCGGTGAGCCTGGTGCAGGGCGCGGGAGGGCTCGCCCGCGGTCGAGCCCTCGGTGAGGAGGCTGGCGTCGACGGCGAGCAGCATCGCGGCGTCGAAGTGGTCGGCCGTGACCTCGACGTGGGCCAGGTAGGCGAGGGCCAGCGCGGACTCCGCCGACGGCGGGCACTTGTCGAGGGCCTCGCGCGCGGCGGAGACCGCCTCGACCGCCGCCTCCGGATCGCTCTCGATCAGGGCCCGGCGGGCGGCGAGCGCACGCCCCCACGCCGTCCACCGCGCGTCGGTGGAGCCCGCGAAGGCGTCCCCGACGTCGTCGAGCACCGTGACGAAGGTGGTGGAGTCGTCCCGGGAGCTGGCGTCCAGCAGGCGCCACAGCACGGTCGAGAGGTCGTCCGGGGCGACACGGGCCGGGCTGGGACTCACGTGCTCCCTCCATGGACGGGTCGGCCAGCCGTCGCGCGGCCGGGGCTGCCGGTGACGAGGCAGTTCCCCCGGGCCGGACACCTGCTCCGACCCGCCCGCACTACCCTCGTCGGATGCCCGGGAAGCTCTCCAGTACGTCTCCGACGCGGTTCGCCTATCTCGGGCCCGAGGGTACCTTCGCCGAGGCGGCGCTCCGGACCGCCGTTGCCTCCTCGGAGGGAGCGAGGTACCCCCAGCCGAGTGTCCCTGCGGCTCTGGCCGCCGTCCGTTCGGGGGACGCGGACGCCGCGCTGGTGCCGATGGAGAACTCCGTCGAGGGCTCGGTCCCGGCGACGATGGACGGGCTGGCCGACGGCCGGCCGCTGGTGATCACCCGCGAGGTCTTCCTCGACGTGTCGTTCGTGCTCGCCGTCCGGCCCGGCACGGAGCTGGCCGACGTGCGCTCGCTGGCCAGCCATCCGCACGCCCTCGCGCAGACGGCCGGCCGGCTCGCGGAGCTGCTGCCGGGCGTCGTCCCGCTGCCCACGTCGTCCACCGCGGGGGCCGCCGAGGCGGTCGCGGCCGGGCAGTACGACGCCGCCGTCTGCGCACCGATCGCCGCCGAGCGCTACGGGCTGGCGGCGCTGGTCGAGGACGTCGCCGACCGCCCGGGAGCCGTCACCCGGTTCGTCCTGGTCGAGCCCTCCGGTGCCCTCCCGGCGCCCACGGGCAACGACAAGACCTCGCTGGTGGCCGTGGTGGGGGACCGCACCGGCGCGCTGCTGGACCTGCTGAGCGAGTTCGCCGTGCGGGGGATCTCGCTGACCCGCATCGAGTCGCGGCCCACCCGGGAGCGCCTGGGCGTCTACTCCTTCTCCCTCGACTGCGAGGGGCACGTCGCCGACCGGCGGGTGGGGGAGGCGCTGGCCGCGCTGCACCGGGTCTGCGACGACGTCCGCTTCCTCGGCTCCTACGCCCGGGCCGACGGCCGGGAGAACAAGCCGGTGCCCGGGACGGCCGCCGATGCGGCGTTCGCCGAGGCCGAGGCATGGCTGGCCGGGATCCGCGCCGGGGCCTCACCCGGTTGATCATCGGCCTCCAGCTGGTCGACACGCGGGAGCGGCCGGCCACGCGCCGATGATCGACCGGGCTCAGACCCGCTCGAGCTCCCGCTCCGGCCGGGCGCCCGCCGGTCCCTTCGCCAGCCGGCTGGGCCACCAGACGCGGTCGCCGATGATCGCCACGGCGGCCGGCACGACCAGCGACCGGACGACGAAGGTGTCCAGCAGCACGCCGAAGCCGACCAGGAACGCCACCTGCGCGAGGAACAGCACCGGCAGGACGGCGAGCGCGCCGAAGGTCGCCGCCAGCACCAGCCCGGCGGAGGTGATGACACCACCGGTCACCGCCAGCGCGCGCAGCACCCCGTCGCGGGTGCCGTGGCGGGCGGACTCCTCCCGGGCCCTGGTCATCAGGAAGATGTTGTAGTCGATCCCGAGCGCGACGAGGAACACGAAGGCGATCAGCAGGATCGTCGGGTCGCTGCCCGGGAAGCCGAACACGCTCTCGAACAGCAGCGCGGCCACGCCGACCGTCGCCCCGACGCTGAGCACCACCGTCGCGACCAGGAGGACGGGCGCCACGAGCGAGCGCAGCAGCAGCCCGAGCACGACGAGGATGACCGCCAGGACGCTTGGGATGATCACCCCGAGGTCGCGGGCCGCGCTCTCGCGGGCGTCGAGGTTGGCGGCGGTCTCCCCGCCGACGATCGCCTCGGGGTCGGCGTCGTCGAGCGCCGTCCGCAGCTCCTGCACCGCTTCGTTGGCCTCGGTGCTGTCCGGCGGCACGTCCAGCGTGGCGTCGAGCCGCACGAGGCCGTCGACGACGACCGGCGGCGCGAAGGGCACCGGCTGCGGGCCGACGTACGGGACCACCGAGGCGACGCCGTCGGTCGCCGCGGCCACCTCGGCCACCTCGGGCCACGTCTCCTCGGGCGTGACGATGATCGTCGGGCTCGCGGTGCCCGCCTCGAAGTGCCGGGCCAGCGCCTCCTGCCCGTCGACCCCGTTGGACTCGCCCTGGATGACGTCGGAGATCGCGATGCCCTCGGCCTCGTAGGTGGGGGCGAAGACCGCGGCGGCGATCAGGGCGGCGAGGCTTGCGCCCAGCACCCGGCGAGGACGGCGGCCCACCAGCCGGGCCACCGCCTGCCAGCCGCCGCCGCGCCGCGGCTCGCTGCCGTAGTTCGGGCGGAACGGCCAGAAGGCGGCGCGGCCGAGCAGGAGCAGGGCCGCCGGCAGGAAGCTCAGGGCGGCGAGGACGGCGAGGACGACGCTGACCGCCGAGATCGGGCCGAGGCCACGGTTGGACCCGAGGTCGGACAGCAGCAGGCAGAGCACGCCGAGGACGACGGTGGCCCCCGAGGCGACGATCGGCTCCCACGACCGGCGCAGTGCCGTGCGCATGGCGGCGTACTTCGACTCCTCGCGCCGCAGCTCCTCGCGGAAGCGCGCCACCAGCAGGAGCCCGTAGTCCGTGGCGGCGCCGACGACGAGGATCGCGGCGATGCCCTGGCTCTGCCCGTTCACGGTGATGACGCCGGCGTCGGCCAGCAGGTAGGCGAGCGCGTTGGCGGCGGTCAGGGCGAGACCGGCGGTCCCGATGACCAGCAGCGGCAGCAGCGGGCTGCGGTAGACGACCAGCAGAATGATGAGGACGACGCCGAAGGCGGCGAGCAGCAGCAACCCGTCGATGCCCTCGAAGACGGCGGAGAAGTCGGCGAAGATGCCGGCCGGCCCCGTGACGAACGAATCCGTGCCGTCGAGCTCGATCGCCGCGCGGAGATCCTCCACGACCGGGAGCAGGTCGTTGCTCAGGTCCGGTTCGAGGGGGAGGAAGGCCTGGACCGCCTCGCCGTCCTCGGCGGGGATCAGGGGGGTCGGGGGCGCGGCGAGCGCGCCGGCCGCCTCCGCGACCTCCGTGGCGGCGCGCAGCCGCTCGCCGATGGCGGTGAGGCCGGCCTCGTCGAGGCCGTCGGTGTCCTCCCACAGCAGCACGGCGGGGATGGACTCGACGGGCTGGAACCCGCCCTGCAGTTCCTGCACGCGGGTCGACTCGGCGCTGTCGGGCAGGAACGCGGCGATGTCGTTCTCCTGCAGGTCGGTCAGCTGCGCGCCGAGGGCCGACAGGGGTCCCGCGCTCCCGAGCCAGACGAGCAGGACGAGCGCCGGCAGGACCCACCGGGCTGTCGAGCGGGCGCGCGGCATGGGGTGGTCCTCCGTCGTCGATCAGCTCGTCGGTCGAGACGTCAGTGTGTCGCAAGGGGTGGAACCCGACCGATCGTCCGGAGGTCCTTCAGCTCGCGGACGCCTGGTGGATGCGAGACCTGACGCAGGCACCCGCGGCTCCGGCTGCCCGGGTGGATGTGCGCTGATCGTGCTCGTGGCCGCCCATCACCACGGTCGGCGCACGGTGGTGGCGGCCTCAGAGGTAGAGGCCGGTGGACTCCTCGATGCGCTCGGCGGCGACGGCGTGCACGTCGCGCTCGCGCAGGATGATCAGGTCCTCGCCGTGCACCTCGACCTCGTGCTGGTCCTCGGGGGAGAAGAGGACCTGGTCGCCGACCTTCACCTGCCGCACCGAGGCGCCGACCCCGCGGGCCTCGCCCCAGACCAGGCGCTTGGCCACCTGCGCGGTCGCGGGGATCAGGATGCCGCCGCTGGAGCGTCGGTCGCCGTCCTCCTTGCGCAGCGCGACCAGGATGCGGTCGTGCAGCATCTTGATCGGCAGCTTGCCGGTCGCTGACGCGATGTCGTCGGGCACGTCGTCCAACGCTACCCGCCCGGCCTTTCCGGCTTTCCGTACCGGAAGCTGAGCGGGGACCGCCCGCTTTCCGTACCGGAAGCTGCGATTCAGGCCCAGCCGAGGTCGTGGAGGCGGTCGTCGTCGATGCCGAAGTGGTGCGCGATCTCGTGGACGACGGTGATCGTGACCTCCTCGACGACGTCGTCCTCGGTCTCACAGATGTCGCAGATGGCCTCGCGGTAGATCATGATCCGGTCGGGCAGCTCGCCGCCGTACTGCCAGCCGCGCTCGGTCAGCGCGAATCCCTCGTAGAGGCCCAGCAGATCGGGCTCGTCGGGATTGCGGTCCTCGACGAGGACGACGACGTTGTTCATCAGCCGCATCAGGTCGGGCGGCACCTCGTCCAGGGCGTCGGCGACCAGCTCCTCGAACCGCTCCCGCGGCAGTGCCTGCAACTGGGTGGCCTTCACCAGGAGGTCGGCAGCGGCCGGCCCTCCTCGTAGCCGGCCGAGCTCTGCACCCCCAGCACGGCGCGCTCGTGGAGCTCGTCGATCGTCCGCGCGCCCGCGTACGTGCACGAGGAGCGCACCCCGGCGACGATCTGGTCGACGAGGTCCTCGACGCCGGGCCGGGCCGGGTCCAGGTACATCCGGGACGACGAGATGCCCTCCTCGAACAGCCCGGCGCGGGCGCGGTCGAACCCCGACTGGGACGACGTCCGGGCCTTCACGGCCCGGGCCGAGGCCATGCCGAACGACTCCTTGTAGAGCCGGCCGGACCCGTCGTCGTGGATGTCGCCGGCGGACTCGTAGGTGCCGGCGAACCAGGAACCGACCATCACGTTGGCCGCGCCGGCGGCCAGCGCGAGCGCGATGTCGCGGGGGTGGCGGACGCCGCCGTCGGCCCACACGTGCTTGCCCAGCTCCCGGGCGGCCGCCGCGCACTCCTCCACGGCGGAGAACTGCGGCCGGCCGACGCCGGTCATCATCCGCGTGGTGCACATGGCCCCGGGGCCGACGCCCACCTTGACGACGTCGGCGCCGGCCTCGACCAGGTCGCGGGTCCCGTCGGCGGTCACCACGTTGCCGGCGACGACGGGGGTCACCCCGGCCACCGAGCGCACGGCCCGCACGGCCTCGACGGCCTTCTCCTGGTGCCCGTGCGCGGTGTCCACGACGAGGACGTCGACCCCGGCCGCGAGCAGCGCGGCCGCCTTGCCGACCACGTCGCCGTTGATGCCGACCGCGGCGGAGGTGAGCAGGTGGCCCTCGGCGTTGACCGCGGGGGTGTAGAGCGCCGACCGGAGGGCGCCCTTGCGGGTGATCACGCCGACGAGGCGGTCGCCCTCGACGACCGGGGCGGCGCTCACCCGCTCGCCGGAGAGCACGTCGAAGATCTTCGGCAGGTCCGTGCCGGCCGGGATGGTGAGGGGCTCGGCCGTCATGACCTGCGAGAGCTGGGTGAAGCGGTCCACGCCCTGGCACTGCCCGTCGGTGACGACGCCGGCGGGGGAACCGTCCTCGACCACGACCACGATGCCGTGCGCCCGCTTGGTGAGCAGGGCCAGTGCCTCACCGACCGTGGACGTGGGGGCGAGCGTGATGGCGGTGTCGTAGACGGGGTGCCGCGCCTTGATCCACGACACGACCTCGCTGACGACGTCCACCGGGATGTCCTGCGGCAGGACCGCCAGGCCGCCGCGGCGAGCCACCGTCTCGGCCATCCGCCGTCCGGAGATCGCGGTCATGTTGGCCACGACGACCGGGATGGTCGTCCCCACCCGGTCCGGCGTGGTCAGGTCCACCTCGAGCCGGGAACCGACGGCCGACCGGTTCGGGACCATGAAGACGTCGGCGTAGGTGAGGTCGTGGGCGGGGCGGACATCCCCGAGGAAACGCATGACCGCATTGTCCCGCAAAGACTTCCGGCACCGGTGGATCCGCACGGTCCCGCCCCCCGGACGGCTCGGAGAGTCTTCCGTGGGAGCTCTGCCTCTGCCCACCGTGGTGGGCAGAGGCAGAGCGTGCGGCGCACCTCCCCCAGGTCGCACCGGGAAAGGCCGCGGCAGCGGCCAGCACGGAGGTCGCGTCCGCGAGGTGCTCGCGTTCCCTGGGTGGTCGCGTCCCCGAGGTGGCCGCGCCGCCGTCCGCCCTGCCGGGGAGGCCGGCCGGGTCGTAGCGGCCGTCGCGGCACTGCTCGGCGTCCCGCGAGGAGCTCGGGCGAGGCGGCTCCCGCGGCGCCCCACCTACGATCAGGGGGTGATCGACCTCCGACTCGTGCGCGAGAACCCCGACGTCGTCCGTGCCAGCCAGCGGGCACGGGGCGCCGACGAGTCCCTCGTCGACGAACTGCTGAAGGCCGACGCCGCCCGCCGCGAGGCGGTCAAGCGGGCCGATGACCTGCGCGCGGAGCAGAAGAGCGCCTCCCAGGCGGTGAAGAAGGCGACGCCGGAGGAGCGGCCCGCCGTGCTCGACCGGGCCAAGGCCCTGGCCGCCGAGGTCAAGGAGGCCGAGGACGCGCAGCGCGCCGCCGACGCCGCCCTGCGCGAGGTCCACCTCAAGATCCCGAACGTGGTCGCCGACGAGGTCCCGCCCGGGGGTGAGGACGACGCGGTGACGATGCGCACCGTCGGCGAGGTGCCCGCCTACGACTTCCCCGTCCGCGACCACATCGAGATCGGCGAGACGCTCGGCGCCATCGACATGGAGCGGGGCGCGAAGGTCTCCGGCGCCCGGTTCTACTTCCTCACCGGCCCGGGGGCCCTCCTGGAGTTCGCGCTGGCCCAGGCAGCCATCAGCCTGGCCGTCGCCGCCGGCTTCACCCCCGTCATCGCTCCCGCGCTGGTCAAGCCGGAGGCGATGGAGGGCACCGGCTTCCTCGGCGAGCACGACGAGGAGGTCTACCGCGTCGAGCGCGACGACCTGTACCTCGTGGGCACCTCCGAGGTGGCGCTGGCCGGCATGCACGCCAGGGAGGTGCTCGACCTGTCGGCGGGCCCCCGCCGCTACGCCGGCTGGTCGTCCTGCTTCCGCCGGGAGGCCGGCTCCTACGGCAAGGACACCCGCGGGATCATCCGGGTGCACTGGTTCGACAAGGTGGAGATGTTCAGCTTCTGCCGGCCGGAGGAGACCCAGGCCGAGCACCTGCGGCTGCTGGCGTGGGAGGAGGAGTTCCTCCAGGCGCTCGAGCTGCCCTACCGGGTGGTCGACATCGCCGCCGGCGACCTGGGCACCAGCGCGACCCGCAAGTACGACATCGAGGCGTGGTTCCCCAGCCAGGGCACCTACCGCGAGCTCACCTCGACGTCGGACTGCACCACGTTCCAGGCCCGGCGCCTCGGCATCCGGTACCGCGACGCCGACGGGAAGCCACAGACGGCGGCGACGCTCAACGGCACGCTCTGCGCCATCGCCCGGACGATCGCCTGCCTGCTCGAGGTGCACCAGCGCGCCGACGGCTCCGTCCACGTGCCCGTGGCGCTGCGTCCCTGGCTCGGCGGAGTCGAGGCCCTCACCCCCGGGATGACGCTGACCGCGCCCGTCCCGCCGCCCGCCGCATGAGCGGAGGCCGGCCGAAGGTCCTCAAGTCCTACGGCGCCCTGCCCGATGCCGACCGTGTGATCGACCTGGGCGACTCCGTGCTGGGCTCGTGGCGGCCCAAGCTGATCGCCACCGACCTCGACGGCACCCTGCTCGACTCCGCCGGCGAGGTGAGTCCGCGCACCCGCGCCGCGCTGGAGGCCTGCTGGGACGCCGGCATCCCCGTCGTCGGCGTGACCGGCCGCGGCCCCCGCCTGCTCGACAGCGTCCGCGTAGCGCTCGACGACCGCGGCATCGCCGTCCTCGCCCAGGGCGGGTTCGTCGTCGACCTGGAGCGGAACGAGGTGCTCCGCACGGTGGGGCTGCCGCGGGAGCGGGCACAGGCGGTCATCGAGCGGATCGAGGCCGTGGCCGGGGAACTGATCGTCGCCGTGGAGGACGCGGCCGAGCAGAGCGAGGTCTTCGGGCCGCTCCGGGTGCAGCACGGGTTCGACTGGCCCTACCCCGAGCCGGCCCACCTGCTCCCGAGGCACGAGGTCCTGCCCACCGGGGCCGTCCTGAAGGTCTTCCTGCGCTCGGCCACGCTGGGGCAGGACGAGCTGCTGGCCCGGGCGAAGAGCGTCGTCGACCCGGCCGACGCCGAGGTCACCCACGCCGGGCTCGGCTTCATCGAGGTGCTCCCACCGGGCATCACGAAGGCCACCGGGCTGGCCGTCGCGCTGGAGCGCTACGGGGTCGGCTTCGGCGACGTCCTCACCTTCGGCGACATGCCGAACGACCTGCCGATGATCGCCGCGGTCACCCAGGCCGGCGGGCGCGCGATCGCCGTCGCCAACGCCCACCCCGCCGTCCGTGCGGCGACGACCGGGGTCACCAGCGGCCACGACGCCGACGGCGTCGCCCGCTATCTCGAGGCGGTCCTCGCCGATGTGTGACCGGCAGCGCGATGTCTGACTGGAGGCCCCGGCTGATCGCCAGCGACATGGACGGCACCCTCCTGCGCTGGGACGACACGGTCAGCGACGCCACGGTGGCCGAGCTGGAACGCTGGCGCGCGGACGGCGTCCCCGTCGTCCTGGCCACCGGCCGGCCACCGCGCTGGATGCGACGGATCCGTGAGGTGCTGGGTCACGGGACGGCGGTCTGCTGCAACGGCGCGGTCCTCCTCGACCTGGAGCGGTTCGAGATCATCGCGGAGGAGCCGCTGCAGCCCGACGTCCTCGAGTCGGTCACGACCGAGCTGCGCCGGCGCCGCCCCGACACCTGGTTCGCGGTCGAGTACGGGCTGGAGTTCCGGCACGAGCCCATCTACCGACCGCGGTGGGACGTCGACGCCCCCGGGGTGGCGGAGGCGTCGCTCGACGAGCTGGTGGCCCAGCCGGTCGCCAAGCTGCTGGCCCGCCACGAGACGCTGCCGCGGGACGAGTTCGTCGCGCTCGTGGAGGACGTCGTCGGCGACCGCGCCACAGTCACCCACTCCTCGACCGACGCCCTCGCCGAGATCTCGGCGCCCGGGGTCACCAAGGCCTCCGGCCTGGCGACGGTGGCCGCCCGGTACGGCGTCGGCCCGGAGGACGTCGTCGTCTTCGGGGACATGCCCAACGACATCGCCGCCTTCGAGTGGGTGCGGGCGGCCGGCGGCCGGGCCGTGGCGATGGCGCACGCCCATCCCGACCTCATGGCCGTCGCCACCGACGTCACCGGCACGAACGACGACGACGGCGTCGCCGCCTTCCTCGCCGCCCTGTGACCCTGCCCCGCCCGAGCCCGGCGGGAGTCAGAGGTACTGGCCGCCGCCGGGACGGAAGTCCGGCTGCTGAGCCGCCGTGTGGCCGCCGGGCAGCGCCCTGCGGCGGATCTCCTCGAGCTGCGCACGGGCGGCCATCTGCTGCGCGAACAGCGCCGTCTGGATGCCGTGGAAGACGCCCTCCAGCCAGCCCACCAGCTGGGCCTGCGCGATGCGCAGCTCGGCGTCCGACGGTGTCTCCCCCTCGCTGAAGGGCAGGGTGATGCGCTGGAGCTCCTCGCGCAGCTCCGGCGCCAGCCCCTCCTCCAGCTCCCGGATCGACGCGGCGTGGACGTCGCGGAGCCGGTTGCGGCTGGCGTCGTCCAGCGGCGCGGCCCGGACCTCCTCCAGCAGCTGCTTGATCATCGTGCCGATCCGCATGACCTTCGCGGGCTGCTCGACCATCTCGCCGACGCTGAGCGGGCCGTCGCTCCCGTCGTCGTCCTGCGCCGCGCCGTGCGGCATGGGCATCGTGCCGACCGGCCGCCCGTCGGGGCCGACCACGACGACCTGCTGGGGGCGTTCGCTGCCGTGTTCCGGTGCAGTCATGCCCCCATCCTGCCTCCCGGCCGACGTCGGCTGCGGCGTGGGTTGAACCGGGGGGCGTCCCGGCACGTGAACGGGAGGGACGGGGCCGGCCGGCCCGCCGGTCCCCCGCGCAGGAAGGGGCTCCGCCGTGCGCACCATCTCGCTCCGGACCACCGCGGTGGTCCTCGGTGTCCTGCTGGCGACCGGCTGTGGTTCGGACGACGGCGGCTCGGGCGGTTCCACGGGGGAACCGCGCGACGAGACATCGGCGAGCGCCCCGGACGCCGTGCTCGCCACCGCTGACAGCGACCTGGGCGAGATCGTGGTCGACGGTCAGGGCCGCACCGTCTACGTCTTCGACCGCGACACCGCCGGCGCCGGGTCCAGCGCCTGCACCGGCGCCTGCCTGGACAACTGGCCCCCGGTCACGTCGGAGGAGGCGGCGCCGGCCGTCGACGGCGTCACCGGCGACGTCGGCACGATCGAGCGGGACGACGGCACGCTGCAGGTGACCCTCGACGGGTGGCCGCTGTACCTGTTCGCCGGCGACGCGGAGCCCGGTGACACCACCGGCCAGGGGGTGCAGGGTGTGTGGTGGGTCGTCGGCCCGGACGGCGCCAGGATCACCGGTACCCCGGGCGCGGAGAGCGGCAGCGCGCCGGCGCCGGGCTACTGACCCGCCGCCAGGGAGGTCGCAGCATGGGTCCGCCCGACGCCCGTCCGGCGAGGACGCGCCGGGTGGGCGGGCGCGCGGACAGCTCCCCCGAGGACGGCCTGCGCGCGCTCTTCGACGGGCACGCCGCGGTGCTGCTGGCCTACGCCCTGCGTCTCACCGGTGGCGACCGGGCCCGGGCCGAGGACATCGTGCAGGAGACCCTCGTGCGCGCCTGGCAGCACCTGGACCGGCTGGACGAGAACGCCGGCCCGGTCCGGCCGTGGCTGTTCACGGTGGCGCAGCGGCTGGCCATCGACGCCCACCGGGCCCGGCGCGCGCGGCCGCCGGAGGCCGGCGACGCGGCGCTGGCCACCGTCCCGGCACTCGACGAGCTGGACGCGACGCTGGACCGGATCGTCGTCACCGATGCCCTCGACGCGCTCTCGCGGGAGCACCGTGCCGTGATCGTCGAGACCTACTACCGCGGGCGCAGCGTCGCCGAGGCCGCGCAGGTCCTCGGCGTCCCGCCCGGCACGGTGAAGTCGCGCTGCTACTACGCCCTGCGTGCCCTCAAGCTCGCCCTCGCCGAGCGGGGGGTGACGACGTGACGTGCTCCCGGACGCCGGAACTCGGCGGCTACGTCCTCGGCGCCCTGTCCCCTGACGAGCGGCGGCGGGTCGAGCAGCACGTCGCCGGGTGCCGGACGTGCGCCACCGAGCTGGCCGAGCTGCGGCCGCTGCCCCCGCTGCTCGACCGCGTGCACCCGGAGGACCTGGCGTCGGTCCGGGTCACGCCCTCGCCCGAGCTCTTCGACCGGGTGGCCGCGGCCGTGCGGCGTCGCCCCGAGCGCCGTACGACCAGGACGCGCGTGTGGCTGGCCGCGGCCGCGGTGGCCGTCGTCCTCGGGGCGGGCGCCGGCGGCGCGGTGTGGGCGCTGCGCGACGAGGACCGGACGTGGACGGCGTCGTCCGGGCGGTTCCAGCTCACGGTGACCGCGAGCGCGGCGGGGAAGGGCAGCGCGCTCGACATCACGGTCGCCGGGCTGGCGGTCGGCCAGGTCTGCGCCCTCGTGGTGGTGGACCGCGAGGGCGACCGGCACCCGGCGGGGGAGTGGACCGCGTCGCGGCCGGGGGAGGCGTCGTGGCGGGGGTGGACCGAGGTGGCGCCGTCGTCCCTGTCGGAGATCCTGCTGCTCGGGGACGACGGCCGGCCGCTGGTGCGCGTCGACGTCTGACCCCGCCGCCGGTCAGTCCTGGGGCAGCAGCAGGACCTTGCCGATGTGCTCGCTGGCCTCCACCACGGCGTGCGCCTCGGCGGCCCGCGACATCGGCAGCCGACGGTCCACGATCGGCCGGACGACGCCCCGCTCCACGTCGGGCCAGACGTCGTGCCGCACGGCGGCCACGATGTCGGCCTTGCCGCCCGGGCCGGTCGCCGGCCGGGAGCGCAGCGCGGTGGCGTGCACCGACGCTCGCTTGCCCAGCAGCTTGGCGATGTCGAGCTCGCCCCTCGTGCCGCCCTGCATGCCGATGATCACCAGCCGACCGCCGACGGCCAGCGCGTCGACGTTGCGGCCCAGGTACGCGGCGCCCATGTTGTCGAGGACCACGTCGACCCCGCGACCCCCGGTGGCCTCCTTCACCCGCGCGACGAAGTCCTCGTCGCGGTAGTTGATGCCCACCTCGGCGCCGAGCTCCCGGCAGACGTCGAGCTTGGCCGCCGTCCCGGCGGTGGTGAACACCCGGGCGCCCGCGCGGGCGGCGAGCTGGATGGCCATCGTGCCGATGCCGCTGGACCCGCCGTGCACGAGGAAGCTCTCGCCGCGCTTCAGCCCGGCGAGCTGGAAGACGTTGGACCAGACGGTGCACGTGACCTCGGGCAGCGCGGCCGCGGTGGCCAGCTCGACGCCGGCCGGCCGCGGGAGCAGCTGCCCGGCGGGGACGGCGACCCGCTCGGCGTAACCGCCGCCGGCCAGCAGCGCGCACACCTCGTCGCCGACCGACCAGCCGGGAACGCCCGAACCCACCTCGCTGATCACGCCGCTGCACTCGAGGCCGAGGATCTCGCTGGCCCCCTTCGGCGGCGGGTAGAGGCCCTGGCGCTGCAGCAGGTCGGCCCGGTTGACGGCGGTCGCCGCGATGTCGACGACGACCTCGCCCGGGCCGCACACCGGATCGGGAACCTCCGCCCAGGTGAGCACCTCCGGGCCACCGGGCTCGCTCACGGTCACCGCACGCATGGGCCGAACCTAGCGACCCCGGTAACGATCATGGCGCCGGAACCCCCGGACGACGTTGTCCGG
>NZ_JBHUHP010000014.1:81346-205949 GCF_042682525.1 Blastococcus deserti
ATCGCGGCCCCAGGGCTCAGGCGCGGGCCTTGAGGTCCTTGCGCAGGATCTTCCCGGCGGCCGACTTCGGCACCGTGTCGATGAACTCGACGAACCGGATCTTCTTGTGCGGGGCGACCTTCTCCGCCATGTAGGCCATGACCGCCTCCTCGGAGAGCGCCGAGCCCGGCGCGCGGACGACGAACGCCTTCGGCAGTTCCTCGCCGCTCTCCTTGTCCGGCACCCCGATGACGGCGGCGTCGGCGATCTCCGGGTGGCCGAGCAGCACGGCCTCGAGCTCGGCCGGGGCCACCTGGTAGCCCTTGTACTTGATCAGCTCCTTGACCCGGTCGACGACGGTGTAGCAGCCGTTCTCGTCGACGATCGCCACGTCGCCGGTGTGCAGCCAGCCGTCCTCGTCGACGGTCTCGCGCGTGGCCTTCTCGTTGTTGAGGTAGCCCTTCATGACCTGCGGGCCGCGGATCCACAGCTCGCCCCGCTCGCCCGGGGCGGCGTCCTCGCCGGTGCCCGGGTCGACCAGCCGGCACTCGGTGTTGGGGATCGCGAAGCCGACCGAGCCCTTGGGGACCTGGCCGCTGAAGCCCGGCGGCTCGGCGCCCGGGTCCGGGGTGGTGTGCGACACCGGCGACAGCTCGGTCATGCCGTAGCCCTGGGCCACGGTGACGCCGGTGCCGGCGCCCCTGCGCAGCCGGTCCTGGGCGGCCAGCGCCAGCTGCTCGTCCAGCGGCGCGGCGCCCGACAGGATCGAGGTCAGCGACGACAGGTCGTACTGGTCGACCATCGGGTGCTTGGCCAGGGCCAGCAGGATCGGCGGGGCGACGAACGCGCGCGTGATCTTGTGGTCCTGGATGGTGCGCAGGAAGTCCTCGAGGTCGAACCGGGGCAGGGTGACCACCGCGCCGCCCCAGGCCAGGCCCTGGTTCATCAGCACGGTGAGGCCGTAGATGTGGAAGAACGGCAGGACGGCGATGATCCGCTCGTCCTCGCCGAGCTTGATCAGCGGCCGGCACTGTGACACGTTCGCCACCAGGTTGCGGTGGGTGAGCATGACGCCCTTGGGCAGGCCGGTGGTGCCGCTGGAGTACGGCAGGGTGACCAGGTCGGTGGCCGGGTCGATGTCGGCCTGCACCGAGGGCGCGTCGGCCCCCAGGAGGTCGAACAGGTTGGCGTGGCCCTCCATGCCGTCGAGGACGATGACCTCGTCGACCGGGGACTTCTCGACCGCCGCTCCCGCCCGGTCCATGAACAGCGAGATGGTGACGAGGATCTTCGCGCCGGAGTCCTTGAGCTGGAACGCGATCTCGTCGGGCGTGTAGAGCGAGTTGATCGGGCTCATCACACAGCCGGCCGCGGCGATGCCGTGGAAGACCACGGGGAACCACGGCGTGTTCGGGCAGAACACCGCGACGACGTCGCCCTTGCGCAAACCGCGGGCGTGCAGGTTCGCGGCGACGCGGTCGACGTAGGCCGCGAGCTGGCCGTGCGTGATGACGTCGCCCTTGAGGCCGTCGATGAGCGCCGGCGCATCGGGGCGCTCCTTGCCGGCGGCCAGGACGAAGTCCGGCACCGACACGTTCGGGATCTCGACATCGGGATACGGGCTGGCCAGGGCCACGGGTGCTCCTCCTCAGTGCTGGTGTGGCGCCAGTCTCACACCTGGCGTGTCGGCCACCACAAGGGGGTTACCGGTGAGTTCGCTCGTTCGGTAGCAGGGCCTGGCCCTGTGGGCTAGCGGGGCCAGAGCACCGACTGCGTGCAGCGGAACAGCGCGATGGTCTTCCCGGTTGCGGCGTTCGTGACCACGGCGTCCCAGACCTGGGTGGTGCGCCCGGCGTGGACGTTGGTGGCCGCGGTCGTGATCCGTCCCTCCCGCGCGGTGCCGAGGAAGTTCGACTTCAGTTCCACGGTGGTGAACCCGGTCGACCCCTCGGGCAGCAGCGCCCGGGTGGCCAGGCCGCAGGCGGTGTCGGCGAGGCCGATCACCGTGGCCGCGTGCAGGTAGCCGTTGGGCGCCAGGAGCTCGGGGCGCACGTCGAGGGCGGCATCGAGCCGGCCCGGCTCGTGCGCGGTGACCACCAGGCCCAGCAGTCCGGGCAGCGTGCCCGGCAGGAGGGCGTTGAGCTCGTCGGCGGTGTGGAACCCGGTGGCGGCCATGCCGCGACGCTAGCGAGCGGGTGGTCGCCGTCCGCACCGTGTGGCCGCCGTCCGCACGCTGCAGCGTGAGGACGGCGGCCCCGACGTGCGGGCGGCGCCCGGGCTCAGCTCGGCCGGGCGGTCTCCCAGAGGCCGACGACGTTGCCCTCGGGGTCGGTGAAGTAGGCGGCGAAGCCCATCTCGCCGACCGGGGTCTTCCCGACGACGGTGGAACCCCCGAGACCGGCGATCCGCTCCAGCGCGCCGTCGATGCTTTCCACGTCGACGACCACGACCGGTCCGCCGGTCGCGCTCATCTCCCGCGAGAGCATGCCGCCGTTGATGAAGCCGGGCTCCGTCGGGCCGGCGTCCCCGCTCGGGCCCGTCGTCACCAGCGTGTAGCTCATCTCCGGCATCTCCATGAGCTGCCAGCCGAAGACGTCCTTGTAGAAGCTCCGGGCACGGTCCCCGTCGTCGAACGGGATCTCGAAGTGCACGACCCGACCACTCACGTCCCACCTCCGGACTCGACCTGGCTCCGACGGCGCGCAGGCTAGACCCGGCCCCGGTGCCCGGCCAGGTCTGCGCTTCCGGTACAGAAAGCGGACGGGGGACACCGGAGCTTTCTGTACAGATAGCTCAAGCGAGGCCGCGGACGGTGCGGACCGGTGGGCGGTCGCCGCTGATGGAGGCGACCATGTCGAGCGTCTGGCGGGTGGCGGCGACGTCGTGCGCGCGGAACACCCGTGCCCCCAGCCAGGCGCTGACCGCGGTGGCGGCCAGGGTGCCGGTGAGCCGCTCCTCCAGGGGGACGTCGAGGGTCTCCCCGACGAAGTCCTTGTTCGACAGCGCCACGAGCACCGGCCAGCCCGTCGCCACCAGCTCACCGAGCCGGCGGGTGGCCTCCAGCGAGTGCCGGGTGTTCTTGCCGAAGTCGTGCCCGGGGTCCACCAGCACCCGATCCCGGTCCACCCCGGCCCGCACGGCGGCCTCCGCGAGCGCCGTCGTCCGGGCCACGATGTCGGCGACCACGTCGGCGTAGGCCACCCGGTGGGGGCGGGTCCGCGGGGGCAGGCCGCCGGCGTGCGTGCAGACGATCCCGGCGCCCGCCTCGGCCGCCACGCCGGCGAGCCCGGGGTCCACCCCGCCCCACGCGTCGTTGACGACGTCCGCCCCGGCGGCCAGGGCCTCCTTCGCCACCTCCGCCCGCCAGGTGTCGATCGAGATCGGCAGTCGCGGGTGGGTGGCGCGGATGGCAGCCACCAGGTCGACCGTCCGGCGGATCTCCTCGACGGCGTCGACGTCCTCGCCCGGAGCCGCTTTCACGCCCCCGACGTCGACCATGTCCGCGCCCTCGGCCACCACCCGGTCCACCCGCTCGACCGCCGCGGCCAGCTCGTAGGTGGCGCCCCGGTCGTAGAAGGAGTCAGGGGTGCGGTTGACGATCGCCATGACGACGAGGCCGCCGTCCGGCACGTCGAGGGCCCCCAGGCGCAGCAACCCGTCCTCCGTCCCTCCGGCCCGTGTGGTGGAGTCAAGGGAACCAGATCGAGCGGAGGGAACTTCCATGGCGCAGACGACGGTCGAGGGCATCGAGGGCGTGCAGGGCCTGGTCGGCCGGCACCTGGGCCACAGCGACTGGGTGACGATCACCCAGGAGCAGGTGAACCAGTTCGCCGAGGCGACCGGTGACCACCAGTGGATCCACGTCGATCCCGAGCGCGCGAAGAAGGAGAGCCCGTTCGGCGGCCCGATCGCGCACGGCTACCTGACCCTGTCGCTGATCCCGTCGCTCGTGCCGCAGATCGTGGAGATCACCGGCTTCCGGATGGGGGTCAACTACGGCACCGAGAAGGTGCGCTTCCCGTCCCCGGTGCCCGTGGGCGCGCGGGTGCGGGCCGGCGCCACCCTGGAGTCGGCCACCCCGTTCGAGGGCGGGATCACCATGAACCTCGGCGTGACGATGGAGGTCGAGGGCAGCACCAAGCCCGCGATGGTCGCCACGGTGGTCTACCGCCGCTACCTCTAGGGACCCTCCGCGCCGAGAGTCCTCAGCGGCCGGCCCTCGTGCAGGGTCCCGCCGCGAGCGTGCGAGCGGTGGGGGGCACGAGGGTCCTCTTTCAGTCGACGAGGGCCTGGTTGACCAGCGCGCGCAGGTAGTTGCGGATCGGCAGGGTGCTCGAGGGCAGCAGCTGCGTGTAGAAGCTGACGGTAATGTCCTCGACCGGGTCGACGTAGAAAGCCGTCGAGGCCGCGCCGCCCCAGGTGTAGTCGCCCACGTTCGCGAGGACCCCGTACTTCGCCGGGTCGATGACCATCGAGAAGCCGAAGCCGAAGCCCACCCCCCGCAGCGGCGTCTCGGCGAACACCGGGCGGCCGAACGTGTCGATGTCGGCGTTGCCCGGCAGGTGGTTGCGGGTCATGTACGCGATCGTGCGCGGCCCCAGCAGCCGCCCGCCGTCGTAGGAACCGCCGCGGCGCAGCAGCTCGACGAAGCGCAGGTAGTCCGCGGCGGTCGAGACCAGGCCCCCGCCACCCGAGAGGAACGCCGGCTTGGAGTGCGCGGCCGCGCCCATGGCGTCCATCGGCGCGAAGGCGGTCGGGGCGCCGCCCGGCCGGCCCGGGACGGCTGCGTACAGGCGGGCCAGCGACTCGACGTCCTCGCCCTCACGCAGGCCGAAGGAGGTGCTCCGCATGCCGAGCGGGGCGAAGATCCGCTGCTCGAAGAACTCGTCGAGGGGCTGGCCGGACACCACCTCGATCAGGCGGCCGAGCACGTCGGTGGAGACGCCGTAGTTCCACTCGCTGCCGGGCTGGAACAACAGCGGCACGGAGGCCCACTGGCGGCACACCTCCGCCGTGTCGGCACCCGGCGGGCTGCCCCACTCGTGGCCCATCGCGCGGTACATGGCGTCGACCGGGTGCTGGTGGTGGAAGCCGTACGTGAGCCCGGACGTGTGCGTGAGCAGGTGCTTGACGCGGATCGGCTCGGTCGCCGGGACGGTCACCGGCCGTTGGGACGACCCGGCGACGTAGACCCGCGGCTCGGCGAACTCGGGCAGCCACTTCGCGATCGGATCGCCCAGCTCGAAGGCGCCCTCCTCGTACAGCATCATCGCCGCGACCGAGGTGACCGGCTTGGTCATGGAGTAGATCCGCCAGCGGGTGTCCTCCTCCACCGGCAGGCCGTTCTCGACGTCCCGGAAGCCCTGCCGGCCGACGTGCACCAGCTTGCCGTGCCGGGCGACGGTGACCAGGAAGCCGGGCAACTGCCCGTCGTCCACCCAGCGGGCCAACCGCCGGTCGATCCGGCCCAGCCGCGCCGGGTCGAAGCCGACCTCCGCGGGGTCGGTGCTGACGGTCAGATCGCTGCCCACGCGGGCCCCCTATGTCCGTTGATCACGCCCGGAAACGCCGTCCGCCGTCGGGCGGCGCCTGCACCCGCATCCTGACCCACGCAGTGGTGGGCCGGACCACAGGGTCGGCTGCCGCCCGACGGCCATGTAGCGCCCCCTGCAGGGACCCGCCGCGAGGGGAAGGACCCCGTCCCCCTCATCCCTCACAGGCTCGGGACGAGCCTCGGGACGGGGCCGGGGGCAAGGGGGTCCTTGCTCAGACCGGGACGTTGCTCGCGGCCTTCTTCAGGTTCGAGCCGGCGGTGACCTTCACCGTGTTGGCGGCCGGGATGTCGATCGACTCACCGGTCTGCGGGTTCCGGCCGGTCCGGGCCGAGCGCTGCGTGCGCTCGACGGTCAGCAGGCCGGAGACGGCGACCTTCTCGCCGCGGGTGATCGCGTCGACGAGCTCGTCCTGCAGCCCGGCCAGGACCGAGTCGACGGTCGAGGTCGGGACGTCGGCGCGCTTGGCGATGGCGGAGACCAGTTCGGCCTTGTTCATGAGGTTCCTCTCGTGTGTGCGGTGGCAGGTGCCAGGGCTCGGCACGCGGCCGGCTCCATCCCCTGGTGGGGGCCTCCCGGCATCCGCGCAGGCGGCGCGGACGGCTCGGGCACATCCGGCATCCTGGGAAGCCGGACCCCGGGCACCGTGCCATGTCGGTTCAGGGTCTTGCCACCCAGGGGTCCCCGGAACGCCCGCAGGCGAACCGTCAACCCCACCAGTACCACCCGCGGAACGGCGGCGACCGGGCTGCGGACAGCCCAGGCGCCGACCGCACCGCGGGCGGCGGCCGGCCGCGTCAGGCGGGGACGATGCGGTCCCGGACGGCCTGGACCAGCTCCGGGGTGATGTCGGTGACGCCGTGGTCGGCGGCGGCGTGGCCGGCGACCTGGCTGAAGATGCCGTCCTCGTCGGCGGCCGAGAACCGGGCGCCGCAGCCGGGGATGACGTCCCCGCAGGCGAAGGTCTTCATCGGTGCGCTCCTTGTGGTGGTGGTGGTGGTGGTGGTGGTGGTGGTGGTGGTGGTGGTGGTCGTGAGGGCGGGTGGTGCGTCCGGCCGCGCGTGGCGGCCGGGGTCCGTGGCCGGGTCAGCGGGTCGTCCGCGCCGCGGTCGCGAGGTCCTCGATCCGCAGCAGTCCGACCACGTGGCCGGTCGGGTCGGTGCAGAGCACCGGGTCGAAGCGGACGGCGGGTGGCCGGGTCAGCGCGCGCTGGAGGGCGTCGGTCACGCCGGTGGACGGCTGCACCCGCAGGGAGACCGGCGCGGTGTAGACCTCCGCCGTCCGCGGGTCGCTCAGCAGCAGACCGGTCGGCTCGCCCAGCGGCCCGACCAGCACGGCCGGCGGGACGCCGGGCGTCGTCTCCCCCACGCCGCACCGGCGGACCGGGCGGACCAGGCTCGCCACGCTCTCGGTGAGCCGCGCGCGGGCCACCTGGCCGCGGACGAGCGCCGTGGTCCCGGCCGACAGCGGCGCGAAGGCGGGGGAGGGGCGGCCGAGCAGCCAGCCCTGGGCCAGGGGGACCCCCAGCCGGGTGAACGCGGCCAGTTCGGCGGCGGTCTCGATCCCCTCGGCGAGCAGCCAGGCGTCGATCCGGCCGGCGAACTCCCCGAGCATCTCGGCCAGCGCCGCCCGGACCGGGTCGGTGTCGGCGTCGCTCACCAGCGCCCGGTCGAGCTTCACGACCTGGGGCCGCAGCGCGGCGAGCTGCTGCAGCCCGGAGTAGCCGCTGCCGGCGTCGTCCAGCGCGATGAGAGCGCCCCGCCGGCGCAGCACCTCGGTCTGTCGGCGCAGCGCGGCCAGGTCGTCCACCGGGGTGTGCTCGGTCAGCTCGACGACGACGCGGTGGAGATCGGGGCGGGTGGCCAGCGCGTCCTGGACCGGCGCAGAACCGAGCAGGTGCGGGCTGACGTTGACGGTGAGGAAGGTGTCCGGCGGCAGCAGGGGGACGGCGGCCAGCGCCTTGTGGACGGCCAGGGCCTCCAGCTCCGCGGCGACACCGGCCTCGGCCGCAGCGGCGAACCAGACGTCGGGCCCCGCGGTCCCGGGGAACCGGGCCAGCGCCTCGTAGCCGGCGACCGTGGCGCCGGCGAGGTCGACGATCGGCTGGAAGACCAGCGTGAGATCATGGGGATCGGCGAGCAGCGGACGGCAGTCCGGGAGACGCGCCGTACGCGTGCCGAGCATGGGACCCCATCGGCTCCCGGGGCCCCCGTCTTGACCAGGTGAGAGGGCCGTCACCCCGTCGGGGGAGACGGGCCACCGTCTCCGGATGACGGGCCCGGGGGGAGCACCGTGTCAGCATTACCCTCGACGAGCGCCCGCCCGGTTGCGCCGACGGAGAATGCGGAGGGGGTCGTGTGACCGTCCCGCAGGCAACCGGCGCCCCGGAGGACGACCCGCTCCGCGACCCCCACCGCATCGCGGCCGCGCGCCGCCTGTTCGTGGAGGTCTCGGGTCCCGCGGCGTTCGACCGGCTCTCGGCACTGGCCGCCCGCCTGCTCGGGGCCGGCCACGCGAAGGTCACGCTGTTCACCGACCAGGACACCGTGGTGGGTGGCTACGGGCTGCCGCCCGGCGTGGTGGGTGGCCCGGCACTCCTGACCGGGGCGCTCTCGGCGATCACCGTGCGGCAGGCCAGACCGCTGAAGGTGGCGTCGGCGCGCGACGACCCGCGGGTCGCCCAACTGCCGGCGGTCACCTCCGGGCAGGTCCAGTCCTACCTCGGGGCTCCACTGGTCGCCGATTCGGGACACGTCGTCGGAGTGCTGGCGGTCTACGACCCCGAGCCACGGGCGTGGTCGGACGACGAGGCCAAGCTGCTGGACCAGCTCGGTGCCTCCGTGGTCGCCGAGCTCGAGCTCGCGGCGGCGCGGACGGCCATCGGGACGTCGCTGGCACGGCTCGACGTCGCACTGGAGGCGAGCTCGGTCGGCATCTGGGAGGTCGACCTCGTCCGCGAGGTCATCGACTGGGACGAGCGCTGCGCGGCGATCTTCGGGCTGGAGGGCTCGGTCACCGTCCCGATGGACCGGCTGTTCGGCGAGCACGTGCACCCCGACGACCGTGCGCCGGCCGCGGCGGCCATGGAGGCCGCGATCGAGGCCCGGGCCCAGTACACCGTCGAGCTGCGCATCCTGCGGGCCGACGGCGAGGTTCGCTGGACGGTGTCCCGCGGCCGCGTGCTGGTGGGCGCGGACGGCGAGCCCGTACGCATCCTGGGCACGGTCCTCGACGTCACCGACGCCCGCGCGGAGGCCGAGTCGCGGCTGTCGGCGGTGCAGCGCGCCGCGGCGATCGCGGAGGTCGCCGCCCAGGTCGCGCACGCCACGCGGATCGAGGAGCTCGCCGACATCACACTCCGGGGCGCCGAGGTCCTCGGGGCGGACTCCGGCGGCGTCGCGGTCTTCGACCCGGCCGACGGGCAGCTGCGGGTCTACCTCGGCCGCAAGCTCAAGATCGTGGTCGAGGAGGAGACGCACGAGGAGGTGCCGGTCGAGGGCGTGGTCGTCGAGCTGGACGACTCCCTCCCCACCCAGTACACCGCCCGCACCGGCGAGCGGGTCCTCCTCGCGAGTGCGGGCGAGGCCGCCGCCCGCTTCCCCCGGATGGCGGAGATCACCGAGCGGCTCGGCGTGCACGCCCTCGCGTCCCTCCCGCTGCGGGTGGAGGGCCGGGTACTGGGCAGCTTCGTCGCAGTCTGGAGCACCGAGCACTCGTTCAGCGACGAGGACGTCGAGCTGCTGGACGGGCTCACCGCCCAGATCGCGCTGAGCGTCTCCCGGCTGCGCGCCGACGCCGAGCGCGCCGCCGCCGTGACGGCGATGGTCGAGGCCAACCGGCACCTCCAGCTGCTGGCCGACGCCGGCCGGATGCTGGCCGGCGCGCAGACCATCCGGCAGCAGCTGGACCGGCTCGCCTCGCTGGTCGTGCCCCCGCTCGGTGACTGGTGCTGGATCGTCTCGACCGACGACCAGGGGCGGCTGCACGAGATGGCCTCGGCTCATCGTGATCCGAAGCGTCGACAGCAGGTGGAGGACTACGTCCGGCAGATGGTCGTCTCGGTGACCGACGACGGCGCGCCCCGGGTGGTCTTCCGCACCGGGAAGCCCCTCGTCATCCCCCGGCTGGAGCCGGCTCGCATCGTGCAGTCACTCGCCGACGAGACCGCGAGGGAAGCACTGGCGGCGCTCGCCCCGGCATCCGTGCTGGCCGTGCCCCTCGCCGCCCGTGGTCAGACACTCGGCGTCCTCTGCCTGCTGAACGGGGCCGACCGGGGGCCGCACACCCCCGGGGAGATCGAGACGGCGCTGGAGATCGGCCGGCGAGCGGGCTCGGCGCTGGACCAGGCCCGGCTCTTCAAGCAGCAGCGCGAGCTGGCCCACGCCCTGCAGCGGAGCATGCTCACCGACCCGCCGCGCATCCCCGGCTGCTCCATCGTGGTCCGGTACGTGCCCGCCGCGGAGGGCGCCGAGATCGGTGGCGACTGGTACGACGCCTTCGTGCAGCGTGGGGGCGACACCGTGCTGGCGATCGGCGACGTGGTCGGCCACGACACCCGGGCGGCAGCGGCCATGGGGCAGGTCCGGGGCCTCCTGCGCGGGATCAGCTACGCCAGCGGAGGCACCCCGGCCGAGGTGCTCACCGAGGTGGACCGGGCCGTCGACGGCCTGGCCCTGGACACGATGGCCACCGCGCTGGTCGCGCGGCTCGAGCGCGTTCCCGACGACGGGGTGCTGCTGCGCTGGTCCAACGCCGGCCACCCTCCGGCGCTGCTCATGGACGCCGACGGGCAGGTCACGGTGCTCGACGGCAAGCCCGCGGACCTGCTGCTCGGGGTGTCGCCCGAGACGGTCCGCGAGGACCACGTCCAGCTGCTGCCCCGCGGCGCGACGCTGCTGCTCTACACCGACGGCCTGGTCGAGCGCCGCGACCGCGACATCGACGTCGGTACCGGAGAACTGGTCGCGGTGCTGCGGGAGTGCGTCGGCCTGTCCCTGGACGAGCTGTGCGACCGGCTGCTCGAGCGGTTGTTCCTGCCCGACGCCGAGGACGACGTCGCCGTGCTCGCCGTCCGCTGGCAGCCGGCGGACTGACCGACCTCCCCGGTCAGCCGAGCTGGTCCCGCCGGCGACGGCGCCCGAGCCGGTCGCGGGCGCGCTCGGGCAGGTCGACGGCGACCGGCGCCTCCCATCCCCGCCACACCGACAGGACGCGGAGCGCGGCGACCAGCACGATGACCGACGCGGCCACCGGCAGCGGGTCCAGGCCCAGCGGGCCCGCCAGCACCGCCAGCACCGACGCCCCAATCATGGCCGCGACGGCGTTGTACGGCCCGGGTTGCACGATGTCGGCCCGCTGGGCGAGCAGCACGTCCCGGATCACCGCACCGCCGACCGCCGTCGCCGTCCCGATGAACACCACCGAGGCGCTGGGGAGGCCGGCGAGCTGCGCCTTCTGCGCGCCGATGACGGTGAAGAAGCCGAGCGTCACGGCGTCCAGGACGACCAGCAGCCCGGTCAGCCGGGACAACCAGCCGGAGAAGAAGAACGTGACCGCGGCGGTGATGGAGACCGTGGGCAGGTAGGCCGGGTTGGTCATGGCCACCGGCGGGACGTCGCCGAGCAGCACGTCGCGGATGAGTCCACCGCCGAGTCCGCCGCTGACGGCCAGCAGCAGGACCCCGGAGACGGCGAAGCCCTCGCGGGCGGCGAGCAGTCCGCCGGTCAGGGCGCCGATGACGATGGCGGCGAGGTCGACCGCGGCCGGAACCCGCAGCCCCTCGGCCGCGGCCAGGATCTCCACGGGCGCTGATTCTCCCGGGGCTGTCCGGGAGTCCGTCCGGAGGGTACGTGCCGCAGGATCTGCCTCTGCCCACCGTCGTGGGCAGAGGCAGACTGCGGACGAGGGCGTAACGCCGGCGCGGCGCTCACTGAGCGGGGGCGACCTCCAGGGCGGTCGCGGTGCCCTCGGGGGTGCCCTGGCCGGCAGCGGCCCTGAGCTCGGCGTCGCGGGAGGCCATGGCCTCCTGGCGGTCGGCCTCCTCCTCGAGGATCCGCGTGGCCTTCCAGTCGGCCGGGATGCCGAAGGCCTCGACCAGCGTGACCATGTGCGGCCGCAGGTCCTTGAGCAGGTGGTTCACCGTGCTGGTCAGCAGCTTGGCGCGGGCCGCGGTCAGCCGGCCGTGCTCGAGGAACCACGCCTTGTCGGCCTCGATGGTCGACAGCGCGTACAGGTGGCAGAGGGTGTCGAGCAACTGCCGGGCGGCGGGGTCGGTCGTCCGGTCCACGCCCGCGACGAACGCCTCGAGCACGATCCGGTCGATGTGCGTCTGCGCCGTCTTGAGCACGTGGTCCTGGACGTCGTTGAACATGTCGAACGGCGCCATCCCGTCCGTGGTCGCGTTCTTCCGCAGCCGCCGGATCGCGCCCTCCAACGCGTGCTTCTCGCGGAACTCGAACATCTTCAGCTGCCACCCGCGGTCCAGCAGCGGCACGTCGTCGTCCCGGCCGGGGACGGCGTCGACGAGCCGCTGGATCAGCGCGCGTGCCGCCGTCCGCTCGAGCACCGTCTCGCGGACCATGTCGGCGATGAAGCCGATCCGGCCCCACCCGTCCAGGGAGCCGAAGGTGTCGCGGTAGCCGGTCAGCAGGCCCTTCGCCACCAGCTGGAGCAGGACGGTGTTGTCGCCCTCGAACGTGGTGAAGACGTCGGTGTCGGCCTTGAGGTGCGGCAGCCGGTTCTCCTGCAGGTAGCCCGCACCTCCGCAGGCCTCGCGGCACATCTGGATGGTCCGGGTGGCGTGCCAGGTCTGGGCGACCTTCAGCCCGGCGGCCCGCGACTCGAGTTCCCGCTGCGCCCGCTCGTCGATCTCCTGGCCGTGTACGTGGACCGCGGTCTGGACGTCGTGCATGGTCTCGACCAGCTCGCCCTGCGCGAAGTGCAGGGCGTAGGTCCTGGCCAGCGCCGGGAGGAGTTTGCGCTGGTGCACCAGGTAGTCGTTGATGACGATCTCGCGGTCCTCGCCCGGGGCGGCGAACTGCCGGCGCACGTCGCCGTAGCGGACGGCGATGTCGAGCGCGAGCTTGGTGGCCGAGCCGGCCGAGCCGCCGACGCTGACCCGGCCGCGCACGAGCGTGCCGAGCATGGTGAAGAAGCGCCGGGTCTCGTTCTCGATGGAGGAGGTGTACGTGCCGTCCTCGGCGACCTGGCCGTAGCGGTCGAGCAGCATGTCGCGCGGAACCTGGACGTGGTCGAAGGACAGCCGGCCGTTGTCGACCCCGTTGAGGCCGGCCTTCGGGCCGTCGTCCCCGATCGTGACGCCGGGCATCGGGTCGCCGTTCTCGTCCCGGATCGGCACCAGCCAGGCGTGCACCCCGTGGTTGACGCCCCGGGTGATCAGCTGGGCGAAGACGACCGCCATCCGGCCGTCCTTGGCCGCGTTGCCGATGTAGTCCTTGCGGGCGGCCTCGTGCGGGGTGTGCAGGTCGAAGCACTGCGTGTCGGGGTCGTAGGTGCACGTCGTCCGCAGCTGCTGCACGTCGGAGCCGTGGCCGGTCTCGGTCATGGCGAAGCAGCCGGGCAGGTCGAAGCACACGAGGTCGCGCAGGTACGCGTCGTGCTGGCGCTTGCTCCCGAGCAGCTGCAGGGCGCCACCGAACAGGCCCCACTGCACCCCGGCCTTGACCATGAGCGACAGGTCGACGTAGGCGAGCATCTCGATGGAGGTCACCGAGCCGCCGGCGTCGTCCTCGCCGCCGTACTCCTTCGGGAAACCGGAGCCGACCCGGCCGGACTCGGCCAGCTTCTTCGCCGCGCGCGTCACCCGGTCGCGGGCCGACTGCACCGACTCGCCGTAGACGGGCAGGAAGTCGGGGTCGTGGAGGTTCTCGCGGGCGTCGCGGCGCACGTGCGCCCAGCGGCCGTCGAGGACGTCCCGGAGGGCCTTCGGGTCGACCGAGGCGGGCTGGCTGGTGGTCACGGTTCCTCCTTGCGCGGGGATGCCGGGGTCACGACGCCGGACAGGCCGGCCCAGGCGAGGTCGGTCAGGTGGGCAGCAAGATCACGGCGGATCATGGGGCGGTCGGCCTGCAGCCACCAGTCGGCGGCCGCGCGCACCAGCCCGACCAGGCCGTGCCCCCAGGGCTGGGCGGCGGCCGGATCGCGTCCGGCCTGGTCCAGGGCGACGGCGACCAGGGCCGCGGCCTGCTCGCCGACGAGGTCGGACAGGTTCGTGATGGGGTCGGCGTCGACCGGGCGGTCGAGCACCTGCTGGTGGACGACGAACCGGTACAGCTCGGGGTCGGCCTCCAGGAAGGCCAGGTAGGTCTCGATCGCCGCGGCCACCATCTGCCGCGGCTCGGTGCCGCTCTCCATGGCCGCGCGCAGCTCGGTCAGCAGACGGTCGGCCACCCGCGCGCAGACGGCGACGTAGAGCTCGCTGCGGTCGGCGAAGTGCCGGTAGACGACGGTCTTGCTCGTGCCGGCCTCGGCGGCGATCTCGTCCATGCCGACCCCGGCGCCGTGCTTGCCGATCGCGGCGAGCGTCGCGTCGACCAGCTGACGGCGGCGGGTGGCGCGGTGCTCGTCCCAGCGGGAGTCGCGCCGGTCGCGGGCGCGCCGGCCCGTCGGCTCACCCGGGCCGGCGTCCCGCCTCGGGTCGCGCTGGTCGCGGGCATGCGCGATCTTGTCGAGCGACGAGCGTGTCACCGCCTCGGGTTTCATGACACCGACGGTACCTGATACTGTTGGTACCGAGCAAAGCGAACCCACCCCTACGGAGGGCTCCATGGCCACCACCCGCACTCCCGCCACGCGCAGGGCCGCCATCGTCGGCGGGAACCGGATCCCGTTCGCGCGCAGCAACTCCGCCTACGCCCAGGCGTCCAACCAGGACATGCTCACCGCGACTCTCGACGGGCTGGTCGCCCGCTTCGGCCTGCAGGGCCAGCAGCTGGGCGAGGTCGTCGCCGGCGCCGTCCTGAAGCACTCCCGCGACTTCAACCTCACGCGCGAGTCCGTCCTCGGCTCCCGGCTGTCGGCCACCACGCCGGCCTACGACGTCCAGCAGGCGTGCGGCACCGGCCTGGAGGCCGCGATCCTGGTGGCGAACAAGATCGCCCTCGGGCAGATCGAGTCGGGCATCGCGGGCGGCGTCGACACGACGTCCGACGCCCCGCTCGCCGTCGGCGACGACCTGCGCCGGGTGCTCATCTCGCTGAACAACGCACGAACGGTGCAGGACCGGCTCAAGGCGCTGGCGCGGATCCGCCCGGGGCAGCTGGTCCCCGAGATCCCGCGCAACGCCGAGCCGCGCACCGGCCTGGCGATGGGCGACCACGCCGCCATCACCGCCCAGGAGTGGGAGATCGGCCGCGAGGAGCAGGACGAGCTCGCCGTCCGCTCGCACCGGAACATGGCCGCCGCCTACGACCGCGGCTTCTTCGACGACCTGGTGACGCCGTACCTGGGCCTGACCCGGGACAACAACCTGCGGCCGGACTCGTCGATGGAGAAGCTCGCCACGCTCGAGCCGGTCTTCGGCAAGGGGGAGGGCGCCACGATGACGGCGGGCAACTCGACCCCGCTGACCGACGGCGCCTCGGCGGTGCTGCTGGCCTCCGACGAGTGGGCCGCCGAGCGGGGTCTGCCCGTGCTGGCCCACGTGGTCGACGCGCAGACCGCGGCCGTCGACTACGTGCACGGCGGCGAGGGGCTGCTCATGGCGCCGGTCTACGCGATGCCGGTGATGCTGGCCCGCAACGGGCTCACCCTGCAGGACTTCGACTTCTACGAGATCCACGAGGCGTTCGCCTCGACGGTGCTCGCGACGCTGAAGGCCTGGGAGGACCCGGCGTTCTGCAAGGAGAAGCTGGGCCTGGACGCGCCGCTCGGCTCGATCGACCGGTCGAAGCTGAACGTCAACGGCTCCTCGCTGGCCGCCGGCCACCCGTTCGCCGCGACCGGCGGCCGGATCGTCGCCCAGCTGGCCAAGATGCTGCACGAGGCGGGGCCCGGGAAGCGCGGGCTCATCTCCATCTGCGCAGCCGGCGGCCAGGGCGTCGTCGCCATCCTCGAGTCCTGACCCCACCCCCAACTTCCGGTACAGAAAGCTGCGGTTCCCCGCCCAGCTTTCTGTACCGGAAGCTGGAATTCGGAAGGAAGAGACCTCCAGTGAGCGACTGGTACCGCGACTTCGCGAACTCCGGCTTCGGCACGACCCTGACCAAGCAGCTCGGGCTGCCGCGTCCGGCGGTGCTGCGCCGCTACGAGCCCGGTTCCCCGCTGCTGCCCGGGCCCGCTGTCATCGGCACCGCGGGAAAGGGGCGGCTGCGGGAGGCGCTGACCACGATCCTCCGGGACGCCGGCGTGACGGTGCAGTCGCCGGCCACCGCCGATGGCGGCACGGACGGCGAGAAGCTCGCCGCGGTGATCCTCGACGCGACCGGGCTCGCCGGGCCCGCCGACCTGGCCGCCGCCCACGACTTCCTCGCGCCGGCGATCAAGCGGCTGCGCGGGTCGGGCCGCGTCCTCGTCGTCGGCGAGCCCCCGGCCGAGGCGACCTCGGTGCCCCAGGCCGCCGCCCGGCAGGCGCTGGACGGACTGGTCCGCTCGATCGGCAAGGAGCTGCTGGACGGCTCGACGGCGAACCTGGTGCACGTGCCCGAGGGCGCCGAGGGCTCGCTGGCCTCGCCGGTGAGGTTCTTCCTCTCCGGCCGGTCGGCCTACGTCGACGGGCAGCCGGTCACCCTCAGCGCCGCCGACGTGCCCTCGACGCAGGACGACGACAGGCCGCTGGCGGGCAAGGTCGCCGTCGTCACCGGCGCCGCCCGTGGCATCGGGGCCGCCATCGCCGAGGTGATGGCGCGGGACGGCGCCCACGTGGTGGCCGTCGACATCCCGGCGGCGGGGGACAGCCTGGCGAAGGTGGCCAACGACATCGGGGGGACGGCGCTGCAGCTCGACATCACCGCCGCCCACGCCGCGAGGCGGCTGATCGAGCACCTGCGCGAGCGGCACTCCGCGGGCGGGAACCGTTGCGTCGACATCGTCGTGCACAACGCGGGCATCACCCGCGACAAGTTGCTGGTCAACATGGACGCCACCCGCTGGAACTCGGTGATGGCGGTGAACCTGCAGGCGCAGCTGGACATCACCCAGGCCCTGCTGGACAGCGACGCCCTGCGGCCCGGTGCCCGCGTGGTCTGCGTCAGCTCGCAGTCGGGGATCGCCGGCAACCGGGGACAGACCAACTACGCGGCGTCGAAGGCGGGCGTCATCGGCATGGTGCGCGCCTGGGCTCCCGAGTTCGCCGAGCGCGGCGCCACCATCAACGCCGTCGCGCCCGGCTTCATCGTCACGGAGATGACGGCGAGGATGCCGTTGGGCACCCGCGAGATCGGGTCCCGGATCAACTCGCTGCAGCAGGGCGGCCTGCCGGTCGACGTCGCCGAGACCATCGCCTGGCTGTCGCAGCCGGGGAGCGCCGGCGTCAACGGCCAGGTCGTGCGGGTCTGCGGCCAGTCGATGCTGGGGGCCTGATGGCGACTCCCTCGTCGAAGGTCACGGTCCTCGAATCGCCGCCCAACCTGGCGGTCCTGTTCGCCAAGGCGGCCGTCACCGGCCGCGGCCGGGGCGGCGCCCTGCCCGACACCCACCTCGCCCGGGCGGGGGTCCGCGTCGACGCCGGCAACCTCGCCGAGTACGCCCGGGTCTGCCGGCTGCCGCTGTCCGACGTCCTGCCGGCCACCTATCCGCACCTGCTCACCTTCCCGCTGCAGATGGCGCTGATGAGCGACCGCGCCTTCCCGTTCGGGATGGCCGGGCTGGTGCACGCGCGCAACCGCGTCGACGTGCTGCGCCCGGTCCGCGCCGACGAGCCGCTCGACCTCGAGGTCTGGGCCGAGCGCCTCGCCCGGCATCGCAGCGGCGCGACCGCCGACCTCTGCGCGTCGGTCACCGTCGGAGGCGAGGAGGTGTGGCGGAGCCGCTCCACCTACCTGTCCCGGGGAGCGACGGCGCCCGATGGCGCACCGGCCGCCGACGTGGACGTCGCGGTCGGTGACCTCGAGCGGCCGGCCGCGACCTGGCGGGTCCCCGACGACGCCGGACGCCGCTACGCGAGGGTCTCCGGCGACGTGAACCCGATCCACCTGAGCGGGCTCACGGCGAAGGCCTTCGGGTTCAAGCGGGCCATCGCGCACGGCATGTGGGTGAAGGCGCGCGTGCTGGCGGCGCTGGTCAACCGGCTGCCCGACGCGTTCACCGCGGACGTCGGCTTCCGGAAGCCGCTGTTCCTGCCGTCGACGGTCACCCTCTCGACGGCCCGGGTCGGCGGTGGCTGGGACGTCGCCGTCCGCAACGCGACGGCCGGCACCGAGCACGTCGTGGGCACCATCCGTCCGCTTTGACCCGCTTTCTGTACCGGAAGCGGAGCGGCACCGCTCAGCTTTCGGTACAGAAAGCGGAGTCAGCGGTTACGGCCGAGGGCGTCGTGGCTGGTCACCCAGTCGCCGGCGAGGATCGCCGAGGTGAGCGAGATGTCGCCCGCCAGGACCACGCCGGCGCAGATCTCGGCGAACATGTAGACCTTGCCCTTGCCGTAGCAGCCCAGCATCTCCAGGCACTCGCGCTGGGTCGGCAGTCCCGTGCCGCCGCCGTAGGTCGCCACGATCAGCGAGGTCAGGGTCGTCGACCAGTAGTAGTCGCCGTTGTCGAGCAGCTGGGTGTACGTGACGCCGGAGTGCGACTCGCTGACGTTGGCGACGTCCTGGCCAGTGGCGATGAACATCGCGGTCAGCCCGTTCGCGGCGTGCGCGCCGTTGTAGGCCGCCCCCGACATGAAGGCCCCGGCCATGCCGATCTGCCGGTACTCGAACAGCTGCCGCGTGCCCACCCCGGTCAGCCGCCGCAGCACCTCGTCCGGGATCGTCACCTCGGCGACGACGCGCTTCCCGCGGGTCATGAGCATGTTGATCTGCGAGTGCTTCTTGTCGGTGTCGATGGCGCCCGACAGCACGTACCTCGGGTGGTCGGGGTGGTTCTCGCGGATCCACTCGCAGGCGGCCAGCGTCGCCTTGCCGGTCATGTTCTGGCCCGCCGCGTCGCCGGTCGTGTAGTTGACGCGCAGATAGCGCAGCGGGCCGATCTGGTGCTGGCCGATGTAGGTGAGCTTGCCCGACCGCGTCGTCGACTCCGCCGCGGCGCGGATGCCGTCGAGGTGCTCGTCCACCCAGCGGCCGAACTCCCGGGCCTGGAGGGCGTCGTCGAACATGAACGCCGGCGCGCGCTGCATGTGGTCGTCGACGACGGTCGTCCGCACCCCGCCGCACTCGCCGATCAGCCGCATGCCGCGGTTGTAGCTGGCGACCAGCGTGCCCTCGGTGGTCGCCAGCGGGATGAAGAAGTCGCCCCGGGCGTGCTCGCCGCGGACGGAGAGCGGTCCGGCCAGGCCGATCGGCACCTGGGCGACCCCGGTGAAGTTCTCGACGTTGCCGGGCAGGACGGCGGGATCGAAGGAGTACTTCGAGACGTGGTCGAGGCCGGCGCCGGTGTGCTCGGCCACGAACGACTGCCGCTTGTGGGCCATCTCGTCGGTGTAGTCGTGCTCCGGGTCGCGGGGGACGCGCACGCGGTGCGCGGGGTGGACGTCGGTCATGCGGCACCTCTTCCGGATGACGATCCGATCGCCCCTCAATTGTGAGCTGGAGCACAGCCGGGCGCAGTCAGGTCGGGACGTCTCGAACGGGCAACGATCCCGGTGAGAGCCGATTTCGGGTAGCCGATCCCCCGAGCGCGGGCCAAGGTCGGACGGCAGGACGTCTCCCCAGCCCCAGGAGGTCAGCGTGCGCGCCATCCGACCCCTCGCCCTCGCCGCAGCCGGCGCCCTGGCCCTGACCGCGTGCGGCGGTGGCGGGGAGAGCGTGGACACGGGCGGCGGCGGCGGTGGGGACGGCGGCGGTGACAACGTCCTCGTCGCGGCGGTCAGCGCCCAGCCGGACCAGTTCGACCCGCACGTGACCAACGCCTATCCGAGCTTCCAGGTGCTGGAGAACGTCTACGACACCCTCGTCGTCCCCAACGCCGAGGACCTGACGATGGAGCCGAGCCTGGCGGAGTCGTGGGAGACGAGCGAGGACGGGCTGACCTGGACGTTCACCCTCCGGGAGGGCGTCACGTTCCACGACGGCAGCGAGTTCGACTCCGCCGACGTCGTCTACTCCTACAACCGGATCATCGACGAGGAGCTGGCCAACTCCTACCGGTTCGCGAACGTGGCGTCGGTGGAGGGCCCCGACCCGCAGACCGTCGTCATCACCGTGACCCAGCCGACGCCCAACCTGCTCGCGCTGATCGGCGCGTTCAAGGGCATGGCGATCCTCCCCGAGGGCGCCGCCGAGGACCTCGACCTGACCACCGAGGCCAACGGCACCGGACCGTTCCAGCTGGAGAGCTCCGACGCGAGCAGCACCGTGCTCACCGCGTACGAGGACTACTGGGGTGGTGCGCCGAGCATCGACGGCGTCGAGTTCCGCTACATCACCGAGCCGGCGGCGGCCCTGACCTCGCTGCGCAACGGTGAAATCCAGTGGACCGACAACGTGCCGCCGCAGCAGGTCCAGGCGCTGGGCGAGGACCAGGACGTCGAGCTGGCCAGCACCCCGAGCGTCGACTACTGGTACATGTCGATGAACTACGACCGCCCGCCGTTCGACAACCCGCAGGTCCGGCGGGCGATCGCCACCGCCGTGGACCGGGCCGAGGTCACCGAGGCGGCCCGGTTCGAGGCGGCCCGGCCCAACCAGACCGCGATCCCCGAGGACTCGTTCTACTACTACGACTACGCGCCGTTCGAGCCCGACGAGGACGCCGCCCGCCAGCTGCTGCAGGAGTCGGGCGTGTCGACGCCGATCACCATGGGCCTGATGGTCACCGACGAGTTCCCCGAGTCGGTCACCGCGGCGCAGGTCATCGCCAGCCAGCTGGAACCGATCGGCGTCAACGTCGAGGTCGAGGTGCTCGACTTCGCCACCTGGCTGGACCGCCAGGACCAGGGTGACTTCGACGCCTTCATGCTCAGCTGGCTGGGCAACATCGACCCGGCCGACTTCTACGAGCAGCAGCACATCAGCAACGGGTCGAGCAACTACCAGGGCTACAGCAACCCGCAGGTCGACCAGCTGCTCACCCAGGCCGCCACCGAGACCGACGAGGACGCCCGGAAGGAGCTGTACGACCAGGCCGCGAAGATCATCGTCGACGACGTCAGCTACCTCTACCTCTACAACCCCGACGTCGTGCAGGCCTGGACGCCGGGGCTGGAGGGCTACCGGATCCGGGCGGACCGGGCGATCAACTTCGAGGAAGTGCAGCTGCCCTGAGCGGCTACCTGCTCCGGCGGGCCGGCCAGTCCCTCGTGGTGCTGGTGGGCGTCAGCGTGCTGGTCTTCTCCCTGATCCACCTGGTCGAGGGCGATCCGGTCCGCCGGGCGCTGGGCACCCGCTACTCGCAGGAGGCCTACGACGCGTTGCGGGCCCGCAACGGGCTGGACCTGCCGCTGGTCGAGCAGTACTTCACCTGGGCCGGCCGCGCGCTGACCGGGGACCTGGGGGTCAGCTTCCGCAGCGGTGAGCCGGTGACCCGCCTGATCGCCGAGCGGTTGCCGGCCACGCTGACGCTGGCGTTCGCGGCGATCCTGCTCGCCCTGCTGATCGCCGTCCCGCTGGGCACGATCTCGGCCCTGCGGCCGCGGTCGGTCGTCGACCGGTTCGCCACCGTCATCAGCCAGTTCGGCATCTCGGTGCCGGACTTCTGGCTCGCGATCGTGCTGATCCTGGTGTTCGCCGGCACGCTGGGCTGGCTGCCGTCGGGTGGCTACGTGCCCCTCAGCGACGACCCGCTCGGCTGGCTGCAGCGGCTGATCCTGCCCACGATCGCCACCGGCGTGGTGTCGGGCTCGGTGATCACCCGGTTCGTGCGGTCGAGCGTCCTCGAAGCCCTGGGCTCCGACCACGTCCGGACGGCGCAGGCGAAGGGGCTGCCCCCGCGGCAGGTGTTCACCTGGCACGTGCTCCGCAACGCGATGCTGCCGCTGGTCACCGTGACCGGGGTCCAGCTGGCCTACCTGCTCTCCGGTGTCGTCGTCGTGGAGATCGTCTTCTCCTGGCCGGGGCTGGGCCAGCTGGCGCTGCAGGCGGTCGAGGCCCGTGACTACCCGGTCCTCCAGGGGGCGGTCCTGCTGTTCGCCCTGGTCTTCCTGGTCATCAACCTGGCCGTCGACCTGCTCTACACCCGGATCGACCCGAGGATCAGGCGATGACCCTGCAGCCGAGTCCTGCTGCGATGACCTTGCAGCCGAGTCCTGCTGCGATGACCTTGCAGCCGAGTCCTGCTGTGACGACAGTCAGCCGAGTCCTGCTGTGACCGCGCTGCCCACGCCCGGGGCGACCCCGGCCGCGCCGCCTCCCGGCGCGCCCGTCTCGTTCAAACCGGCGCGCCCGCGCTGGCGCGAGACCCTGGGTCTGCTCGCCCGCAATCCGACGGCCGCGACCGCCGCCCTGGTGCTGCTCGCGATCATCGTCGTCGCGGTCTTCGACGAGGCGTTCGCGCCGCAGGCGGCCAACGCCCAGGACATCGCCAACCGGCTGCAGCCGCCCAGCGCTGACCATCCCTTCGGCACCGACGACCTGGGGCGCGACATCCTCAGCCGGGTCGTCCTCGGCGCCTCGGTCTCGCTGACGGTCGGCTTCCTGTCCGTCGGCCTCGCGCTGGTGGGCGGCACGCTGATCGGGCTGCTCGCCGGCTTCTACGGCCGCTGGGTGGACGACGTCCTGATGCGGATCATGGACATGCTGTTCGCGTTCCCGGCGGTGCTGCTGGCCATCGCGATCGTGGCCATCCGCGACCCGGGCACGTTCAACACGATCCTCGCGATCGCTATCGTCTACGTGCCGATCTTCGCGCGGGTGACCCGGGCCAGCGTGCTCGGCGTCCGCGAGGAGGTCTACGTCCGGGCCTCCCGGTCGGTGGGCGCCTCGGACCTCCGGCTGCTCACCCGGCACGTGCTGCCCAACGCCGCGCCGCCGATCATCGTCCAGACCTCGATCAGCCTGGCGTTCGCCGTGCTCGCGGAGGCCGCGCTGTCCTTCCTCGGCCTGGGCACTCAGCCGCCGAACCCGTCGTGGGGGCTGATGCTCGCCGAGGGCCGCGGCTACATCGACCTGGCCTGGTGGCTGGCGTTCTTCCCCGGCATCGCCATCGTCATCACGGTGCTGTGCTTCAACCTGCTCGGCGACGGGCTGCGCGACGTGCTGGACCCGCGGCAGCGCACCCTGATGGCGGGGGGTGGACGGTGAGCGGAGCGCTCCGCGAGAGGGAACTGGTGCAGTCGTGACCGCGCCGGTGCTGGAGGTCGAGGACCTGCGGGTGCGGCTGCGCACCCCGCGCGGCACGGCCCACGTGGTCAACGGGCTGAGCTACACGGTCGGGGCGGGGGAGACCGTCGCCGTCGTCGGCGAGTCCGGCAGCGGAAAGAGCGTCTCGGTGCTCGCGCTGCTGGGCCTCCTGCCGCCGCGGGTGGCCACGGTGACCGGCCGCGCGCTCCTGCAGGGCGAGGACCTGCTCGCCATGTCGCCCGAGCGGCTGCGCCAGGTGCGCGGCCCGGGCGCCGGCATGGTCTTCCAGGACCCGATGACCTCGCTGAACCCGGTGCTGACCATCGGGCGGCAGCTGGTCGAGGGGCTGCGGGCGCACGGCGACGTGGACAAGGCCACCGCCCGCCGTCGCGCCGCCGAGCTGCTCGGCGAGGTGGGCCTGCCCGACCCGGAGCGCGCGCTGGACCGCTATCCGCACGAGCTCTCCGGCGGCATGCGCCAGCGCGTGGTCATCGCGATAGCGCTCAGCAACTCACCGGCCCTGCTCATCGCCGACGAGGCGACGACGGCGCTGGACGTGACCGTGCAGGCGCAGATCATCGACCTCGTCGAGCGCCTGCAGTCCGACCGCGGCACGGGCGTCATCTGGATCACCCACGACCTCGGCGTCGTCGCCGGCATCGCCGACCGGGTGCTGGTCATGTACGGCGGGCGGTGCGTGGAGGACGGCACGGTGGACGACGTCCTCGAGCACCCCGCGCACCCGTACACCCGCGGCCTGCTCGGCTCGCTGCCCGACCTCGCCGCGCCCGCCGGCCCCGACGGCGAGGTGCCGGAGCTCACCACGGTGCCGGGCCTCCCGCCCCCGCCCACCGACCTGCCGCCCGGCTGCGTGTTCTGGCCGCGGTGCCCGGTGCGGGGCGACGCGCGGTGCGAGACCGAGCAACCGCCGCTCGCCGTCGTGGGGACCTCGGCCGGGACGCTGCCGCACCGGGCGGCGACGTGGTGCTCGGAGGAGGTCTCGTGAGTGACGTGCTCGTGTCGGCCCGCGGGCTGGAGGTGCACTTCCCGGTGCGGTCGGTCGGGCTGCGCCGGGCCCCCACCGGGGTGCTGCGCGCGGTCGACGGCGTGGACCTCGACATCCACCGCGGCGAGACCCTCGGGCTGGTGGGGGAGTCCGGCTGCGGCAAGTCCACGCTCGGCAACGCCCTCCTGCACCTGGTGCCGCCCACCGGGGGCACGATCACCTTCGACGGCACCGACATCACGACGCTGGACCGGCGCGGGCTCAAGGAGATGCGGCGCCGGGCCGGCATGGTGTTCCAGGACCCGTTCGCCTCCCTCGACCCCCGCCGGACGGTCGCGCAGACGGTCGCCGAGCCGCTGGAGGTGCACGGGCTCCGGTCGGGACGGCGGGAGCGCGCGGCCCGCGTCGGCGAGCTGCTGGAGCTGGTCGGCCTCGATCCCGCCGTCGCCGGGCGGTATCCGCACGAGTTCTCCGGTGGCCAGCGCCAGCGGGTGGGGATCGCCCGGGCGCTGGCCGGCGAGCCGGACTTCCTGGTCTGCGACGAGGCCATCGCCTCGCTGGACGTCAGCGTGCAGGCCCAGGTGCTCAACCTCCTGCGGCGGCTGCAGCGCCGGCTGGGGCTGACCCTGCTGTTCATCTCGCACGACCTGTCGGCCGTGCGGCACCTGTCGGACCGGATCGCGGTCATGTACCTGGGGCGGGTCGTCGAGATCGGTCCGGCGGCGGCCGTCGGGTCGGACCCGAAGATGCCGTACACGCAGGCCCTGCTGTCCGCCGTCCCGGTGCCGCACCCCTCCCTCGAGCGGGCCCGGCAGCGGATCGTGCTGCGCGGGGACGTCCCCTCGCCGTCCGCCGTCCCCAGCGGCTGCCGGTTCCGGACCCGCTGCCCCTACGTGTTCGAGCCCTGCCCGGACGTCGATCCGGCGCTGCAGCCGGTGGGGGCACCCGGTCAGGTGGCGGCCTGCCACCTGCACGGCGTGGTGGGCCGCCCCGTGGGGGACCGGACGCCGGCGGGGATCACCGCTCCCGAGGGGTGATCATCGGCACATCGCCCGCCGACGCGCCGGGTGGAGGCGGCCGTGCCCCGATGATCGAGCCGGAGTGACGCACGTCGTGCCCGACCCCCCCCCGTCGACAGGAGGAGATGCGATGCGCCGCAGGACGGCCGCACTCATGGCCGCGCCGCTGCTGCTCGCCGTCGCGTGCGGTGGCGCCGAGGACGCGGACGTCGGCGCCGGCGTGACGGCGACGGAGGAGCTCGAGGAGGTGACCGTGGGCGTCATCCCCACCGTCGACGTCGCCCCGCTCTACCTCGGTGAGGAGAAGGGCTTCTTCGCCGACCAGGGCATCGACCTCACGTTCGAGGCCGGCCGGGGCGGCGCCACGATCGTCCCCGGCGTGATCAACGGCCAGTACGACATCGGCTTCAGCAACATGGTCTCGCTGCTGCAGGCGGCGGAGCAGGAACTGCCGCTGGAGCTGGTCGGCAGCGGGGTGGCCTCGACCGGCGTGCCGGGGGCGGACTTCGCCGCCGTCGTCGTCCTGCCCTCGAGCGGGATCACCGACGCCGCCGGGTTGGCCGACAAGCGGATCGCGGTCAACACCCGCAACAACATCGGGACGACGACGGTCAACGAGTCCATCCGGACCGCGGGGGCCGACCCGTCCGGTGTGGAGTACGTCGAGGTGCCTTTCCCGGACATGCCCGAGGCGCTCGCCGACGGGGACGTCGACGCGATAGCGGTCGTCGAGCCCTACCTGACGATGGCCACGGCCGACGGCGCGGTCGTCGTCGCCTCGAACCTCGTGGACGCCGTCCCGGGGTTGACCGTTGCCGCGTACTTCACCAGCCGCGAGCTCGCGACGGAGGAGCCCGACCTGGTCGAGCGGTTCACCATCGCCCTGGAGCAGTCCCTGCAGTACGCGTCCCAGCACGGCGACGAGGCGCGCGCGGTCCTGCGGTACTACATGGAGACCGAGATCGACCAGGCGGTGCTCCGGTCGATGACGCTGCCGGCCTGGCCCACCGAGTTCGACCGGTCCTCGGTGCAGCGGCTGGCCGACCTGGCGATCGAGGACGGCCTGCTGACGGAGGAGCCCGACCTGGACGCGCTGCTGCCGTGAGCCTCCGGGCGCGCGCCACGGCCCGGGTGTAGCCCGGCTGGTGGCCCCGAGGTCGGCGGCGGACGACGGCGGGCACTAGCCTCGACCGGGCCAGGAGGGCTCGCCTAGTGGCCGATGGCGGCGGTCTTGAAAACCGCTAGGAGTTCACAGCTCCTCGTGGGTTCGAATCCCACGCCCTCCGCGCTCTCGAGCAGGCGCTGTGCGCTGTCTGCGGGGACTCCCGACGTTCGGTGGGGCGTCGTGCCCGCCGCGAGGCGTCAGCGAGGCTGGTAGGTATCCCTCCGCAGGGCCAGGGAGCGGCCTCGCACGGTGCGTTCGGCCAGCCAGGCCTGGCTGTACGGGCTGCTCGGGCGGGGCGGCCTTCACCGTCGTCCAGCTCGGTGCCGACCGACACGACGCTCGCGGCGGCTCCATCGCGGTGCGGACAGGGCTCCGTAACCGGGCAGGCCTGCGGGCGGGTCATACGGGACGGTCGTCCCCTGACCCACGACGTGACCTGCCCATCCCGTTGAGGGTTCCCTTCCGTACACACCATCCGCTTGGCGTGGTGGTCAACCGACCCTCGGTGTGGCCTGACCGGTGATCTCTCCGCGCCGTGCTGGTCTGTACGCCGAATACCGACTCACGGGAGGCGCCATGCGGAAACTGACCTTCGGCATGAACCTGACCCTGGACGGCTACATCGCCGCGCCCGGCGACGACCTCGGCTGGAGCGTGCCGAGCGATGAGCTGTTCCAGTGGTGGTCCGACCGGGTGGGGGCGACGGGCCTGGCGCTGTACGGGCGCAAACTGTGGCAGACGATGAGCTCCCACTGGCCGACCGCCGACCAGCAGCCCGGCGCCACACCGGCGGAGATGGAGTTCGCCCGCCGCTGGCGGGATATGCCGAAGGTGGTGTTCTCCTCCACGATCAGCGCGGTCGACTGGAACGCCCGCCTGGTCACCGGCGACGCGGTCACCGAGATCACCCGGCTCAAGGCCGAGGACGGCGGCCCGATGGACATCGGCGGCGCCACACTCGCCGCAGCGGCGATGCGGGCGGGGCTGATCGACGAGTACGCGATCGTCACTCACCCGGTCCTGGTGGGCGGCGGCACGCCGTTCTTCACGGCCCTGGACAACTGGGTGAACCTGACCCTGGTGCAGACCCGGACGTTTCCCGACGGCGTGGTCCTGACCAGGTACGAGACCGGGCACTGAGTGCCCGACGTCGGATCGGCGCGGGCTTCGGGCCGCCCGAGGATCTCGTGGCGCTTGTTCCGAGGCGATTGTGATACCGCCGCCGGATCACAGGCCGTGTATGCATGGGATCGGCTTGCGACACGGCAGCCGTGGAGGACATCGCCGCGGTCGCCCACGAAGCGATCGTGTCTCGCGACTGGGCGACGGTGCGGCATCTTCTCCACCCGTATCTCCACTGGACCCGGGCCGACGGCGTCGTTGTGCGCGGGCGGAGCAAGCTGCTTGCCATGCTTCAGGGCGACCACTCCGCGCTGGGCCTGCCGCGATGCGTCGAGCTCCGGGAAGGGCAGATCTACCGCTGGCTCACGTGAGCGCCTCGCTGCCGGCTCCCATCCGGAACTCGGCGGGCGACTGCCCTGTCCCGTCCGAACGTCGCCGTAGCGGGTTCGCCTTACGGGAGGGGCTGCGGGTCGTCGGTGGCTTAGCCGTGTAGCGAGTGACCCATAGCGGCCCACCAGTTGGGCAGCTTGTTCCGTGGTGAGGTCCCGCGTCAGCGACTCGACGACCTTGCGGTGTGACGGCTGGGTGAGCTGAGTGAGCAGTGCGCCCACGAGGAAGTCGGGCGTTGGACTGACCGGAACGTCGGCGCCTGGCTACATCGAGTGTGCCCAGGTGAAGAGGTTGTACAGCGTGGCATCGTCCTGCCCTCCCAGTAAGGGGACGCGTCGCAGGACCGCCAGGGCAGTAGTACACACGGACCACCGACCAGCACGGGCGCCAGCGCTACGACTACACCGCGCCAGCCTTCGACTTCTCCCGTCAGCTGGTCTATGACGAGGCCGGCTTGGTACTGGCGTATCCCGGCATCGCCGTACGCACCTTCCAACGCGCGCCTCAGCAGATCGATCCACGCGCCCGGCAAGGGATCGGTGGAGCGCGCTGCGCGCGCCTGCCACGGCTTGCCGATCGGGAGTCAGGCGGGCTCGGGCACGCCTCCGGTGTCGCCTCCGGGATCCTCCGGTGTGGATTCGATCGGGGCAGGTGGCAATGGCTCCGGGGCGTCAGGGAGCAACTCTGCCGGATCGTCTGGCACCGGCTCGTTCGGGTTGATGATCGGGTCCGGCTCCGGGGGTGGCGCGGTCATGCCGAGAGTGAACCAGCGTGCCCGTCTCGATGGCGGCCCTCTCGGGACGCTGGCGGCTGGTTCCTGCGGACTGGCTTAGGTCGCCGTGGGGGTTCCTTCTGCGAATCGGCCAGCAAGGTAATGGCGGCAGCGCATTGGGCGGTCCCTTGGAACCACCGCCCGAAGATCTACGGATGCGTGCTGTTCTTGGCCGGATGTTCCGGCGGTAGAGGTACCGGTTCTCGCGGTGCCGCGGCGCGCTGGTCGCCCAGGTCATCCGGTGGTCGTCAGGCCCCGGCCCGTACCAGCCCGGCCTCGTAAGCCACCACGACGGCCTGGACGCGACCTCGGACGCGCAGCTTGGTCAGCACACGGGCGACGTGTGTCTTGACTGTGCCTGTGCCGACCACCAGATGCTCGGCGATCTCGGCGTTGGACATGCCGCGCGCCATGAGAACCAGCACCTCGCGCTCCCGATCGGTGAGCTCGGCGAGCCGCGGGTCGCTTCGCGCCTGCGGCCGGGACCGCTCGACGAGGTCGGCCAGCAGCCGCCGAGTGATCTGCGGTGCGAGGAGGGCCTCGCCCGAGGTGGCCGTGCGGACGGCGCCGATCAGCCGCTCGCGCGGCATCGACTTGAGGAGGAACCCAGCCGCCCCGGCCTTGAGCGCGGCGACGAGGGCGTCGTCGGAGTCGAAGGTGGTCAGCATGACGACGGTGGTGTTCAGGTCGGGATCTGCGGCGATGCGCCGGGCGGCCTGTAGACCATCGATCCCGGGCATGCGGACGTCCAGCAGGGCAACGGCGGGATGGTGTTGTCGACACAGGGCAACCGCCTCCGCGCCATCGGCGGCCTCCGCGACCACCTCGAGATCGGGCTCGGTCTCCAGGATCATCCGGAGTCCTGCCCGGACGAGAGCCTCGTCGTCGGCAAGGAGGACGGTGATCACCGGCGCGCCGGGGCGATCGGGAGGCTCGCTGTCACCTGCCAGCCGGGGCGGTCCCCGAGTGGTCCGGCGGCGAGCTGACCGCCGAGCAGGCCCACCCGCTCCTGAAGGCCGGCCAGGCCGAACCCGGAGGAGCCCGTCGACCCGTTGGTCGCCGCAGTGCTGCCGGCGTCGACGACCTGCACGCGAAGGGCGTCCCGGTCGCGGCACAGGCTGACTTGCACCGGCGCGCCCGGGGCGTGGCGCAGCGCGTTGGTCAGCGCCTCCTGCACGACCCGGTAGGCGGTCGTGCTCACCGTCGCCGGCAGGTCAGCAGGCAGGTCGATCGCGTGCCAGTCCACGTTCGCGCCGGCGCCGCGCACCCGCTCCACCAGCTCCGCGACCTCGTCCAGCCCTCCGGCGCCGGGGTCCACGTCGTCGCCCGCGCGGAGCACGTCGAGGACCTGGCGGACGTCGGCGAGCGCCGTGCGGCCGGCGGCCGCCGCCACGTCCAGCGCTTCGGCCGCCGCCTGCTCGCGGTCACCGAGCCGGGCCTGCGCCGCCTCGGTGTAGAGCAACATGAGCGTGATGCCGTGCCCGATCACGTCGTGGCACTCCCGCGCGATGCGCCGCCGCTCTGCGGCGGCGGCCTCGGACCGGCGGGCCCGTTCCTCAACGGCCCGCAGCTGCTCGGCGGCGAGGCGGCGTTCGGCGACGATCGCGCGGTCCAGGTGCTCGCGGCCGAGGCGGGCCAGCAGCCAGAGCGCGACGGGGATGCCCGCGTTGATGACGATGTCGGCGATGTTCCGGCCCTCGGGCTGGGTCAGTGGGTACACGACCGCGTCCGGCAGCACGAGGGCGGCCAGTCCGAGCGCTGCGGCCCGCCGGGAGCTGGCGTACCAGCCGACCGAGTAGGTCACCAGCAGGTAGACGACGTAGACGGCGGCCGACGGGGCGGTGCCCAGCGCGCCGGTGGCTGCCATGCCGACGCCGCAGACCGCGGCCGCCAGCGTCGGGCGGGTGCGCCGGAGCGTGACGGATCCGCAGATGCAGGCCAGCAGGAGGTGCTGCAGGACGGGTGGGCCCTCGAGGAGATGGGCACGGGCGAACAGCTCGGCCTGGGTCAGCACGAGGAACGCCGTGGCGAGGACGCCGTCCCGGATCGTGACCGGGAGCGCGCGCCAGCGGGCGCGTGGTCGTCGCAGCCAACCCTCGGGCACGGGTCGATGCTAGGGACCCGGAGACTCTGCGGACGTCTCCCGCGAGGCGGAGAGTGGATCTGCCGAAAGGCATACGCGGTCTCCGCTGTCCGGCGCGTGAACAGGATCGCGCGACGGATCTGCTGCAGCGCGCCCCCTGCCTAGCGTCCATGCCACCGCCGACAGGAAGCCGGCGCGGACCGACCGGAGGGCACCGACATGACCACCACCACCGTGCAGACCACCGACCGACGGCAGCGGGCGGCGATCGGCGCAGCAGGCCTGGGCGCCGTGCTGGCCTTCGTCGGTTCGGTGCTGTCCTTTCCGGATCCCCTGGGTGGGTCGGGGACGGCCGCCGAGGCGGCGCGCAGGCTGGAAGGGACCGCCGTCGACCGGGCGGTGCTGCTCGTCGGCGTCTACGTCCTCCTCGCGACGGTCGTGGTCGCGGCGCTGACCGCAGCCCTGCCCGATCGCAGCGCCGCCCGGCGAATCGTGCCCGCCCTCGGGGTCGCCCACCTGTTCCTGTTCGCGCTGAGCGCGGCGGGCCTCGGCGGCGCCCGCGCCGCCGGGGACATCTTCGACGGGGTGACCCCGGCTGCGCTGGAGGCCGGTCTCGTGCTGTCGAACGCGGCGTTCCCGCTCGCTCAGTCGGCCGGCGTGGCCTTCGGCGTCGCGGTCTTCCTCGCCTCGCGGTCCGCGGATCGGATCCTGCGCGGGCTCGGCGTGGCGGCCGGCGTGATCGCCGTCGGACTCCTGGTGCCCCCGGTCGGCTGGATCGTGCTCTACCTGACACCTGCCTGGTTCGCCGTGACCGGCGTCCTGCTGGCGGTCCGCAACCGCTGATCACGAGAAGACACCGCACGCGACGCGGGGCCGATCAACTAGTAGTTGGGCGGCCTCGCAGTTCGCTGCCCCGACAGCCGTTGCAGAGATGCCCGACCTGCTTCCGATCACCGTTTCCGCCCGCCACCACGCCAAGCCGCCCGAGCATGTGAAGCGGCCGGTCAGCGATCCCTATGGGCACGTCAGACCCTGCGCCTGAGTGCGGTTCAGTCTGCGGTTACTGGGTTGTCGCCGGTAGGCAGTCCGGCGGCGGTAGCGACGACGTGGTCGATGAGGCCGTACTGCTCAGCCTGCTCGGCCGTGAACCAGCGGTCGCGGTCGGAGTCACGCTCGATCTGTTCGACGGGTTGGCCGGAGTGCTGGGACTGCAGCTCGTTGACGTCCCGCTTGAGCCGCCGAAGCATGTCGGCCTGGATGGCGATGTCGGACTCGGTGCCGCCGACCCCGGCGGAGACCTGGTGCATCATGATCCGAGTGTGCGGCAGCGCGAAGCGCTTGCCCGCAGTGCCGGCCGTGAGCAGGAACTGGCCCATCGAGGCGGCCATGCCGAAGGCGTAGGTGGCGATGTCGCAGTCAATGAACTGCATCGTGTCGTAGATCGCCATGCCGGCGCTGACTGAGCCGCCGGGTGAGTTGATGTAGAGGTGGACGTCGCGGCGCGGGTCGTCGGCCGACAGCAGCAGCATCTGCGCGCAGAGCTGGTTGGCGACGTCGTCGTCCACCTGGCTGCCCAGGAAGATGATCCGCTCGCGCAGCAGCCGGTCGAAGATCGCGTCGTGCAGGCTCGCCGGCCCGCCCGCTCCGCGCAGCTGGGCAGGGCCGCCATCGGTCATCGCACCGGAATGCATTTGTCGTTCCTCCGCAGATCCGTGGTTTCTTCATCTGGAGCCTGTCGGAAGGGGGAGTGAACGGCGTGATGAGATCGTCCCATTTCGCCGACTGCAGAATAATTGTGCCGGGAGCGAAACGGTATTGACGCTCTATTGTCTGGATCGCCGCAGTGTTCGGCATGGACGGTTCCACGGGCTCCGACGTCAGTACGCGCGAAGCGATTCCCATGACCTCACCGGCCAGGCCGCCGGCGTTGGGCGTTACGCGCTGGCGGGCCAGAGATCATCCGTGGGTCCCGGTCGAAGGCGTCGACGTGGCGGGTACGGACGGCCAGCTGGCTGACCAGATGCCGGACTCCGCACCCGACGCGAAGCGCGCGAGCGGCACCCGTGAGCAAGGAAGAGCTCTGCTCGAGCGTCGCGGCCGTCACCTGCTCGCTGGTCGGCGGCCTGGGGCGTGATCCTCATGGCCTCCTGGCTGCTGGCGCCGGGGCAGAATCATCGCTCGGACGGCGATGATCCGGCGGCCGTCGAAGGTGAGCGCCGGAGAACCATGCAATCGGTAGCCCTCCGCCAGTGCCTGCGACACCCGGGCGCAGAAGGTCGTGTCGTCGGGTCCGGGGAGCAGTCGGTAGGTCAACGGCTCGTCGGCGGTCGTCATCGCACGACACCCGTCGACCGCAGTTCCAGCATGGTCCGAGCGCCGCGCTGGAACTCGTAGTCGACGTCCACGAGGCTCGACGCCACTCCGTCGTAGGTGAGTTGCTCGATCAGCTGCTCGAGGAGGCCGGACACCGGCTGTCCGGATTGGTCGATCAATGGATAGACGCGGACCCGACCGGGGCTGACCCGGATCAGCTCCCGAAGCGCTGCCAGGTGGAAGTCGGTGTCAAGGCGATCGGCATAGGTGAACAACAGGTGTGAGGACAGAACCAGGTCGAACGCGTCATCAGGAAATGGCAGGTCTGGCAGGGCCGCGGCGACGTATCGGTCGGGCCGGCGCAGCAGGTCCTCGCCGAACAGGCGCGCTGAGTTTTCCCGCATGCGGGCATGCCCGGCCGGGTCGCCGTAGAAGTCCCAGATGTAGCGGTGGGCATGGGCCGTGGCCCAGGCGCTGCCGCGACGCACTTCGCCGTCCAAACGACCGATGAGCTCAGCGACGGGCGTGGAGTACACGGGGTCGGCGGCGACCGCGTCGCCGCCCTGCTCGCAGAGGGTGGCGGTGGAGCTCGATCCGCCGCCGGGGCAGTCGAGCACCCTGCCGGCGACATCAGTGCTGGTGAGGGCGAACATGGCCTGGTACTCGACGAATGAGCGGGAACTGATCAGGTAGTCGCCGATGCTTCGAGCGCTCGATGACGTGTACTCGGCAGGCTGAGGTCGTTGCTGCACGGAAAGGCCCTTCCTCGGTGAGAGGGTGGACCGAACGCGTGAGCCAGCCCACTCGGAGTACTGGTGGACTGGAGCGACGACTGGCAGCCACCTACCGGTGGCGCCACCACAGCTGCGTCGTCATGCCGGGCAGCGTCTCATACGAATGTCGGCCCACCGGACTGGAGCACCACGCGATCCGCCGTCGTCCCGGTGGTGCCGACACGCCGGGTCGTGCCGCCGCCCGCGGGATGACCGGGCCTCGCTCCCCAGCGTTTCCGCTGGTGGACGTGGCGCATGTCGACAAGGCGGTGCTCCGGGCGACGGGTCACCTACACCCGACGGCGCCGGCCGCAACGATCCGGTGACGGGCCCGGCGCGAGGGTGCCGAGGGTCGGGTCGTCGGCCCGTGCGGAGCCCTACCGTTCGCATCGTCCGCGGCACTTCCCGGCCGCGACGACGGTGCGGAGGAGTCACGCGTGACCATGGGCGCGACGCTGGGGTGGCCGACGATGGCGGTCCTGGGCTTCCTGCTGCTGACCGGGGTGGTGGTTGCGCTCGGGATGACCTCGACCGCCCGCTACGAGTTCGAGCGCAACGGTGCGCGCGAGCCCCGGGCCGCGGAAGCGCGGGGCTACGGTGGGCCCGCCACCGGCGGCCGGTCCGGCCGGCCCTCGGCCGACGCCACGGACGCGCAGGCGCGTCCCGCCGCGGTGGACCTCGCCGTCCGCCCGGCGCCGGCGGCGGGTGGCCCGGGGTGGTGGCTGGTCGACGAGTCGGGGCAGGCGGTGGCCGGCCCGTTCGCCGACGCGGTCGACGCCGACTGGCTCGCCCTGGCCGAGGGGCTGGCGGCCGTCTCGGTCTTCGGCACCCGTGGCGGCGACGGGAGCGTGGCGCCGCGGCCCTCGCCGGAGGAGCGGGCGTGGCTGGGCGAGCTGAGCGACCAGCTGGACCGGCTCCCGGCGGACTGGGACGCGCTGCTGTCCGACACCGACCCGCTGACCACGCTCCTGGTGGAGGTCGCCGCGGCCCTGGTGGAGGCCGGCCTCCCGCTCCAGGACGCCGCGGGGCCCCACCCCGCGGGCGGTGTGTGCCTGACGCCCGAGGGCACGTTCCGCGGCGTCCTCGTCAGCTGGCGCGCCCACGACCGGATGAGCGTGCACCACAAGCGGGGAGCCGCCGCCTCCGCCACCGTGCAGCAGTCCATGAACGCCGCCGTCGCCGACATCCTGTGGAACCTGGGTTTTCTGGTCGAGCCGTTCGGGGCGGCCGGAGGCGTGCTGGTGACCGCGCTGCGCTGAGCCCGCCCGGACGCCGTCCGTTCGCCGGCGCCGGATCAGCGGGAGCGGGAGGCCCGCCCGTCGCCGGCGCGGCCGCGACCCCGGCCGTCGGAGGCCCGTCCGCGGCGGCCCCGGTCGCCGCTCTCGGACGCGGCCACCCGGCCGCCCCCCGTCCGGGGATGGCGGCCGTGCCCGTCGTGGTGCTGGGTCCGCCGGTGGTGGTCGCGACCGGGACCCCGTCCGGCCGCACCGACCGAGCAGTCGCGGCAGGTGGTGAACCACGGGGCGATCCCGGCGCCGCAGCTGGTGCACCGGCCCGACGCCGAGAGCGCGATGGCGTCGGGGAGCAGCTCGGTGATCCGCTCGGCGGCGGCCTCCTCGACCTCCGCGGCGTCCTCGCCGGCGAGACCCGCGACGCCGGGGAACGACCGCAGCAGGGTCTGCGCGTCCCGGGCCGCGGCGGCGGCCTGCTCGTAGTCCTCGACGGTGCCGCGGGCGGGCAGCGGCTCGAGCACGCTCTCCGGCGGAACGGGCAGCCCGGCCGCCGAGCGGAGCGCCGCCCTCGCCAGCACCAGCCACCGCGTGCGGCGGGGCGGGTTGTAGTCGATGGGCAGGTTGATCAGCCGCCACACCGTCCACAGGTCGCCGACGGCGCCGAGCGGGCCGCGCAGCAGGGGCAGCAGCGCGTGCACCCGCACGATCAGGCCGGTCACGTCGTCGGCGGTCATCGCCTGGTCGCGCGTCTCCGCCCGGGCCCACGACATCCAGCGGGTGAGCGCCTCCGGCAGGTCGACCGGCTCGAAGGCACCCAGGTCGTCGAGCTCGGGACGCAGCCGCGGCGCCCGCCGGGGCAGGTCGCTCATCGCGTCGCCGCGGGCCACCTCGGCACCGGCCTGCAGCAGCCGGGCATCGGCCCGCATGCCGGTGAGCCCGCTGAGGACCCCGACCGTGCCGTGCCCGGTGAGGCCGTAGCGGCCGGCCCGGCCGGCGATCTGCGCGGTCTCCCAGGTGCGCAGCGGCCGCCGCTCCTCGCCGTCGAACTTGGTCGTCTCGGCGAACAGCACGGTGGTGGCCGGCACGTTGATCCCGTGGCCGATGACGTCGGTGGTCACCAGCACCTCGGTCTCGCCGCGGGTGAACCGGTCGATCACCTCGCGCCGGGTGGCCGGCGGCAGGGCGCCGTAGAGGACGCCGACCTTCCCGGGCCGGTACGGGTCCAGGGCCGCGGCGACGGCGTAGACGGCCTTGCGGGAGAACGCGACCACGAGGGTCTGCGCGCGGACGCCGTCCGGCCGCACCGGCGCCCGGAGCACGTCCAGGCGGGACAGCCGCTTGTGGTTGACGACGGTGATCCGCTCCGCGTCGGCGACCAGCGGCTTGAGCAGCAGGTACGCCTCAGCCGCGGAGATCAGGTGCATCTCGCGGTACTCGCCGGTCAGGACCAGCCTCGCCCAGTGGTGCCCGCGGTCCGGATCGGCGACCCAGTGCGACTCGTCGAGCACCAGCAGGTCGCCGCGCATGGGCGCCTTCTCCACGGTGCAGCAGACGATCGGCGCGTCGGGGTGGATCTCCTCCTCGCCGGTGGCGAGCCCGACGGTGCCCGGCGGCAGCTGCTCGGACAGCCGCGCATAGGCCTCGTGCGCCAGCTGGCGCAGCGGAGCGGCGTAGACACCCGAGCGGTTCGCGGCCAGCGCGGCGAGGGAGTCGTGGGTCTTGCCGGAGTTGGTCGGGCCGAGGTGGAAGACGACGTGCTCGGGGCGGGTGGCCCGGACCGGGAGCTCGGGCTCGGCGCCGGCCACCCAGCTCTGCTGGGCCAGCCGCTCGACGCGGGCGGCGGCGCGGTCGTCCTCACGGGTGCGGAGATCGAGCGCCGTCGCGCGATCACGGCGGCGGGCAGGGGACCGGGGAGGAACGCTCACAGGAGGAGAACAGCCTTCGATCGGCGGAGGTCGGGATGGGTCCACCCGCGGCGGCTCGTAGCCAGGACGCGCGGATGCTACGGATGGCAACCGCAGGAACCGCCCGCACATGCCCGGCCGGGGCAGTGTCACGCAGCACGTCGCGCACCCGCTCCGAGCGCCGGGAGCAGGCGGACCTCGATGACCAGCCCGCGGGCGGCGACCACCTCGTTCAGCGTCCGCGGCTCCGCCAGGCCGGACGGGGTGCGGTAGGCGACGGTCACGGGACAGTCGACGACGTCGTCGTCCGGCCCGACCGCCCGGAGCGTGGTCCGGACCGGGAGGACGCGGTCGGCCACGTCGGCCCAGCCGAGCGTCGTCCGCGGGACGACGATCAGCAGCGCCAGGTCGCCGAGCAGCCCGGCGGTGTTGCCGACGAGGATCCGGTGGGACCGGTGGCGCGGCCACGGTGGATCCGGCTGGACCACCTCGACCCGGGTGCCGAGCGCGGTGAGCAGGCGGGCCGCGGTGCACAGCTGCAGGCCCTGGCGACGGCGGACCGACCCGGCGGGCAGCCAGGCGGCCCGGGCGCGGAATCCGCCGAGCACGGCGGTGAAGCGCAGCCGCCGGGCCTGCTGGGTGGCGGCGTCGGCGTGGACGGCCTGGGAAAGCGGGACGGACGGCGGGAGCGGGACGGCGGGCGCACGGGGCGGGGCTGCGGTCACGGCGCTCAGCGTCCCGGCGGCCGATGACCATGACGTGACCCCGACGCGACGGCCCCGCGAACGTCCGGGGCCTCAGCGGAGGCGGCAGGCCGCGGCGGTGAGGGTGCGGGTGGTCAGCCGGCCGTCGGCCAGACCCAGGTGGACCACGTCGTCGAAGACCCGCTGGTCGTCGGCCGCGGCCCGGAACACCGCGTCCATCACACGCGGCCAGCGGCTGGCCCAGGACGCGGTCGACGAGTGCAGCAGGTGCCGTCCCAGGTGCCGCCGCACCGCCCGCCGGTACTCGGCCCCGGCCGCGGCCCCCCGCACCGCGGCGGCGCCGGCCAGCGCGCCGGAGAGGACGGCGTAGAAGATCCCCTCGCCGGTCAGCGGGTTGATCAGCGACGCGGCGTCCCCGGCGAGCAGCACCCGCCCGTCGGGCTGGCGCGGCCGGCCGGTCGACAGCGGCAGCCGGTGCGCCCGCAGCCCGGTCGGGGCCACGCCGGGCAGGAGCCGGTCGAGCCCCGCCAGCAGCCCCTCCCGGTTCACCCCGCCGGACACCAGCTCGCCGTAGCCCACGTTGGCCCGCCCGTCGCCCAGCGGGAACGACCAGGCGTAGGCGGGCCACCGCTGCTCGGTCGTGGCGATCAGCTGCACCTCCGCCAGCCCCGCGGGGACGGGCGCGTACCCGCGGAGGGCGACGGCGATCTGCCGCGGTCGGTTGGGGGCGGCCCCCAGCGCCCGGCGGACGACGGACTCCGCGCCGTCCGCCCCGACCACCACGCCGGCGGTGAGCACGCCGTCGACCTCCACGTGCGAGGGGCGGGCCACGACCCGGCGGACGACGTGCCGCCGGAACCGTGCGCCCGTCGCCAGCGCGGCGGTGAGCAGCCGGGCGTCGAGCACCGCGCGCGGGACGACCCGCGCCGGGCGGTGCATCGTCCGCTCCACCGTCGTCCCGCCGGGGGAACGCAGCCGCAGCCTCGGGACGCTGGCCCACCCGTCGGTCAGGGCGGCCGGGTCGAGCCCCAGCTCGGCCAGGACGTCGAGCGCCTCGGGCGCGATGCCGTCGCCGCACACCTTGTCGCGGGGGAACTCCGCGCGGTCGAGCACCAGCACCCGGGCCGCGGGGGCGGCGCGCCGCGCCGCCGTGGCGCAGGCGGCACCGGCCGGCCCACCCCCCACGACGACGACGTCCCAGTGCTCCACGTCAGCCGGCGCTCCGGTCTCCTGCGGGGGGCGGGGGGCCCGTCCGCCACTTCCGCGGTGGGTGCTCGTACCCCTCGATGAACGACAGCAGGCCCACGGCGTCCACCACCACGCCGAACGCGTCCAGCCGGGCGACGTCGAGATAGCCGTCGTCGACCATGCGCCGCAGCTGGGCGAGCAGCGGCTGCCAGAAGCCGTCGACGTCCAGCAGCGCGGTGGGCTTGGCGTGCAGGCCGAGCATGCCCCACGTCCAGGCCTCGAACAGCTCCTCGAGGGTGCCCGCCGCGCCGGGGAGCGCGACGAACGCGTCGGCGAGGTCGGCCATCACCGCCTTGCGCTCGTGCATCGACGGCACGACCTCCAGCCGCGGGAGACCGGGGTGGGCGACCTCGTCGTCGACCAGGTGCTGCGGGATCACGCCGATGACCTCGCCGCCGGCGGCCAGCGCCGCGTCGGCGACGACGCCCATCATCCCGACGTGCCCGCCGCCGTAGACGATGCCGACGCCGGCGGCGGCCAGGTCGCGGGCGAAGGTGGTCGCGGCCGCGGCGTGCGACGGCGGACCGGCATGGGAGCCGGTGAAGACGGCGACCCGCACGCCGGCGTCAGCCGCCGTAGTAGCGGTAGACCGGCTCGGCGATGCAGACCGGCTTGTCGCCGCCCTCGCGCTCGATGACGGCGGACAGGGTCAGCTGCAGGCCGCCGGCCACCTCCTCGACCGACTTCAGGGTGGCGGTCAGCCGGACCTTGGACCCCACCGGCACGGGGGACGGGAAACGCACCTTGTTCAGCCCGTAGTTCACGCCCATCACCGTGTCGGTCACCGCGAGCACCTGCGCCGACAGCGGGGCCAGCAGCGACAACGTGAGGTACCCGTGCGCGATCGGGCCCCCGAACGGGCTCTCGGCCTTGGCGCGCTCGACGTCGACGTGGATCCACTGGTGGTCGCCGGTCGCGTCGGCGAACAGGTTGACGTGGTCCTGGGTGACCTCGTGCCAGTCGCTGCTGCCGAGCTCGGTGCCGACGAGTCCGGGGACCTCGGCCATGGTCGTCGTGGTGGTCATGCGGTGCGTCCTCCGGAGTCCAGGGGTTCCTCGAGCAACCTAGTGCTCCGGGTGCGGAGCGCACCCGGAGGACGAGCTTCCGCCACCCCCCCGCGCGCTCGCCGTCCCTTGCGCGGACCGGGTTCACTGGTCGGGTGCTCGCCTCGACCGACGGCTGGACCATCTGCGCCCAGGGGCACCGGCATTGGGGCCGCGCCGGCGCCGCCGGGCTGCTGCTGCACCGCGACGGGGTCCATGGGCCGGAGCTGTTGCTCCAGCACCGGGCGGAGTGGTCGCACCACGGCGGCACGTGGGGCACGCCGGGCGGGGCCCTGCACCACGGCGAGACGGCGGACGACGGCGCGCTGCGCGAGGTGCGCGAGGAGCTGGGCCTGACCGCCGCCGACGTCGTCCTCGGCGCGCGCTCGGTCGACGACCACGGCGGCTGGTCCTACACGACGGTGCTGGCCCGGCCGGCCCGCCCGATCGAGGCCGCCGACCTCCGACTGGACGGCGAGAGCACCGGCGTCGCCTGGTTGCCGCTGGCCGACCTGGACGCGGTCGAGCTGCACCCGGGGCTGGCCGCGTCGCTGTCACGGCTGCGGGCCCTGCTCGAGGAGGCGCACCGGTAGTCGCGCAGAGCGGGCATGAGGTGGCTCTGCGTGGGTAGACGGCCACGGAAGTCACCGCAGCACCGAAGGAGCCGCACCTGTCCCGCCGTCACCGGCACCGCGCCCCGGGCGCCGCGTCCCGCGCAGCCCTCGGGCTGGGCGCCGCCCGCGCCGCTCTGCAGCGACACCGTGCTCGCGTCCTCCTGGTGCTGGGCGTGGCGTGCGCGGGGCTGCTGGTCGCCGCGCCCATCGCCCTGCTCGTCTCCGGGGGCAGCTCGAACGGCAGCTCCTCCACGAGCCCCGACGGCGTGTTCACCGGGGGACCGGGCACCGGCGCCGACGGCGGAGCGGGACGCGGCGGCGCGGGGGTGGCCACGGAGTCCGCGGAGTCCCCCGCACCCGGGCTGCCCCCGGTGGGCACGGCCGGGGACGCGACGTCCGTCGCGGGTGCCGACCTGACCGGGATCGGAGGCGACGGTCCGCTCCCGGGAGCCGCGGGGAGCGCGGCCGTCGGCGACCAGGGGGGTGGCAGTTCCGCCGGCGGTACTCCGGCGGCCGGGGCGCCGGCGCCCGTGGGCGGGGGCGCGCAACCCGGCGGAGCAGAGCCCGGCGGAACGCCCTCCGGAGGCTCCGGTCCCGGCCAGAGCCCGGACCCCGGCACGTCTCCCGGGGGAGGAGCGCAGGGCCCGCCCCCGGCGGAGGAGCACGACTGCGGCTGCCCGGACGGCCCGGTCGACCCCGTGACCGACGTCGTGGAGGACGTGGTGGGGGTCACCGAGCCCGTGGGGGAGACCGCCGGCGGCCTGCTGCCCTGACGACCCGGCCCGGACCCCGGGTTAGGTTCGAGCGCATGAGCGCCCGCGACGACGTCTCCGAGATCTTCGACAGCTCCGCGTGGCGGCCGGTCGAGGGCTTCGACTTCGCCGACATCACCTATCACCGCGCGGTGGACGCCGGCGTGGTCCGCATCGCCTTCGACCGGCCCGAGGTGCGCAACGCCTTCCGCCCGCAGTCGGTGGACGAGCTGATCACCGCACTCGAGCACGCGCGGCTGTCCACCGACGTCGGGTGCGTGATCCTCACCGGCAACGGCCCCAGTCCCAAGGACGGCGGCTGGGCCTTCTGCTCCGGCGGCGACCAGCGGGTGCGGGGCAGGTACGGCTACGAGCGCTCCGCCGGGTCCAGCGGCCGGCTGCACGTGCTCGAGGCGCAGCGGCTCATCCGCTTCATGCCCAAGGTCGTCATCTGCGTCGTCCCCGGGTGGGCCGCCGGGGGCGGGCACAGCCTGCACGTCGTCTCCGACCTGACCCTGGCCAGCGCGGAGCACGCGCGGTTCAAGCAGACCGATGCCGACGTCGGCAGCTTCGACGGCGGGTTCGGATCGGCCTACCTCGCCCGCCAGGTGGGGCAGAAGTTCGCCCGCGAGATCTTCTTCCTCGGGGACGAGTACACGGCCGAGGACGCTCACCGGATGGGCATGGTCAACCGCGTCGTCCCCCATGCCGAGCTGGAGACGACCGCGCTGACCTGGGCGAGGCGGATCGTCGCGAAGAGTCCGACCGCCCAGCGCATGCTCAAGTACTCGTTCAACCTGATCGACGACGGCCTCGTGGGTCAGCAGCTGTTCGCGGGCGAGACCACCCGGCTGGCGTACATGGCCGAGGAGGCGGTGGAGGGCCGCGACGCCTTCCTGGAGAAGCGCGACCCGGACTTCAGCCGCTTCCCCTGGCACGTCTGACGAGTGGCCCCGCAGCTTCCGGTACAGAAAGCTCGGGGGTGTACCGCAGCTTTCGGTACCGAAAGCTGACGAGGGACCGGGAGGATGACGTGATCGTCGAGGTGGTGACGGGCGCCGACGAGCGCCCGCAGGCGCGGGTCGTCGACGTCGACGACCTCTCGAAGCTCTTCCTGGCGCTGGGCGAGGTCACCGACGAGGAGGCGGCCGAGGTGCTCGAGCGGTCGGGGCTCGGTCGCCTCACGGACGGCGGCACCGCGGTGCTCGACCTGGCCGCGGTCAGGGCCGCCGCCGAGCCGCGGGCGACCGCCCCCGACTGGCAGTCCCGATGGGACGAGCTGGTCACCCACGCCCGGACCCAGGGCCGGCTGTCCGAGGACGGCGCCGGACTGCAGGTGCCCGTGCAGAGCGCCGCCGGGGCCTGACACCGCCGATCCCGCCCGTGACCTGGGCGGATGCTGGGCGATGTACAAGAAGTTTCATGCTCAATTTTTTTCCGCCCGGTCATTGTGGTCGCCGCGTCGACGCGCCAGGATGTCGCGGTGCCTATGACGTCGCGTCACGGATTTGCGTCATGAGTGGGACCCCCGGGCGGCCGCTGAGCGCCGAGCTGTCCGAGCAGCTGCTCGAGGTGGCGGTCGACATCCTCGCCGAGGAGGGGTGGGGCCGGCTCAACAGCGACCGGATCGCCGCCCGCGCCCGGGCGGGGAAGGCGGGCATCTACCGCCGCTGGCCGAGCATGGCGGCGCTGGCCCGCCACGCCGTCGCCCGGTTCCGGCTCGTCACCCTTCCCCAGGACAGCGGCTCCCTCCGCGAGGACCTGGTCGCCCTGGCCGCCCGCTGGAGCCGGCCGCTGGACCGCGAGGAGCGCGCGGTGGCCAGCCTGGTGGGCGCCGCCCGGTACGAGGAGGACCTGCGCACCGGCCTCGACGAGGCGGTCGTGCGCCCGCTCGCCGCGGCGGTCGCCGAGCTCGGTCGGCGGTCGGACGCCCGGGGGGAGCCGATCGAGCGGGGGCGGCTGGCGCTGCTGGGCTCGGTGCTTCAGGCCTTCTGGTGGCAGCGGTACACCACCGCCGGGGACGGCGCGATGACCGCCGACGAGGTCGAACGCGTGGTCGACGACGTGCTGGTGCCGATCGCGACCCCGGCGGCGTTCGCCGCCGCCTGCGCCCGGGTCTGAACGTCAGCCGGCGCGGCGGGCCGGCCCGGGGCAGCAGGCGGCCGGCCGCGGCCGGCCGGTGCCCACCGGCGCCGCTGCGCCCGCACGGCCGGCCACCACGGCCAGGGCGGCCTCCATCTGGCCGAACACGCAGTCGGCCATGTCCTCGACCGCGGCCGACAGGTGCGCGGCGTCCGCGCCCTCGGCGACGAGCGGCCGGTGCTGCATGATCAGCACGCGGGCGGCGGTCAGCCACGTGGCGGCGATCAGCGGCGCGGCCGTGCGCGGATCGGCCGGTGCGTCGGGTGCGTGGTCGCCCGGAGCCGTCGTCCACGCCTCGACCAGCGCCGTGGTCAGGCGGCGCTCGCACTCGAAGACCAGTTCCCGTTCCCGGGCCAGCAGTGTGTCCGACGCGTGCAGGGTGGCCATGTAGCGCTGCCGCTCCGGCGTGGCCAGGGAGCCGACCAGCGAGCCGCAGAACTGGACGAGGGACGAGCGCAGCGCCGTCAGCGGCGCGACCGAGGCGTCCCGGGACCGCACCGCATCCGCCGGACCGTCGACCCACGGTGTGCGACCGTCGAAGAAGAGTTCCTCCTTGGTCGCGAAGTGGTTGAAGACCGTCTGGACGGCGACGTCGGCCTCGCGGGCGACGTCGGCGATGGTCACCGCGTCGAAGCCCCGCTCGTCGAACAGCCGGTGCGCCACGGCGCGGATCTGCTCGCGCGTCCGCGCCTTCTTCCGCGCCCGTCGATCGTTCAGCTCACTCACAGTGCCAGGATAAGCACGGAAAGTGGCTACCGCTCGTCGACGGCGCGGGTTCGTTCCGTCACGGGCCGCCCAGTCGAGGGCGGTCCGGAGCCGGTCGTCGTCCCCGGCCACGGGGTGCTGGGCGTCGTAGGCGGCGTTGGCCAGCGCCACGACCGACGCCGTCGCTCCGTGCGCCGCCGCCTCCTCCCGGAGCCCGCCGAGGGTGACCCCGAACAACCGGGTGCAGGACGCCGAGGCGCCGGGGTGACCGGGACCGCCGTCGGCGAGCGGGACGAGCACGGCCCCCGCACCCGGGACAGACCTCGGTGCGCCGGGTCGGGTCGTCGGCGGGCACCGTCCGATGGTGCCGCACCCGTGCGCCCGACGCGGAGCGAGGGCCCGTGCGGCGCGCGCAGCCGGAGCAGGCAGCATGTCGGCCGTGCGAACGAGAGCTGCGGTGCTGCGCCGGCCCGGGACTGAGTACGAGATCGTCGAGCTGGAGGTCCTGGACCCGGGACCGGGCGAGGTGCTGGTCGAGATCGCCTACGCCGGGCTGTGCCACTCCGACGAGCACCTGCGGCACTCCAACCCGGGTGGGCGGTACCCGATCGTCGGCGGCCACGAGGGATCGGGTGTCGTCCTCGCCGTGGGGCCCGGCGTCACGGCCGTCGCGCCCGGCGACCACGTCGTCACGAGCTTCCTGCCCGCCTGCGGCCACTGCCGGTTCTGCGCGCAGGGCCGCTCGAACCTCTGCGACAAGGGCGCCACGATCGCGAAGGGGGAGCTGCCCACCGGCACCTACCCGTTCCGGCTGGACGACGAGCCGCTCGGCGGCTTCTGCATGGTGGGCGCCTTCGCCCGGCACACGCTGCTCAGCGAGTTCTCCTGCGTGCGGATCGATCCGTGGATCCCGCTGGACACCGCGGCGCTCGTGGCGTGCAGCGTGCCGACCGGCTGGGGTTCGGCGGTCTACTCGGGCGGCGTGCGCCCCGGCGACACCGTGGTCGTGGTGGGGCTCGGGGGCGTGGGCGTGAACGCCGTCCAGGGCGCGGTGCACGCCGGTGCGCTGCACGTCGTCGGCGTCGACCCGGTGCCGATGAAGCGGGAGTTCGCCGGGTCCCTCGGCGCCACCCGTACCGTGGCGAGCACCGACGAGGCGGCGGGCCTGGCGCGGGAGCTGTCCCGGGGCACCGGTGCCGACGTCGTGGTGGTCACGGTGGGGAAGATGTCGGCCGAGGCGTACGCGGGGGCGGCGTCGTCCCTGGGCAAGGGCGGCACGCTGGTGCTGACGGCGCTGGCCGACCGCCCCGGGGAGGGCACCGTGTCGCTCAACGGGCAGCTGGCCACGGTGTTCGAGCAGCGCATCCAGGGCTCGCTGTTCGGGTCGTGCAATCCGTTCCGCGACATCCCGATGCTGTTGCGCCTGCACGAGGAGGGCCGGCTGGAGCTGGACCGGCTGATCACCCGCCGGTACACCCTGGACGAGATCAACCAGGGCTATCGCGACCAGGCGGCCGGCGAGACGATCCGCGGCCTCCTCGACCACTCGACGTCCTGAGCTTTCTGTACCGGAAGCGGCGGTCTCCCCCGCAGCTTTCGGTACAGAAAGCGCGGGATCGGTTCGGGGCGGCGGGCGGATGGGCAGTGCGGGGCGCATGACCGCAGCGCGCATCGCCGTCCTCGATGTCGACGGCACCCTCGTCGACACCAACTACCAGCACGCCCTCGCGTGGTACCGGTCGTTCCGGTCGCTGGGGGAGACCTATCCGATCTGGCGGATCCATCGGCTGATCGGGATGGGCGGCGACCAGCTGGTGGCCGCGCTCGGCGGGGACGAGGTGGAGGAGCGCATCGGCGACGAGGCCCGGGAGCGGTGGGTGAAGGAGGCCGACCTGATGATGGGCGAGACCGCGCTGCTGCCGGGTGCGCGGACGCTGATCGAGGCGCTCAAGGACCGTGGGCACCGGGTGGTCCTGGCCAGTTCCGGCAAGCCGCACCACGTCGAGCGCGCCCTCGACCTGCTCGACGCCCGCGAGATCGCCGACGGGTGGACCACCAGCGACGACGTGGAGTCCACCAAGCCGGCGCCGGACCTGCTGCAGGTCGCGCTGGAGAAGATCGGCGCGCCGGCGGACGCCCCGAGCATGGTCGTCGGCGACTCGGTGTTCGACGTCGAGGCGGCGAAGAACGCCGGGATGCCGGCGCTCGTCGTCCGCTCGGGAGGCTTCGGGGACGACGAGCTGCGCGACGCCGGTGCACTGGCGATCTACGACACCCCGGGCGACCTCGCCGCGGCCCTCGACGAGACCGACCTCTCCTAGCCGCTGCCTCGGAGGACGGCTCCCGGACGCTCTGCCTCTGCCCACCGTGGTGGGCAGAGGCAGAGCGTGCGCCGTTACGGGGCGGGCACGTCGCGGCCGAGCCGGCGGAGCAGCTCGGCGGGACGGTCGGTGATGGCGACGTCGACGCCCAGGTCGCGGACGAGGTCCATGTCGCTGGCCCGGTTCACCGTCCAGACGTGCACCTCCTTGCCCGCAGCCTGGGCCTCCGCGACGAAGCCGGGATCGGAGCGCAGGATCGCGACGCTCGGACCGACCGCCGTCGCGGTCCCGTGCAGCAGCTCGCGCCGGACCGGCCGCAGCCGGACGCCGATCAGCTGCACCGTCGGCATCCCCGGTGCCAGCTCCGCCATCCGCCGGACGGCGAGCTGGGAGAAGCTCATCATCCGGACCGCCGGCCTGCCCGCCCACTCGACGGGCGTGCCGTCCCGGAGCAGCCCGAAGCGGTGCAGGCAGCTGATCAGCGCCTCCTCCACCCTGCGGGTGTGCCGGGTGGGGTGCTTGGTCTCGATGGCCAGCCGCACGGTCCCCGGGGTGGCGGTGATGTAGTCGAGCAGCCGGTCGAGGGTCAGCACGAGACCGTTCTCGACGTCGGGCTCGTCGCTCACTGCGGCGATCTCGTCGTCGGCCCACCGGGTCCACCGGGCCCGGCGGGGACCGAACTGGTACTGCTCCAGCTCGGCCAGGCGGAGGGCCGAGACGATGCCGCGCCCGTTGGAGGTGTGCCTGATCTGGCGGTCGTGCACGCAGACGAGCACGCCGTCCCGGGTCATCCGGACGTCGCACTCCACCGCGTCGGCGCCGACCTGGGTCGCGTGCCGGTAGGCCGCGAGGGTGTGTTCCGGCGCGCCCGCGGCGGCGCCCCGGTGGGCGACGACCTCGGGGAGGGTCACCGGAGCGGGACGGGGCGGACGACCGGCACGGGAAGATCCTCTCCCGTCCGGTGGCACCGCGCGAGGGGGGTGCGAGCGGCCTCAGCCGGCGAGGCCGGCCCGGTGGGAGCGGTACTCGGCGATCGTGGCCATCGGCGGCCGCTCGTCGACGGCGACGGTGCGGCTTCGGGGCACGAAACCCGATCCGTCATGCCGGAACTGGGTGAGCAGCCCACTGGCGGCGAGCGGCCGGTGGCCCGGGCGACCGGACTCGGCGCGGGTGAGCACCGTCGAGACGATCTCGCCCGCCATCGCGCCGAGCGCCTCCTGGGACTGGGAGGTGTGCCGGCGCACCCCGAGGTCGACCTGTGCCAGGGCGGCGAGCCCACCGAGCCGGAGCAGGTCGATGAGCAGCCCGACCTCCACGCCGTAGGCGGAGACGAACGGCACCTGCTCCAGGGCCGACCGGCGCCCGGCGTACTCGCCGCCCAGTGGCTGGACGAAGCCGGCGAGCTCCGGCCAGAGCGCGTTGAGCAGGGGGCGGGCGGTCAGCTCGGTCACGCGGCCGCCGCCGGCGGGCTCGACCTGCCCGTCGACCTCGAGCGGCCGGGTGTAGCAGCCCTTGACGTAGAGCACCTGCGGATCGGTCAGCAGCGGGCGGAGCAGGCCGGGAACGTAGTGGGCGACGTCCCCCACGAGGTCGGAGTCGAGGAAGACCACCAGGTCGCCGGTGGTGGCGGCCAGCGACTTCCACAGCGCCTCCCCCTTGCCGGGCCGCGTGCCGTGGGCCGGCAGCACGTCGGTGGTGGCGACCACGTCGGCCCCGGCGGCGCGGGCGACGGCGGCGGTGGCGTCGGTGGAGTCGGAGTCGACGACGAGCAGCTCGTCCACCAGCGGCACCCGGCGCATCCACCGCTCGCGGATGTCCGCCACCAGCGCGCCGACGGTCGCCTCCTCGTTCCGGGCGGGGAGGACGACGCTGACCCGGTGGCCACCCCGGCGCTTGGCCAGCAGCAGGGCGCCGGGGTCGATCTCGGCCAGGCCGGTGGCGGACGACGTGCGGTGCCGGAACCAGGCGCGGGCGTCGGGTCTCACCGCCTCACTGTCGACCAGGACGGCTGGACCCGCCAGGACGGCACCCGGGTGTTCACGGGTTCGTCACCCGGAGGCGGCTGTGATGTCGCCGACCAGCTGGTCACCACCGGGGAGCTCCCCGGCCGGGCCTGAGGACGCCAGGAGGTCAGGCGTCCACCACCGCCGCCGGGCGCGCGGAAGCCGCGCCGAGCGCCGTCGGGCTGTCCTCGCCGACCGCGGCGCCCTCACCGGTGGGTTCCGGGTGACCGAGGTCGGTGAGCCAGCCGCGCAGCACCCGGTGCAGGTGCTCCGCGCCGACGATCTCGCCGGGTGGCGCCCACGCACGGGGATGCACCAGGACGGCGCGCTGCTGGGCGCCACCGAGACCGCCGTGCGAGCCGACGTGCGGCTCGAACGGTGACGCCTCGTCGGTGTCGGGGTCGTACCGGCTGTTGATCACCACGTCCGCGCAGTGCCGGAACGACGAGACCCGGGCGACCAGGCCGGCGGCGTGCTCACCGTAGGGGAGCAGCGGGTCGGTGCCGACGACGACGCCGGACGCCAGCCGGTGCAGCCCCTCGCGGCCGAGCACCACCGGGCCGAACTCCTCGGAGTGCACGAGCAGGAACCCGACGCCGTCGTGGTCGACCAGCCCGGGCAGCAGGTCGGGCCAGTGCCGCTCGATCTCCTCCAGGGAGACCCGGCCCGGCAGGTCGGGGAAGGACACCATCGCCTGGTGGCCGGACACGACGCAGACCACGCCCGGCGCCACCCGCGGCACCTCGCCCGTCGTGCCGCGCTCGAAGTCGTGCTCGTGACGGACCGCCTCGGCCCGCTCCACCCGCTCGCGCAGCCGCCGGGCGATCGGGCCCGCGCCCTCGGCCAGCGCCGCGCCCACCTGCCAGCTCTCCACCGGACGGCGGCTGTCCTTGGTACCGGTGTTCTGCCGCTTCCGGGGAACGGCCCCCGAGCCGCAGAGCCGGCCGACGAGCTCCTCGATCGACTCCCCGAACCGGTCGGCGAACGCCCAGCCCTGCGTCTGGCCGTGGTCGGAGAGGACGACGAGGTGGTACTCGCGCGGGGCCACGGCGCTGGCCCGGTGCAGCCGGCCCAGCTGCTGGTCGATGCTCCGGAGCACGGCGAGGCTGTCGGCGCGCTCCAGCCCGGCGTGGTGCGCCGCCTCGTCGTAGCCGAGGAAGTCGGCGTACGCCACGGGGCGGCCGGCGAGCATGTCCTCGAGCAGCGCGAACACGACGACGTCGCGGGAGATGACCGTGGTCCCGGGCCGGGCCAGCGGGTAGATGCCGCCGCGGCTGACCCGCGGCCGCACGTCGTCCCGCCGTTCCCGCGCTGAGGCAGTCAGCTCGCGGAGCACGTCCACCAACGAGACGCCGATCGTCCGCAGCGCGTTCACCGGGTTGGCGAAGTAGGCGTAGTAGCCCGAGCCGACGCGCTCGCGGGTGCGCCGGGTGCGGCGGGCGCGGGCGGGGACGACGTGGGCCAGCGAGCTCATGGTGAGGCTGACGTGGGCGGCGTCGCCGGTGAACAGGTTGCCGCGGCTCGCGCCGTCCGGCGCGAGCAGACCGCGCCCGTCGGAGTGCCGGCGCTCGACCTCGGCGGCGTCGACCGGATGCGAGACGCGGGTGATGTGGTCGCGGTCCTTCTCGTACCAGCGGAAACCGAGGATGTCGTGGGTGGAGCCGTGCAGGATCCCGCAGACCGCCGCCCCGGTCTGGGAGCTCCAGTCGGTGTGCCAGGAGGTCAGCGTGTGGCTGCCCGATCGGAGCCACGACGCCAGGTGGGGCATCCAGCCGTCGCGAACGGCACGGCGCGCGGTGTCGTGGGCCAGGGCGTCGATCTGCAGGAACAGCACGCCGGGAGGGCGCTCGGCGGAGCCGGGGGACCGCGCCGCGCGGCGCCGGGCCCGCCGGAAGAAGATCTCGTCCTCGTCGACGGCGAGCAGGCTGCTGACCACGCCGGAGACCGCGGCCATGGTCAGCGCCACGAGCACCGCCACCCGCAGGTCGGCGATGACCACGCCCGGAACGGCGAAGGAGACGGCGAGCACCGCGGCCGCGAAGAGCAGGAAGCTGCCCAGGCCGAGGGTGAAGAAGGCGAGCGGCAGCACCGCCCGCATGACCAGCGGCCACGCCACGGCGGTGAGCAGCCCGAGGAGGAGGGCCAGGACGGGGGCGTGCCACCACGACGGCAGCTCGAAGCCGGTCACCCGCTCGCTGAGCGCGGCCAGGGCGACGGTGACCGCGGCCCAGGTGACGACCACGCGGGCGAGCGTGCGGCCGCTGCGCAGGAGCCGGCCGCGGGCAGGAGATGCGGTCACGCGGACTCGCAGCGCTCGGGCTCGGGCTCCACCGGGGCCGGTGGGCGTCGGCGCCGGGCGCCGACGAGGTTCAGGACCCCGCCGACGGCGAGCACCAGCACGGTGGCGACCAGCATGGCCACCAGCGGGGAGTCGAAGATGCCGCCGCTGAGCACGCCGAGCAGCGCATAGGCCAGCGCCCACAGAAAGGCCGCGGCCAGGGACGCCGGCACCAGCCGCCGCCACGGGTAGGCCAGGGCGCCCGCGGCGACGAGGACGGGGATCCGCCCGGCGGGCAGCAGCCGCCCCGCGACGATGATCTGCCAGCCGTGCGCGCGGAACTGCTCGCGCACCTCGTCGATCCGCTCCTGGTGCTGCCCCCGGGTGACCCACCGGACCGCCGCCGGACCGCCGAACCGGCAGACCGCGAAGGTGATCAGGTCGCCGCAGAGCGCGGCCAGCGTGGCGATCGCCAGCACCAGCGGCAGGCCGAGGGTTCCGCCGGCCATCGCGAAGGCGGCCGCGGCGCCGACGACCAGGCCGGTCGGCACCACGGGCACGACGGAGCCCAGGAGCACCAGCCCGAACAGCACGGGATAGCCGACGTGCGAGCCGGTGCTCCAGGGCGCGGTGAGCAGGTCGAGGTTCATGCCGCCGCCGGGAGCGAGAGGTCGACCGCCGAGCCCGGTGGGGTCACGACGACGCGGGTCGGCAGCCCCCGCGCGGCGACCTCGGTGGCGAAGGCGTGCGGCGGGTCGGTCAGCAGGCGCCGCATCCGGGCCCGCCACGGCGAGGGGACCGCCGTCATCCCGGCGAGGGCGAGCGTGCCCCAGTGCACCGGGACGGCGATCCGCGGCCGGATCAGCGCGGCGGCGTCGGCGGCGGTGACCGGGTCGAGGTGGCCGGGGCCGAGGGTGGGGCCCCAGCCCCACACCGGCAGGAGGGCGATGTCGACGCCGCGGTCGCCCAGCACCCGCATCCCGTCGTAGAGCCCGGTGTCGCCGCTGACGTACACGGTGGTGCCGTCGCCCTCCAGTAGGAAGCCGATCGCCTCGGTGTCGGGCCCGTGGGTGGAGCGGGGACCCCACCGGTGGCCGCTGTGCTCGGCCCGGACGGCGGTGACGCGCAGGTCGCCGTCCCGGATCCCCTCGCCGGCCGACAGCTCGTCGACGCGGGGGAATCCGCGCCCGCGCAGCCACTCGCCGGCCCCGCGGGGCACGAGGACCCGGATCCGCCGGCCGAGCGAGCGCAGCGAGGGGAGGTGCAGGTGGTCGCCGTGCAGGTGGCTGATCAGGACGAGGTCCGCGCCGGCCCACGTGGCGGGATCGGGCAGGGGCACGACGCGGCGGAGCAGGCCGACCGTGGCGGCGAGCAGGGGATCGGTGAGCACCGTGCGCCCGGCCAGCCCGACGCGGACGGTCGAGTGGCCCAGGAAGTGCAGGTCCGGGCTCGCCACGCGCCCAGTATTCGCGCGGGCGGAGACAGTTCCCAAGCAGTTTGCGTCCCTCTGGGGGACCCCGCCGCCGGAAATGGGGGGACACCCCGATGCCCGTCCCCGGGCGGACACCGGCGGGTCGATCTCGTTACGCTCCGGACGCGACCGGTTACGATCGACCGATGCGAGGACTGCGGCTGGAACGGCCGCCGGTGTGGGGAATCCTGGCGCTGGTCCTGCTCGTCCTGGGCAACGTGGCCGTCCTGACGGTCATGACGGTCCGGCCGACGCCCGCCGACACGTACACCCCGCGCGCCGCCACCTCGATCACGGACGCGGCGGAGCCGTCCGACGCCGAGGATGGCGAGGAGCCGCCGGCCGCGAGCACCCCGCAGGCGCCGGTCACCCTGCACGTCTACGGCGATGGGTACGCGGTCGGCAACGAGCTGGGCGGACTCGACTCGGCCGGCTGGCCGGCCCTGGTGGCGCAGCGGATCGGCGCGGAACTCGTGCTGACCGCGGTCCCCCGTGCCGGGTACGCCTCGGTGGGGGTCAGCGGTGAGATCTACCTCGACCTCGTGGAGCGGAGCCCCGCGGGCGACGCGACGGTCACTGTGCTGTTCGGCAGCCGCAACGACGCAGACGAGGACCTCGCCCTGGTGCAGAGCAACGCCGCGCAGGCCATCGCGGCGATCCGCCAGGGAGCTCCCGGCACCACGCTGGTCGTCGTCGGGCCGGCGTGGAGCGACGCCGACGTTCCCGCCGCGGCCCTGGCCGTGCGCGATGCCGTGCGCGCCGCCGCGGAAGCGGGAGGGGCGACGTTCGTCGATCCGCTCGCCGACGGCTGGTTCGCCCAGCGGCCCGAGCTGATCGCATCCGACGGGATCTCACCGACTGACGGCGGTCACGTCTACCTGGCCGACCTCCTGGCCCCGGTCCTGCAGAAGGCAGTCACCCCCGCCACCGGCACGGCCGGCTGAGCGAGCACCCGCGCAGCGACGGGCTGTGGGCGGGCGTGCCGTCGGTCCGTGGCGCTACGCCACCCGGAAACGGGTCGGCACGATCCACTGGGTGTCGTCGTCCTGGGGCGCGGCGACCGGTGCCCGCTCCGCGCACAGCGCGTCGAGCAGGGGGTAGAGCGCCTCGACGATCATCTCGCCGACGTCCTGGTGCACCGACTCCCGGTGGCCGATCGGGTCGAAGACGTCGTCCTGCTCGCGATCACCGCGGCGCCGCGTGCCGCGCTGCTGACCGAGGGCGCGCACCAGCGCGGGAGGCTGACCGTCCGTCCCCTCCATCCCGGGCAGGCGGTCCACGTCGACGTCCTGGAGGAGGTCGGCCGCCTCGCGCAGCGTGTAGGTCCGGAACATCGTCCGCGGCGCCAGCTTGAGCACCGACCGGCGGTGGTTGCGCGTCATGGTGAGGACCAGGTCGGCCGATTCGGCCATGCCGGCCGTGAGCTGCCGTGCCCGGAACCCCCGCGGGTCCCCACCGAGGCCGGCCAGGACGGCCGCCGAGGAGGGCTCCATCTCGCCGCCCACGACAGCGTGCGTGCCGGCGCTGGTCACGCTGACGGTCGACGCCCGGGCACCGAGCACCTCGTCCAGATGGGCCCGGGTCAGTCGTTCGGCCATGGGAGAGCGGCAGATGTTGCCGGTACACACGAACAGGATCCGCACGGCATCCATGGAACCGAATCCTCCGCGGTCGCCGGCGCAGCCCGGGGCCGTGTCCCTCCGGGCTCATCCCCACCAGTCACATCCGTATCGTCCGGTAACTCTGCGCACTCACATTGTGACCCTCGGAGTATCGACGCACTACGTTGCAGGAAGAAGTCGACGTCGTCTCGTCGGCTGGGTGCCAGGACGGTGACGCCTCCTGGTCGGGCGACGGGGGATGCGTGGACCTGAAGGACCTGCTGCAGTCACTGCGTTCCGGTTGGTGGCTGGTGCTGCTGGCCGTGCTCTTCGGTACGGCGGGTGCGGGTGCGCTGACCTGGACCAGCACGCCGCAGTACTCGTCGACGACGAAGCTGTTCGTCTCGACGTCGTCGACGACCGACACCTCCTCGGCCTACCAGGGCAACCTCTTCTCCCAGCAGCGGGTGACCTCGTACGCCGAGCTGCTGTCCGGGGTGCAGATCGCCGCCGAGGTGGTCGAGGAGCTCGGTCTCCCGCTCACGCCGGAGGAGGTGGCGGGCAAGGTCACGGCGTCCCCGGTCCCCGACACCGTCATCCTCACGGTCACGGTCACCGACACCTCGGCGCGCCGGGCGCAGGACATCGCGACCTCCCTCGGCCGGCAGTTCGCCGCCCAGGTGACCCAGCTCGAGACGCCCGCCGGCGCGGAAGACTCCACGGTGAAGGTCACCATCGTGCAGCCGGCGGACTACCGGGACGCCCCCGTCAGCCCCGACCTGGCCCGCAACCTCGCGCTCGGCATCATGCTCGGACTCATGCTGGGTGTCGGCCTGGCCCTCGTCCGGGGCCGGCTGGACAACACGGTGAAGGCGCCGGTACAGGTGACGGAGCTGACGGGCGTCGGGGTGATCGGCACCGTGCTGGAGGACTCGCGGCTGGCCGAGGAGCACCTGGTCACCGAACTCGACTCGCACTCGCCGGTCGCCGAGGCCTACCGGGCCATCCGCACCAACCTGCAGTTCCTCAACGTGGACCACCCGCCCCGGGTCATCGTCATCTCCAGCGCCATCCCGGGGGAGGGCAAGTCGACCCTCGCGGTGAACCTGGCCACCGTGCTCGCGCAGTCGGGCAGCCGCGTGACGCTCCTCGAGGCCGACCTCCGCCGGCCGCGGATCACCCGGTACATGGGTCTGATCAGCGGCGCCGGGCTGAGCAACGTCCTGGGAGGAACGGCATCCCTGTACGAGGTGGCTCAGCCCTGGGGCGACGGCCGGCTGTCCGTGCTCGCCGCGGGTCCGATGCCGCCCAACCCCAGCGAGATGCTCGGTTCCTCGAACATGCGCACGCTGCTGGAGCACCTGCGGCAGACCAACGACTTCGTCCTCATCGACGCCCCGCCGCTGCTGCCGGTGACCGACGCCGCAGTGCTGACGGCCCACGCCGACGGCTGCCTGCTCTCCGTCCGCTACGGCAAGACGCGTCGCGAAGAGCTGGCCGAGGCGTCCGCGGCCCTCGAGCGGGTCGACGGCAAGCTGCTCGGCGTCGTACTCAACCGGGTTCCGCAGTCCGCCGCCGCCAACCGGGGCTACGGCTACGCCTACAGCTACGAGGCCGACCGCGGACGTGAGACGACCGCTGACGCCGCGCTCGCCCGGCCGCTAGCCGACCTGCCGGCCGCGCGCCCGGCAGCCACGCGCGAGCGCCGGCCGGCACCGGAAGGTCTCGCCGCCTCGCGGGGGCGTGCCGCGGCCGGCCCGCTGCCGCCGGTGCCCGGGCGGCGCTGACCACTACGAACGTGGATCCGATGAGCAATCAGGGAAGGCGGACGATGCAGCGGCAAGTGGCCGCACCGGTGTCCTGGCGCTGGAGGATGCGCCGCTGGGGCCTGCCCGTGATCGACGCCGCTCTGCTCGCCGTCGCTCTGCCGGCGGTGACGGTGGCCCGTTACGAGGGAGAGGTCGAGCTGATCGACCTCTCCGGCATGGCCAGCGCAGCCGGTATCGCCGTGCTCACCTACCTGACCGTCTCCACCGCGCTTCGGGTGCACCAGGGCCGGCACCCGGTGGGCAGCGCGGGCGAGGTGACGGCGATGGCGCTCGCGGTCGCGGCCTCAGCCTCGGTGCTCCTGGCCGCCAACACGGTCGGGGAGCTGCGCCGGTTCCTGCCGCTGTCGATCCCGGTGACCGGACTGACCGTCGGCTTCGTCTGGATGCTCGCCGTCCGGTTGGCCGTGCGCTCGCTCCGCGAGCGGGCGGCGCGCCCCCAGACCGGCCGGCGGACGCTGGTCTTCGGTGCCGGCAACGCCGGGCACCAGCTGGTCCGCTCGATGCTCGGTGACCCCGACGGCCGCTACCTGCCCGTCGGCCTGCTGGACGACGACCCGACCAAGCGGCACGTGCGGATCGGCGGAGTGCGGATGCTGGGCGGTCGCGGGGACATCGCCGCGGCGGCGGCGAGCTCCCGCGCCGAGGAGCTCGTCATCGCGCTGCCGCTCGCAGAGGCCGCGCTGGTCCGGGAGCTCTCCGGCCTGGCCGTCGACGCCGGCCTCACCGTCAAGATCCTGCCTCGCCTGGGAGAGCTTCTCGGCTGCAACGTCGGTATCCGGGACGTCCGGGACATCGACGTGAGCGACCTGCTGGGTCGCCGCCAGATCGACACCAACATCGACGCCATCGCCGGGTACCTCGCCGGCCGGAAGGTGCTCGTCACGGGCGCCGGTGGATCCATCGGCTCGGAGCTGTGCCGACAGATCTCCCGGTACGCCCCCGCGGAGCTGATCATGCTCGACCGGGACGAGTCGGCCCTGCACGGTCTGCAGCTCAGCCTGCACGGTGAGGCGCGGCTGGACTCGCCGGAAGTGGTCCTCGCCGACATCCGTGACTCGGAGACCCTGATGCGCGTCTTCGCCGAGCGGGCTCCGGAGGTGGTCTTCCACGCCGCGGCGCTCAAGCACCTGTCGATGCTCGAGCAGTACCCGGAAGAGGCCTGGAAGACCAACGTGCTCGGCACGCGGAACGTGCTGACGGCCGCGACGGCCGCCCAGGTCACCCACTTCATCAACGTCTCCACCGACAAGGCCGCCGACCCGGTCAGCGTGCTGGGCCGCACGAAGCGGACGGCCGAGCGGCTGACGGCCACCTACGCCGCCCTGAACGAGGGCCGCTTCCTGTCGGTCCGCTTCGGCAACGTGCTGGCCAGCCGCGGATCGGTGCTGACCACCTTTGCCGCCCAGATTGCGCGGGGCGGTCCGGTGACGGTCACCCACCCGGACGTGACCCGGTACTTCATGACCATTCCAGAGGCGGTGCAGCTGGTGATCCAGGCCGGCGCCATCGGATCCGGAGGCGAGGCGCTCGTGCTCGACATGGGGGAGCCGGTGCGCATCGCCGACGTCGCCCGCCACCTGGTGGCCCTGTGCGACCGGCCGGTCGAGATCGAGTACACCGGTCTGCGGCCGGGCGAGAAGCTGCACGAGGATCTCACGGGCGCGCAGGAGACCGGTCGCCGCGCGGTGCACCCGCTCATCACGCACGTCGCCGTCCCGGCGCTGGACGAGTGGACGCTCGCTGCGCTCGGCCGCCGGGCCGACGACAAGCCGTGGGCGACGCCGGTCGGTGCCGAGGCCCTGGAGGAGAGCCCCTCGTCGGGCATGCTCCCGGCGGCGAGCGGATGACGAGCACGGCCGTCGGCGCCGGTGTGCTGCTCAGCATCGTGCTGGCGACGGGGCTGCTCGCGCTAACCCCCCGGCTGCTGCGGCGGCTGGACCTCTACGACATCCCCACCGCGCGGTCCTCACACGACCGGCCGGTGCTGCGGGGCGCCGGCGTCGCGGTGGCCACCACGGTGGTCCTCGTCCTGATCGGCGTGAGCGCGGGCGCCGCCGGCCCGGACGGCGCGGCCTTGAGGGCGGTGGCTCTCGCGGTGGCTGCCTTCGCCGTCCTCGGCTTCGTCGAGGACCGCCGGGGGCTCGGGGTCGGGACGCGGCTGCGCTGGCAGGGCGGCCTAGCGGTGCTCGCGGCCGGCGCGCTGGCGGCCGCGCTGTCCGCGTGGTGGTGGTGGCTGCCGGCAGCCCTGCTGGTGGCCGTGTACGTCAACGTCGCCAACTTCATGGACGGCATCAACAGCATCTCGGCCGTGCACGGCGCGGTCGCCGGGTCCGGCCTGGCGGTCGTGGGCGCGCTCGAGGACCAGGGCTGGCTGGTCGTGACCGGTCTGGTCGGCGCCGGTGCCTTCGCTGCGTTCCTCCCGTGGAACGGACTGGGCCGGACCACCTTCTTCCTGGGCGACGCCGGCAGCTACACCCTGGGAGGGTTCGTCTCGACCTGCGCGGCCGGTGCGGTGATGGCCGGAGTTCCTCCGTGGCCCGTGCTCTCGGTCCTGTCGGTCTACCTGCTGGACGTCGGTCTGACCCTGGTGCGGCGGATCCGCGCGGGTGAGGACGTCACCCGGCCGCACCGCGAGCACGTGTACCAGCGGCTGACCAGTACGAGGCTGCTCGGCCACTTCCCGACGGGCGTCCTGGTCGGTTGCTGCACGCTGGTGGTCACGGCTGCCGGTTGGGGCGGCGCGGTCGCCAACCGCGTCGACATGGCGGTGCTGTGCGCCACCGGCCAGGGCGTGGTGCTCGCCGGCTACGCGGCCCTGCCCCGCGTGCTCGCCGTCCGCCGGCCCGCCGCGGACCGGGAGGTCGGCCCGGCGGCGGGCGGCGCGCCGCCGGGCACCTGCTGAGCGGGAGGTCGCTCGGACGGCGTCCGCGCGTTCGGGGCGTCGATCGCCGTCAGGGCCGGATGCCCAGCGACTGGTAGGCCTGCACCAGCCGGTCGTACACCGCCGTCTCCCGTCGGGCCGGATCGGCGCCGCGTCGCGCGGCCGCCGCCATGCGCTGGAAGTCCTGGGGCGGAAGGTCGCGCAGGGTCAGGACGGCCTGCCGGAGCCGCGGCACGTCACCGGCCGGGTACAGCAGTCCGTTCTCCCCGTGCTCGACCAGCTCCCGACTGCCGCGGATGTCGGAGACCACGACCGGACGCCCGGCCGCGAGGGCCTCGATGACGCTCCGCGGGACGCCCTCCCGGTAGCTGGGCAGGCAGAGCCCGTGGGCCCGCGCGAGCGCGGCGCGGACGCCCGCTGAGTCGACCATGCCGTGCACCGTGACGGCTCCCGGCCCGAGTTCCGCGGCGATGCGGCGCACCTCGTCGGCGACCCCGTCCCGGTCGGAGGGAAGGGCGTCGCCAAGGAGGTCCAGGTGCACGCCCTCGACGTCCCGGATCGCCTCGAGGAGGTCGAGGATGCCCTTCTCCCTGACGAGTCGACCGACGAAGACCAATCGCAGGGGACCATTCTCATGGCGTTCGGTCGCCGGAATTCCGAACCATTCGTCCTGCACTCCGTTGCCGAGGAGCACGAGGGGGTCGCCGTATGCGCGGGCGGAGGCCTCGGCGAGATCCTCCGCGCTCTGGAAGAGCATGAGGTCGGTGCGCTTGGCGAGCCTTTGCTCGAGCTTCTGCACCATTTTCTCGCGGCGGCCCCGCGGCGGCCAGTGATGAGGGAAACCGTGCACGGTGTACGCGATCCTGGTGTTGATCGGCCACACCGATCTCGGGACCAGCCGCACCGGCAGGGCCGCCGCAGGGGTGTGCAAGTGGACCAGGGCGGGACGCACGTGACGGACGAGGTCCACGAGTTCGCGCGTGGCAGCCACCATCCGCCCGGGCGACGGGGACCGCGGGAAGGCGACGTCGTGCGCCGTGAACGACGCCAGCCGAGCCCAGTGCGCCTCCGACGTGCGCCCGCAGGCGACGTGGACGTCGTACCCCTGCGCGGTCAGGTGGTCCAGCTGCGGCGCCAGCAGCTTCGCGGCCGTGAAGTCCACGGCTGCCACGTGCAGAACGCGTCCGGTACGCTCGGTCAAACGTCTTCCCCCTGTTTCGGAGTTCCGTTGCGACATTTCCCGGATTGCACCCGGACAGGTCGAGAACTCCCGTCACAGGGAAACCACCGGTCACACGAGAATCGTGAGCCCCTCCTGTCCCAGGAGTGGCGGAGCGCCCCTTGCAGGAATGGCGCCGAGCGTACCTGCAGGTGTGTTGACGCCGCCGTCCGGGTCGCCGGAACGCCGTGTTGAACGTCAGCCCGGCGCTCGTGCGCTCCGCCCGGCGCTTCCAGCTGCCGGCCTGGTCGGCCGCGCAGGCGGGCCTGCAAATGCTGGTCGCGGTGCTCAGCGCGCGCTGGCTGGGTCCCTCCGACCGGGGCTCGCTGGTGCTGGCCACCACGGTCGCGACGCTGCTCCTCCTCGTCAGCGGCCTGGGGGTCGGGACGGGCGCGCGGGTGGTGCTCGCCGAGGCATCGACCTGGTGGACCTGGCCCCGCTACGTCGCCCTGGCCGGGACCATGGCCGGGCCGCACGCACTGGTCGCCCTCGTCGTCGGGCTGCCCGTTCTGGGCGCCCTGACGGACCCGGATCCGGCGACCCAGGTCCTGTTCGTCCTCTACTCGGCACTCGCCCTGACCGCCTCGCTCCTCCGCGAAGGCCTGCACGGCCGGGGCCGGCACCGGCAGGGGATCGGTCTGGACGTCGGAGCGGCGGCGATCCAGCTGCTCCTGACGGCGGCGGTCGCCTACGCCGGCCGCTTGACCGTCGCCACGGCCCTGGCCATCGCCAGCGGCTGCCTGGCGCTGACCGTGGCAGGGCAGCTCGCGGCCGGCCAGCGCGGGTCCGGGCGGATGCGGCTGGGTTGTTCGTGGCGGGCCCTGGTCGGTCACGGACGCACCCTCGTGGCGTTCAGCCTGCCGGGTCTTGTCACCTCCCTGGGGCAGTCCTTCGTCATCCACGGTGACCGGCTGGTCCTGGGGGCGGTGGGCTCCAGCGCCGCGGTCGGCGTGTACAGCGCCGCGTCGTCGCTGGCGGCCCTCGCCTGGTTCATCCCGGCCGCCTTCACCGGCGTGCTCACCCGCGGGGTGGCGGCGAGCGGCTCGCTGGAGGCCTGGGAGCGCAGCTGGAAGCGCTTCGTGGCCTTCTCGGCCGTCCTCGCGCTGGTGACCGGATCGCTCGGCACGGTGGTTTTCCCGCTGCTCCTGGGCGCGGACTACCGCGAGGGAGCATCGCTGGTCGCGGTGCTGTCCCTCGCGGCGATCCCGTACGCCCTCCACCAGTACGATTCGGCAGCCTGCCAGGGGCTGCGCGAGCTCAGCGCCGGAACCCTCGGTGCCCTCACCGGGTCGGTGCTGGTCGTCGTGGTCCTCGTGCCGGTCATCGCGGCCTTCGGCGCGACCGGCGCGGCTTTCGGGATGATCGCCGTCTACTCGGCGATGGCGGTCGTCTCCCGTCGGCGGCTGCGCGGGCTGCAGCACCGTGCGGTCGGCGCCCGGCGGGAAGCGGTGGCGACCCGTGCATGACCCGACGCCAACGCTGATCACCGTGTCGGCGTACGGCTATGCCGGTCCCAGCAGCCGCGTCCGGGTGTACGACTGGCTGCGCCACCTGGGCGTGCCCTCGACCAACCACGACTACCTCGGCGCGGCCGACGCGTCGTTCCGGCGCATCGTCTCGCGCCCCGGTGCGACCCTGCGAGCGGAGTTCGGCCTCCGCCGTCTGGGCGGGCGGCTGCCCGCGGCCACGCTGCTGCTGTCCCGGACGGCGACGCCGCTGACCACCGGAGCGCTGGAGGTCGGGCTGCTGCGGGCGGCCCGCCGGGGTGTCTACGACTTCGACGACGCCCTGTACGCCGACCGGCGGGGCGGCGTGCACCGGATCTTCGGCAAGCCCCGCGCCTGGTCCCGCGCCGTCGCGGCGGCTGACGTCGTGGTGGCCGGCAATGCGACGCTGGCCGAGGCCGCGCGCGAGCACAACGACGCGGTCGTCGTCGTGCCCAGTTGCGTCGAACCCGGCGACTACGTTGCCAAGGACCGCTACGACATCGACGGCCGGCCGAACCTGGTGTGGGTCGGCTCGCCCGCGACCGAGCAGTACCTCGCGCACCTGGCGCCGGCCCTGGCCCGCCTGCACGAGACGCACGGCGCGGTGGTGACCGTCGTGAGCCGCGGGAACCGGCCGTTCCCCGGCATGGACCACGTCGTCCGCCGAGTCGACTGGTCCCCGGCCGCGGTGCGGGCGCAGCTGTCGCGCGCCGACGTCGCGCTCGCGCCTCTGGTCGACGACGAGTTCACCCGCGGCAAATGCGCCTACAAGCTGCTGCAGTACGGCGCGGCGGGCGTGCCCGTCGTCGGGTCGCCCGTCGGCGTGAACCGCACCGTGCTCCAGGACCTCGGCGGCTTCCCCGCGGAGGGGCTCGAGCAGTGGTGCGAGCGGGTGGAGGACGTCCTCGGCCTGACGCCGGTCGCTCGCGCCGAGCTGGGGCGGCGGGGCCGTGCCGCCGTCGCGGACAAGTACAGCTACGGCGCCTGGGCGCCGGTCTTCTGGCAGATCCTCTTCCCGGATCTGCCGTGGTCGGCCCCCGCCGGGGGCGGTACCTCACCTGTGCACAAGCACCCGGGGGACGAGCGATAGATGTCCGACCTGTACGCCCTGATCCTGGGCACCGTCCTCGTCGCGGGGACCGCCACGACCTGGCTGGCCCACCGCCGGCTGGCCCTGGCGGTGGTGGCGCACAACGCCGCGTGGGCTTGCGGCCTGCTGATCGTGGGCAGCGGTCTCATGAACTACGTGGCGCTGTCGCTGACCGCCTGGACGGTGATCACCGGTTCCATCGTCGCCTTCAACTTCGGCGCGTGGGTGGTGGTCGCCCGCAAGCGCAGGCACGACCCGGGCGCGGCCGCCGCGGGGGAGGGGGCCGGAGCGTCCATCGCCTTCATCGGCCTGCCCGCCTACTGGGCGCTCTTCGTGCTGTTCAACATCGGCTTTGCCCTCTACCTCTGGACGATCGCCCAGCTCTTCGGCCTCTCCACGCTGATCTCCGACCCGATCTCCATCCGTGGCAACAGCCAGATCCCCTACATGGAGGCCTTCCCGGTCTACGGCAAGGCGTTGTTCTACCTGGCACCGCTGTGTTTCGTGCTCACCCTGTTCCCCGGCCTGGTGCGGGGTCTGGCTTCGGTGCCGACGCTCCTCCGCTACGGGGTGATGGCTTGGCTGATCGTCGCGCAGGCTGCGACGCTGCAGCGGAGCAACATCTTCCAGACCCTCGTTTGGGCCCTCGGGATCTACCTGCTCGCTCTGGCCGCCGGCGGCGCGATGGACCTGGGTGTGCGCTTTCGCGTGCGGCACGTCCTGGGCGTCCTGCTGGTCGGCCTCGTGGTCTTCCAGGGGATCGCGATGATGCTGGGGAAGACCGGGACGACGAATCCGGCCGTCCGCTACTCGGTCAGCCCGGAGATGCGCGACAGCAGCCTCACCGGCGTCCTCCACTACGCGGGCGGGGGCATCCCGGCGTTCGGGATGCTGGTCGAGTCACGGAACGACGCCTGGCCCCACGAGGGCCACAGCGCCACCTACTACGGCGACTACAACCCGCAGACGTGGGGCGCGGCCACGCTCAGCGCTCCGTTCGACGTCATCCCCGGGGCGCCGCAGTGGGACGAGATCGCCGCGCACATCCGGGTGCCGGCGCCCACCAACGTCTTCACCTGGCTCGAGCCCTGGTACCGCGACTTCCGCATCGTCGGTGCCTTCGCCGGGTCCCTGCTGGTGGGTCTCGTCTGCGGCTCCTTCACCCGCCGGGCCGTCCTGTCCCCGGGAGGGCTCCTGACGGGGGGCCTCATCATCGGGCTCACCGGCATGGCCGTCTTCGCCAACCGCATGACGTCCACCATGACGCTGGTCCTGCTGGTCGCGCTGGGGGTGCTGCACCTCTACGCCCGGTGGCGCGCCGGGAGCGGTCCGGAGGCCGAAACGCGGAGCGTCACCGCCAGCGGCTCACCCAGGCGTGCAGCATGAGCACGTTCCACAGGGCGTGACCGTGATCGGCCCGCCCCTCGAGGTGCTCGGTCCAGAGCGTCTGCACGGCGGGTGCGTCGACCAGCCCGTGGCGGATCAGCGCCTGCGGGGCGAGCAGGTCGGCGGCCCACGTCCGTAGCGGCCCCCGCAACCACTCCGCGACGGGCATGGCGAAACCCATCTTGGGCCGCTCGAACAGGGCCGGGTTCAGGTACTCCGACAGCAGCGACCGCAGGATCACCTTGCCGCGGGAGCCGTCGACCTTGTACTGCTGCGGGAGCGACCAGGCCAGCCGGTAGACGGCCGGGTCGAGCAGCGGCAGCCGGGTCTCCAGCGACGTCGCCATCGCCGCGCGGTCGACCTTCACGAGGATGTCGTCGCGCAGGTAGCCCCGCACGTCGGCCAGCATGATCGCGGCGGTCAGGGGGACGTCGCGGGTGAGCGGCGGGACCCCGCTCGGAGCGCTCCGCAGCGTCCGGTGCGGAGCGGTCGTGGTCAGCCGGCCGTAGAGGTCGTCGGGGTCGCGGAAGTCGAGCACGCCGGCAACCTTCTGCACCCGCGCGCCGAGCGATCCGGTGGGGTCGCGGCGCGCGCCGGGGCGGCGCAATCCGTCCCACCAGTCCGGGCGAGGCCGCTGGAGGGCTCGGGCCGCGAGCGTGCGGGCCGGGCGCGGGATCCGGCTCAGCCGCCGGGTCAGGTGCGGCACGAGGGTGTGCCGGTTGTAGCCGCCGAACAGCTCGTCGCCGCCGTCACCGGAGAGGGCGACGGTGACCTGGTCCCGGGCGAGCCGGGCGACGAGATGGGTCGCGACCTGCGAGGAGTCGCCGAAGGGTTCGTCGTACATGGTGGCGAGGGTCGGCACGACGGCGAGCACGTCCGCGGTGCCCAGGGTCCAGCTGGTGTGCTGGGTGCCGAGGGCGAGGGCCACCTCCGCCGCGTAGCGCGCCTCGTCGAGGCGGGTGTCCTCGAACCCGATCGTGAAGGACTTCACCGACGCATTCGCCTGCGCCTGCAAGGTCGCCGTCACCAGCGAGGAGTCGACCCCACCGGACAGGAACGCGCCCACCGGCACGTCGCTCACCGTGCAGCGGCCCACGCTGCGGCCGAGCTCCGCGCGCAGGGCCTCCACTGCCTCGGGCAGGGTGCCCCGGAAGGGATTGGCGAGGGCCTCGCGGGCCTCGGACTCGGCGTCCCAGTAGACGACCGGTGCGGCGTCCGCGGCGGCGACGGTCCCGGACAGGGGGAAGCCCAGCACCTGGCCGGGCTGCACCTGGTGCACCCCCGTGTAGATCGTCCGCTGCTGTGAGACGCACCCACGGGCGACGACGTCGGCGACACCCGCCGGGTCGAGGTCGCGCGGGAAGCCGGGCAGCCCCACCAGGGCCTTCAGCTCGCTGGCGAAGCCAAGCGTGCCGTCCGCGCAGTACCAGTAGAGCGGCTTCTCGCCGAAGCGGTCCCGCGCCAGCCAGAGCAGGCCAGCGTCGAGGTCGGCGTAGGCGAAGGCGAACATCCCCACCGCGCGGCGCGCCAGGCCCGCGACCCCCCACTCCTGGCAGCCGGTCAGCAGCACCTCGGTGTCGGAGCTCGTGCGGAAGGAGTGGCCGCGACCCTCGAGCGCCGTGCGCAGCTCGCGGAAGTTGTAGATCTCGCCGTTGAAGGTGACGACGGCGCGCCGGGAGGGGGCGACCATCGGCTGGGCCGCCGCGTCGGTGAGGTCGATGACGGCCAGCCGGCGATGGGCGAACGCCACGGGGGCGTCCGGCGCTGCCCACTCGCCGGCCCTGTCCGGCCCGCGGTGCGCGATCGCCGCGGCCGCCCCGCGGATCAGCTCACGAACGCCAGCCCGGTCACCGGTCGCACCGGCACCGGCCACTCCGACGATGCCGCACACGACCGCACACAGTAGGTGGAATCGGGGCCCATCAGAACCGGTCAGTCCCACTCACCCCATCCTGCGCAGCCGTCACCCTGAGGAACGAGACTGCGGCATACAGTCGCGGTCAGTTTCAGGCTGTGCTCCGGCAGCCGGTGAGGGGGGTCACATGACGCGCTTGCTGATCACGGGTGGCGCGGGCTTCATCGGCTCCAACCTGGCGGCGGCCGCGGTCGCCGGCGACGGGGTGCAGTCGGTGCGCGTCCTGGACGACTTCTCGACCGGCTCCCGCCGCAACCTGCAGGGCCTGGACGTCGAGGTCGTGAAGGGATCCCTGCTCGAGCCCGACACCCTGGACCGCGCGCTGCGCGACGTCGACGCGGTCGTGCACCTGGGGGCGATCCCCAGCGTGCCCCGCTCGATCGCCGATCCGGTGGCCTCGCACGCGGCGAACGCGACCGGCACGCTCATGCTGCTCGAGGGCTGCCGGGTGAACGGGGTGTCCTACGTGGTCGCCGCCTCGTCGAGTTCGGTCTACGGCGCCAACCCGGCCCTGCCCAAGCACGAGCGCGAGTGGGTGCGCCCCTTGAGCCCGTACGCGGTGAGCAAGCTGGCGACCGAGCAGTACCTCCTGGCCTACCAGTCCTCCTTCGGCCTGGACACGCTGCCCTTCCGGTTCTTCAACGTGTACGGGCCGGGCCAGGCAGCGGGTCACGCCTACGCGGCCGTCATCCCCGCCTTCGTCGACGCGGTGCTCTCCGGCCGGCCGCTCACGGTCAACGGCACGGGCGAGCAGTCCCGCGACTTCACCTACGTCGGCACCGTCTGCGACATCCTGCTGGACGCCGTGGCTCGCCGGGTCGTCTCCCCGGAGCCGGTCAACCTGGCGTTCGGGTGCCGGACGACCCTGCTCGAGCTGATCGGCGAGATCCAGCAGGTCACCGGCCGCCCGGCCGTGGTGACCCACGGCCCACCACGGGCCGGCGACGTGCCGCACTCGCAGGCCGACAACACCGCGCTGCGCACCCTCTTCCCCGACGTCGTGCCGACCGACCTGTCGGTGGGCCTCGAGCGGACCGTCTCCTGGTTCCGCACGGGGATGCCGCGATGAGCACCGTCGCCGTCGTCGGCCTGGGGTACGTGGGCCTGCCGCTCGTCGTCGAGATGGTCCGCGTCGGGCACGACGTCCTCGGGCTCGACCGCGACGAGGCCGTGGTGGCCGGGCTGGCCGCCGGCCGGTCGCACGTCGACGACGTAGACGACGCCACGGCCACGGCGATCCTGGAGCGATTCACCCCCACCACCGACGCCGACTGCATCCGGCGCGCCGACGTGGTCGTGGTCTGCGTGCCGACCCCGCTGTCGGGGGACGGCGCGCCCGACCTCGGCGCGGTGGCCGCCGTCGGCGGTCTGCTGGCCGACCGGCTGCGGCCCGGCACGCTCGTCGTCCTCGAGTCGACCACCTACCCCGGGACGACGGAGGAGTTCTTCCAGCCGCTCCTCGAGGGCGGCGGGCTGAAGGTCGGGTCCGACCTCAACCTGGCGTTCTCGCCCGAGCGCGTCGACCCCGGCAACGCGCGCTTCGGCATCCGGAACACGCCGAAGGTCGTCGGTGGGGTGACCGCCGAGTGCACGCGGCGGGCGGTGGAGTTCTACGGCGGGTTCATCGACACCGTCGTGCCGGCCAAGGGGACGCGCGAGGCCGAGATGGCCAAGCTGCTGGAGAACACCTATCGGCACATCAACATCGCGCTGGTGAACGAGATGGCCCGGTTCTCGCACGAGCTCGGCATCGACCTGTGGAACGTCATCGAGTGCGCCGGCACCAAGCCGTTCGGTTTCCAGGCCTTCTACCCGGGCCCCGGCGTCGGCGGCCACTGCATCCCGATCGATCCCAACTACCTGTCGCACACCGTCCAGGCGCGCCTGCGGTACCCGTTCCGGTTCGTCGAGCTGGCGCAGGAGATCAACGCCAGCATGCCCGGTTACGTGGCGCGGCGGATCCAGGACCGGCTCAACGACGAAGGCAAGGCCGTCCGCGGGTCGACCGTGCTTCTGCTCGGCGTCACCTACAAGGCCGACATCGCCGACGAGCGCGAGTCCCCGGCGGTGCCGGTGGCCGCGAAGCTGCTGGCCATGGGTGCCGACGTCCGCTTCCACGATCCGCACGTCAGCGACTGGAACGCGGCCGCGCACGGCGAGCCGGCCCGGGTCATCAAGGCCGAGCCCGATCTCCTGGAGGCGGCGCAGGCCGCGGACGCCGTCGTCCTCCTGCAGGCGCACGGCGAGTACCTCGACGGCGTGCTTGACGGCATCCCGGTCTTCGACACCCGCGGCGTGCTCACCGGCGGCGCGGTCGAGCGACTCTGATGGCCGTGGGTGCGGCGCCGGCCGCCCCCGCCCACGTGGACGCGACTCCGCGCTCCAGCGGGCACGTCCCCGCCCTCGACGGACTCCGCGGGGTCGCCGTCCTCCTGGTCATCGGCATGCACATCGGGCTGGCCGCGCTGCCGGGCGGTCAGGTCGGGGTGCTGCTGTTCTTCTCGCTCTCGGGCTTCCTGATCACCCTGCTGCTCCTCCAGGACGTCGGCACCGGCGCGCAGGGGACGCTGCGGCGCTTCTACGCCCGCCGGGCGCTGCGCCTGCTACCCGCCTGGGCCGCCATGGTCGCCGCGTGCGCGGGTCTGGCGCTGATCTGGCCGACCATGGAGCGCGCCCCGGAGACCCTCCAGGGCCTGCCCATGGTGCTGGTGCAGGCGGGCAACTGGGTCCGCGCCTTCCAGGGCAGCGGATCACTGGGCATGCTCGACCACACCTGGTCGCTGGCGGTCGAGGAGCAGTTCTACCTGGTGTGGCCGGTCGTGCTGCTGCTCGTCCTGCGCCTCACCGGGCGGCTGTGGCCGGTCGCGGCCGTGGCCGTCGCCGGCTGCTGCGCGGCCATGGTCGCCCGGCTGTCCGTCGACGGCGTGGACGAGGAGGCGCTCAGCCGTGTGTACAACGGGACGGACACGCAGGCCGACCACCTGCTGCTCGGGTGCGCCCTGGCCGTGGTCGTCACGGCCGCCGGGCATCGGGGAAGCCTCCCGGTGCTGCGCGCGGCGCTGACCCGGCTGGCGTTGCCGGCCGCGCTCTTCCTCGCGGCGATCGTGGTCACCCTGCCGTTCGAGGACGCCGAACCGGCCTACCGGCTGGCCCTGGCCGGTATCGCCGTCGCCTCGGCCGTCCTGGTCGGGGCGGCGTACCTCTCCGACGGGGGCCGGGTCGCGCCACTGCTCGGCGCGCCGTGGCTGCGGTGGACCGGGGCGCGCTCGTACGGGCTCTACCTCTGGCACTACCCGGTCATCCTCCTGGTCTCCGCGACCGGCCTGGTGCCCTACACGCGGCCCAAGCAGGTTCTCGAGGTCGCGCTGTCCTTCACCGTGGCTGCCCTCTCGTACCGGTGGATCGAGCAGCCCTTTCTCCGCCGCCGCGAGCGCTTCCGGGCCGCCACCCGGGCTGCCCGCGAGCCGGTCGGGGTCGGGTAGCCCGCGCCGTCCCCAGGCATCGCACCGTCGTCGTCGTGGCAGAGCACAGAGTGGAGAAACCGTGTCCGGATACGGGCAGCAGCAGGTCGGTGGTCGCCGTCGTACCGATGCAGGGGACCACGCCGGCGCGCGTCCGGCCCCGCGGCGACGGCGGCTGCACCGGGCTCTGATCGGGCTGGGCCTGACCCTGGCCGTCCTCGTACCCCTCGGGCTGGCCGCCGGGTGGTACCTGACCGACCGCTACGCGGGCAACCTCGAGCGGGTCAGCGCCTTCGAGGGACTGGACGAGTCCCGCCGCCCGCCTGCGCCCCCTCCTGCCCCGGCTGGGAAGGCACCGCTGACCATGCTGGTGGTCGGCTCCGACACCCGCGCCGACGTGCCGGACGGGGCGCTGCCGGACGGTCGGTCCGACGTGATGATGCTGGTGCGCGTCACCGGAGACCGCAGCAACGCGCAGGTCGTCAGCCTGCCCCGGGATTCCTGGGTGTCGATCCCGGGCGTCGGTCCGGCCAAGCTGAACGCCGCGTACGCCCATGGCGGGCCCAGCCTGCTGATCGACACCGTCGAGACGCTGACCGGCGCCCGCATCGACCACTACGCGGCGATCGACTTCGCCGGCTTCGTGCAGATGACCGACGCGCTCGGCGGCGTCGACGTCGCGGTGGCCGAGACGACCACGAGCGGCCCCTACACGTACAGCGCCGGCCCGAACCACCTCGACGGGCAGCAGGCGCTGCAGTACGTGCGGCAGCGGCACGGCCTGCCTGGCGGCGACTTCGACCGCGTCAAGCGCCAGCAGCAGTACCTGCGGTCCGTGTTCACGGCGCTGTCGCAGCAGGCCGTCCTGAGCGACATGGGCGCGCTCGACGGCTTCCTCATGGCGCTGACGGACGCCATGACCGTGGACGAGACCCTGACTTCCCCGGCGCTGCTGGGCCTGGCCTACGACTTGCGGGGACTGCGGCCCGACGCGCTCACCTTCCTTACCGCGCCGGTGGCGGGCACGGGGACCGAGGGAGCGCAGAGCGTCGTGTACTTGGACCCGGCTCGCGCCGAGCTGCTCTGGAGCTACCTCCGCAGCGATTCGCTGCAGGCCCACGCCGCGGAGTTCGGCCTGGACACGCTGCCCGCCGTCCCGAACTAGGCCTGCGCGGACCGGCGCGGACGAACGTCCACGGCCGGGGGCCAGGAGGGGTGCGGCACCGGTGGCAGGCGCGGCATCCGGACGGTGGGTTCGCCGTGGTCCGCGCCCTCCAGCAGGGGGAGGAGGGCTGCCAGCGCCCCGGCGATCTGGTCGACCACCCGGCCGTGCAGCTCGTCGGGCCCGTCGATGGGGTCGACCACGTCGAACTCGGACCCCTTCGCCCGGGCGAACTGCATGCGGGTGTCCCGCAGGGCCGCGGCGACCGCTGCCCCGCGCCGCCCGGCGGGCAGCTGCGCCCGCTGCTGGGTCAGGGCACTCGCCAGCGCAGCGGCCTCCAGCAGGGTGAAGCACTTGTGCAGGGCGCGCGGGCTGACGGCCACGGCGTCGTCCCGGTGCTCGGCGGTCATCGTGAGCACCAGATCGGCCCAGTGGATGTACTCCTCGGACAGCCGGCTGGACTCGAAGCCGGCGCCCGAGACGCCGTGGGCGCGCAGCGCCCGCGCGGTGCTCGGGTGGATGGCCCGCCCCGGCCGGGCCAGCGTTCCGGCACTGCGGACGGCGACGGAGCGGCCGGGGGCGGCTCTGGCCCAGTCGGTGAGCAGCCGGTCGGCGGCGGCGGAGCGGCACAGGTTGCCGGTGCAGACGAACAGCAACCGCACGGCGGCGTTCCGGTCGTCCGATGTCATCGCCACGACACTACCGCCGGGTGGCTGAGCCGGAGCGCCGTCGAGGAGGCGGGGGCGGTCGTGTTCCGCCGCCCGTCGGGGCCGAGGGAGGACGGCGAGCAGCTCGGCGATCTCGTCCAGGCCGAGTCCGTCGGGGTGCGTGCGCTCGTGCACCAGCTGCGCGCCGGCATCGAGAACGGCCGTGCGCTGCGCCGGGGTGGCGATCCCGCCGGCGATGACGGTGAGGCCGAAGCCGGCCGCGGTCCGCACGATGGAGGCCAACACCTGCAGGGCGATGTCGGCGTCGTCGGGCGCGGTCAGGGTGCCGAGGTCGACCCGCACCATGTCAGCTGGATACGGCGAGCGGGGCGTAGAGGCTGGGGCCCATCCCGAAGTTGTTCAGGCAGAGGCGCACGCCGGTGCGCCGGGCGGCTTCGAGCTCGGCCACCAGGCCGGTCGAGGCGGTCAGCAGGGTCTCCTCGGTGTCAGCTGGGTCGCCTCGGTGAACGACAGCGTCAACCAGGCGGGGGCCAGGGCGGACCCGGCCAGCGGCGGCGACCTGGCCGGCCAGCCCCTCTGAGGCGAGGTAGCCGCGGGAGAGGCGACCACGGCACCCACCCGGTCGTCGCCCAGCGCGGCGACCGTGGACGAGCTGGTCCCACTGCATGCCGGTGCCGTCGGGAGCCCTGAACGGAACGGTCAGCGCCAGGCCGACCAGCCCGAGCGGGACGCTCAGTGGACACTGCGCGGGATGCTGCGCAGCGCGGTCATGGCCGGGACGCCGGGGGCGCGGCCGGGACCGGGAGCGCCTCCGACCGCTCGGTCCGCACGTCCCAGGCGCCGGCGGCCAGCTGTGCGGCCTCGAGCGGGCGGGCGAAGACGTACCCCTGCAGGTAGCGGTGCCCCATGTCGCGGAGCAGGGTGAGGACGGCCTCGTTGGTGACGCCCTCGACGATGACGGGCAGGCCGAGGCTGGAGCCCAGCTGCAGCACCGCCCGGCACATGGCGCGGCGGGCCGGGTCGTGCTCGACGTTGGCCAGGAAGTACTGGTCCATCTTCAGCACGTCCACGGGCATGCCGACGAGGTAGGCCAGCGAGGACCAGCCGGTGCCGAAGTCGTCGACCGCCACACGGACGCCGAGCTGCCGCAACACCGTGAGGTCCTCGATGACGTGCGAGTCGTCGAGCAGCACCGACTCGGTGATCTCGACGATGAGCCGCGACGAGGGCAGGCCAGTGGTCTCCAGGGCGCTGATGACGTCGGGCACGAGCTCGCCGCTGCGCACCTGGCGGGCCGAGACGTTGACCGCCACGCCGAGGTCGGTGTCCCGGAGCGCGGCGATCGTGGCGCAGGCCTCGTGCATGACCCAGCGACCGACCTCGGTGATGAGCGGGGACTCCTCCGCAAGCGGCACGAACTCGCTGGGCGAGACGTCGCCGAACAGCGGGTGCCGCCAGCGCAGCAGCGCCTCGACCGAGACCGTGCGGTGCATGACGACGTCGACGACCGGCTGGAAGACCAGCCGCAGCTCGCCGCGGGCGAGCGCCCCGTCGAGGTCCGCGCGCAGCGTCGTGCGGCGGTCCTGCTCGATGCGCAGGGCGTCGTCGTACCGGTGCACGGCGCCGGGGCCGGCGGCGGCCGCACTGCGGAGAGCGAGCTCCCCCCGGCGCAGCGCCTCGCCGGTGTCGACGTCGGCGGGGACCGCGGTCACCCCCGAGACGGCGGACAGGCGCAGGGAGCCGCCCGGGACGGGCACCGGGCCGACGGCCTCGACCAGGCGGGCGGCGACGGTCTCGGCCTCGGCGATGCTGCCGTCGACGAGCACGACGAAGTCGCCGTCCTTGCCGCGGGCCAGCCAGTCCTCGCCGCGCAGGGCACGCGTGAGGCGGGTGGTCAGCGCTCGCAGGACGGCGATGGCGGTGTCGGGGGCGAGGACCTCGGAGGACAGTCCGCTGATCCGCACGAGGGCGAGGGAGAACGGCCGGGTCCGGGCCTCGCGCTGGACGGCGCCCAGGCGGCGGACGAGGGCGCCGCGGTTGGGCAGCCCGGTGACCGGGTCGGTGAGGGACAGCTCCTGCAGCTCGAGGTCGATGCCCGCCGCCGGCACGCGGGAGGTGACGTCACGGCAGTACAGGACGAGCGCGCCGACGTCGGGGTCGGCGCGCAGGTCGCGGATCGTGGCCTGGACGAGCCGCCAGTGGCCGTCGGCGTGCCGGACCCGCGCGGTGCGGACGGTGGCGTCGGTCCCGCCTGCGTCCAGGGCGGCGAACAAGGTGTCGCGGTCGGCGGGATGGACGGGCCGGCCGGCCGGCTGCCCGAGCATGCAGGCGGGGTCGACGCCCAGCAGCTCCGCGAGCGACTCCGAGGCGAAGGTGACCCGGAGCTGGTCGTCGAGGATGACCACCGGGTCGACGCTGCTCTTCACCAGCGTGCGGAACGAGGACTGGCTGCGCTGCAGGTCGCCGGTGAGGCGGCGCTGCCGGCGCCACAGCGTGGCCTGGAACGACACGAGGACGACGAGCCCGGCACCGGCGAGGACCAGGCCCAGGACGGTGGTCACCGACAGGAGGCCACCCACGACGAGGGCGACGGCGACCACCACAGCTGGCACGGCGAGGAGCCCGGTGCGCCCGTCGCGGGGCGCGACCGGGAACGCAGCCGCTGGCTGGCCCTGCACGGGGGCGGTCGTCACACGGTCGTGATCGGGACGGCGTGGCCGCTGCTGCACTGCTGATCCCGAGGCGTCACCCGGAGGGGGTGGCTCCTCTCGGGCTGCGTCGGCCCGCATACGGGGTGTGCGCGGTGACCGCTGGGGGTACCGGGTGGTTCCGTTCCGCGGCGCCCCCGGCAGAGCTCCTGGTCGTGGGACAACCGGTGCATGCCGGGCGGGCACGCATCGGCATCGGGTGGGGGAGAGCAGGCATGGGCCGGCACCAGGCACGGCAGGACCCGAACCATGCGGGACCGCACGCGGGCCGGCACCGGGCTCCGCACGAAGGGGAGCACCGGGCTCAGGAGGAGGAGCCCCGGCACGAGGAAGCGTCGTGGGCGGCGCCGGTGCGGCGAACGGCGACTCCGGCGCTGTGGGGCGCGACCGGGACGCTGACCGCCGCGGCTCTCGCGGCCATCGTGCTGGCGGGACAGTCGCCGATGGACTGGTCGCGACCGCCGCAGGCGTACGGACCCTCGGACCCGTGGCCGGGGAACGGGGGCGGGGAAACACCCGGAGGGCCCGACATCAGCCAGGTGGGCAGGCAGTTCACCCCGGACGCCGGCGGGATGGGCCGGAGCTGGGGAGGAAGTGGCTGGGACACGCTCCTGCGGCGGGCCGCCGCTGACGCGCTGGGCGCCTCGGCGGCGCGGTGCGACGGGGGAACGGCTCCATCGGCGCGGGCGGCGGCCGGGGGGACGACGGTCGCCGGTCCCTCGCGTGGCACGGTCGCCGGCGCGTCCGGCGACACGGTGGCGGCACCCGTCGTCGCCCAGCCTGGCCCGCCGTCGCCGGCCGGCTCTCCGGGCGCCGCTCCGGGAGCGCACGAGCCGACGTCACCGGCGGCCGGACCGGTCGCCCCGCCGCCGGACGGGGGTCCCGGCCCCGCCGAGGGAAGCGCGCCGGTAGGACCGGTCGGGACCGTGCTGGAACCGGTGGCGGGGCCGGGTCGACCGGTCGGTCCGGTGGTGGGGCCGGTGGTCGAGCCCGGAACGCGGGTCGTGGAGCCGGTGGTCGAGCCGGTGACGAAGCCCGTGGAGCGGGTAGCGGAGCCCGTGGACCGCGTGGTCGAGCCGGTCGAGCGTGTGGCAGGGCCGGTGTCCCGGGTCGTGGAACCGGTGGCCGGGTCCGGGCGATCGGTGGTCGAGGCAGCTCCCGCTCTCGTGCAGGAGGCTGCCGCGCCCGCGATCCAGACGCTGGCTCCGGCGGTGGAACCCGTGTACGAGCCCGTGGAGCCGGTCGCGCGGGTCGCGGAGCCCGTCGTCGAACCGGTGCAGTCGGCGGCGGAGGGTGCGTCGACTCCCGTGCAGGAGGCCGCAGCCCCCGTGCAGGAATCCGCAGCCCCCGGGACGGAGGCCGTCGCTCCGGTCGCGGAGCCGGTCACGAAGGCGGCGGAACCGGTGAAGGAGCCGGCCCAGCCGGTGACCGAGCCGGTGACGCAGGCAGCCGAGCCGGTACAGCCCGCCGCCCGGGCCGTGGAACCCACCGCGGAGCCGATTGACGAGAAGCCCATTGACGAGAAGCCGGCACCGGCCCCGGCGAAGACGGCGCCTGTCTCCGACCCCGTCACCTCCACGGCCGAGCCCCAGCCGGAGGCCGCTGCCGAGGAGCTGCCGGGTCCGGCGGACATCCCGCCGGCCGAAGGCGACGAGACGCTGCCGATCGGCCGGCTGGACGAATCCGCACCGGGAGTGCCGCACTGATGGCAGCAGTCGCGGCTCCCCGCACCCGATCCCGTCGCCACCGCGACGCTGCGTCTGCCCCGTGCACGCCGCGCGCGATGAGCGTTCCGCGGGTGCTTCGTCGGCTGTACGCCTCGGTGATCGGCGCGGTGCTCACGGGCTTCGCGTTCTTGTTGGTCACCGGGCAGTACATCGAGGACGGCCCCGTCCTGTTCCAGCTCTCCCCGAGCCACGGAATCCACCGGGGCGACCTCTTCGTCATCACCGGATGGATGGTGTCGACGGTGGCCCTCGTCGCGCTGACCCTGGCGCCCGGTCGATCCCGGAGCCGCCCCGGGCCGCGGGCCGAGCGGCTATCGGCAGACTGACTTCCTGCGGGCGCCTCGCGCAGGGCTGACGACCGGTTCCAGCTCTGCCAGGCTGCGCCACGTGGCAAGGCTGCTGGTCGTCGTCCTGGTCGCCGTCGTCGTCGTGGAACTGATCGCCGTCATCGCCGTCGCTGCAGCGCTGTTCTGGATCGGTGCCCCCGGAACGATCGCCGTCGGCGCCGGAATGCTGGTGGTGACAGCGGCCGCCGCCCTCCTGACCCTGCGGGCCATCCGCCCCCGGGCCTGACCGGCGGGTCTCGGCACAAGATCGCGCCGCATGACCCTTGGGACATAACGGATGGCCGACGACAGGGATCATGCGTCCCGCCCGTCACATCCGTCGTCGGCCGGGCGTCGCCTGCCCCTAGGTTTCGATGCCTACGAGGAGAGGGGCAGCGATGCGGAGCACCGAGCGGCGCGGGGAACATCCGCACGTGGACGTCGTCCGCAAGTGCTTCAGCTTCGGGTTCTGGTTGCTGGCGGCCGGCGCGGCCGCGACGCTCGGCCTCGACCTGGAGGCCGACGTCCTGCCCTGAGGTGCGAAAGCCCTCGTCAGCGCGACGAAGCCAATTGCCGAAGCAATCCGTCCGGAGCACCCTGACCGCCAGGGGGTGCGCGATGTCCTGGTGGGCATGGGTTCTCGTCGCGTGGGTGGTCCTCGCTGTGTCGGCCGCGTTGTTCCTCGGCGCCGCCGTGCCCGTCATCCGCCGCCGTGAGCGCGACCGCCGCGCCGACGGGCCATACCGGCCGTCCGGTGAGGATCCGCACGGGCCCGGTGCAGCGACCCAGGGTCTGCTCTTCGAGGCCCAACCGGACACGCGCGGAGCTCCGACGAGACGCACGAGGTTCCGGGTGGCAGAGTTCCAGGAGTGAAGACCTGGCTCGATGCCTGGCCGGTGTACCGGCAGCTGACCGGCTCCGATCCCTTGGGCCGCGGCAAGGCCGCGCGCAGCAAGGCCACGGAGTCCGTCGTGGCGCGCACCGCCACCGCCGACCGCGTCGTGCGGAGCGTGTGCCCCTACTGCGCCGTGGGCTGCGGCCAGAAGGTGTACGTCAAGGACGAGAAGGTCGTGCAGATCGAGGGCGACCCCGACTCCCCGATCAGCCGCGGGCGCCTCTGCCCGAAGGGCAGCGCGAGCAAGCAGCTGGTCACGAGCAACACCCGGGTCACCACGGTCAAGTACCGCCGTCCGTTCGGGACGGAGTGGGAGGACCTCGACCTCGACACGGCGATGGAGATGATTGCCGACCGCGTCCTCGAGGCCCGCCGCAAGGGCTGGCAGGAGACGGACGGCGGCAAGCGGGTCAACCGCACCATGGGGATAGCGAGCCTCGGAGGGGCAACCCTCGACAACGAGGAGAACTACCTCATGAAGAAGCTCTACAGCGCCCTGGGAGCGATCCAGATCGAGAACCAGGCCCGCATATAGCACTCCGCCACGGTGCCCGGTCTGGGTGCCTCGTTCGGACGTGGCGGTGCCACGAACACGCAGCAGGACCTCGCGAACTCCGACTGCATCGTCATCGAGGGTTCGAACATGGCCGAGTGCCACCCGGTGGGCTTCCAGTGGGTGGTCGAGGCCAAGGCGCGCGGCGCGAAGGTGATCCACATCGACCCGCGGTTCACGCGAACCAGCGCGATCGCCGACCTGCACGTGCCGCTGCGTGTGGGCACCGACATCGCGTTCCTCGGCGGGCTGATCAACTACGTGCTCCAGAACGAGCTGTACTTCAAGGAGTACGTGGCCGCCTACACGAACGCGGCCGCGCTCGTCAGCGAGGACTTCGTCGACGCCGAGGACCTCGGCGGCGTCTTCTCCGGCTTCGACCCGGAGAGCCGCACCTACGACGAGTCCAGCTGGCAGTACGAGCCGGAGGAGGCGCCGCACTCCGGCTCCGAACAGCCGGCCGAGGCCGGGCAGCAGGAGCGCTCGGATCAGCACCCCGACGTGAAGAAGTCCGACCGCGCCCAGGCGGCCGGCAGCGGCGGGCCGCCGATCGCCAGCAAGCCCAAGCGCGACGAGACGCTGCAGCACCCGCGCTCCGTGTTCCAGATCCTCAAGCGGCACTACGCCCGCTACACGCCGGAGATGGTCGCCGAGGTCTGCGGCATCGAACCGGCGGTGTTCGAGCAGGTCGCCAAGTGGGTGACCGAGAACAGCAAGCGCGACCGGACGACGGCGTGGGTCTACTCGGTGGGCTGGACGCAGCACAGCGTCGGCGCGCAGTACATCCGCACCTGCTCGATCCTGCAGACGCTGCTGGGCAACATCGGCCGTCCCGGCGGCGGGATCCTCGCGCTGCGTGGGCACGCCAGCATCCAGGGCTCGACCGACGTCCCGACGCTGTTCAACCTGCTGCCCGGCTACCTGCCGATGCCGCACGCGCTGCAGCACGGGAACCTCGACGAGTACGTGGCCGACGCCGCCGGCAAGGCGGGCTTCTGGGGCAACAAGCGGGCCTACATGGTGAGCCTGCTCAAGAGCTGGTGGGGCGACGCCGCGCAGCCGGAGAACGACTTCTGCTTCGACTACCTGCCGAAGATCAACGGCGACCACAGCTCCTACCGGACGATCGCCGACATGATCGAGGGCAAGGTCTCCGGCTACTTCCTGGTCGGCGAGAACCCGACGGTCGGGCACCCGAACGGCCGGATGAACCGGTTCGGCTTGGCCAACCTCGACTGGCTCGTCGTCCGTGACCTGCAGATGATCGAGTCGGCGACCTTCTGGAAGGAGTCGCCGGAGATCGAGACGGGCGAGCTGGCCCCCGGGACGATCGCCACCGAGGTCTTCTTCATGCCCGCCGCCACGCACGTGGAGAAGGAGGGCACCTTCACCCAGACCCAGCGGGTGCTGCAGTGGCGGCACAAGGCGGTCGAGCCGCCGGGCGACGCCAGGAGCGACCTGTGGTTCTACTTCCACCTCGGCCGCATCCTGCGCGAGCGGCTGAAGGACTCCACCGACCCGCGCGACCGTCCGCTGCTCGACCTCACCTGGGACTACCCGACGCACGGGCACGACGACGAGCCCAGCGCCGAGGCCGTGCTCCGCGAGATCAACGGGGTCGGTCCCGACGGGCGGGCGCTGTCGTCCTACATGCAGATGAAGGACGACGGCTCGACCACCGGCGGCTGCTGGATCTACTGCGGCGTCTACGCCGACGAGGTGAACCAGGCCGCCCGGCGCAAGCCCGGCCGCGAACAGGGGCCGGCGGCTCTCGAGTGGGGCTGGGCCTGGCCGCTGAACCGCCGCATCCTCTACAACCGCGCGTCGGCCGACCCGGACGGCAAGCCGTGGAGCGAGCGCAAGAAGTACGTGTACTGGGACGAGGCGGCCGGCGAGTGGACCGGCCTCGACGTGCCCGACTTCGAGAAGAACAAGCGGCCCGACTACGTGCCGCCCGACGGGGCGAAGGCCCAGGACGCGCTCGCCGGCAACGATCCGTTCGTCATGCAGGGCGACGGCAAGGCCTGGCTGTACTCGCCGGCCGGCCTGGTCGACGGGCCGCTGCCGACGCACTACGAGCCGGCCGAGTCGGTGGTCGAGAACGCGCTGTACAAGCAGCAGGCCAACCCGACCCTCGAGCGGATCCCCGGGCCGTGGAACCGGGAGAACCCCTCGCGCAGCGAGGTCTTCCCCTTCCAGGTGACCACCTACCGGCTCACCGAGCACCACACCGCCGGTGGGATGAGCCGCTTCCTCCCCTACCTGTCGGAGCTGCAGCCGGAGTTCTTCGTCGAGGTGAGCCCGGAGCTGGCCGAGCTGCGCGGGCTGACGCACGGCGACTACGCCACGCTGGTCAGCTCCCGCACGGCGATCGAGGCGAAGGTGCTGGTGACCGAGCGGGTGCGCCCGATCCGGCTGCGCGACGGCCAGGTGGTGCACCAGATCGGCATGCCCTACCACTGGTCGTACAGCGGCATCTCCACCGGTGACGCCGCCAACGACCTGCTGGGCATCGTCCTCGACCCGAACACGCACATCCAGGAGGACAAGGTCAGCACGGCCGACATCCGGCCGGGACGCCGGCCGCGGGGACCAGAGCTCATCGAGTTCGTCGAGTCCTACCGCCGGCGGGCCGGGGTGCCGTCGGGTCGCGTGGGCCTCAACGGGCGCGACCCGGTCGAGGCCTCGGCCGGCGAGGGGTCGACGCAGTCGTGACCGCAGCAGAGAGGGGCGCCGGTGTGAGGACGACGGGTGAGCGAGCATCGCAGGGAGCGCCAGCGACCGAGGAGCGGAACGAGCCCGGAGTCGAACGGGGAGCGCTGTGACGATCAGCTCGGCCAGCCCGGCCTTCACCGGCCGCGATCCCCAGAACCGGCTGTACGGGCCGCTGCCCGACGTCCAGGGTGAGGCGGGCTACGAGCCCGAGCACCCGAAGCGGGTCGGCTTCTTCACCGACACCTCGGTGTGCATCGGCTGCAAGGCCTGCGAGGTGGCGTGCAAGGAGTGGAACTTCCTGCCGATGGACGACTCCCACGGCAAGCGGGACGTCATCGGGCTGTCGGGGATGTCGTACGACAACACCGGGCAGCTGGGCGCCAACTCGTGGCGGCACGTGGCGTTCATCGAGCAGACCCGCACCGTCGACCTGCCGATGCCGACGTTCGGCCGGCCCGGCGACGACCGTCAGGACAGCGGACCGTCCCCGGCCGAGGCGGGGGAGGACGTCAGCCTGGCCGACGCGCAGCAGAGCGTGCTCAACGCCGAGGCGCTGTCCGAGTACGACCCGCAGACCGGGCAGAGCGGCACCGACAAGCAGATCCGCTGGCTGATGAGCTCCGACGTGTGCAAGCACTGCACGCACGCGGGGTGCCTCGACGTCTGCCCGACGGGCGCGCTGTTCCGCACCGAGTACGGCACGGTCGTCGTCCAGGGCGACATCTGCAACGGCTGCGGCTACTGCGTGCCGTCCTGCCCGTACGGGGTCATCGACCAGCGCAAGGACGACGGCCGGGTCTTCAAGTGCACGATGTGCTACGACCGGCTGACCGACGGCAAGGAGCCGGCCTGCGCGACGGCCTGCCCCACGCAGTCGATCCAGTTCGGCGACCTCGACGAGCTGCAGGCCCGCGCGGACGCGCGGCTGGCGACGCTGAAGTCGCAGGGCGTGGAGACGGCGCGGCTGTACGGGCGCGACGAGAACGACGGCGTCGGGGGAGCCGGTGCCTTCTTCCTCCTGCTCGACGAGCCCGAGGTCTACGGCCTGCCGCCGGACCCGGTCGTGACCACGCGGGACCTGCCCGCGATGTGGAAATCGGCGGGAGCGGCCGCGGTGATGATGGTCGGCGTGGCCCTGTCGGCCATCCTCGGCTCGCGGAGGCGCTGAGATGACCGGTGGGATCACCAGTCCGGGCGCCGGGTGGCGCCAGGCCGACCGCGGACCTGCGGTGCAGCGTTCCGGCAAGCAACGCCGTCGCGGCGGCGGGGGCCGCGGCGAGGTCGCGATGGTGGACGACGTCGAGTTCACCTCCTACTACGGGCGTCCGATCATCAAGCCGCCGGTGTGGAAGACGCCGGACGTGCCGCTGTACCTGTTCCTCGGCGGGGCGGCGGGCTCCTCGTCCATCCTGGCCGCGCTGGCCGACGTGACCGGTCGCCCGACGCTCACCCGGGTCGCCCGGACCACCGCCGGCGCCGGCTCGCTGGCCTCGGTGGTCTTCCTGATCCACGACCTGGGTCGGCCCGAGCGGTTCCTGCACATGCTGCGGGTGCTCAAGCCGACGTCGCCGCTGTCGGTGGGCTCGTACATCCTGGCTCCCTTCAGTGCCGCGGCGAGCGCGACGGCGGCGGTGGAGCTGCTGGGCTGGTTCCCGCGGCTCAAGCGGTTCGGCGGGGCGGTGGCGGCGCTGTTCGGTGGGCCGCTGGCCACCTACACCGGGGTGCTGCTGGCCAACACCGCCGTGCCGTCGTGGCACCACTTCCACAAGCAGCTGCCGTTCGTGTTCGCCGGCTCCGCGATGGCCGCCGGCGGCGGTCTCTGCATGGTGTTCACGCCGGTCGACGAGGCCGGTCCTGCTCGCAAGATGGCGGTGACCGGGGCGGCGATCGAGCTGGCGGTGGTGCACCAGGTGGAGGGTGACGAGAGCGTCGTCTCCGAGCCGTACCACGAGGGGCGGGCCGGGAAGCTGATGCGCGCGGCTCGCACCTGCACCGCGGCGGGCGCCAGTCTGACGGTGCTGGCCGGGCGCACGCGGCTGGGGGCTATTGCGTCAGGAACGCTGTTGGCGGCCGGGTCGCTGCTGACGAGGTTCGGCGTCTTCGACGCCGGCATGGCCAGCGCCCGGGATCCGAAGTACACCGTCGTCCCGCAGCGGCAACGGATGGCCGCCCGGAAGAACGAGCACTCGTCGACCATAAGCCGCTGACAACGTCCACGCGCAGGTCCCAGGGGAGCAACTTCAGCCCGCGCGGTACTCGAAGCCGGGGACGCCACCGTGGGCGGGCCGTCCATCACGCCGTGCTTCTTGACCAGAAATCACCGGTACTGCCGAATCCCGCCTGGGCGGACCGGCTCGGGATCCCGATGAGCCGCGTCCAGGAGGTTTCGCATGACTGGCGTCGGAGAGGCAGAGTGGGAGGCTTGAGGTCAGTTGAGGGAATCGAGTAGCCAGTGACATCGATGAGAGCCGGGTAGGGCAGACTCCTCGCATGCGATGGCTCGCGGTACACCCCAGTGCCGATATGTACGGCAGTGATCGGATGTTCCTGGAGACTGTCCAGGAGCTTCCTGGCACAGTAGTGGCTGTCCTTCCGAGCGAGGGTCCCCTTGCCGCCCGCCTGCGAGCACGCAATATCCGCTATAATGTGCGAAATTACCCAGTCCTGCGTCGCATAGAACTGCGCGGACTGCGCAATTCGGTACGGTTCCTCTTTCGGTTCATTAGTTCGCTTCGGTCCCTGGCCAGAGTGATCCGCCGCGACGCCGATGCCGTGTACGTCAGTACCGTGACCGCGCCGGTGTGGGTGCTGGCCGCCCGACTGGCGGGCGTGCCGGTCGTCTGCCATGTGCATGAGAGTGAGCCAGGGATGTCGAAAGCTCGTAGTCTGATTCTGCTATGGCCGCTTCGTCTGGCGCGTCTGATCATAGCGAACAGTGAGAGCACGCGAGCGTGGATAGCGGCGGGTACCAATGCACGAACCGCGTCGAGGATACGTGTGGTCCACAATGGAATTCCCGTTCTGGCCGGAAGACTACAAGAGGACGCTGGCTCGCGTGAATCGAGTCGCCTGATCGTCGTCGGTAGGCTTTCGCGAGGCAAGGGGCAGGACGTTGCAATCCGCGCCGTGGCTCTGCTGCGTAAGCAGGGATACGACGTTTCCCTCTCTCTAGTAGGGCAGTGCTTCCCCGGCTATGAGTCCGTGGTCGAGGATCTGCACCGCCTTGCTCGTCAGCTTGATCTCAGCACGCATGTCAGCTTCGATGGCTTTCAAGATCCTCGTCCATACTACGAGTCGTGCGACGTTGTGCTCGTGCCTTCCCGTGTTGAGTCGTTCGGGCTCGTTGCCGTGGAGGCGCTCTTCCATCGCCGCCCAGTCGTGGCGACTCGCGTCGGTGGCCTCAGCGAGATAATTCGAGACGGCGAGACAGGGCTCCTCGTTGAGCCGGAGGCGGTAGCGGGCTTGGCCAAGGCGATCGCAACGTTGCTGGACGATCCCGTCTACGCTCAGCGACTCGCGCGTCAGGGCTGGGCGGAGGCGGTGGACCGATTCTCGAGCCATAGTTTTGCGAGACGACTACGGTCGGCATTGAGCTCACTCGGCTCATTGCCGGATCAGAGCCCCGGGCTTGCCGCCTCGGACGGTCATCACTGAATGGTGTCACCTTGAAAATCGCGCAAGTGGGAAACATACAAGCGCTTCGAGCCAACGGTGTCCATGCCGCTACTCGACGATTGACACATCACCTACAGAACGACGGGCACGTCGTGGAGGTCTGGCACTTCACTCGCGCGGTCACCGCTCCAGCGGAGCGGCTCGACGAAGGTATCAATGTGCTAGATCTGCCGGTACACGCGGTGCGGGGAGTCACCGGAGCCTATCTACAAATCCCGACGAGAGAGGCTCGGTCGATACTTGCTGAGCGGGCGCTGGATATGGACGTCGTTCACCTCCATTCGGTGTTCCAGCCCGACCACTTGTGGGCAGCCCGGCTCGGGCGCCCGTACGTGGTGACGCCGCACGGCGGATACGACGCTGCGACGATGCGAGGAGCCGCCGGCTTGGTCAAGCAGGCACTTGTCGCCGCACATGAGCGACGCCTTCTTCGGTCGGCTCGGGCGGTACAGGTGCTGTCGGGGGAAGAACGACGGCGCGTGAGCCAGTTGGCCCCGGGCAGTAGACTTATTCAGCTCGCGTTCCCGCTCGACCTCGGTGAGCACGTGACGGACGATTACGCGGGGGACGGACCCATACTCTTCGTCGGTCGTCTGGACGTCCGCACCAAGGGTCTAGACCTGCTGCTCGATGCGGTGGCATCCGACGCAGGTCTCCTTGGCGGACGCCAGGTTCTGCTTATTGGACCATCCGTGGGTGACTCTGAGTCGTGGCTACGCCAACGTGCAGGCGCGCTAGGGATAGCTGACCGTGTATGTGTCCGTCGGCCGATCCAGAATCGAAAGGAGCTGGTGCAGACCATGTCGGCCTGCAGCGTGTTCGTTCACACCTCCCGGCGGGAAGGCTTGCCCACCGCAGTGCTCGAGGCGATGCACTGCTCAGTCCCGGTCCTGGTCACGGAAGAGACCAACACCGGGACGTTGGTCCGTACGATGGCCGCCGGCATGGTGGTCTCCGCGGACGCTGCGTCCATCGCGGACGGACTCAGGAATCTTCTTGCCCTATCCGCAGCCGATCGTGACGCCATGGGCAAGCGCGGAAAAAAGGCCGTTCTGGATTCGTTCACATGGGACCGCCTGCGAGACCGCTACGAAGCCATGTATCGCGGCGCGGCACAGGGATGACCATCCCCAAGGACGCTCTGGCCCGTTGGCTCGAGGACATGCGCTCCCTGGGATACGCAGTCGCCAAGGCCCCGGACCTTTGGGCAAACCTGGAGAGGGGTGGGGACTGGGACATCGTGGTGACCGACCCGGGCCTCAGTGAGAGGCTTCTCCACGAACACGTCGGTGAGCCGGTTTCCGTGACTCGTCGTTCGTACGTGACGTCATACGTGTACTCCTGGGGCCACTTGGACTTGCTCCCTGGTATCCAGTGGCGCGCTGTGGAGTTGGCTGACGCGGGTGCCGTCGTCGCCGCCGCTCGTCCTGACGGGGACGGGCACATGGTCGCCTCCCCGGTCCACCAGGCGCTTGCCGCCTGTGTCTACCCTCGGCTGGCGCACGACTCTTTCAAGGAGCGGTACGCCCCGCTCTTGCGTCCGAATGACACGAGGGATGTCGCACAACTGAACAGCGCGCTCCAGCGCATCTTCGGGCCCTGCGTCCCCAACGCTGAGGCCTTCCTACGGACGCCAATCGCCATCCTTCGCCGTCAAGCGCTGAGCCGAGCACTGATGACACCGGGGGGCTGGAAGCGCGGCGTCAGGTTTCTCTACCGGGAGGTTCCACTCCGCCTCGGTGCCTCCTGATCCTTCGCACCGCGACGCAGTCGTCGGTGAAGCAATAGGCCCGCGATGACCGTGCCCGCGGCAAGTCCGAACGGTACTCCCGCCACCAAACCGCCGAGTGCACACGCGGTGGCGGTAACAGTACCGATGACGGTTCCCCACGTCCGCAGCACGAATGTCGTTCTGCTGGGCAATTCGATAAGGGCGCGCACTGATACGGTCTGGGTGAGGCCAATGATGAGAGCCACTAGGAGCCACCCGGCGAGCGACCACCGATCGGGCTGGTAACCATCCCCGACCACCTTTGCGATGGCGTCAAACTGCCAAAGCACGAGTGCCGTGTAGACGGCGGTGGGCACGGTCAGGAGTGCGGTGAGTCGGCCTGATCGATGACGGCGTCGCCCTAGGTGCTCCTCGGCAGACGTGGTGGTCAAGAGGACGCTGGCGAACCCTGCGAGCGCTGTCATCAGGGGGGCGGCGACTAGTCGAGCAAGTTCCAGACTCCCGAGAGCGGACAGAGACACCCCTGCCGCCGTCGCATACCTGACCGCAAGCGTCTGAGCGGATCCTAGGCCCGCCTGCGCTGACCTCCACACGCCGTAGCGGAAAACCTCCGCGCGGAAGGCGAGCTCGCCGAACGACGACCAGATGCGCGTTTTCCGCGGCAATAGCAATTGGGCGTGGAGCACCGCTGCGCAACCGCCGGCCGCCATGGCCAAGAGCACGGTTGTCACGGAGAGCTTGTTGGTGCCGTGCAAGCCTGCAACAGCCACTCCGGTGACGGTGCCGTAGATCAAGTCGTTCACTCCTTGCGACCCGAAACGCAGCGCGGCCATGAGCCTCCGGCGGCCGTACTCCTCGTAAAGCCACACGACCGTGAGGCATGACAGAGCGAGCCCTTCAGCCCGATTCATGCCCAGCAGGATCGCAACAGGGAAGATGATCGAAGCTGCCGCCGCCGTTACAACGTGCTGCCACCAGCGGGCGGCCACCTGCACACGCTCGCCGAGCACGGTGAGCGTGTCTCCCACCCAGCCCGTCTGCAGGGCCGTGGCCAACAATAGGGCGGCGAACGCCAAGCTATAGAGGCCAAACTCCGACGGGCCCAGGAGTGCCGCCACAGCTAGCGAAACCAATAGGTTGGTGAGGCTGGTGGCAGCCTGCGACATGAGCCCGAGCAGGAGCGTACGGCCACGCGTAGATGCAGCCGACAAGCGCTACGCTCCCAACGTCTAAGATCTGCCTGTGAGACGACAGCGTACGGTGCGCGGGAACGTGAACCAGCATAGAGGCTCGTACGTGTGGATCGTCGGGCCGGATGGGTGCGGAAAGTCGAGTGTCGCCAGCGCTGTGGCGGAACGTACGGGCGCACTTCTTCTCTACTGGCGTCCTGGCGCGTTACCAATGGCGCGTGAACTCGTCGGCAGAAGCGTAAGCGAAGGTGTGAATGATCGGCCGCACGATGTTGCGGCCAATAGCCGCGCGAAGGAGCTAGCCCGGGCCCTCTACTATGCCGCGGACTACGTGGTGGGGCACCGAACTATCATTCGTCGCGCTCGGCGTCGTGGTGTTCCTGTCATCGTCGAGCGCGGTTGGTGGGACATGGTGGTCGACTGGCGCCGGTATGGTCTGCGGAGTCCGCGTATTGCTCGGGTACTCTCGCCGCTGATACCCAAGCCACAGGCAATCGTTCTAGTGTGCGCCTCGACGGGCACCGTCCTGCAAAGAAAGCCAGAACTGCCGGCGCATGAGATTGAGCGCCAGTTCGAGGAGTGGCGACAGGTCGCCTGGCCGGATACGACCTTAGTCGAAGTGGACAATGAACGGCCACTCGATGTCGTGACCGACGAGGTCTCCCGGCTAGTCGTAGCCTGGGGAGCAGGGCTGTGAGAGTTGCGGTGATTTGTTATCAGATAGAGCGCGGAAAAGGCTCGGAGCCCGGAAGTGGGTATAACTTCGTGAAGGCCCTGCAGGGGCAGGGCTACGAGATCACCGTAGTGACGCGGCCGAACAATGCTGTCCACCTGCAAGCTGACGAAGACCTCGCTGGTGTCAGGGTCGTTGGATACGACCCGCCCCGAGCGTTCACTAAGCTGAAACGGAACGGCCGGGGCATAATCGCCTTTTATTACGCGTGGCAGGTTGGCGTGGGCCGCCTCCTGAGGCGACTGCATAAGGAGCGCTCATTCGACGTCGTCCATCAGTATAATTTCCACACCGACTGGGCGCCGCACTTCATCAAACTGGAGGATGTCAGGGTCGTGTGGGGCCCCATCTGCCATCAGCCCATGCTCCCGCCCTCGTATGTCCGCCTCGAGCGCACTCGTGGACTTGTCCGCGAAGCGGCGAAAGCCATCACGAAGCGAGTCTTCTGGCATCTGGACCCGAACCTGCGGCGGGCCATATCGGCAACGGATGTAATTCTCTTTGCGAACTCGGACGTGCCTTCCGTCTTTCGCAAGAGCGGAAAAGTGCAATTTCAGACGTTCGGCGGCGGCCTGGCCGGTCAAAAAGTCTCAAGTGGCGATGCGGCGGGCCCACTCCGGCTGCTGCATGTTGGTCGGTCGGTGTCCATCAAAGGTGGCGCGGTGGCGCTTGAGACCGTGCGCGCCACGCGCCTTCAAGGCGCTGACGCGTCTCTAACGATGGTGGGAGACGGGCCCTTGCGCAGTCGCTTGGAGCGCCATGCTGCATCTCTCGGGATAGCGGATCATGTGCGTTTCATTCCTTGGCTGGATCAAGCGGCGCTACGGCATCTGTACGCGGAGGCCGACGTGTTCCTGTATCCCAGCCTCGCCAATCAGGATGGCGTAGTCGCGGAGGCTCTTGCCGCTGGCCTGCCGGTAGTCGGCGTAGCGGGCACCGGTACGGAGGCAATGGCAGCGGACGCTGGCCTTTGGGCCCCTAGACGTCCTCACGGCGACTTGGTAGCTGGGATGGCCGAAAAGATCGCAACTCTGGCCGAGGAGCGACATGCTGCGGGTGAAGCGTGGAGCCGCCGACGCCACCGTGCCATCGAACGATCACGCCAGCTGAGCTGGGGCGCTACGGCCTCGGCGATAGCAAAGCGGTACGCCAACTGATGGTGCAGGTGCACTGGCTCAGGGGCCTGTCGCGGAACCCGCGGTACATCGGAGTAGGCCCGAATCCCGGCCGCCTGTACCCTCTACTGGGCTACCTGGACGGGATGCGGGGTGCGCTAGAGCGGGCGGCACTCGCGCTGCCAGTCCCAGTCTTGAGGCGGCCTGGACTCCCCGAGCCAGCGGGGTCGACTCTGCACCGGTTGTCGGAAGCCAGCGCTGAACCACTCCGAGCGCTACTGCTCTACACGGGGTACTACAAGAACACTCTGTTCGTGGGCCCGGTCATCCTCCGGCACGGGCACGAGCCGGTCTTCTGGAAGGCCTTTCGCGGCACCAAAGAATTGGAACTAGAGCTCCGGCGCGTCGAAGGAGTCCGCGTTCTCATAGGAGGTTCCTTGCGCATGGCGAACGGACATCACGTGGGCGCCGAGGTCATCCAGTATCAGCACTTGCCCAGGAGCAAGCGGAGGCTCAGCGAGGCAACGCTGGCGCAGGTTGCCATCGAGATGGGCTGGCGTGCACAGAGTGCGGCGGTCACACGGGAGACTTTCGGTGTGGATCCCGCCGTCGTCCTCGATGCGGCTCGAGTGCGGGAGTTCGCGGATGTAACCGGAATCTTGGATCCGACCGTCGTCGACGACCTGCTGACGGACCTCCCGCGCTGCCTGGCGGCAGAGCTCTACCTCAGTCATGGCGACTTCACCGGGAGGAACGTCTTTTCTCTGTATGGTGGCGGGGTTGGAGTTGTTGATTATGACGCAGTGGGAATGCGTCCAGCCTTCTTCGACGTCGTGCACCTCGTCTGCCAAAGCAGTGTCGACGCGGGGCGGCAGCCTCCGGTGGCGGAGTTGCAAGGTCTCTTAGCCTCAGTGGTAGGGGCGTCCCGTGCGCGTGAGCATCTGCGACTATGCCTCTTCTGGGACTGGTACGAAAACATGCTCCAATACCTTGACCATCCGGAGAACCGTGGTCGAACAGGTGCGGCGGTCGCCTTGAGACTTGCCGCCTGGAGGCAGTGTCGTGAATAGAACCATCGCCAGTCGCGTGCTGCACCATGCCCGTACGCGGGCGGGGCGGTCCGGTGAGGTAGACCCTCTGTTGCCCGCGGGCCTCGCTGTCAGTATCAGCCGCCGTGCGATGGTCCAGTTGATTCGAGGGATTGGTCGTGTCCGTGCTCCCGCCTTCTTGGGGAAGGCTGTTCGAATCAGAGGGAAGCGCGGAATCGATTTTGGCCCATGGTGTAGTGTCGGCGCCTACTCCGAGCTCGACGGCTACGCCAGTGAACGGGTGCGGCTTGGGGTCGGATCACGAATCGGCGCCTACTGCGTTGTCACCGTCACGAGCCACGTGTCACGAATGGGGAAGGGTTTCTCACTGGGAGCGCGAAGCGGTCTGGGGGACTACTGCCACGTGGGGGCGTCGGGCGGGGTGGTCATCGGCGATGACGTCATTTGCGGCTCCTACGTCAGTTTCCACTCTCAGGAACACGTCTTCAGTGACTCATCACGCCCTGTACGAGATCAAGGTGTCACTGAGGTGGGCATCTCGGTGGGCGATGGCTGCTGGTTGGGGGTGAAAGTGACCGTGCTCGACGGCACGGTCATCGGCCCTAACTCTGTTGTTGCTGCTGGGGCCGTCGTTAAGGGAAATTTCCCCCCGCGATCGTTGATAGCTGGCGTCCCGGCGCGCGTCATCCGATCGCTGGACTAGACCGACGCTCACTCGTCAACGGCGAGACCCCGACTGTTGTGCCGCCTCATCCAGTGCCTCCGCGTAATCGTTCAAAACATCCGACCACAGGTAGCGAGCCCGGATGATCTCACGTCCGGATTCAGCCAACTTCTGACGGCGGGCCGGATCGACTAAGAGATCGCCAAGCATGGTGGCCAAGTACCTCGCCTCGCCCGCGCGGTAGACCGGCCACCCATCGCCGAGAACCTCTCGGTTGTAGACGGTCCCGAGTGCGACGGTGGGGCTGCCGTGACCAAGCGCTTGCAGCAGAGCCGGATTGGTGCCTCCGACGGAATGACCGTGCACGTAGACAGCGCAGTGCTGCCAAAGCTCCTCCAGCAAAGATTGGTCCGATACATGCCCCAACCACAAGAGGGACGGTCGACGCCGCTGCAGCTCGCGGAGCCTGTGCTCGATTGCTGACCGTCCGACGGATGACCCGACCACAACGGCCGGGACGCCGGTGTCCAGGCTCTCCAGTGCGTCCAGGAACAGATCCACGTTGTTCTCCGGAACCAAGCGAGCCACTACCAGAAGATACGAATCAGGGCTCAGGCCGAGTGCTTCGATCCGTTCGGAACTTCGCGCGCTGGTCACATCCGCCCCGTATGGGATGAAACGGGAAGATCTGGCGAAACGGCGGGACCAATAGTCCCCAATGGCGCGGGAGTCCACGACGATGTTATCGGCGTATCTGGCCGTTAGGCGCGCCCCGCTCATGAAGACCGCCTTGCCGAGTCGGCTCCATTTGTTGCGTTCCCATTCTATGCCGTCGACGTTGACAACGCTGGGGACGCCCTTCCTCTTCAACAGGGGGAGCCAATAGCCATTCGCCACATTGAGCACCAGTGCCGCGTCAAACTGCTGACTGGTCGCATGGCTTACGGCAGTCAATCCGTAGCTGAGTGTGCTGGTGATTCGGCGGTCCAGGCCGGGCGTATGGACCACGCGGACGCCGTCAATCATCTCCGTGTTGGGGCGAAGGCGTGCCTCGCGGCCGTAGACAGTGACGTCCGCACCACGTTTGGCGAGATGGGGCGCCAATCTACGCACGAAGGTTTCGAAGCCCCCATACGTACTGGGGTAACCGCGAGACCCGATGATGGCGTAGCTACGCTGCTGTTTTGGCACGCGAACATGTTGCAGGGTCACGGGTAGCTGCGCGATGTGACGTGGGTCGCGGTCCCTCACTCGTGCCTGGAATGCCGACCCCGTGTAAGGCCCGACGGGTGACGTGCGTCGCCGTACGCCGCCGCCATCGTCCTCCGATGCGAGCTCGCCGCCGCACCGGGACCCTCCCTTCAGGCGCCGGATGTCTCACCGTGTGTAGGCGCTGCGGGAACTGGCGCGAGATCCGGTGGCTACGCTGCCGGGGTGGATCCCTGGCTACTGGCGGCGACGAGCGCTGTCGTCGGCTTCGTGTTTGTCGTGCTGCTTTGTCTCGGCAAACCGCTCGCCGGACCCGCGGCCACGATCGCCTGGGGATGCGCTGTGTTCACCGCCGAGGCTGGCCTCGTCGGAGCCGGCACCACGAGTGGAAGCACTCTGACGTTGCCCAAGCTAATTCCCCTGTTCGTACTCCTGGTGGCTTGCGCATGGCTGGCCCTCAACTCACGTCCATCCAGCGATTACGCCGTCAGCCCACCGCTGCGTTGGGCTATCTGGTACGTGTGCTGGCTCGTCCCTTGCGCGCTTCTCGGGCCCTATCCTCTCAGCGGACTTCTCCGAGTGGCCCAGATCGCCCTTCCGCTCGTCGTGGTCATCGTCGTTCGTCGCGCGGCCGCGTCCGGCACTGCGGGATTGCTCGGCGCAACCATCGTGGGGTGCGCGGCGCACGTCGTCTACGCGGTATTCGTGGACGCGGATTACGTAGGCGTCGAGGGCGAGCAACGACTTACGGGGCTCCTCATCGCCAATACGTTTGGATTGGCCGCCGCGGTGACGCTGGCCGGGGCATTCGGCGTCTGGTTGGGCAAGGCCAGTAGGCGGGGGCCAGCCCTGCTGCTCTGGACGGCCATCGCCGTCTCTGGGTACGCCCTGGTGCAAGCTGCCGCCCGAACAGCAGCCATCGCCGTCCTCCTCGCCTTGGTGGCCGCCATTTCGTCCACATGGCGGCTCGGCAAGACATCTCGTGGCCGAGCCGCCATGTCCGGCGGCGCTCTTGTGATGACGGTTGTCTACGTCATCTTCCAGCCCCAGATCTACTCTTCGGCCGCATCGTCCTTCATTCGCGGCAATACGGAGCTGTTCACGCTCACCGGGAGACTGCCCCTCTGGGGGGATTTGCTCACAGCGGTCGCTGACAACCCACTCTTCGGATACGGTCCAGCTGCCTTCAGGAACCACGCGCCGGAGCTTGGGAGGTACCTCACGGCTTCAGAGTTGGGGCTCTCGGTCGCTCACAATGCGCTGGTCGAGGCTCTCGTCTCGGGGGGCCTCATCGCTGGTCTCCTATGGCTGGCCCTGATGGTCAGTACCGCTCGTCACGTAGTCAGGGTCCCCAAATCACTGCGTCCAGTCGCCGTCGCGCTGTACATGGTGGGCGCCGTGTCTGCCATAACGTCCAGCAGCGCCGCCGGTATCGGCATGGGCTGGTATCTGCTCCTAGCCCTCGCGGTGTTACCGGTCATGCCCAGTCCCGCGGTGCAGGAATCGCCAGTGCTCGTCCGGGCAAGCGCCTCGCTCTTTCGCCGACGCAAGTCAAGTCCGGGAGGTGGACTGGTGCCGGCACGCGTCCCGACGCAAGGCACCAGGTATGCGGCCAGACGTGCTGCTTCGACGCGCCCCGCCGGATCACGGTAGAGCCGGCTTGCTTGCCCTGGTCTGTCGTCCCTCCGTCGAATGGCAGCCCCTTGGCTGAGGGGCGGAAGTCGTGAGCGATGCGGCAGGATCGCCGCCAGGTCTTCCTGACGCGGCTCATCGCCGAGCCAGTCAGGGTTGCGACCACACGGCGCGGCAGATGGCTTCGACGAACGGGGACAGGGTGGAGATCCGCGAGGGGCTCGCTGCACTGCGGGCAGCGTGGTGGTTGCCTCTGATCGGTCTGCTCCTCGGCGGCGGTGCTGCCGCCGCAATCAGCCTGCTGCAGACCCCGCTGTACACCTCGCAGTTGCAGCTCTTCGTGTCGACCCCGACATCTGCTTCCACCGCTGAGGCATTTCAGGGCAATCAGCTCAGCCAGCAGCGCGTCACCTCCTACGCTCGGTTGCTTTCGGGTGAGGAAGTCGCTGGCCGTGTCATCGACCGGCTAGATCTCAACCTTGCGCCGTCGGCGTTGGCTGGGCGCATCACTGCCACGGCCGGCCAGGACACGGTCTTGATCGACGTGACGGTGACCGACGCGTCTGCGGAGCGAGCACAGCGAATCGCGGCTGCGGTCGGCGGCGAATTCAGCGCCTTCGTTAGCGAGCTTGAACCGGCGGGCGCGACCGGTGAGCCGCCGGTCAGGATCACGGTCGCTGATGCGCCTGATGTCCCCAGCGCACCTAGCTCGCCGCAGACGGCACGCAACACGGCTCTTGGCTCTCTCATAGGCCTGCTCGTCGGCGCTGGGCTGGCCATACTTCGGGCGCGGCTCGACCGCTCCGTGAAGGATCAGGAGGTGGCCGGGGAGATCGCCGGTGCGCCCGTGATTGGCGTCGTTCTCCGCGATGAAGCTCTGGTCCAGCGGCACGCCATCGAGCGTTCCTCGACCAGTCGCACAGCCGAGGACTACCGACAGTTGCGAAACAATCTCCAGTTCCTCAACGTCGACGAGCCGCCGAAGGTCATCATGATCTCGAGTGCGCTGCCGGCTGAGGGCAAGACGACGGCCGTCGTCAACCTCGCCCTCGCTCTCGTGGACGCGGATCGCAGGGTCACCATCGTGGAGGCTGACCTCCGGCGGCCGAAGGTTACTCGCTACCTGGGTTTGGTAGGCGGCGTCGGGTTAACCAATGTGCTCAGCGGTTCGGCTGACCTGGCTGATGTTGTCCAGAGCCACGGCGATGGCCACCTCGGCGTCATCGCCGCGGGACCGACGCCTCCAAACCCCGGCGAGCTGCTCGCGTCGAGCCACATGGCTGAGCTGCTCGACAAGCTGCGCGGCACCAACGACTTCATTCTGGTCGATGCTCCGCCGTTGCTGCCTGTCGCCGACTCGTCGGGCCTAGCGGTGCACACCGACGGGGTCCTGCTGTCCGTGCGCTACGGCGCCACTACTCGCGACCAGTTGCAGCAGGCGGCAGCCACCCTTCAGCGCGTCGGTGCCAAGACGCTCGGCGTGATCCTCAACATCGTCCCGCCGAAGGCCGAGGTGGCCACAGCCTACGGCTATGGATATGGCTACGAGGCCAACCCCGCCCAGAAGGGGGGCAAGCGGAGGGCATGACGGTCTCCCACGCGTGGAGTAACCAGGCGGCGTGGAACGAGTCACACCGGAGCCGTTGCCCCCTCCCGTTATCTAGTTGTACGCGCTACATTCACCGAGCCGGTTGAACGATGAAGTTCCTGGTGATGCCAGGCGTTCGTCGGAGGGCACGGGGCCCTCGCGGGTAGGTCCACGGGGGTGCCCGATTTTTCTGCTTGACGCACGTCCCGACGACGCTGCGCCCTTCACGCAGCGACCGGCTGCTCGCGGCTGGCACTCGTACGCCGCTCGCTTTCGCGGTGCAGGCACCGAGGCCCGCCGCGCCTGGCGGGGCGCCTACGTCCGACGCATCGTCGTCGGCGACGTCCTCTGCGCGGCCCTCGCCGGCCTGGCCGGTTACGTGGTCCGCTTCGGCCCGGAGGGCGGAGCGACCCCGTACGCCTCCCTGTGGGCGGCGCTCCTGCTGCCGTTGATCTGGGTCGGCTCCATGCTCGTCGCCCGTAGTTACGAGCAGCGCTTCCTCTGGGTGGGGGCCGAGGAGTTCCGCCGCGTCTTCTTCGCCGCCATGATGCTGCTCGCCACTCTTGGCACCGTCTCGTGGGCATTCCGCCTGGAAGTGGCTCGCGGCTTCGTGGTCATCGCCGTCCCGCTCGCTGCCTCGCTCACGCTGGTGCACCGCTACACGCAGCGACAGATGCTGCATCGGGCACGCCGACGCGGCGAGCACCTGCAGACCACCCTGCTGGTCGGCCACCGCAATGCGGTGGCCGCCCTCGACGAGCAGCTGGACCGTGAGGCGTTCCACGGGTACCGGGTCGTCGGCTGCTGCCTGCCCGCTGATCAGTTCAGGCCGGAAGCGGACGCCTTCAACGGCTTGCCGGTGCTCGGAGGCCTTGATGAGGTCGCCGACGTCGTGGCCCGCTACGAGGTCGACACGGTCGCCGTCCTGCCCTGCCCTGAGCTGGACGGGCCAGCGCTGCGCCGCCTCGGCTGGGACCTGGAGAAGACCCGAGCCGAGCTGCTGTTGGCCCCTGCGGTCACCGAGATCGTCGGTCCCCGCGTGCGTATCCGGCCGGTCTGCGGGCTTCCCCTGATGCACATGGAGCGGCCTGAGCTGACCGGCATCCGCCGACTGGGCAAGGCACTCTTCGACAAGGTGGCCGCGAGCCTGGGTGCCCTCTTCCTCCTACCTGTCCTCCTCGGTCTGGCGCTGGCCGTGAAGACGACCAGTCGCGGGCCCGTCTTCTTCCGGCAGGAGCGCGTCGGCAAGGACGGACAGACCTTCTCCATGCTCAAGTTCCGCAGCATGGTCGTCGGTGCCGACCGCATGGTCGATGAGCTAGCTGCGGCGAGCGACGGCAACGGCGTCCTGTTCAAGAAGAAGAACGACCCTCGCATCACCTCGGTGGGGCGCGTCATGCGGCGCTACTCGCTTGATGAGCTCCCCCAGTTGTTCAACGTCATCCGTGGTCACATGTCCCTCGTCGGGCCGCGACCGCCGCTGCCCAGCGAGGTCGAGCGGTACGGGTTCGACATGCACCGCCGCTTCCTGGTCAAGCCCGGCCTCACCGGTCTCTGGCAGATCAGTGGCCGCTCTGACCTCTCGTGGGACGACTCGGTACGCATCGATGTCAGGTACGTCGAGAACTGGTCGCTGACCTTCGACTTCATGATCCTCTGGAAGACCGTCGGCGCCGTGGTCCGCGGCTCCGGCGCCTATTGAGTCGCGCACGGTGCCCTGAGCAGCGGAGTTGCCCGGCCTTCTCACCCGTGCGCCCGTGTCGCCACTGTCGGGCCTGACCCGATGGGGTGAGGGCACCGTCTTGGCCGGGCGGACCGGCGGCCGCAGCCGCCAGGATGGCCGACACCTCCCCCGAACGGCAGGCGATGCTGGCACAACGGACCATGACACTGTTCGCGACGTCGCGTCCCGCGGCCGAGCTGTGCCTTGTCGGTCATGGCTCGGCGGGTACCGGACGGCCCCTTCGCTGCGCGGCGGGCCCGCGCAGCACACTTTCTCCGTGAGTGCCGAGCGGCCTGACCAGCCGGCTTTCACCGTGCTCCTGGTCTGTACGGGCAACATCTGCCGCTCGGCTCTTGCCGAGCGGCTCGGTCGGGCTTTCCTCGCGCAACGCCTCGGCCAGGCCGCCGATGCGGTGCGGCTGGTCAGCGCGGGAACCCGTGCGGTCGTCGATTCCGCGATGCATCCCGACAGTGCCCTCGTTCTCCAGGGCTTCGGGGCAGTCGCCGGTGACTTCCGCGCACGGCAGCTCGACGAGCGAATTGCAGCCGGCGCTGACCTCACGCTCACGATGACCCGCGCCCACCGACGGGAGGTCCTGCGACTGGCTCCGCGCGCCCTGCAGAGAACCTTCACCCTGCGCGAGGCCGCCGACCTGCTGCAGCTGGTCGGTCCGGAGGTCCGGCCGACCGGGAAGGATCTGCCCGAGCGTGCCCGTGGCCTGGTCAAGGAGCTGGCTGGAGCTCGGTCGCGACGCACCGCCGTAACGGATGACGACGTCCGGGATCCGATCGGCGCCCCTCTGGAGGTCCACGAGGAGGTGGGCGAGCTGATTGCGGCAGTTCTGCTGCCGATCCTGGGCCGCCTCGCCGACCTGAACCGCGGTGCCGTCCCGGCCGACTCCGCGTCCTCCTGACCCGCACGGTTCTCTGTCGTCGGCGTGCTGATCGCCCTGACCTGCTCTCACGGCCGGCCTGTCATGGGTCAGCGGGGGACGTCGGGCAGCGCCTGTCGGCTGAACTCCTCCGCGTTCGAAGCGAGGGAGTCGTTGCGCAGGTACGACCACATCCGCTCGCCGGCGGCCGCATCGAGGTAGACGACGCTGGCCGGCCCCTCCATGCCGGTTCCGAGCACCGGCGCGGTGAAGAAGTCGACGTTCTCCGGCGTCACGTTCCGCATCGAGTACGCCAGGCCCACCAGGTCCCCATTGCCGAGCGTGTCGTCGACGGTGACGGCGCTGGTCACCGCCAGCAGGGCGGCGTCCAGCTTCGGCGGATCGCTGAAGGTGTTGGAGCTGAACAACTTCCCGAACATGGCCCGCAGGTACTGCTGCTGCCGGCGCACCCGGTCGAAGTCCCCGCCCGGCAAGCCGTACCGCTGGCCGAGGTACCAGCGGGCCTTGTCGCCGTCGAGGTGGTTCACCCCCGCGGGGAACGTGTACGGCCCGTTGCTGGTCGTCTCGGCGACCACCACGTCCACCCCGCCGAGATCGTCGGTGACCTGGACGAGCCCCTCGAAGTCGATCGCCATGTAGTGGTCGATGCGCACCTGCGTCAGCTGCTCGACCGTCTGGACGAGGAGCGTGGGGCCACCGAACGCGTACGCCGCGTTGATCTTGTTCTTGCCGTGGCCCGGGATGTCGACCCAGGAGTCACGGGGGATGGAGATCAGCTGGGCGTGCTGCCGGTCGGCGGTGAACCGGGCGATCATGATGGCATCCGAGCGCCCGCCGGGCGCCTCCCCGGCGGGGACGTCGGCGCGGGTGTCGGAACCGACGAGCAGGAAGGTGACCGGGTCCTGACCGGTCTCCTCCGCGGGCGTCGCCGGTGCGGGGCGGGTGCCCTCGTCGAGGTCGCTGAACACGTCGGCGACGCGGTCGATGTTGCCGGCGTAGCGGTTGGTCAGGAACCAGAAGCCCCCGCCGAGGAGGACCGCGAGCACCACCGCGAGGACGCCGAGGCTGATGAGCGCTCGACTGAGGCGTCGACGGCTCTTCTCCGGAGGGGAGTGGTCCTCGTCTCCGCTCAGGAGGTCGTGGTGGAGGGAGTCCGCGTGCGACTCCGCGTCCGGCAGGCCGCCGTTTCGCCGAGCTCCGCGGTCGCGCGTCATGGACACCCCCGTCCGCCGGGCAACTCGACCGAGGGTACGGGCCCCGGAGGGCGCGGCGGGCGGTCGGGAGCCCGGAACGGCTGGGCGGTTCAGGACTTCCGGGTAGGCGCACCGAGCCGCACGTCGGAGCGGCAATTCGCCTCGCGGAGGAAGCGGTCGACCTCATCGGGCCACGAGGCGGGCACCGTCGCCCCGGCGGCCAGGCGGACAGCGGGGCCCAGGAGTCTGGCGGCGCCGAGGGCGAGTACCGCCCACATCAGTCCGGCGATCAGCAGCCACGGCTCGCCGGCATTCCTACGGGCCGCATCGTGATCTTCCGTGGTCACGCTCGGCGCGAGCTGCAGAAAAGGCAGCAACGCCTCTGTGGACTGGTGATGGCCGGTGTCGATACCGTCCACCGTGCCCGGTAGGTCCGATCGGGTGGTCGAGCTTCGCAGGCCTGATCGGTGGGCGAGCGTATCGCTCGACGCCGTGATCCACTTCGGCAGCGAAGTGATTCGGGTGAGGACGGGCAGAGTGCGCATCTCGGTCATCGGCTGCGGCTACCTGGGCGCGGTGCACGCCGCCTCCATGGCGAAACTGGGGCACGACGTGGTCGGCATCGATGTCGACCACGACAAGGTGCAGGCGCTGTGCCGGGCGCGCGCGCCCTTCTACGAGCCGGGTTTCGAGGAGCTGCTCGCCGGCACTCTCGACACTGGCCGGCTCAGCTTCTCCACCGATGTCGGGGACGCGGCCGGGTCGCAGGTGCACTTCGTCTGCGTGGGGACGCCGCAGAAGCGGGGTGAGTACGCCGCGGACATGCACTACGTCCAGGACGCGGTGGAGTCACTGCTCGGTGTGCTGGCGCCCGGTGACCTCGTCGTCGGGAAGTCGACCGTCCCTGTCGGGACGGCCGCCGCGCTCGCCGAGCTGGTCCAGGAGAAGGTGCCGGGCGCGCTGCTCGCCTGGAACCCCGAGTTCCTCCGGGAGGGCTTCGCCGTCCAGGACACGCTCCACCCCGACCGGCTGGTCTACGGCCTCCCCGCGGGTCCCGACGGCGAGACGGCGCGGGCCCTGCTCGACGAGGTCTACGCGCCGATCGTCGAGCGCGGCACGCCCAAGGTCGAGACCGACTACGCCACCGCCGAAATGGTGAAGACGGCGGCGAACTCCTTCCTCGCCACCAAGATCTCCTTCATCAACGCGATGGCCGAGCTGTGCGAGGCCACCGGCGCCGACGTGAAGCTGCTGGCCGACGCCATCGGCTACGACGACCGCATCGGCCGCAAGTTCCTCAACGCCGGCCTCGGCTTCGGCGGCGGCTGCCTGCCCAAGGACATCCGGGCCTTCATGGCGCGCGCCGGCGAGCTGGGCGCCGACCAGGCGCTGACCTTCCTCAAGGAGGTCGACAACATCAACATGCGGCGCCGCATCCGCATGGTGGAGCTCGCCCGCGAGGTCTGCGACGGGTCCCTGCTGGGCAAGCGGATCGCCGTCCTCGGCGCGGCCTTCAAGCCCGACAGCGACGACATCCGCGACTCCCCGGCGCTCAACGTCGCCGCCCAGCTGCAGCTGCAGGGCGCCGTCGTGCGGGTCACCGACCCGGCCGCCGTCGAGAACAGCCGACGGCTGTGGCCGCAGCTCGACTACGCCGACACGCCGGAGGAGGCGGCCGACCGCGCCGACGCCGTGCTGGTGCTGACCGAGTGGCGGCAGTACCGGGAGCTCGACCCGGTCTCCTTCGGCGCGGTCGTGCGCCAGAAGCGGGTGCTCGACGGGCGCAACGCGCTCGACCGCGATGCCTGGACCGCCGCCGGCTGGACCTACCGGGCACTGGGCCGCCGCGCCGGCTGATCCCACACGCCCCGCGCGCCCCGCGCGCCCCGACGTCGGCACGCCCGCCCGGTTACCGTTGAGGGCCGGAGGACCTGCCGGGCCCGCGGACGTGCGGCCGGCGGGGCCGGGCGGAGGCTCCGCACCGGCCGCGAACCATGGAGGTTGTCGCGACGATGCGCATGCTCGTCACCGGAGGCGCCGGATTCATCGGCGCGAACTTCGTCCACTACACGCTGCGCGAGCACCCCGAGCACCAGATCACCGTGCTCGACGCGCTCACCTACGCCGGGAACGAAGCGTCGCTGGCACCGGTGCGCGACCGCATCGAGTTCGTGCACGGCTCGGTGGCCGACGCCGCCCTCGTCGACGAGCTGGTCAGCCGCAGCGACGCCGTCGTGCACTTCGCCGCGGAGAGCCACAACGACAACTCGCTCAGCGACCCGTCGCCGTTCCTCACGACCAACATCATCGGGACGTACACGATCCTCGAGGCGGTGCGGAAGCACGGCGTGCGGCTGCACCACATCTCCACCGACGAGGTCTACGGCGACCTCGAGCTCGACGACCCGAAGAAGTTCACGCCGGAGACGCCGTACAACCCGTCGAGCCCCTACTCCTCGACCAAGGCCGGCTCCGACCTGCTGGTGCGCGCCTGGGTGCGCTCCTTCGGCATCGAGGCGACCATCTCCAACTGCTCGAACAACTACGGGCCCTACCAGCACATCGAGAAGTTCATCCCGCGGCAGATCACCAACGTGCTCGCCGGCCTGCGCCCCAAGCTCTACGGCAAGGGCGAGAACGTCCGCGACTGGATCCACGTCGACGACCACAACTCCGCGGTCCACGCGATCCTCGAGAAGGGCCGCAGCGGGGAGACCTACCTCATCGGCGCCGACGGCGAGAAGAACAACCGCGAGGTGCTCAGCCTCATCCTCGAGCTGCTCGGCCAGCCCCGCGACGCCTTCGACCAGGTCATCGACCGCGCCGGCCACGACCTGCGCTACGCCATCGACGCGAGCAAGCTCCGCGACGAGCTCGGCTGGAAGCCCCAGTTCACCGACTTCCGCGACGGCCTGGCCGCCACCGTCGACTGGTACCGCGCGAACGAGTCGTGGTGGAAGCCCCTGAAGGAGCAGGTCGAGGCCAAGTACGCGGCGCAGGGGCAGTGACGACGGTCGTCGTCGGGGCCAACGGCCAGCTCGGCCGGGCCTTGCAGAAGCGGTTCCCGGACGCCGTCGCGCTCGACCGCGCCGCCCTGAACGTCGCCGACGGCGAGGCGGTCGCCCGCTACGACTGGTCGGGTGTCGACGTCGTCGTCAACGCGGCCGCCTGGACCGCGGTCGACGCGGCCGAGGACCCGGCCAACCACGCGGCCGTGCGCGCCGCCAACGTCGACGCCGTCGGTCATCTGGCCGATGCGGGGGAGCGGCACGGGTTCACGCTCGTGCACATCTCCAGCGAGTACGTCTTCGACGGCCGGTACGACGGGCCGATCCCGGAGGATCTGCCGCCGTCCCCGCTGAGCGTCTACGGCAGGAGCAAGGCCGACGGCGACCGGGAGGCGGCTCGGCTCGAGCGGCACTACGTCGTCCGGACGACGTGGGTGGTGGGAGAGGGCGGCAACTTCGTCCGCACCATGGCGTCGCTGGCCGACCGGGGCGTCTCGCCCACCGTCGTCGACGACCAGGTCGGGCGGCCGACGTTCACCACCGACCTGGCCGGCGGCATCGCCCACCTGCTGGACACCGGCGCAGCTTTCGGCACCTACAACCTCACCAACGCCGGGGAACCGGCGTCCTGGGCACAGGTCGCCGCCGCCGTCTTCGAGGCCCGGGGCCGTAGCGCCGACGACGTCGGGCGGACCAGCACCGCGGAGTACTTCGCCGACAAGCCGCAGGCGGCCGTGCGGCCGCTCAACAGCGTCCTCGACCTGTCGAAGATCACCGCGACCGGCTTCGCGCCCCGGAACTGGCGCACAGCACTGTCCGAGTACCTCGCCGCCCTCCCCTGACGGGAAGGGCGGGAACCGAGGGACTGCTGGGGACGACACCCCGCGTTCCGTGACCAGATGGTCACGATCGGCCAACCGGCCGCCGATCATCACGTCGTGGTGTGGCTCTGGGTGCTGGGCGGACTTGTCGCGTGGCTGCTGGTGGCCGCCGGTGTCGCCGTCCTCATCGGCCGGAGCATCCGGCTGGCCGACGAGCGCACCGGCGACGCCAGCCCGCTGACCGCCGACCTCCCCGCCACCGCTCCGGCGCGCGCCCGCGCCGTCCGCACCCGTCGGCGCGGCATCCCGCTGCCGCCGATCGGGGTGGCGCTGGCGGCACTCGCCGTCGGTCTCGAGGGCGCCGGCTACGTCACCCGGCTCACCGGCCAGCGCGGCCAGGTCGCCCAGCTGCTGTCGATGGACGCACCTTTCTCCGTTCCGCGGCTGTTCGTGGCCCTCCTCTTCGCGGCGGCCGCTCTCGCCGCGGTCGCCGGCGCGAGCAACCTGCCCGGTCGCCGCACCTGGTGGCTGGCGGTCGGGCTCGTCGGCGGTCTCATCGCCACGGTCAAGGCCGGCAGCACGGTCCACGCACAGGCGCTGGGCGCTCTCGAGGACGCGGTCGGCACCGGACCTGCGCTCACGCTGAGCGCTGCGGCTGCCGCCGTCGTCATCGGCGGCCTGTGGTTGCTCAGCCGTACCGAGCGCCGTGACCGCCGGCGCGTGCTCGGGGTGCTCGCCCTCTACGCCGTGGCTTCCGTCGGCCTCTCGGCCCTGTCGGCGGTCGCCGCCGGCGCCGAGGGCGTGGCCGGCAACTGGGCGGCCGCGGCCACGTTCGTCGAGGAGTCCGGCGAGGCGCTCGCCGGTGTCGCGTTCCTCGTGGCCGTGTTGGTGGGCGTGGCCCCACGTCTGGTGCTGCCCGAAGAATGGGTGCTGCGCCGCGAGCTGGACGCCCGGACCCTGGACGTTCCCGACGCCGCCATCGGCCGCTCCCGCGCGGAAGGTTCTGGCCGGGGCTGATCCGGCCGGTCAGCGTGGCACGGTCGGGAGCGCCTCGTCGGCGAACTCGGCGGCGTTCTGGGCGAGCGAGTCCGCGCGCAGGTAGGCCCACATCCGCTCGCACGCGACGGTGTCGAGGTAGACCACGCTCGCCGGGCCCTCCATGCCCGTGCCCAGCACCGGTGCGGTGAAGAAGTCGATGTTTTGCGGGGTCACGTCGCGCATCGAGTACGCCAGCGACAGCAGGTCGCCGTTCCCCAGCGTGTCGTCGATCGTCACCGCGCTCGTCACGGCGAGCAGTGCCGAGTCCAGCCGGCCGGGGTCGGTGAAGGTGTTCGAGCTGAACAGCTTGGCGAACATCGACTGCAGGTACTGCTGCTGCCGCTTGACGCGGTCGAAGTCGCCGCCGGGCAGGCCGTAGCGCTGGCCCAGGTACCACCGGGCCTGGTCACCGTCGAGGTGGTTGACCCCTGCGGGGAAGGTGTAGGGCCCGTTGCTGGTCGTCTCGGCGACGACGACGTCCACGCCACCGAGGTCGTCGGTCACCTGGATGAGCCCGTCGAAGTCGATCGCCACGTAGTGGTCGACGCGCACCTGGGTCAGCTGCTCGACGGTCTGGATCAGCAGCGTGGGTCCGCCGAACGCGTAGCTGGCGTTGATCTTGTTGCGGCCGTGGCTCGGGATGTCGACCCACGAGTCACGGGGGATCGAGATCAGCTGCGCGTGCCGCCGGTCGGCGGAGAAACGGGCCAGCATGATGGCGTCGGACCGGCCGTCGGGTGTCTCACCCGGCGCCAGCTCCGCGCGGGTGTCCGACCCGACCAGCAGGAACGTCACCGGCTCGGCGGCGGCCGCCTGCTCCGGCGTCGCGGGAGCCGGGCGGGTCCCCTCGTCGATGTCCGCGAAGACGTCGGCGATCCGGTCGATGTTGCCGGCGTACCGGTTGGTCAGGAACCACAGCCCGCCACCGACGAGGACGGCGAGCACGAGCCCGAGAACGCCGAGGGAGACGAGGACCCGGCGCAACCCGTGCCGCCTCGGGGCGTCGCCGTCGGCGTGCGTGTCGTCCGGTGCGACGTCGCCCGGGACGGAGCCCACCGGCCCCTCGCCCCGCTGCGCGTCCCCGGACGGTACGCCCGTCTCGGTCCTCATGTCCACCCCCGTTGCCCTGCCCGCGGGCGAGCGTACGGCGACCGGGCCCCGGGCCGGCGGCCTCTGCCCCGTGGGGGTGAGGTCGGGCACGGCGGGACACGGCCTCCCGGTGGGGGCGCTAGCCTGCGGTCATGACCTGGCTCGTGACAGGCGGTGCCGGGTACATCGGCGCCCACGTGGTGGCCGCGATGACCGAGGCCGGCGAGCGCGTCGTCGTCCTCGACGACCTGTCCACGGGTGATCCGGCGCGGATCCCGGGAGTGCCCATGGTCCAGGGCAGCGTCCTCGACCAGCCGCTCCTCGAGCAGACCATGCGCGAGCACGGCGTCACCGGCGTCGTCCACATCGCGGCCAAGAAGCAGGTGGAGGAGTCGGTCCACCGGCCGCTGTACTACTACCGGGAGAACGTGGAGGGGCTGCGCCGCCTGCTGGAGGTGGCGACCGCCACGGGCGTGGAGTCCTTCGTCTTCTCCTCGAGCGCCGCCGTCTACGGTGCGCCGGACGTCGATCTCGTCGGGGAGGACACCGAGTGCCGGCCGGTGAACCCCTACGGGCAGACCAAGCTCACCGGCGAGCACATGGTCGCCGACGTGGCCCGGGCCAACGGCCTGCGCTACGCCAACCTGCGGTACTTCAACGTCGCCGGGGCGGGGCGGCCGGAGCTCGGTGACCGTGGCGAGGCCAACCTGGTCCCGATGATCTTCCGGCGGATCACCGAGCGCCAGGCGCCGCTGATCTTCGGGGACGACTTCCCGACCCCCGACGGCACGTGCATCCGCGACTTCATCCACGTCGCCGACATCGCCTCCGCGCACACGGCCGCCGCCCGGGCCCTGGACGAGGGACGGTTGACAGCCCTCACCGCCAACATCGGCCGGGGCGAGGGCGTATCGGTGCGCGAGATGATCCGGGTGATCCGCGAGGTCACCGGCACGGCCGCCGAGGACTGGGCCGAGCCGGTGGTCACGCCTCGCCGAGCGGGCGACCCGCCCCGGGTCGTGGCCGCCGCCGACACCATCCGCTCGGCTCTGGGGTGGGAGGCGCGGCACGGCCTGCGCGACATGGTGACCTCGGCGTGGGCGGGCTGGACCATCCGGATGAGCGCCACGGCCGGCTGACCGCGAACGGTCGCCGCCCCCTGTCGTTGCCCTGGGCGTCACCCGCTCTTCGTCGCCTCGCCACCGGACCGACGATGGACGGTGGGACGATAGTGCGCGTGATGCTGACGATCCTGGCGGCGTGGGTGGCTCTCGCCGCGGTGACGGCGGTCTTCTTCGCCGCCCTCGGGCGGAGCGCGCTGCGCGAGGACCAGGAACTCGGCCACCTCCCTGCCGATGCCGCGACACCGCCGCCGCTGCCCCACGAGCCGAACAGACTTCCAGAACCCGTGTGACGCCGAGGAGGACTCCTCTTGTCGCTCACGGGTGGCGGGAGGACGCTCCCCCCATGACGGGTGACACCGCGCTGCTCGACCGGGTGGGACGGGACGCGGATCGGGTCGTTCTCTGTCGGTGCGGCGGGTTCGGGCGGGTGACGCACATGGCGGTCAACGCCCCGGGTGAGCCCGAACGCTACGTGCGCAGCACGTTCTCCTGTACCTGGCAGCGACCCGGCCCGCACGAGCCGCTGCTGGCCCCGCGAGGGGTGTAGCGGCTGGTACGAAGTTCGTCCGGTGTCCGAGAACGGCCGTTGCTACCGGGAGATCCGGTCGGCTCGCTTCCCCCAAGGGTTCCCTGACCGCTGCGACCTGACCGTCATCGACGCGTTCGCCGACGCCTGGCTGCTCATCGATCACTCGCCGTCGGGCATCGAACTGGTGGGACTGGCCGACGACTACGACGCAGCCCGGGTGTGGTTGCTGGAGGACCCGGCGTCCTGACCGGACGCCGGGCCGCCAGGTCAGCTGAGGATCCCCATCCGGCGCAGCGCGTCGACCACCTGCTGGGCCGCCTGCTCCGGGTCGGTGGCCGTCGTGTCGATGTGGACCTCGGGGGCCTCGGGCGGCTCGTAGGGCGAGTCGATCCCGGTGAAGTTGCTGAGCTCGCCGCGGCGCGCCTTCCCGTACAGGCCCTTCACGTCCCGCTGCTCGGCGACCTCGAGCGGCGTGTCCACGAAGACCTCGCAGAACTCCCCGTCCTCGACCAGGTCGCGGGCCATCCGGCGTTCCGACCGGAACGGGGAGATGAACGAGACGAGAACGACGAGGCCCGCGCAGACCATGAGGTGCGACACCTCGGCCACCCGCCGGATGTTCTCCACCCGGTCGGCCTCGGTGAAGCCCAGGTCCTTGTTCAGGCCGTGCCGCACGTTGTCGCCGTCGAGCAGCGTCGTGTGCACCCCCAGCGCGTGCAGCCGCTTCTCGACCAGGTTGGCGATGCTGGACTTGCCGGCACCCGACAGCCCGGTGAACCACACGACGCAGGGCCGGTGCCCCTTGAGCTCAGCGTGGGCCGCCTTGTCCACCTCGAGCTGCTGCCAGTGGATGTTCTGCGACCGGCGCAGCGCGAAGTGCAGCATCCCGGCGCCGACGGTGGCGTTCGTGAGCCGGTCGACGAGCACGAACCCGCCCATGTCGCGGTTCTCCGCATAGGGGTCGAACGCGATCGGCCGGTCGAGGTTGAGATTGCACACCCCGATCTCGTTGAGGGCCAGGGTGGTGGCGGCCGAGTGCTCGAGGGTGTTGACGTCGACCCGGTACTTGGGCCGGCCGAGCGAGGCGGTCACCGTCCGCGCACCGATCTTCAGCAGGTAGGGCCGGCCCGGCAGCATCTCGTGCTCGGCCATCCAGACCACGTGCGCCTCGAACTGGTCGGCCGACCCGGCGGGGGACTCGGCCGCGCAGAGCACATCCCCGCGGCTGATGTCGATCTCGTCGGCGAGCACGAGCGTCACCGACTGCTCTGCCACCGCCTCGTCCAGGTCGTCGTCCATCGTGACGATGCGGGTGACGGTGCTCTGCCGGCCCGAGGGCACGACGCGGACCCGGTCGCCGGGCCGGACCCGGCCGCCGACGATCACCCCGGAGAAGCCTCGGAAGTCGTGCCCGGGCCGGTTCACCCACTGGACCGGCATCCGGAACGGCCCGTCGTGCGCCCGCTGCCCGACGGGCACGGTCTCCAGGTACCCGAGCAGGGTGGGGCCGTGGTACCAGGGCGTGTTCTGGCTCGGCTCGGTGATGTTGTCGCCGCGCAGCGCCGACATGGGGATGCACGCGATGTCGGTCAGCCCGATCCGGGCCGCGAAGTCGCGGTAGTCGGCCTCGATCCGCTCGAACACCTCGCGCGAGTAGCCGACCAGGTCGAGCTTGTTGACGGCGACGACGACCTTGCGGATGCCCAGCAACGAGACCAGGTAGCTGTGGCGGCGGGTCTGGGTGAGCACCCCCTTGCGGGCGTCGATCAGGATCACAGCCAGCTCGGCGGTCGACGCACCCGTGACCATGTTGCGCGTGTACTGCTCGTGGCCCGGGGTGTCGGCGACGATGAACTTGCGCTTGTCGGTGGCGAAGAACCGGTAGGCGACGTCGATCGTGATGCCCTGCTCCCGCTCGGCCGCGAGCCCGTCGACGAGCAGCGCGAAGTCGAGCTCGCCGCCCTGCGTGCCCTTCTTCGAGTCGGCCTCCAGGGCCGCCAGGTGGTCCTCGAAAACCAGGTGCGACTCGTACAGCAGCCGTCCGATGAGGGTGGACTTGCCGTCGTCCACGCTGCCGCAGGTGATGAACCGCAGCATCGTCTTGCGCTGGTGCAGGTCCAGGTAGGACTCGATGTCATCGGCGATGAGGCCGGAGGGCGCGGTCATCAGAAGTAGCCCTCCTGCTTCTTCTTCTCCATCGAGCCGGCGGAGTCGTGGTCGATGACCCGGCCCTGCCGCTCCGACGTCGTGGTCAGCAGCATCTCCTGGATCACCGCGGGCAGGGTGTCGGCGGTGCTCTCCACCGCGCCGCTGAGCGGGTAGCACCCCAGCGTCCGGAACCGCACGCTGCGCAGTTGCGGCTCCTCGCCGTCGCGGAGCGGGAAGCGCTCGTCGTCCACCATGATCAGTGCGCCGTCGCGCTCGACCACCGGCCGGGGCATACCGAAGTACAGCGGCACGATGGGGATGTCCTCGAGGTAGATGTACTGCCACACGTCGAGCTCGGTCCAGTTCGACAGCGGGAAGACGCGCAGGGTCTCGCCAGGGTTGTGGCGGACGTTGTACGTCCGCCACAACTCCGGACGCTGCTGCTTGGGGTCCCAGCGGTGCTGCGCCGACCGGAGCGAGAACACCCGCTCCTTGGCCCGGGACTTCTCCTCGTCCCGGCGCGCGCCGCCGAAGGCGAGGTCGAACTTCCACTTGTCCAGCGCCTGCTTGAGCCCCTGGGTCTTCCACATGTCGGTGTGCACCGCCGACCCGTGGGTGAACGGGTTGATGCCGAGCTCCAGGCATTCCGGGTTCTGGTGCACGAGGAGCTCGATGCCGAGCTCGGCGGCCGTCTTGTCGCGGAACTCGTACATCTGCTTGAACTTCCACGTCGTGTCCACGTGGAGCAGCGGGAACGGCGGCAGCGAGGGGTAGAACGCCTTCCTGGCCAGGTGCAGCATCACCGAGCTGTCCTTGCCGATCGAGTAGAGCATCACCGGGCGCTCGCTCTCGGCGACCGCCTCCCGCAGGATGTGGATGCTCTCGGCCTCGAGCCGCTGCAGGTGCGTGAGCGTGCCGGTCATGGTCGGCTCCCCGTGGTCGGTGGACAAGATCACTGCAGGTCGCTGATGACGCCCAGGACCTCGTCGGCCACCCCGGGCCGGCAGACGACGAGGTCGGGCAGGAACGGGTCGGGCTGGTTGTAGCGCAGCGGCGATCCGTCGAGGCGGGACGCGTGCAGGCCGGCCGCCCGCGCAACGGCGACGGGTGCCGCCGAGTCCCACTCGTACTGGCCGCCGCCGTGGACGTAGAGATCGGCCTCACCCCGCACGACGGCGGCCACCTTGAACCCGGCCGAGCCCATCTCGACGAGCTCGGCGCCGAGTGCCTCGGCCACGCCCGTCGCGATGGCGGGCGGGCGGCTGCGGCTCACCGCCATGCGCAGCGGTGCGCTCGCGCTCCGCGGTGGCACCGCCGGCGCGGGATCGGACGTGAGCACCGTGTCCAGCCCGGGGAGCGCCACGGCGCCGGTGACCAGGTCGCCGCGCTGCCAGAGCGCGACGTGCACGGCCCAGTCGGAGCGGTTCTCCGAGTACTCCCGCGTGCCGTCGAGGGGATCGACGATCCACACCCGGTCCGCGTCCAGCCGGAGGCGGTCGTCCGCCGCCTCCTCCGACAGCACCGCGTCATCCGGACGCGCGGCGGTCAGCCCGGAGGCGAGCAGGCTCTGCGCGTCGGCGTCCCCCCGGTCCTTCAGCTCCCGCGGCGGCAGGTGGGCCAGCGCCCGGCGCAGCTCCAGCAACCGTGCGCCGGCCAGCCGGGCGAGCTCGCGCGCCAGTGCGGCATCGGACAGGGCGCTCAGCGACGACGTCGGCGTCCTCCGGCCGGCTGACTCGTCGAGCATCGACATCTCCCCGCTGCTGAGGCCTGATCCGGCGAATCCGTTCCGACGGCCGGCGCTCCGGCCGATCGTCACAGGCGCGCCATCTTGCAGGTTCGCTCCTGTCGCCAACACCTTGTTGCGTCCGCTGCCGCGCCGCTTTCGCCATCGAAGGGGCTGACAGCCGCAGCCGGCGACCTGTCGGTACGCACCGCGCCCGGTTCGGCACGCAGCAGAGTCAAAGGCTCAGCTGGTGGAGGCCGGTGACGAGGCCAGCCGCGCCCGCCGGCGCCGGCGCTGCTGCGACGCCAGCGGGGCTTCACCATGGCGGACGCGCACCCACGCCCACGCGGCCCCTCCACCGATCAGCGCGGCGGCCGTGACGACGAGGACCACGGCCGTGGAGGCGCCGAGCAGTTTGGCTCCCGACGCCAGGAGCACGACGGCCAGGGCCCGCCGGACCAGCCCACCGGGTGCCCGGGAGGAGACCCGGGCGCCCAGCCAGACCCCCGGTATGGCGCCGATCAGCACGCTGCCGGTGAGGCCGAGGGTGAAATCGCCGAAGAAGATGTGTCCCAGTGATGCCGCGGCGACCAGCGGAACGGCCTGGACCAGATCGGTACCCACCAGCTGCCCGGCCCTGATCGCCGGGTACATCAGCAGCAAGGCCACGATCATGAGCGACCCGGCGCCGACCGACGTCATCCCGACCACGCCTCCGCCCACGCAGCCGACGAGAACGGTGCGCCAACGGTGCACGGTCACCGTGGACAAGGCCTGCTCGACGACCTGCTCACCGCTGCTGCGGCGTCGCTCGCGTGCCAGCAGGTTCAGATAAGACCTCACGGCCATGGCCAGCGAGACCAACACGAGGACGCCGCCGAGCAGCACGAGCAGGAGTTCCTGGACGTCGCCGTCGGATCCCATCAGCCGGAGGAGCAGCACGCCGGCGAAGGCACCGGGGATCGAGCCGACACACAGCCACTTCACCAGCCCCAGGTGGACGGTTCCGCGACGGAGGTGGACCAGCCCGCCGATCGGCTTCATGAAGAAGCTCGCGACGACGTCGCTGGAGACCGCGGCCAACGGGGACACCCCGAAGAAGAACACGAGGATCGGGGTCATGAGTGCCCCGCCGCCCATACCCGTCAGCCCGACGACGATCCCCACCGCCAGACCGGCCGCGGCGATCGCCGGGTCCCACAGGTCCATCCGTCCTCCTCCGCCTACTCCGACGTCCACTCGCGTGGCGGACGCCCGCCCGCAGGTCTCCGTCGGTCGTCGTGCTGTCCGCGAAGCGCCGACCATAGGGCGCGCCGTCGTCGCGCAGCAGCGGGAACGTCGCCACGATTTCGTCGGATCCGCGTTGTTGGCGCACAACTGCCTGTTAAGCGGGATGTCACTGTTCTACGGTCGCCGCCGAGCCGGGGGTCGAGACCAGGCTGTGCAACACCCGTGACGGAGGGGGGCCGTATGGGGGGCGCTGGCGGCAGGAGCGTGCCGACGAGGCGGTGGACGTCGAACACGGCATCGAGGAGGCCCTCGACGCCGTGCTGCACGAGATCCGGCAACCGTTGGCGGCCGTGTTCGCGCTCGCCGAGGCTGTCCGGGGCCGACCGGATCTTCCGGCCGATGTGCGGAGGACGGTCGACGAGCTGATACGGGAGGCCGAGGACGTCTCGGCGGCCGCCGGGAGTGTCGTGGAGATGCGCAGCAGGCGGGGCCTCGCGCCGACCGCCACCGTCGACGTGGACGAGGTCGTCCGGTCCGTCTTCGACAGTTACCGCCGGACCTGGCGCGGGACCCTCCGTTCGCGGGGGAACAGCGCAGGATCGCTCGAGATCGCCGGCGGGCGCACACCGCTGCGTCGCTGCCTGGTCAATGTGGTCGACAACGCGGTCCGCGCGGCCGGGCCGAAGGGCACGGTCACCGTCGCCGTCCACCGCGGCAGCGACGTGGTCCGCATCTCGGTCGAGGACGACGGGCCGGGCTTCGGTCGGGGTCCCACCGCCAACGGACTGGGCCTGCTCGTCACCCGGCGGCTGCTGGACGAGATGGGTGGGCAGCTGGTGACCAGCCTGCCCTCCAACGCCCGGGGCGCGGTCGTCACGCTCTTCCTGTCGGCGCGAATGGCCGGTCCGAGCCAGCTGGTCGAGCCCGTACGGGCCGTGTGAGCTCCCGACGATGAGGGAACGCGGTGCGACTCGTCCTCTGTGATGACCATCGTCTGTTCGCGGAGCCGGTCGCGGTCGCGCTCGAGGGACGCGGGCACCAGGTCGTGGTCGCCACGTCGCCCGCCGAGGCCTTCCGGGCGGTCGCCGAGGAGGAGCCCGACATGTGCCTCATGGATCTGCGTTTCCCGGACGGGGACGGGATCGACGCCATTGCCGAGCTGACCCGCGGACATCCGCTCTGCGCTGTCGTGGTGCTCTCCGGTACGGCCGACCCCGGTGCCGTGGACGAGGCTCGTGCGGCGGGCGCGGCGGGGTTCGTGCGCAAGGACCAGCCGCTCAGCGCGGTGTTCGCCGCTCTGGACCGCATCGCGGCCGGGCGGCCACCAGCACCTCCGCCACCGCCGGCCGACGTGGACGGGCAGCGGCGCGGCCCCACGCGTCAGCTCCTGGATGCGCTCACCCAGCGGGAGCGTCAGGTGCTCCGCTGCCTCGTCCATGCGGAGGACACGGTCGGGATCGCCCGCTCCCTCGGCGTGGCGCCGAGCACGGTCCGGACGCACCTGCAGAGGGTGCTGCAGAAGCTGGGCGTGAACAACCGGCTGCAGGCGGTCGCACTCGTGGCGAACGCAGGCCTGGACGTCGAGCGATGAGCAGCAAGTTCCAAGGCCGGCCGGCGTGAGCGCGCGGGCGCAGCGACGGCCGAGCCGCCGCGTCGAGGACGCCGGCCCGCAGCCGCTGCGGCTGCTGCTGGCCGATCCCCATCTCGCCTTCGTCGAGGCGCTGGCCCCCCGGCTGTCGGCCGAGCCCGGCCTCCGGGTCGTCGGCACGGTGACCCGCCCCGAGGACGCGCTGCGCGTCGTCCGCACCCGGCCGGTCGACGTCGCCCTGCTGGCCGTGGACGGCACCGGGAGCCAGTTCGTCGACGCGGCCGGTGCACTCGCCGACGAACGGCCGGAGCTCGCGCTGGCGGCGCTGGCCGAGGCCGACGACGTCGGCACGGTCGCGCGGGTGGTGCGGATGGGTTTCCGGGGATGGGTCCCCAAGGACCTGGATGTCGCCGCACTCGTCGTCGTCCTGGAGGGCATCCGTCGCGGCGAGACCCACATCCCGCCGGCGCTGCTCACCCGGCTCCTTCCCCACCTGCTGCGCGAGCAGGAGGAGCGGCGCGCGGCGGAGCGGCCCTTCGCGACCCTCACCCCGCGGGAGAGGGAGGTCCTGCGGGCGATGTGCCGGGGCGCGACCCGGCAGGAGATCGCCGAGGAGCTGGAGGTCTCGCACAACACCGTCCGGACCCACCTGCAGAAGATCCTCGGGAAGCTGGGTCTGCACAGCTCCCTCGCGGCCGTCACGCTCGCCCGCAAAGCGGGATTCGACTAACGCATCGGCACGTCGGGCAGTCGTCGGATCACTCACTGGCAGCGACAGCCGCGGCTGCGCGCAACTCTCCTCCGTCCTACGTAGTCCGCCTCGTCTCGGTGATGGATCCCGCGTCCTGGCCCCGGTCCTAGCGTTCCCGACCTGAGCCAAGGCAGCGCATCGGGGGACGACGTGCAGGAATCGATCAGTTGCCCGGGACCTGGCGTGCAGCCGACCGTGGTCGCCGCGGCGCCCGAGGTGTCGCCGGCCCGGCGTCCCGGCCTGTACCTGCTGCGGTACCCGACGACGAGAGTGGTGCCGGCCCCCCGGGCACCCGATGCGTCCGGGGCTCATCCGAGCGGGCTGCTGACCGAGATCCCTTCGACGCCCGTCGGCCGAGCGAAGCGGACAGGGGCCCGGGCCTGGTGGATCTCCGCCATCGTGCTCGCCGCCGACCTCGTCGCCTTCGCCGCGGCGCTCGTGCTGACGTCCGGGCCCAACATCAAGACGGTCGCCCTCCTGCTCATCATCTTGACCCTGTTCCAGGTGGGCGGCCTCTACCGGCCCCGGCTGTCGCTCTCGATCCTCGACGACGGACCCGCGATCATGGGGCGGGCCCTCGCCGCGGGAGCCGGCGCCATGGTCCTCGGCGGGCTGGAGGACGGGGTCGCTGGAACCGCTCGCCTGATCACGTGCGCGGCCTTCGGAGGGTTCTGTCTGGTCACCCGGACCGTGGCGTACACCGGCATCCGGATCGCCCGGCGGCACCACTACCTGCAGCAGCGCGCGCTCTTCCTGGGGGCCGGCACGGTCGCAGGTTCGCTGGCGGCGAGCCTGCGCGACCATCCGGAGTACGGGCTGCGGCCCGAGGGCATGCTGGACGACGACCCGCTGCTCGACGACGAGGAACGTCCGGTTCCCCTCCTGGGCGGCTACCAGGATCTCTGCGAGGTCATCCTCGCGCGGTCGGTGGACGTCGTCATCGTCACGTTCGGGTCGCTCCGGGAGCCGGAGATGGTGCCGCTCCTGCGGACCTGCGACCGTCTGACATGCGAGATCTTCTTCGTTCCCCGGCTCTTCGAGGTGCATGCCGTCACCAGGGACACCGAGGTTCTGTGGGGCATGCCCCTGGTCCGGCTCCGGCGTGCGCCCTTCCGGACCGGCGCATGGATGGGCAAACGTCTCAGCGACGTCCTCATCTCGGGAGTCGCCCTGCTGCTGCTGGCGCCGCTCCTCCTCGTGTGCGCGGTGCTCACCCGCTGGGAGACTGGATGCGTCCTGTTCCGGCAGACCCGCGTGGGGCTCGACGGCTTGTCGTTCACGCTTCTCAAGTTCTGCAGCCTCCGGCCGGCCGCGGACGCGGAGGGCAACACGCTCTGGAACATCGGCGACGACAATCGGATGGGCCCGGTCGGCCGCTTCCTCCGGCGAACGTCATTCGACGAGCTTCCGCAGTTGTGGAACGTGCTGCGCGGCGACATGAGCCTGGTCGGTCCGCGGCCCGAGCGCCCCTACTTCGTCGACGAGTTCAGCCGGCAGTACCCCTGGTACCGCGCGCGGCACCGCGTCCCCGTGGGTCTCACGGGCTGGGCCCAGGTCCACGGCCTGCGAGGCGACACCTCGATCGCCGACCGTGCGCACTTCGACAACTTCTACATCGAGAACTGGTCGATGTGGGGGGACATCAAGATCCTTGTGCGGACCGTCAGCCAGGTGGTGAAGGCCGCCGGCCGCTGATGGTCCCCGTACCTCATTCGTCCCGGTCAGCCGGGAACGTCTGCTGCACGGAGAAGATCCCGCCGGTGAAGCCGATGGCGGGGGCCACCGTGCGAGGGTTCTGCCGGGGAGGAGAGAGACCCCGCCAGGCTGGTGCCCGCGGGTAGGGGCAGGCCGGGCCGGCGGGGCATCCCGCCGGCCCGGCCTCTTGCGGTCAGGGGGAGACGTACAGCGGGAGGGTGGCCCGCTTGAAGTCCCTCGCCACCGGACCGACGAGAACCTCCGAACTGGTGACGTTGCCGACGCGGGTGCCGTTCACCACGTCGCTGACCCACTGGCCGGTGATCGCGGCGTTGCGATAGACACCGGGGATCACGACGGACACCCGTGAGTCGGTCAGGTTGTAGACCGCAGTCCCCGTCGTGGAGTTGAACCTGCCTGCGTCGGCCAAGTTGTCCCACGCCCCGGCGAGGATCTCGGCGGTGCTGCCGGAGACCGTCAGGTACGGCTCGCCCTTGTCGTCGTGCATCTCCAGGTTGTCCCCGAAGAGCCAGATGGTGGCGCCCCCCGAGATCTCGGCACCCCGGCCCTCGCGGTTCAACTGCCGGGCGTACACGCTGATCGGCCGATCGATGGTGAGCAGCCGCCCGGACGCGTTGTCCACGAACACGGCACCGGTCGCGCTCGTGCCGTCGATGACGTCACCGGGCGTCGCCCCGATTGCCCCGACGTTCCGGATCACCATCGCGTCCGGCCCGTTCTGCTCGAAGGTGACCGAGGCAGCGGCGTTGCGCAACTCCACGAACGAGGAGGTGGTGTTGCCGACCGAGATCTTGCCGGTGCTGGCGTCAGCGACCCGCGAGCCCATGAAGTCGATGGCCTCGACGTTGCCCCGGACGATCACCGGAGTCTTGATCGTGTAGTCGCCGTAGGGAAGGTAGACGACCTGCTTGCCCGAGTCGATCGCGGCCTGGATCGCCGGACCGTCATCGTCCGCCGAGTTGCCGGACGTGGCGTTGGCCTTCGCCCAGTGGGTCAGGTCGTAGTCGGTGGATCGAGGCGCATCCGGGTGAGGCAGGTTGAGGCTCTGGACCGTACTGGTCTCCGTCCAGGGCACCGAGGTGTCGCCGCGCCGGAAGTTCGCCGACCCCCACTCGGCGATGGCGGTCTTGCCCACGAACCGGTTGGTGGTACCGGTCGTGACCAAGTTGCCCCATCCGGACGCGGTCACGTTGCGGGCGTAGATGTAGCTGTCCGCGACAGCCGTCATGGCCGTCCCTGACCCCGGTCCGGTCACGTTGGCGTCGATGACCTGGAACACGGCCTGCTGACCGAGGGCCTCGTAGACCTTGGGGGCACCGGTGACGGTGAGGCCTTCGAACTGGAGCACCCGGGCGTTGTTCTGGATGGCCACGGTGCGCTGGTTCCGGAGTGTCACGTCGGTGAAGACCATGTTGTTGACCGGTCCACCGTCACCCCAGATGCCCACGGCGAAGCCGTCGATGGTCACGTCCTGGACCTGCGACGGACCTGTGCCCGACTCCACGGTCATGCCACGCAGCCCGGAGTTGGCCGGTGCGCGGAGCGTGACCCGCTCCATGGCCCCCGAGTTGCAGGCAGCCCAGCGGATCGCCACCGCGCCGGGATTGCCGGAGCCGACGTCGATCGTCAGGTCCTGGACATAGTTCGCGTAGGCCGTGTTGTCGTTACCGGTGGACTGGGTCTGGATGCCGGGCCGGTAGACGTACTTGGGCGTGGACGCCGAACCGTAACCGGCGGCGCTGTCCTTGAGCTTCAGCGTGGTTTGGGCCTGACCGGCACCCATCAGCCGGATGGCGTTGCCGGGGGCGTGCAGCATGTCGGAGACCAGGCAGGTACCGGCAGGCAACACCAGGGTGCGGAAGGAGAAGCGGGTCTCCAGCGGATCGGTATCGGTCCTGGCATAGTCCGCCAGTGCGCTCCGAATGGCTGCGGTGTTGTCGGTGACCCCATCGCACTTCACGTTGTAGGGCGCGGCAGCCAGGTTGATGACCCCGGAGTCGGCAGGGAACCGGACGCCGGCGCTCGACGGAGCAGGCACGGGATCCGGGGTCGGTTCGGTCCTCGCCTCCGGACCCGGGGCGGGCTCCGGCGTCGGCTCCGGCTGGGTGGTCGCCGCCGGGGTGGATCCGGCCGTCGGCTCCGGCGCCGGCTCCTGCGCGGGGGTGGGTTGCGTGTTCGTCCCGGTGGTCCACTCGAGGTGCAGTCCGGGAGCCGTCTTGGCGCTGGTGTCGAAGCTCTTGGCCACCCCACTGTTGGTGCCGGTGCCGGTGCCGGTGATGATGACGGCGAGGGCGTTGTCGGAGGCCCAGCCCGGCCGGGACACGATTTCCTGCACGACGGCGGTCAGGTCGCTGGTCCGTTGGGCCGGGCCGCGCTTGCCCGAGGACCAGGCCGCCGGCGTCCACTCCGCCGAGGCGGTGGTCCTCGGGCGATCGGACACGTCACCCGGGGCGCTGGTGAAGGTGCCCGGGTCGTCGGCCGCCTGTCCGTGGATGGTCAGCGGCACCGCCGTCGAAGTGCTCTCGTCCGCGGTGAACTGCACGTAGGCGCGGGTGATCGTCGCCCCCGGCGGAATGGCGACGTGGGTGAATCGCAGCCCGACGACCTGCTGCCTGCCCTTGTCGGTCAGCATCTCCAGGTCGGAGCTGTCGAGCACGGTTCGGTCGGACCGCTGTTCGGCATCGTCGGTACTGGCCCGGACCCGGAACTCTGCGCTGCCGGCCTGGGCGGACGGGCTGATGAGGACGATGCCCACGACGGCGAGGAGGACGGGCAGGAACAGGACGAGGGCGCGCTTCATTGGCATCCTTGGCTGGCTGTGGGGTGCGAGACCGTCAGGTCGCCCCCGACCCCGGTGTCAGGACCTAGCCGCGGGCGATGGGGTCGGGTATGACCGCCGCCCCCGGGGGCCGACACTCTGGGTGATCGGACGAATTGAATCAGTGACTTTGTGATGGTTGCACATACGGTCGGCATCGAAGAAGTCACGGTGAGTGCGGATTCGTCCCAGCCGTCACAGACGCCTCAGGCCTCACCGTCGTCTGCTGCAGGACGGCCCGGCTCGCCGCCGTGACCAGCGCCGAGGCCGTGGGGTCCTCGGGCAGTGACATGCCTCACTGCCCGAGGTGCGCCTCGCCGGCGAGTGGTTGCGGATCCATCGGTGGCGCCGCCCGACCCGCGCTATTCGGGAGGTGGACTGCTCGAGCCGGAGCCGCCGGTGCAGCGGCCGAACCGCGGACGACCGCTCTTGCTACCGCGGCGTCGGCCGCCGCGTGCGAGGGGTCCCGTGCCGTTCGCAGGGGTGAGTCCGACGAGAGCTGGTGGTGCCCGTCGCTGATTCGTCCGGGTCGGGGGGCCAGGGGTTCGAGCTGTCAGGCGAAGGGCTCAGTGGCGCTCGTAGCGGTCCCGGAAGGTCAGCGGTCGCCGAGCCAGCTGCTCGAGGTCGGCGAAGTCACCGGGTTCGGTCACCCTGCGGTGTGCCCGATCAGAAGAGGATCTCGACCGGGTCGACCCAGGTGGCATGGATCGACAGGTGCACCAGCTCGGCGGTCGGCCAGGCCGCGCGCATCCGGGTGACGGCGCGAGCCCCGTTGGGTGAGCAGCCGTTGTCGACGACCCAGAACGCGCCGGCCGCGCCGGCGTAGGGCCCGCTGCTCATCACCTGTTCGACGTGCTGGCCGAACGGCGTGATGCCCGTGCGGCCGAGCACGCGGGCGGCGTGCACGTCGAAGGTGGCCAGAGTGGGCGAGGGTGCCGCCGCGGCGGTACTCGAACGCCGTCCGGCGCATCCGGCCCGGCGCCGCTGGGAGGTCGGACAGGGGCCTCGACCACGCCCTGCGACACGCCCTGCGACCGCGGCCTGAGCGCTCACGGCAGCTCGTCCTGGACACCCGACGCGTCAACGACGGGGCCCACCAGTGCGCGGCCCCGTGCCCCCGACGTCAGGACCGGTACAGGCGACGTCGTTGGGCTGCGAGCAGTTCCCGGGCCTCCGCGGAGGGCTGGAGGCCCTCCGAGTCGAGGTAGCGGTCCAGCCCCTCCAGCGACAGCTCGAGATCCCTGGACAGCTCGCGGGCCAACCGGTCGATGGTCGCCCCGATCCGACCGTCAGATGCGGGCGAGGAAGCCGTGGCCCCTTGCGGCAGACCCGAGGCCGCCGCCCCCTTGTGGTGGACGGCGTGGAAAGCCAGGGAGTCGAGGTGGTCGACGGGTGACGGCACCCGGTACCTGCCGTGGAGCAGCACCGCCCGGTCCAGCACCCGGAGGGCCAGCTTCTGCGACAGGTACGGGGCTCCACCGAAGTGGGTGCGGTCCCGACCGGTCACCGAGTAGAGATCTACCTTCTGGCTGGGCCGGAACGGCCGGTACGGGGTCATGAGGGCTTCGACGTACGGCAGGTCCTCGTCCGAGACGAGCAGGTCGATGTCATTGTCCGGTTCGACGGCCGGCAGGGTCTCGAACCAGCGCAGGACGGCGTACCGCACGCCGGAGTCGGTCAGCCGCCCCAGGAACTCGTCGACGGACAGGCCCCGCCGCAGATACCGCCTCGCATTGGCGGGCGGCCGGCGGAGGAGGCGACGGACGGCGTGCTTCACCGGCACGGGGATCCGGGAGGTCACCCGTCTCACGCCGCGCGCTCGCCGGCGTCGAGGAAGGCGGACAGGCGTCGTGCACTCTCCGACATCAGCATCCGCATGTGCCGGTCGATCGCCTGCTGACGGGCGTGCATGAGCTGCTGGGACCGGGCCAGGCGCGAGAAGTCGCGGCGCCGCCGCCAGCGCAGCACGTGCTGCTTCAGCAGTCGCAGCTCCATGACGGCCGTGTCGGTCTCAGCCTCGCCGTACCCGGACCGGAACGCCTGCTCGAGCTGTCCGCGGAATCGGCGCACGGGGGGCACGACCTGCCCCGGGACGAAGACCGAGTACGCGGACAGGATGGCCAGGAAACGGCCCAGGTCGTCCTCGGGCAGCCCGACGTCCACCAGCGACGGGTCGATGATCGTGACCTGGTCGGCGGCGGTGAGGATCAGGTTGACCGGCGCGAAGTCGCCGTGCTGCACCACCCGGTCGCGGGTGACCTTCCGATTCGGGACACGGGTCAGGACCTGGGCGACGTCCTCGGGCAACCCGAGTCCTACCGCGCGCAGCACCGAGGCCTCGGTCTCGCGCACCTCGTCGGCGAGGTCGGCGAGGTCCACCACGGCTTCATCCACCCGTGCGTGCCGGTGGAGTCGCCGGAGGGCGTCGCCGGCCGCGGTGGCCGCCGCGAGCGCCGGACCGGGCTGCAGGACACCGCGCTGCACGGTGCGGCGGAAGGGCCGCCCGTGCACGTAGTCCATCACCACGGCGTCGAGGTCCTCGAGGTAGAACAGCGGCCGCACCGCGGCGTGCCGGTCCTCCTCCTCGAACCAGCGATGGGCGAGCGTCAGGGCGCGGAACTGCTCGGTGCTGCTCAGCGCCGGGGTGGCGTCGATCGCGGTGTTGCCCAGCACCGCCGTCTTGACCACGTACCGGGGCTGCTCACCCGGCACGCCGAAGACGAACAGCGTGGAGCGGGACCGCGTGATCGGCTCGGCGGCCAGCTCGAGGCGCTCGGGTGCCGTCTCGCCGAGGGTCCGCACGAGGGCCTCGCGGGCGCGGCCGATCTCGTCCTTCCCGACCTGCCTCCTCATGGCAGGCGGGTCCAGACCGTCTCGGCGATGTCGCGGGCCACGTCGTCGACGGGCCGCTCGGCGTCGACGACCACGGCACCGAGTTCCCGCGCGGTGTCCGCGTAGATCTTCTGGAAGTGACGGAACGCGCCGATGTTCCACTCGTCGGGGCGCCGGGCGACGTTCGTCTCCGGATCCACCACGAGCAGGACCGACACGTCGACCTTCGGGCAGACCGCCCGGAACAGCCGGCGCTCCATGGTGATGTCGGCGCCCCGGCGCACCTGGTACCAGTAGGTGAGCTTGACGTCCGCGTCCAGGACGAACCGGTCCAGCACCAGGACGTCGCTGCCGCGTCCCCGCCACACGCTGGCCCAGATCTTGGCCGCGTTGGAGACCGCGGCCGACGTGATCCACAGGTGCTCGACCAGCCGCACGTGCGGAGGTACCGACCGTGGTCGCGCCGGCGTCGTCCCGCCGCCGCTCGGCCGCTTCTCCTGGCCGACGGCGTCTCCCGTCGGACGGCGCCAGCTCGCGGCCCACGCCCTGATCGAGGTCGGCAGCGTGGGTCGGTTGGTGGTCGGCACCCATGCGGTCCCGGTGCGTACGCCCAGGGCGTCGAGCGTCGTCACCAGCCGCCCCACCTGCGTGGACTTGCCGCTTCCGTCGGGGCCGGAGAGCGAGACGAGCAGGGGCCGTCGGCGGTGCCGGACCAGGCTCCGGGCCGCGGCGACTGCGGTGGAGGGCGGACCGGCCGCGACAGCCCGGACCAGCGCCCGCCGCCGTTGCCGAGCCGTCCAGCGCTCCGGCTGTCCGAGGGCCCGCCGGAGCAGTCGCAGGTGTGCGGTCAGCCGGAAACGCCCCGCCAGGGCCGCGGCGTCGTCCCACACGCCGGGCCCGGACCCCGCCGCCGACAGGGCCTTCTTCCGCTGGTCGTCGCTGAGCTCGCCGCCCGCCAGCGCGACGTCGTGCGCGATCAGGACCAGGACGACGGGTGGTGCCGGGCGTGCGAGGTGCTCGAACCCGGGGAGCGGCTGGCAGCCGGCGAAGAGCTCCTCACCGCTGCGGGTCGGGCCCCGACCCAGACCCCAGCTCTCCGTGATGAGGAGTTCCACGCCCTGGACCTCGCCCGGCTCGAAGTTCGCGTACGTGGTGCCACGCCGGAGGAACCCGGCGGCCTCCAGGCGGGCGCCGACGGCGGAGGCGTCGGTCGCCCGGAGGAGCACTCGGAGAACGGGGGCAGCGGGAGGCCCTTCCCCGACGACGAACACCGGCGCCTGGACCGCTGCATCGATCGTGCCCATGACGTCGACGACCACGCCGCTCGGAATCGTGTCCACCCGTCCCCCTCCTGGTCCGCAGGGCGGCCTCCGGAGCCGGGACGGCGCAGGAGCCACCGCCCGCGCTGGCGGCTGTCGCCCCCCAGGGGCGGCGGGCGGACAGTCCCTCACGGACGACGAGCGCCTGTCAAGGAGTCCTCGCGCCTCACGGGACGGGGCGCGTAAGTCGAGGTCCGGCCTCCGTTCCCCCGCGGACCGACCGCTCCCTTTCTCGGATGACCGCGATCGAGCAGGGCCCTGCGCTGCGCTCATCCCGTTAGAGTCCGACGCCCCGGGCCCCGGTCGGTCCGGAGCAGCGTGTGTCGTCTCCCGATCCGAGGAGTGCCCTTTGTTCCGTCGGCCACGGCGCGGATCGTTGTTCAAGAAGGTCCGGGGCTATGCCGTGTCCTGGAAGCAGTACCGGCAGTTCCTCGGTGGTGCCCGGAGCCGGCTGGTCCTCCTGACGGTGGTCGCCGTCTGCGCCGGCCTGCTCGAGGCCGCGTTGCTCTCCCTCGTCGCCGCCCTCGCGACCGCGCTGACCGAGGGCTCGTCACGGGTCGACGTCCAGTTCGGGGTGATCGACCTCAGCGCCCCGCTGACCGTCCTGTTCGCGGTGGGTATCGGCCTCGCGCTGGTCCGGGCGGTCGTGGCGCTGGGCATCGCCTATCTCCCCGCCAGAGCCAGCGCGGCCGTCATGGTGGACCTGCGACGATCGCTCTTCGACCGGTTCACCGGCACGTCGTGGTCGGTGCAGGCTTCCGAGCGCGACGGTCACTTCCAGACGCTCATGGGGACGCACGTCATGAACGCGTCCCTTGCGATCACTACGCTCGCCCAGGCGCTCACCGCCGGCCTGATGTTCCTCACGCTCCTGATCTCCGCGGTGGTCCTGAGCGTCATGACTGCCTTGATCGTGATCGGCGCCTCTCTCCTCCTCTTCCTGCTCCTCGGACCCCTCGTGCGCCGGCTGCGGCGCCAGGCCCGGGCGCTCAGCCGGGAGAGCATCGAGCACGCGAAGGGCATGGAAGAGGTCGTCATGATGGCCGAGGAGATCCAGGTCTTCGGCGCCTCACCGGAGTACAAGGAGTCCGTGGACAGGCTCAGCCGGCAGGTCCGCAAGCCGATGTTGCTGACCCGCTTCCTGTTCCGGGCGGTGCCGGGCCTGTACCAGAGCCTGGCCTTCCTGACGCTGTTCCTCGCTCTGGCCGCCGTGTACCTGTCCGGCGCCCAGGCGATCGCCGAACTCGGTGCTGTGGTGCTCATCATGGTGCGGTCGTTGACGTACGGGCAGACGATCCAGCAGGCCCTCCGTCGGCTCGACGAGCTGGTGCCGTTCATGAACAGCCTCCGCAAGGCCCTCGACCACTACCAGAGTCACCCGCGTCAGGACGGGGACACCCCCCTGCCGAAGATCGACCGCCTCGGGATGCGGGACGTCCACTACGCGTACGTACCGGGCGAGGACGTGCTCAAGGGCATCTCGTTCGAGGCGCACGGCGGTGAGGCGATCGGCATCGTCGGTCCTTCGGGCGCCGGCAAGTCGTCGCTGGTGCAGATCCTGCTCCGCCTCCGGCAGCCCACCAGCGGAGCCCTCGAGGTGAACGGCGTGGACGCCCGCGTCTTCCGGCGCGACGACTGGCAGCGGCGGGTGTCCTACGTCCCCCAGTCGCCGCAGCTGATCTGGGGCACCGTCGCGGACAACATCCGCTTCTACCGGCCGGAGATCGACGACGAGCAGGTCGAGCGAGCGGCCCGGCTGGCCCACGTGCACGACGAGATCATGTCGTGGTCCCAGGGCTACCAGACGGTGATCGGGCAGCGCGTGTCGGCCATCTCCGGGGGCCAGCGACAGCGGCTCTGCCTCGCGCGGGCCCTCGCGGGTTCACCCGACGTGCTCATCCTCGACGAGCCCACCAGTGCCCTCGACGTCCGGTCCGAGTTGGCGGTGCAGGAGTCCCTGGCCCAGATCAAGAGCGACGTGCTGCTGATCCTGGTCGCTCACCGGCTCTCGACCCTCTCGGTGTGCGACCGGGTCATGGTGGTCGTCGACGGCCGTCTGCAGGCGATGGACGAACCGGCTGCCCTGCTGGAGAACAACGACTTCTACCGCGAAGTCACGGAGATCACCCAGAGGCAAGGTCTCGCGACCGGATCGACGTCGTCGATCGCGTCGCTCGGATCGTCCTCGACCGAGGCGGGGGACGGTTCCCACCAGGGGGCGGCGCCGTGGGCCCTCGGCAGGGCGGCCTCGGGAGCCGAACCTCACGACTGACCGCGGCAGTGCCCGAGGGTCGACGGGCGGACGTCGACGTCTCACGGCCCGTGCGCGGCGTCCGCGGTCAGCGAGACGACCGACCCTCCGACGTGGTGGCCCACCTCGCGGTCGACGCCTCGCCGTGCCCCGCGCCTGGTCGCCTCCCTGACCGGCCACGCGGACTTCCTGATCGGGCCGGCGCAGACCTTCAGCGCGCACAGGCGGTCGACGTCCGATCACACGACGTCGCCGATTCGTGGATCGCTTTGCTGCGCGTGACCAGATCCCGCACCAAGCTCTGGTCTCACGCGTTCGGGTCACTTACGGTCTCGCGGAACAACGGGGCCGGTGGAGGTCTCGACTCTGCCACCACCGGGGAGAACGTGATGCGAACGGACCGCTTCCGGCCACAGCCCCGTGCACGTCGCCGGGTCCTGCTGATCAGCGTGGTGACGGCGGTCATGACGTTGCTCAGCGGTCTGGGCCTGCCTTCGGTGGCCTCGGCCGCGGTGGGAGTGCCGACCACCTACCTGTCGGCGGACACCTACGGTTCGTCGCTGCCGCCGAGCGCGGACAAGCCGCAGAGCAAGCTCTGGTTCCACGACGGTGCGTGGTG
>NZ_JBHUHP010000015.1:0-510 GCF_042682525.1 Blastococcus deserti
CGCCGACGTCACCGTCCGCCCGGCACCCGATGGTATGGCGCAGCTGGCGGTGGACCTGCCCCAGCCGCTGGCCACCGCCATCCGCGACGCGGTCAACGGCTACGCCCGCATGGCCAAGGCCGACGGCGATCCGCGCCCGATCGGCCAGCTGCGGGTCGGAGTGCTGGGCGATCTGGTGCTCCGCCCCTGGGACGCCAGCCGGCCACCGTTCACCGCCCACCTCACCGTCTGGGCTTCGCTGGACACCCTCGCCGCCGGCGCCGCGGGCCACGAGGCCTGTGCCGTGGGGCAGGCCGTCCCCGGTGTCGTCGCGGGCGGCGACACCGGCACGGGGGCGGCAGCCGCCTGCGGGTGTGGACGTACCCAGCCCGCGCAGGTGGACGGGCAGCCGATCACGGCCGCTCAGCTGCGGGCCCTGCTCGAACAACTCGACGCCCTCTGCCCCGGCGGGCTGCAGGCCCCGGCGGGCGGCAGCCTGACCATCGCCCTCACCGATCCCGGCAGCGGCGC
>NZ_JBHUHP010000015.1:525-11997 GCF_042682525.1 Blastococcus deserti
TGCCGCCATCCCGGCTGCCACAACGACGCCGGCTGGGCCGACCTCGACCACGTCCTGCCGCACGCCGACGGCGGCCAGACGGCCTGCGAGAACCTCTGCTGCCTGTGCCGCCGCCACCACCGGCTCAAGACCCACGCCCCCGGCTGGCGCTTCACCATGACCCCCGACGGCGTGCTCACCGTCACCACACCCAGCGGCGTCACCCGCACCACCCGACCACCCGGCCTCGCCGACCCCACCGGGCCGGCGTGGACGGACGGACCGGCGTGGCCGGACGGGTCGGCGTCGCCGGAGGCCGAACAGGAACCGGCGCCCTTCTGAACCGCCGGCTGCTCTCGGCGGCGTGGTGAGGGGCGGACGGGTCAGGTCACGCGGCAGTTCAGGGGACGACGAGCAGCTCGGCCAGCCACGACACCGCAGCCGCGGCGACGACGTCGACGTTCTTCTTCAGCGAGTGGTCCCCCGTGACGGCGTACACCGACGCGCCGGGGCGGCCGGCCAGGACCGCGGCGACGTCCGCCGGCGCGCCGAAGGCGTCGGTCTCGCCCTGCACCACGACGAGAGGCACGGGGACGGCGGTGAGCTCGCCCGCGCGGCTCTTCTCCGGCCTGCCCGGCGGGTGGAGGGGGAACGCCAGCGCCAGCACACCCGCGGCCTCCTGCTCGGCCGCCGTCCGGCAGGCCACCCGCGCGCCCGCGCTGCGCCCACCGAGGACGACCGCCCCGGTGAGGACGCCGTCGGTGCGGAGGGAGTGCAGCACCGCGCGCCAGCCCGCGTCCAGGGTCGGCGGCGCCGTGGCGATCCGCTTGCCCGCCACCCGCCACGGCTGCTCCACGCGGACCACGCGCCAGCCGGCCCCTACCGCTTCGGCGGTGACCGCGACCAGGTCCACGGACTCCACGCCGCCCCCCGCGCCGTGCCCGAGGACCAGCGTCCCCCGCACCGCACCATCGGGATCGGTCGTGTGCGCCCGGGCGGGGCCGTGCGGTGTCCCGATCTCGTGGATCTCGCTCATGCAGGGGGAAGGGCCAGCAGCGCCTCGACGACCGCACCGAGGTCGCCACCCGCGACGTGCGGCCGCTCGTACACCGCCGGATACGCGCGCTCGCTGCGTGGGAACCAGGCCCCGGTCAGTCCGGCCCGCTGGGCGCCCAGCACGTCCCAGCCGTGCGCGGCCACCAACGCCATGCGGTCCGGCGCGACGTCGCAGGTGCCCGCGGCCCACAGGTACACCTCCCGCGACGGCTTCCACGCCCGGATGGCCTCGCTCGTCAGCGTGCGCTCCACCAGCGGGGTGACGCCGCCGCGGGCCAGACCGGCCTCGGCCACCCCGGGGGAGCCGTGCGAGAGGGTGACGACCCGGATCCCGGCGCCGGCGAGCCGGCGCAGCGCCGGCTCGACGTCCGGATGCGGGCTCAGCTCCTTGAACGCATCCGCCACGGCCGACCGCCGCTCGTCGGTCAGCTCGCTCTCCTGGGCCAGGGCGGCGTCGAAGGCGTCCCGGAACCGGCACCAGGTCCCGGTCGCGGCGGCGGCGAACCCGGTGAGCAACGTGCGCGCGAAGACGGTCGACAGCAGGGACTCGGCTTCGCCGGCCTCCACCAGCGCCGCGCGGACGGGCGCGAGGTCGAGCAGCGTCTCGTTGACGTCGAAGGCGACGACCTCCGGCCGGGTGCGGCTCATCGGGGATCCCTCAGACCGCGCGGTCCGTGTCCCGCACGCCCACCGGCTGACCGGCGGCTCGCGCCCGGCGGTGCCGGCGGACGTCCTTGACCCGCTTGTGGACCAGGTAGCCGATGCCCAGCGCGAAGGCCGCCACGACCGCGTAGTCCAGGTACTTCAGGTTGTTCTGGATGAAGTCGCCCGCCGCGACCCCCAGACCGATGAGGACGCTGTTCCAGATCAGGCTGCCCCCGGTGGTGAACAGCAGGAACTGCCCGAACGGCATCCTGACGACGCCGGCCGGCACCGAGATGAAACTGCGCACGATGGGGACCATGCGGCCGAAGAAGACGGCCGAGCGCCCGTGCCGCTCGAACCACGCGAAGGTCTTGTCGACGTCCTCGGTCTCCACCAGCGGCAGCCGGTCCAGGAAGGCGTGCGAGCGCCGCGGCCCCAGCGCCCGGCCGACGTAGTAGAAGAAGATCGCGCCGAGGACCGACCCCAGGGTGGCGAAGAGGACGACCGGGACGATCGACATCCGGCCGTCGTTGATCAGCACTCCGGCCAGCCCCAGCACCGCTTCGCTGGGGATGGGCGGGATGACCGTCTCCGCCAGGATGCTGAGGCCCACGCCCACCGGCCCGAGCTTGTCGACCAGGTCGAGCAGGAAGCCGGTGATCCCGCCCTCGTCGGATGTGGCGGCCGCGAGGAGTGACATGGGCTCCACGGTAGAGGCGGCCCCTGCGAGCTGCCGCGCCGCACGCCGAGCGCGGCGCTAGGTTCGGGATCCATGACTCTCCGGTTCACCGCCCGCGCCGTCGTCGTCGGGGACCGCTCCGGCACCGTCGTCCCCGATGCTGTCGTCGACGTGGCCGACGGCCGGATCACCTGGGTAGGGCCGGCGGGCGAGGCCCCGCCCGCCGGCGACGCCGAACTCGTCGAGCTGCCGGGCGTGCTGATGCCGGGCCTGGTCAACACCCACTCCCATGCGCCGATGGTCCTGTTCCGGGGCCAGGGCGAGGGACTGCCGCTCGACCGCTGGCTGGAGGAGGTGATGTGGCCCCGCGAGGCGCGGCTGACCGCCGAGGACGTCGAGGTCGCCATGACCGCCGCGTCGGCGGAGATGCTCGCCAACGGAGTGACCGCCAGCGTCGAGATGTACTTCCATCCCGAGCGGATCGCCGCCGCCGTCCGCACCACGGGCGCCCGTGCGATCATCGCCACCCCGCTGATCCCGCTGCCGGGAATGCCACCGTTCGAGGAGCAGCTCCGGTACGCCGCGAGCCTGGCCACCGGGGCGCCGGAGGACGGAGCGGTCGAGTTCGGCATCGGACCGCACGCCGCGTACACCGTGCCCCTCCCCGTCCTGCGGGCCGCGGCCGCCGCGGCCCGCGAGCACGGACTGCTGCTGCACCTGCACGTCGCCGAGACCGCCACGGAGGGCGCGGACCTGCTGGCCGCCCACGGCCTGTCGGTGCCGGCCCTGCTCGCGGCGCACGACGTGCTCGGGGGCCGCGTGCTGGCCGCCCACTGCGTGCACCTGGACGACGGCGACCTGGACCTGTGGCAGGAGTACGACGTCGCCGTCGCGCACTGCCCGGCCAGCAACGCCAAGCTGGCCAGCGGCATCGCGCCGCTGCGGGCCATGCTCGACCGCGGCATCCGGGTCGGGGTGGGAACCGACGGCCCGGCGTCGAACGACGGCCTGGACCTGCTGGCCGACCTGCGGCTCGCCGCCTCCTTCGCCCGGCTGTCCGGGCGCTCGGCCACGGCGCTGACCGCCGCGGAGGCCTTCTGGCTGGCCACCGGCGGCGCCGCCGACGCGATCGGCCGCACCGACCTGGGCGTGCTCGAGGCCGGACGGCGCGCCGACCTCGTGCACGTGGACACCCGGGATCTCGCGTTCGAGCCGGTCGGTGACCCGGAGGACGTGCTCGCGCACCTCGTCTGGTCGGGCGGCGGACGCCACGTCGCCGACGTGTGGGTGGGGGGACGGCAGGTCGTCCGGAACGGGGCGGCGACGACGGTCGACGCCACGGCCCTGCGGACGGACGTGGTGGCGCGCGCCGCCCGGCTCGCTCGCGGCTGATTCAGCCGAGTGGTTTGTCAACCAGCTGGTTGACAAACCTCTCGATTGAGGACTACGTTGCTTCTCAACCGAACGGTTGAGGAGGATGTGGTGGCGGACCAGCTCTCGCGGGTGTTCTCGGCCCTGGCCGACCCGACCCGGCGGGACATCGTGGCGCGGCTGTCCATCGGCGACGCCACGGTGGGGGAGCTCGCCGCTCCGTTCGACGTCACCGTCCAGGCCGTCTCCAAGCACCTGAAAGTGCTGGAGGACGCCGGACTGGTGAGCCGGAGCCGGGACGCGCAGCGTCGCCCCGTGCATCTGGAGGCGGAGGTGTTCGACCTGATGACCAAGTGGCTCGAGCGCTACCGCCGCCGCGCCGAGGCCCGCTACCGACGCCTCGACGAGGTCCTGAAGTCCATGTCCGACGAACCAGAGGCGGACGACCCACCCGCACCGTCAACCCGGGAAGGAACAGCGTCATGACCAGCACCGCACGCCGCGAGGCCCGGATCACCGCCGACCCCGACGTCCCGCTGATCCGGATCGTCCGTGAGTTCGACGCCCCGAGGGAGTCGGTCTTCCGCGCGCACACCGAGCCGGAACTCGTCGCGCAGTGGATGGGCCCGCGCAGCGTCGAGAACCGCATCGACCGGTGGGACTGCCGCACCGGCGGCTCCTGGCGCTACGTCTCGGTCCACGAGGGTCAGGAGTACGGCTTCTACGGGAGCTTCCACGAGGTCCGGCCCAACGAGCTGATCGTGCAGACCTTCACCTTCGAGGGCATGCCCGACGGCGTCGCCCTGGAGCGGCTGGTGCTCGAGGACATCGGCGGCGGCCGCACGCGGCTGACGGCGACCTCCCTCGTGGACTCCTTCGAGGGTCGGGACGCCTTCCTCGCCAGCGGGATGGAGGTCGGCGTCAACGAGGGCTACGAGAAGCTCGACGAGCTGCTGGCCCGCGGCTGACCTCGCTCAGGCCCGGGCCAGGGAGATGGTGTCGCCGCGCTGCACCGTCCGGATCTCACCGGGCAGCTCGCGGCGGCCCACCTCCGCCACGAAGTCTCCCAGCGGGGACTTGAACCGGCCGTAGTCGTCATAGTGCACCGGCACGGTGACCGGCGGCTTCAGCAGCTCGACGAGGTCCGCGCCCTGCCCGGCGTCCATGGTGACGGTGACGCCGAGCGCCTTCGTGCCGCCCAGGTGCGGGATGAGCACGTCGAGCGGCCCGCAGCGCTCCAGCACCTCGCCCAGGAAGGGCCGGTAGAGGGTGTCGCCGGAGATGTAGCCGCGCCAGGCCACGTCCGGGCCGGCCACCCCGCCCCGCACCAGCTCCACGACGCTGCCCATGACCTGCGGGAGCACCTGGGCCAGGGGGCCGGGGCCGTGGACGCCGGGCACGGAGGTGATCCGCAGGGTGTCGGTCCCGCGCGTGAACTCGTGGGTCTGCCAGGCCCGGAGGTCGGCGGTGCCCGTGAACCCGCGGTCGGACAGGCACTTCGCCGCCTCCGGGGTCGTCACCACGGGGGTCTCCCGGGGCAGCGACTTCGTGGCGATGCGGTCCCAGTGGTCGCCGTGCATGTGCGACAGCAGGATCCCGTCGAGCGCCGGCAGCTGGGTGGGCTGCAGCGCGGGCTCGGTCAGGCGCTTGCTGCGCAGCCCGTAACCCAGGTGGGCGTACTGGCCGCGGTGCAGGAAGTTGGGGTCGGTGAGCAGGGTGAACCCGCCGATCCGCAGCAGCATCGTCGCGGTGCCGCCGAAGGTCATCGTCACGTCGTCGGTGGGCGGCGGGGGAGGCTGGGCCATGGCGCGCCCCTACCCCCCTTCCGCCTCCCGCACCCGCGTCGGCAGGGGGCGGGCGGCTGGTAGACAGGGGTGCGTGCCACCACGCTCCGTCGACGAGTCCTTCCTCGCCCTGCCGCTGTCCGCCCTCACCGACGCCGCGCTCACCCGGGCGGTCGACCTGGGCTGCGAGCACGCCGACATCCGGGTCGAGCGCATACGGACCCAGACGATCAGCCTGCGCGACGCGCGCCCCGAGGCGTCCGTCGACGCCGAGGACCTCGGACTGGCCGTCCGGGTGGTGCACGAGGGCACGTGGGGGTTCGCCGCCGGCGTCGTCCTGACGGCGGCCGAGGCGGTGCGGCTGGCTGAGGAGGCCGTCGCCGTCGCGAAGATCTCCTCGGCGATCAACACCGACCGCGTCGAGCTCGCGCCCGAGCCGGTGTACCCCGACGCCGTGTGGGTCTCCGACTACGACGTCGACCCGTTCGAGGTGCCGGACGCGGAGAAGTCCGGCCTGCTCACCGACCTGTCCGAGCAGCTCCTGGCCGCCGACGGCGTCGAGCACGTGCAGACCCGCTGCATGCACGTCAAGGAGCAGAAGTACTACGCCGACACCGCCGGCACGCGCACCCGCCAGCAGCGGATCCGCATTCAGCCGGAGTTCACCGCGCTCACCGTCGACCGCGCGACCGGGTCGTTCGAGAGCATGCGCACGCTCGCTCCGCCGGTCGGCCGCGGCTGGGAGTACATGACCGGCACCGGCTGGGACTGGCGCGGTGAGCTGGCGGAGATCCCCGAGCTGCTGACGGAGAAGACGAAGGCGCCGTCGGTCGAGGCCGGCCGCTACGACCTCGTGGTGGACCCGTCCAACCTCTGGCTGACCATCCACGAGTCCGTCGGGCACGCCACCGAGCTCGACCGCGCGCTGGGCTACGAGGCCGCCTACGCCGGCACGTCGTTCGCCACCGTCGACAAGCTCGGCACGCTGCGGTACGGGTCGCCACTGATGGACGTCACCGGCGACCGGACCGCCCCGTACGGGCTGTCCACCGTCGGCTGGGACGACGAGGGCGTCGCCGGGCAGCAGTGGGACATCGTGGCGGACGGCGTCCTGGTCGGCTACCAGGTGGACCGGAACATGGCCCGGCTGCGCGGCATGCCCCGCTCCAACGGCTGCGCCTTCGCCGACTCGCCGGGCCACGTGCCGGTGCAGCGGATGGCCAACGTCTCGCTGCGGCCCGATCCGCACGGCCCCTCCACCGAGCAGGTCATCGCCGGGGTCGAGCGCGGCATCTACGTCGTCGGCGACAAGAGCTGGTCGATCGACATGCAGCGCTACAACTTCCAGTTCACCGGCCAGCGGTTCTACCGGATCGAGGGCGGCCGGCTCGCCGGGCAAGTGCGCGACGTGGCCTACCAGGCGACGACGACGGACTTCTGGGGGTCCATGTCGGTGGTCGGCGGCCCGCAGACCTACGTGCTGGGCGGCGCGATGAACTGCGGCAAGGCCCAGCCCGGTCAGACGGCCCCGGTCAGCCACGGGTGCCCGACGGCCCTGTTCGAGGGAGTCAACATCCTGAACACCGTCCAGGAGGCCGGTCGATGAGCCGGCCGGCCGCGCAGGACCTCGTCGAGCAGTGCCTCAAGGCCTCGGCGGCCGACGACCAGGTCGCCTTCGTCGTCGAGACCTCGGAGGCCAACCTCCGCTGGGCGGGCAACAGCCTGACGACGAACGGGTCCATGCGCTCCCGCCGGGTCGTCGTCGTCTCGTTCGTAGACGGCAGCGCGGGGATGGCGGCCGGCACGGTGACCCGCTCCGGGACGCCGGACGTCGCCGAGCTGGTCGCCGCCAGCGAGCAGGCCGCCCGGGACGCCGGGCCCGCGGAGGACGCGGTGCCCCTCGTCAGCGACGTCCCGCCGGGCAACGGGGACTGGGATGCCCCGCCCGCCGAGACGTCGATCGAGGTGTTCGCGGACTTCGCGCCCGACCTCGGCCAGGCGTTCGGCGAGGCGCGCGACCGCGGGGAGCTGCTCTACGGGTTCGCCGAGCACTCCATGGCGACGACCTACCTCGGCAGCTCCACCGGGCTGCGGCTGCGGCACGACCAGCCCACCGGCCGGGTGGAGCTCAACGGCAAGAGCCCCGACTTCAGCCGCTCGGTCTGGGCGGGGGCGGGCACCCGGGACTTCCGCGACGTGTCGGTGGCCGACCTGGCGGCCGAGGTCCGGCGCAAGATGGGCTGGTCGCGGCGCCGCGTCGAGCTCCCGGCGGGGCGGTACGAGACCTTGCTCCCGCCGTCGGCGGTCAGCGACCTGATGATCTACCTGTACTGGACGATGGAGGCGCGCGACGCCGACGAGGGGCGCAACGTCTTCGCCCGGCCGGGCGGGGGCAACCGGGTCGGGGAGCGGCTGGCCGCCCTGCCGCTGACCTTGCGCAGCGACCCAAACGCCCCGGGCCTGGAGACTGCCCCGTTCCAGGTGGTGGGGGCCTCCTCCGGGTCGGCGTCGGTCTTCGACAACGGCATGGCCAGCCCGGCGGTCAACTGGATCGAGGACGGTGTCCTGGCCAACCTGGTCCGTCCGCGGGCGTGGGCCCTCCGCACCACGGCCCCGGCGACTGCCGCCGTCGACAACCTGCTGCTCGAGGACCCGGACGGCACCGCGACCCAGGACGAGATGGTGGCCGCCACCGATCGCGGCCTGCTGCTGACCTGCCTCTGGTACATCCGGGAGGTCGACCCGCAGACCCTGTTGCTCACCGGGCTCACCCGGGACGGCGTCTTCCTGGTGGAGAACGGGGAGGTGACCGGGGCGGTGAACAACTTCCGGTTCAACGAGTCGCCGGTCGACCTGCTCGGTCGGGCGGTCCAGGCCGGCCGGACCGAGCGGACGCTGCCGCGCGAGTGGAACGACTGGTTCACCCGCTGCGCCATGCCACCGATGCGGGTGCCCGACTTCAACATGAGCTCGGTGTCGCCTGCCAGCTGAACGCGCCGTGACCGGTTCGTGACCCTGGGGAGTAAGCGTCCGGGGTCGCGGAGGCGTGTACAGGGCATGACACCCGAGGAGTCCTTCGCCGAGTTCTACGCGGCGCGGAAGGACCCGTGCCTGCGCGCGCTGGTGGCCTCCGGCACCGACCGCGCGGCCGCCGAGGAGGCGGTCGCGGAGGCCTTCGCGCGAGCGTGGGCGAGCTGGCCGAAGGTCAGCCGCCATCCCTCCCCGTCGGCATGGGTCGTGCGCACCGCGCTGAACCACCACGTCTCCCGCTGGAGACGGACCCGGCGGGAGGTCGCGCTGACCGCCGACGTGGCCGCCGCTGCCCAGGGGCGCGCGCCCGACCACGTCGAGCGCGACGACCTCCTCCGGGCGGTCGCAGCCCTGCCCGAACGGCAGCGCCAGGTAGTGGCGCTGCGCGTGTTCCTCGATCTCGACACGAGACAGACCGCCGAGGCGCTCGACCTCGCGCCCGGCACGGTCTCCGCCCACCTGCACCGGGCGCTCACGTCCCTGCGCGCCGCCACCGCTCCCGACCTGGAGGTCTGCTCATGACCACCGACCTGCGCTCCGAGCTCTCCGGCGCCTACGCCGACGTCACCCTCGCCGATCCCCTGGACCAGGTGGTCCGGCGCGGACGCCGCATCCGCCGCGCCCGCCGCGTGCGTCGCGTCGCGCCGCCCCTCGTCGCCGCGGCGGCCGTCGTGGTGGGCGTGACCGTCGTCCAGGGGGAGGACGGCGTCGTCGCCCCCGGACCGATCGAGCTGGTCGGCTACTCCGTGCCGGCCTTCCCCCTGTCGTTCGACCCCGTGCCGGCGGGCCTCGCGGGCCCGTCGTTCTCGCTCGACCCCTCCTTCGAGGAGGTCGGGCCCGGGACGGCCCACGCGGGCTGGAGCGACCCCGACGACCCCGACACCGGCATCGGTCTCTCGGTCCGCTCCGACGGGCCCGGCACCTCCGGCGAGGAGGAGGTCGGCGAGACCGAGATCGCCGGGGAGGAGGCCACCCTCCACCGGACGGTCGTGACCGGCGGGCCCGAGGTGTACTCGGTGGTCTGGGAACGGACCGACGACCAGTGGGTGCGCGTCTTCGGCACCGGTCGGTTCGGGTCCGAGGAGGACGTCGTCGAGTTGGCCCGCCGGGTGGTGGACCGGGCGGCGGGCGTGCCGTTGCAGGTGGGACTCGCGCCCCGCGGGTGGGTGGTGGTCGGCTACAAGGACGACCGGATCCTCACGCTGGCCGACCCCGCGGGGGATCCGGCGACCGAGGGGACCGCGCGCACGCTCAGCGTCCACCTGACGGACTCGCCGAGCGATCCCGCGGACCTGCCGCTCGAGGTGGGGGCCACGGACGGCCGGATGGACGAGGTCAGCGTGCAGGGCCGGCCGGGATACCTCCTGCCGACGGCGGACGGCTGGCTGCTGCGGGCCGCGATGGCCGACGGCACGGTGTTCACCCTCCAGACGCCGGCTGACTTCACGCCGGAGCAGGTGGTGGCGATCGCCGAGGAGGTCCACCGGCCGTGACGACCGGCCCGGCGCCGACGCGTGATCCCATGCGCGGCGCCGGGCCGGGGACCGGATCGGAGGCCGGGCCGGACCCATCCGTCACACGCGTCACCGGAGCGCCTGCGGGCGGTGCAGATCCCACAACGGCCGTGCCCGACCCTGGTAGGTAATGACGGCGACGACGCGTGCTGAGCCAATTACGGTCAGTACCCGGCAAGCGTCACTGCCGAAACCGACCTCGGACGAATCTCCCGGATCGCCATTCAGGACCGCGCGAATCCTGCCGATATCCCGTCCAGGTTCATCCGCAACGCGCACACGGGTCCCGCACTCCGTACGGGGCCGTCGAGGGGAGGACTCCCGTGACCAGGAGTCGCAAGCCGTCCGTCTTCCAGGTGGGCAAGGTCCGGGACGACGGCCGCACCGTCGTCATCTCCGGCTGGGGTCTGGGGCTCTGCGCCTCCGGCTGCGCCTGCCACCGTCACCCCGTCGCCGGGCACCTGGCCATCGCCGAGGACCAGGCCGGCGGCCGCCTCGGCCTCGCCAGCTACCGCGAGGACGGCTGCGACTGCTGCGAGCCGTGGACCGCCGAGGAGCTCTCGGCGGTCCTGCGCGACCTCGAGACGGTCGCCGGCCTGCAGGCCCAGGAGCCCCTCGCCGGCTGAGGAAGAACCCGTCGCCCCGCAGCCCTCGCTCCGCCTCCTGCTGGGCCCCTGCGACGGGGACGTACTGCCTGCCCCCTCCGACCGCAGTCGACGATGTGCGCCCAGGGCGCATTCCGCGAACCGGAATGCACCCTGGGCGCACATTCGTGTCGGCGTCGGGAACGGGCGGGACGAATGGTCGCCCCGGGGTCGGTGTGGCGGGTGTGGCGCGACCGCCCACGGGAACCGCGCGCCCTCCACTACTTGTCGAGACCGAATACCTACCGTCCGTCCTGACGCGCATGGAACGGCCCCTTCCCCGGGTCCGGCGCAACCCGACGGAGGCCGACGGTGCAGTCCCCACGCACGACGGCCCGGCGCCGCACCCGCGCCGTGCTCGCACTGGGCGCCGCGCTCGTCGCCGCGGCCACGGGCCTCCTCGCGCCGTCAGCGGCGCTCGCCGATCCGACCACCTCCGCGCAGGCGCGGGCGTTGATGCAGGAGGCCGCGCAGCAGCTGACCGTCATCGACGAGCAGCTGCACGAGGCCGAGCTCGTCGTCGCCGGGCAGCAGAGGACCGCCGCCGAGGCCGCCGGGAAGGCCGCGGCGGCGCAGGCGGCGCTGGACGTCTACGCGCCCCGCATCCGCGCCATCGTCCAGAGCGGGTTCACGGCCGAGAACCAGTCCCGGGTGGCTGCGTTCCTCACCAGCGAGTCCGCCGACGAGCTCGTCCGCCAGATGACGACGCTGGACATGATCGCCGCCCATACGAGCGCCACCATCTCCGAGGTGGCCGCCGCCCGGGCCGC
>NZ_JBHUHP010000015.1:12033-120373 GCF_042682525.1 Blastococcus deserti
GACGCGGCTGCGGCCCAGGCGCAGGCGGGGCTCGAGCAGCTCCAGGCCCAGAAGGCCGAGGCCGAGAAGAAGGTCGCCGCCTACCAGGCCGACTTCGCCCGGCTGTCGGCCGCCGAGCAGGCCGCGGTGACGGAAGCCGTCGCCGGCCCCACGCTCCAGGCACCGCGGAACCTGCCGATGCCGCCGGGCGCTGCCGGTGCGGCGATCGCGGCCGCCCTGGCCCAGGTCGGGGACCGCTACGAGCACGCCGCATCCGGCCCCGACGCCTTCGACTGCTCGGGCCTGACGTCCTACGCCTACGCCGCCGCGGGCATCGCCCTCCCGCACTCCAGCCGCGCGCAGTCCTCGCTCGGCACCCGGGTGTCGCGGGCGGAGCTGCAGCCCGGGGACCTGGTGTTCTTCTACGACCCGATCAGCCACGTGGGCCTCTACGTCGGCAACGGGATGATGGTCCACGCGCGCACGTACGGGTCGCCGGTCGCCGTCACCAGCGTCGACCAGCGCGGCTACCGCTTCGGCGTCCGCCTGTCGGGCTGACCCCTGCTCCCTGGGCGGCGGACTTGCCCGATGGGGGTGTGCCTGGCAGAACGGTGCGGGTGAGCGCGTCCGGCACCTCGGTGCAGCCCCCCGCAGACACCACGCTGCGCCCCGACGCGGTCGGTTTCCTCGACGGTCTGGTGATCGGCCTTGCCTCGACCTCGCCGGCCTACTCCCTCGCCGCCGTCCTCGGCCCGGTCGTCGCCCTGGTCGGCGTCCACGCGCCCGGGGTGCTGCTGGCCTCCTTCGTGCCGATGCTGCTGATCGCCGGCGCCTTCGCCGCGCTCAACCGGGTCGATCCCGACTGCGGGACGACGTTCTCCTGGGTCACCCGCGCCATGGGCCCGGGGGCCGGCTGGATCGGCGGCTGGGCGATCACGATGACCGGGGTCCTGGTGCTGGGCTCCCTCGCGGAGGTCGGCGTCCGATTCACGCTGCTGGCCGCCGGGCTGGACGCATGGGCGGACTCGACCCCGGTCGTCGTGGTCCTGACCGCCGCACTGATCCTGCTGATGGCCTGGATCTGCGTCCGCGGCACGGAGGTCTCGGCGCGGCTGCAGAACGGCCTGATCCTGGCGCAGACCGCGGCGCTGGGGGTCTTCGCCGTCGTGGCCGTCGTCCGGGGCGTCCGCGGCGACAGCCCCTTCGGCGGCCTCACCCCGGCGTGGTCCTGGCTGGACCCCTTCGGCGCCGGCGGAGCGGCGCTGAGCAGCGGCCTGCTGCTGGGCGTCTTCGCCTACTGGGGCTGGGAGTCGGCGGTCAACCTCACCGAGGAGACGACGAACCCCCGGACGGCGCCCGGGCGGGCCGCGGTGCTGTCCACCGTCGTCCTGCTGCTCACCTACCTCGCGGTGGCCACCGCCGTCGTCTCCTTCGCCGGCACCGAGTGGCTGGCGGAGAACGCCGACGAGGAGGAGGCCGTCTTCGCGCTGCTGTCGTCGGAGACCCTCGGTGGCTGGGACTGGGTCGTGCTGGCCGCCGTCGCGACCTCGGCCATCGCCTCGACGCAGACGACGATCATCCCGGCGTCGCGGACCGGCCTGTCCATGGCCCGGCGCGGCGCCCTGCCCCGGCGGTTCGCGGCCGTCTCGCCCACCTACCGCACGCCCGACGTCTCCACGTGGTGGGTGGCCGGCATCGGCATCGCCTGGTACGTCGTGGTCGGCCGGCTCAGCGAGAACGCCCTCTACGACTCGATCACCGGGCTCTCGCTGCTCATCGCCTTCTACTACGCGCTGACCGGCGTGGCCTGCGCGGTCTACTTCCGCCGGCAGCTGCGCACCGGCGTGCGGAACCTGCTGGTGCTCGGCGTGGGGCCGCTGGTGGGCGCCGGGCTGCTGGGATGGCTGCTCGTGCTGTCGGTGCGCGACCTGGCCGACCCGGAGAACTCCTACACCGGCCAGGCGTGGCTGGGCGCCGGTCCGCCGCTGGTCATCGGGCTGGGCGTCATGGCCGCCGGGATCGTCCTGATGCTGTGGTGGCGACGACGGGACACCGCCTTCTGGCGCGAGCGGGCGGGCACCCACGGACGGTGATCATCGGCGGGTGGCTGGTCGGCACTCCGGAGCCGGCAGCCATCCACCGATGATCGACGCGGTCCGCGGCCGATCAGTGGATCCGGCGTCCCTCGGCGAGCATCTGCACCAGCGTCGCGATCCGCTTCGCCCTGGTCGCCGGGGTGCCGGCGGTGTGCACCCGCCACAGGACGGCGTACCGGTTCTGCCCGTCCAGCGCCTCGAACGCCCGCTGGACGGCCGGCTCGGCGGCCAGCGCCTCGGCGAGGTCGTCGGGCACCGTGATCGTCGCCGGGCCGGCGTAGGCCCGGTCCCACCGGCCGTCGGCCTTCGCCGCCTCCACCGCGGCGAGCCCGGCCGGGCGCATCCGCCCCTCGGCGATCAGCCGCTCCGCCGTCGCGACGTTCTTCTGCGACCAGACGCTGCGGGGACGCCGTGGTGTGACCCGCTGCAGGTAGAACCGGTCGTCGAGCCGGTTGGCGCGGCCGTCGATCCAGCCGAAGCAGAGCAGGACCTCGACCATCTGCTCCCAGTCGATCGACGGCACCCCGGCGCCCTTCTTCGCCAGCTTCACGTAGAGGCCGGGGGCGGTCGCGTGCTCGGCCTCCAGCCACTCCTCGAGCGCGGCCTGGTCGGCGAACGCCAGCACGGGCAGGTCGTCGGGCGGGGTCACGGTGCGCATCCTGCCTGGCGGTCGGCGGTTTCGGGCGCGTCCGGGGCGGCTACCGGCGTCCGGGTGGCCGCGACGGGCGGCCCGGCGACGGGAGGACCGGGGTGGGCCAGCGCGCACCGGGCCCCTCGGCGGTGTGGCTCGTGCGGCACGGCGAGAGCACGGGCAACCTCGCCGACGCGCAGGCCCACCGGTCCGGAGCGGGGCGGCTGGACCTCGACGTCCGTGACCCCGACGTGCCCCTGTCGGACACCGGCCGCGCGCAGGCCGAGGCGCTGGGCCGCTGGCTGGCGTCCCTTCCCACCGGGGAGCGGCCCACCGCCGTGCTGAGCTCCCCCTTCACCCGGGCGCTGACGACCGCGCAGCTGGCCGCCCGGGGCATCGGCGTCCGCGTGCGCACCGACGAGCGCCTCCGGGAGCGGGACTTCGGCGCCTTCGACGGCATGACCGGCGCCGGGATCCGGGAGGAGTTCCCCGACGAGGCGCGGCGCCGCGACCTGCTGGGCAAGTTCTACTACCGGCCGCCGGGCGGGGAGAGCTGGGCCGACGTGGCCCTGCGCATCCGCAGCCTGCTGGCCACCGAGGCCCTCCGGCACGACTGCGACCGGCTGATGGTCGTCGCCCACCAGGCGGTGGTCATGGTCTTCCGCTACGTGCTGGAGGAGCTCACCGAGCAGGAGCTGCTCGCCGTCGACAAGGAGGAGCAGGTCGCCAACGCGTCGGTGACCCGCTACGAGCGCGACGGCGCCGGCGACCTGCGGCTGGTGGCCTTCAACGTGGTCGACCACCTGGTCGCGCAGGACGAGGACGTCACCGAGGAGCCCGATGCCGTACCGCACCCCTGAGCCGACGCTCGTCACGCCGGAGGTGCTGCGCAACTGGCGGCTCCCCGAACCGGGCGGGGGCAAGAACGCCCGCGGGTCCGTGCTGGTCATCGGTGGCAGCACCGAGACGCTCGGCGCGGTGCTGCTCGCCGCCGAGGCGGCCATGCGGGCCGGCGCGGGCAAGCTCCAGGTGGCGACGGTGGCCTCCCTGGCGCCCGTGGCCGCCGCCGCGCTCCCCGAGGCGCTGGTGCGCGCGCTGCCGGAGAGCGGCAGCGGCGCCGTCAGCGCCGGGGCCGCGGACGCCGTCCGCGACCTGGCGGAGGCCGCCGACGCCGTGCTGATCGGACCGGGCATGGCCGACGAGGAGGAGACCCAGGCCTTCGGGGAACGCCTGCTGCCGCACCTGCGGGGCCCCCTCGCGCTCGACGCGCTGGGGCTGGCCTGCGTCACGGCCGACCCCGGCTGCCTGCACCACCTGGTGGGCCGCGTGGTCCTGACGCCGAACCCGACCGAGCTGGCCTACGCCCTGCACGTCAGCGACGACGCCATCGAGGAGGACCCCGCCGGCGCCGCGCACGACCTCGCGCGGCGGGCGCAGGCCGTGGTCGGCCTCGGCGGTGCCACCTCGTGGATCGCCGCGCCGGACGACCGGGTCTGGCGCGACGAGAGCGGCAACGCGGGCCTCGGCGTCTCCGGCTCCGGCGACGTGCGCGCCGGGATCACCGGAGGCCTCCTCGCCCGCGGTGCCGATCCCGCGCAGGCGGCGGTCTGGGCGGCCTGGCTGCACGGCCGCGCGGGGGAGCGGCTGGCGTCGTCGGTCGGCCGCCTGGGGTTCCTCGCCCGGGAGCTGCCGGCCGAGATCCCGCGGGCGCTGGCGGAGGTCGTGCCCTGAGCTGCGGTCCACCGCGCGTACGTTGACGTCCCGACCACGAACGGCAGTACAGGAGGAGCGCGTGCACGTCGACGTGCCTGCGAAGGTGCAGGAGATCTACGCGGAGGTGCTCCGGCGCAACCCTGGTGAGCAGGAGTTCCACCAGGCCGTCCGGGAGGTCCTGGAGTCCCTCGCCGTCGTCCTCGGCCGGCACAGCGAGTACGCCGAGATGAAGACCATCGAGCGGATCTGCGAGCCGGAGCGGCAGATCATCTTCCGCGTCCCCTGGCAGGACGACTCCGGCGAGGTGCAGATCAACCGCGGGTTCCGGGTGGAGTTCAACTCCGCGCTCGGGCCCTACAAGGGCGGGCTGCGCTTCCACCCGTCGGTCAACCTGGGCATCGTCAAGTTCCTCGGCTTCGAGCAGATCTTCAAGAACGCGCTCACCGGGATGCCGATCGGCGGCGGGAAGGGCGGCTCGGACTTCGACCCCAAGGGCCGCTCGGACGCCGAGGTCATGCGCTTCTGCCAGTCGTTCATGACCGAGCTCTACCGGCACATCGGGGAGTACACCGACGTCCCGGCCGGCGACATCGGCGTGGGCGCCCGCGAGATCGGCTACCTGTTCGGCCAGTACAAGCGGATCACCAACCGCTACGAGTCCGGCGTCCTCACCGGCAAGGGCCTGGGCTGGGGCGGGGCCCTGGTCCGCACCGAGGCCACCGGCTACGGCGCCGCCTTCTTCGCCGAGGCGATGATGGAGGCCGACGGCGACTCCTTCGACGGCAAGCGGGTGGTCGTCAGCGGATCGGGCAACGTCGCCGTCTACGGCATCGAGAAGGTGCACCAGCTCGGCGGGACGGTGGTGGCGTGCTCGGACTCCACCGGCTACGTCGTCGACGAGAAGGGCATCGACCTCGACGTCCTCAAGCAGGTCAAGGAGGTCGAGCGCGCCCGGATCGCCGAGTACGCCGAACGGGTGTCCGGCGCCTCCTACGTCGAGGGCGGCAGCGTCTGGGACGTCCCGTGCGAGGTGGCGATGCCCAGCGCCACGCAGAACGAGCTGGACGGCGACGCCGCCGGCGTGCTCGCCCGCAACGGCTGCCGCTACGTCGTGGAGGGCGCGAACATGCCCGCCACCCCCGACGCCGTGGCCGTGTTCCGGGACGCCGGCATCGCGTTCGCGCCGGGAAAGGCGGCGAACGCCGGCGGGGTGGCCACCTCGGCCCTGGAGATGCAGCAGAACGCCTCGCGCGACCGCTGGACCTTCGAGCACAGCGAGGCCCGGCTGAACGAGATCATGCGGAGCATCCACGCCCGGTGCCACGAGACCGCGGAGGAGTACGGCTCGCCCGGCGACCTGGTGCTCGGGGCCAACGTGGCCGGCTTCCTCGAGGTGGCCGAAGCCGTGCACGCGCACGGGCTGATCTGAGGGCCCTGCTCAAAGGGGCACCGCCATGACAGAGTGCACGCGTGGCTGACAACTACATCGCCGAGCTGCCCTTCGGGGCGCCGAAGATCGACGACGACGCCTTCGTGGCTCCCACCGCGGTGGTGGTGGGCGCCGTGACGATGGGCCCCCGCGCCAGCATCTGGTACGGCGCCGTGGCGCGGGCCGACGCCGAGACGATCGAGATCGGCGAGGGCTCCAACGTCCAGGACGGCTGCACGCTGCACTCCGACCCCGGCTTCCCGCTCGTGCTGGGCCGGAACGTCACGGTGGGCCACCGCGTCGTCCTGCACGGCGCCCGGATCGACGACGAGGTCCTGGTCGGCATGGGCAGCGTGGTCATGAACGGCGCACACATCGGCTCGGGCTCGATCGTCGCCGCGGGCGCCGTCGTCACCCAGGGCAAGCAGTTCCCGCCGCGGTCGGTGATCGCCGGGGTCCCGGCGAAGGTGGTCCGCGAGGCCACCGACGACGACCTGGCGCACATCCGCGGCAACGCCGCCGCCTACTACGACCGGCTGCCCGAGGCGCGCAAGGTCCGCCCCGTCGTGCGCCGTCCCCTGCCCCCGGCGGGCATGGTCCCGGGCGACGCCCTGGCCTGATCCGGACCCCGGCTCAGCGGACGGCCAGCCACTCCCGCAGCCCGGCGAGCAGCCGGTCGACGTCGTCCCGGTCGCTGTAGGGCGCGAGCCCGACGCGCAGGCCGCCGGTGTCGCCGAGCCCGAGCCAGCGGCTGGCCTCGATCGCGTAGAACGAGCCGGCGGGCGCGTTGACGCCGCGCTCGGCCAGGAAGCGGTACGCGTCGGCGGCGTCGCGGCCGTCGAAGGTGAGCAGCAGGGTGGGGGTGCGGTGCGCGGCCCGCGACCGGAGCCGCACCCCCGGCAGCGCGGTCAGCCCGGCCTCGAGCTGCTCGCGCAGCCCGTCCTCGTACGCCTCGAGGATGGCCATCGCGGCGAGCACCCGTTTCCTTCGGCTGCCGCCGGCCGGTGCGAGGCCGGCCAGGAAGTCGACGGCGGCCGTCGTCCCGGCCATCAGCTCGTAGGGCAGGGTGCCCAGCTCGAAGCGCTCCGGCACCTCGTCCGTCGACGGCAGCAGCTTCGCCGGCGCCAGCGACTCCAGCAGTGCCGGGTCGGCGGCCAGCACGCCGCAGTGCGGGCCGAGGAACTTGTACGGCGAGCAGGTGTAGAGATCGGCGCCCAGTGCGCGCACGTCGACCGGCGCGTGGGCGGTCAGGTGGACGCCGTCGACGGCCAGCGACGCACCGGCCTCGTGGACCCGCGCGGCGATCTCGGCCACCGGCGGCCGGGTGCCGATCAGGTTCGACGCCCCGGTGACCGCGACCAGCCGCGTCCGCTCGGTCAGCACCTCGGCGACGTCGTCGGCGGTGAGCTCGCCGGTCGCGGGGTCGAAAGCCACCCAGCGGACCGTCGCGCCCACTGCCTCGGCAGCGATCACCCAGGGCCGGATGTTGGCGTCGTGGTCGAGGCGGGTGACGACGACCTCGTCGCCGGGCCCCCAGCCGGCGGCCAGCGCGCGGGAGACGTCGAAGGTGAGCTGCGTGGCACTGCGGCCGAAGACGATCCCGCCCGGATGCGCGCCGAGGAGGTCGGCCAGCGCCTGCCGGGCGTCCCGGACGACGTCGTCGGCCAGCCGCTCCGCAGCGGTGGTGCGGCCCCGGTTGGCGATGGGCGAGGTCAGGGTGTCCGCGACCGCCCGCGCGACGGACTCGGGCACCTGGGTGCCGCCGGGGCCGTCGAAGTGAGCGGTGCCGGCCTTCAGCGCCGGGAAGTGTGCTCGCACCGCGGCCACGTCGTAGGTCATGCGCCCGACGCTACCGATCGGGATCAGGGGAGCAGGTCGCGGAGCAGCGCGCCGACGGCGGCGGTCTCGATCAGGAAGCCGTCGTGGCCGTAGGGGGAGGCGATCACGTGCAGCGGGACGCCGAGACCGTCGGCCACCTCCTGCTGCAGCCCGATCGGGTAGAGCCGGTCGCTGTCGACCCCGGCGACCACCGACCGAGCCGTCACCCGGCCCAGCGCCGCCGCCACCCCGCCGCGGTCCCGGCCGACGTCCCAGGTGTTCATCACCTGGGTCAGCACCACGTAGCTGCCGGCGTCGAACCGGGCCGCCAGCTTGGCGGCGTGGTGGTCGAGGTACGAGGCGACGGCGAACCCCCCGTCCTCCTGCACGCGGGTGCCGAACCGCTCGCCCAGCTCGACGGCGCTCCGGTAGGTCAGGTGCGCGATCCGGCGGGCGATGCCGAGCCCGTCCACCGGCGGATCGGCCCGGTCGTAGTCGCCGCCCGCCCAGCGCGGATCGGCGCGGACCGCGGCCTGCTGGGTGGTCTGGGTGCCGATCTGGTCGGCGGTGGCGACCGCCCCCGACGCGAGGAAGAAGAGCGTCGCCACCCGGTCGGGCAGGGCGACGGCCCACTCCACCGCGCGCATGCCCCCCATCGAGCCGCCCACGACGCAAGCCCAGCGGTCGATGCCGAGCGCGTCGGCGAGCGCCGCCTCGACCCGCACCTGGTCACCGACGGTCACCTCGGGGAACCGGGAGCCCCAGTGCCCGCCGTCCGGACCGGGCGAGGAGGGCCCCGTCGTCCCCTGGCAGCCGCCGAGGACGTTGGCGCACACGACGAAGAACCGGTCGGTGTCCAGCGGCGCGCCGGAGCCGACCAGGCCGTTCCACCACCCGGGCGTGGGATGGCCCGGCCCGGCAGGCCCGACGACGTGGCTGTCGCCGGTCAGGGCGTGCTCGACGAGCACGGCGTTGCCGCCGTCGGCCGCGAGCGTCCCCCACGTCTCGTAGGCCACGCGCACCGACGGCAGGACGCCGCCCCGCTCGGGGTGGAAGGGCCCGGGCAGGTCGAGGAAGAGCCGGTCACCGACCGGATCCCCCTCGACCCACCCGCCCACGTCAGGCGTTCCCTGCGACTAGGCGGACTTGGCGGCCCGGAAGCCGGCCTCGAGGTCGGCGAGGATGTCCTCGATGCCCTCCAGGCCGACGGCCAGGCGCACCAGGCCGGGCGTGACGCCGGTGGTCAGCTGCTCCTCGGCGGTGAGCTGCGAGTGCGTCGTCGAGGCGGGGTGGATGACCAGGCTGCGGACGTCGCCGATGTTGGCCACGTGGCTGTGCAGCTCCAGGGCCTCGACGAACCTCTGCCCGGCCTCCCGACCGCCGTGCAACTCGAAGGTCAGCACCGCGCCCGCACCCTTGGGGGCGTACTTCTGCTGCGCCGCGTGCCAGGGCGAGGACTCCAGGACGGGGTAGTTGACCCGGTCCACCTCGTCGTGCGCCTCGAGGAACTCGGCCACCCGGAGGGCGTTGGCCACGTGACGCTCCATGCGCAGCGACAGGGTCTCGATGCCCTGGACGACGAGGAACGCGTTGAACGGCGAGATCGCCGGGCCCAGGTCGCGCAGCAGCTGGACGCGGGCCTTCAGCGCGTAGGCCGGTGCGCCGAGGTCGGCGTAGACGACGCCGTGGTAGGTCGGGTCGGGGGTGGTGAAGCCGGGGAACTTCCCGCCGGTCCAGTCGAACCGGCCGCCGTCGACGATGATCCCGGCGATCGCCGTGCCGTGCCCGCCCAGGTACTTGGTGGCGGAGTGGACGACGACGTCGGCGCCGAACTCGAACGGCCGGATGAGGAACGGCGTGGCGATCGTGTTGTCGACGATCAGCGGGACGCCGTTGCGGTGGGCGACCGCGGCAACGGCCTCGATGTCGAGGATGTCGCCCTTGGGGTTGCCGATGGTCTCCCCGAAGAAGGCCTTGGTGTTGTCCTGCACCAGCGCCTGCCACGCCTCCGGGTCGTCCGGGTCCTCGACGAAGGAGACGCTCACCCCCAGCTTGGGCAGCGAGTGGTGCAGCAGGTTGTAGGTGCCGCCGTAGAGCGAGGCGGAGGCGACCACGTGGTCACCCGTCTCGGCGACGTTCAGGATCGCCAGCGTCGTCGCCGACTGCCCGCTCGCGACGGCGAGCGCGGCGACCCCGCCCTCCAGCGAGGCCACGCGCTGCTCCAGCGCGTCCTGCGTCGGGTTCATGATCCGCGTGTAGATGTTGCCCATCTCGGCCAGCGCGAACAGGTCGGCGGCGTGCTGGCTGTCGCGGAACTGGTACGCGGTGGTGGCGTAGATGGGCAGGGCCCGGGCGCCGGTGGTCGGGTCGGGGCTGGTGCCGGCGTGGATCTGCCGGGTCTCGAAGCTCCAGCTCTGGGGGTCGCTCATGCGCCGTCTCCTCTCGCTCGCGGAGAGCCCGCGGCGCACGGGAGCTCCGTCCTTGCCCTCGCGGCGGATGCCACGAGAACCGGCTCTTCCCCTGGAGCACCTCAGACGGAGAAGAGGTTGCCGGGCAGCCAGCCAGGTGCTTGTCGCTGCCTCTCGTGAGCCAGGGCCGATCTTAGGCAGACCCGTCGTCCCACGTGGAACACGGGCCCCCGGGGGCCGTCGCCGAGTCGATCATCGTCACCGTGCACGCGACGCAGCCGGACACGCCGGAGCGGCGGTCGCGCGGGCGATGATCAACGCAGCGGAGGTGTGGGTCCACAGGGGCGGGGGTCCTCCACAGATGTTCGTTCGCCACGGGTGCCGGTCGTCGGAGCGCCCAGCCTGCCCGCGTGGACGGCATACCTCTCGGCGATTCGTACACCTGGACGGCGGCACGCGCGCTCGGCGTCACGCGCGGTCAGATCCGTGCGGACGGTGTCCCGGTGGCCCGCGGGTTGTACGTGTCCCGATCCCGGGACCTGGACCTGCGGATGCGTTGTCGGGCGTGGGCGGGAGTCCTGCCCGACGACGCCGCCTTCGGCCTGCACACGGCGACCGCCCTGCTCGGGGCCGGTCCGGCGTCGCAGGACGTGCACGTGGTCCTCACGCCCCGGCAGGTCCTGCCGCAGCGGGGCGGGATCCGGGTCCATGCCCGCGCACTGGCCGAGGACGACGTGATCGACGTGGACGGGCTGCGCGTCACATCCGGAGCGCAGACCTACCTCGACATGGCGCAGCACGTGCCTCCGGCCGACCTCCTGGCGCTCGGGGACGCCCTCGTGCGGTCCGGCCACCTGGACGCCGCACGCCTGCAGCGCCGACTGTCGCGTGCGCAGCGGGTGCGTGGCGTGGTGCCGGCCCGCCGGTGGGCGACCCACCTCACGGGCAGCGCCGGCTCGCCGCCCGAGAGCAGGCTCAGGTACTGGCTCCTCACCAGTGACCTCCCCGATCCCGAGGTGCAGGTGCCGATCCCCGATGGCTGGGGGCAGGTGGTGGCGCACGCCGATCTCGGCTACTCGCGGTGGAAGATCGCCCTGGAGTACGAAGGGCGCCAGCACGCCGAGCGGGAGCAGTTCGGCCGGGACATCGACCGGTACTCGTTGATGGCGGCCGACGGGTGGCTCACGCTCCGCTTCGCCGGGCGGCACCTCGGCGGGCCGACCGCCGTCGTCGAACGCACCCGCCGCGCGCTCTCGAGCCGAGGATGGCGACCCCAACCGCGTTGATCCGACCCCAGCCGCGTTGATCATCGTCACCGGGCACGCGGCACGCGAGGACACGCCGCGTGGGCGGTCCCGCAGACGATGATCAACCGCAGGCGGCGCACCGGCCCCGCGGCGTCAGGACGGCAGGATCTCGAACCAGACCGCCCGGGCGCGGGCGCAGACCTCCCCGCCAGGACCCACGATCGCCGACGCCGTGAACGCGCGGCGGCCCCCGCGGCCGACCGACCAGGCCAGGAGCACGTGCTCGGCGCCGACCGCCACCGGCCGCTCCTGCCGGACGGTCAGCGTGCCGAGCAGCCACGGGCTGGTGAGGGCGGGTGCGGCCGGCTGCAGCGACGGGCAGTCCAGCGCCGCCCACACCGTCTCCGGTGCGGCCTCGCCGGTGGACGACGGGAGCTGCGCCGTCGGCCGGAAGGTCCCCGCCCAGAGCTCCGGCCGGTCGGGCAGCGGACCCACGAACACCGCGACCGCGTCGCCGGGAACCCGGTCGGGCCCGCAGCCGAAGCAGCGCGGATAGGGGTGCCCGACGCGCGGCGGCAGGGCGGCCTGGGCCGCGGCCGCCTCGGCGGGCGACGGCGGCGCGGGCACGTCGAGGTCCAGGTCGGCCGGAACCGCGGTGGCCAGCAGCTCCTCGCCGTCCACCAGCTCGGCGCCGTTCCGGAGATCCCGGCCGCCGTCTCCGGGCCGGACCTCGAGCGGCCGCTCCAGCGGGACGGGACGGCGCAGTCGCACGCTGACCGTGGGCCCGCCGACCAGTGCGGCCAGCCGGCCGCCCAGGTATCCGCCGTTGGCGGTCCCCGGCGGGCCGCAGAAGCGCTCGGCGACGGTGAGGGTCGGCACCCGGTCGATCGTAGGGAGGGTGGCCCGGCAGGCCGGCACCCGTGCGAGCCATCCCGAGCTGCTGGGGCTCATCCGGGGCTCATCGCCGCGGGGCGGCTCGACCCGCGCCGGCTGGTCACGCGAGACCTGCCGCTCCACGGGGCGCCCACCGCCCTGGCGGAGGTGGGCCTGCGCCCCGGCATCGCCGTCACCACGTCGCTCTGACGCCACGCTGCCGACGGCTCAGCCGGAGGGGCTCACCACGGTCGGGGAGGGAGGCCGGCTCGGGAGGGAGGAGGAGGTCGGGACCGAGGTGTCGGCGGTCTCCTCCGGCGGGGTGGTCGTTCCCGTGGGCTCGCCGGTGGTGGTGGTGGTGCGGGTGCTGGTGGTGGGCGTGCTCGTCGTCCGGGGCGCCGTCGTCGTCGTGGGTGACGGTTCCGCGGTCGTCTCGGGAGCCGGGGGCGTCGTGGTGGGCACCGTCTGCACGGTGCCCGTGCCGGTGCCGGTGCCGGCGGTGGTGCTCGAGGACGTGTTCGGCACCTCGGGGCGGATGTTCAGGTACAGCGCCCCGATCGCCAGGAAGAGGACGCCCAGCACCACCGTCGACGTGCGGGCCCGGCCCAGGTGCGCCGGGATCCGCGAGCGCCAGCCGTCGCGGGCCGGTGCCGTGGTCACCGAGGGGGTGACGACCGGCTGCTCGCCCGTGGACCGCTCCGGCTCGGTCATCGCCCCTCCTCGCGCCCGTGGCCGTCGCCCGCCGTGCCGTCCAGGGCCATGGCCTCGGTCGTCGGCGGCGGCACGCTCATCCCCTGGTGGCGGAACGCCAGGACGACGCGGGCGCGCAGGTCACGGCCCACCTCGAACTGCTTGCCCGGCAGCGTGCGCGCGACCATCCGCACGTTGACCTGGTCGAGGTCGAGGCTCTCCACGCCCATGAGGCTGGGCGGGTCCAGCAGCAGCGGCCGCAGCGCCGGGTCGCGGAACGCCTCGCGGCCCACCTCGCGCAGGATCTCGTTCGCCCGGTTGACGTCCACACTGGTGGGGATCGGGACGTCGACCACCGCACGCGCCCAGTCGCGCGACAGGTTGACCACCTTCACGATCTGCCCGTTGGGCACGGTGACGACCTCGCCGTTGGGGGAGCGCACGCGGGTGACCCGCAGCGTCACGTCCTCGACGGTCCCGGTGGCCGCCTCGGCCGCGCCGGTGACGCTGATCGCGACGACGTCGCCGAACCCGTACTGCCGCTCGGTGATGATGAAGAAGCCGGCCAGGACGTCGCCGACGATCCGCTGCGCGCCGAAGCCGAGGCCGACGCCGAGCACCGTCGCGGGCGCGACCAGGCCGGTCACCGGCACGCCGAGCCGGTCGAGGACGAAGAACACCGCGATCGAGTAGATGAGCACGACGGCGGCCCAGGTGAGCACCTGGGTGAGGGAGTGGCGGTGCTTCGCGGCCTCGGACCGGACGAGGGCGTCGCCGCCCGTGGCCCGCGCGTCGATGCGGGTGGTGATCTTGCCGCCCACCCACGAGACGAAGCGCGCCAGCAGCACCGAGCCCAGGATGATCAGCACGACCTCGAGGCCCCGGCTGGAGAGCCAGTCGCGGAGCTCGATCAGTGCGTCCATGCCCCTCCTGTCGATCGGTCGGTCATCAGGTCCACCTTGGCGGCTCGGGTGCAGCCGTGCCAAACCCGCTGGTGGCTCAGCGTGGTTCGACGAAGAGCGACTGCGCCGACCGGCCGATGGCCCCCTCGGCGTCGAACAGCACCGCGGTGCACTGCGCCGCGCCCGTTCCGCCCAGCGTGGTGCGGGCGTCCATGCCGAGCCACTCGCCGCGCGGCGGCCGGTGGAGGGAGACGAGCAGGTCGACGTTGGCGAAGGTGGCCGCCGTCCAGTCCAGCTCGGCGGAGATCCCGCTCGCGGCGTCGGTCATGACCAGCAGGTGCTCCAGGGCGGTCATCGGTTCCCCCGTCACCAGCGCGCACCGCGGGGTGGTCCAGGCCGAGGCCGGCCCGGCCGAGTTGAAGCTCCCCGTGGCGAACCGCCAGTCCAGCGCCCGGTGGTAGGCCACGTCGGTGGTGAAGAAGGCGGCCTCCTCGGGGCGGCTCTCCTGCGGTCCCGCCGCGGCCGGGTGGGGTGCGGCCATCTGCGGCGCGGCGCCGTCCTCGCGGCTGCGCATCCGCCAGGCCGACAGGCGCATCAGCGGCCGGTCGTCGCCGGCCGACAGGACCGCCTCGACCAGCTCGATCCGCCGCCCGGGGCGGACGACGGAGGTGCGCACTCGCACCGGGCCGACCGGGACCGGGGCGAAGATGTCGTAGGCCAGCCGGACCGTCTGGCCGCCCGCGATCGCGCTCGCCCGCTCCGCCTGCCGCAGGAGCAGGGCCGCCGGGGGGCCGGCGTGCTGGAAGCCGGGGTGCCAGGGCCCGATCGTCAGGGCGGTGGCGAGCCATCCGTCGTCCGTCGGCTCGTACAGGGCGGCGGGCAGCTCCATGGCCTGCAGTGTGTCGTCCCGCTCAGACGTCCCGACGCCGGGTCCGCCACGCCGCACCGGCGGTCCACGCGGCGGCCGCGGCGGCGGTGAGCCACCAGAGGGTCCGGAGGTCCTCCGGGGCCGAGAGCAGCAGCAGGACGGCGACGACCAGTGCCGACGCGGCCAGCGGCACCGACCGCAGCAGGATGCCGGGCGTGCCCGGCCCGGGGACGACGACGAAGACCGCGGTGGCCGACACCAGGAGGAACGCGCACAGCAGGGCCAGCAGGCCCGACGTCCCGCCGTACTGCGCGGGCAGGGCGATCGCGCCCAGGCCGCAGAGCACGATGCCGAGGGCGAGCGCGAGCAGCGTCCGGCGGCGGCGTCGCGACCACGGCGCACGACGGCTCATGCCCCGAGGGAACCCGACCAACCTGTGAACGCGCCGCGGCGGTGCCCGGTAGGGGGCTACGGGATCGTTGGGGACTACCTTCGCCGACGTGCCCCGGACCGCCCGCCCCGCTCTCGGCTATGCGTTCACCCTCGCCGCGGCCGGCATCTTCGCGGTCAACGGAACGGTGTCCACCCTCGCGCTGGAGGCGGGCATCGAACCCACCCGGCTCACCGCCCTGCGGTGCACCGGCGCAGCCGTGGCTCTGCTGGCGGTCCTGGCGGTGGCCGCACCGGGGCGGCTGCGGGTCGGCGTGCGCGAGATCCCCTTCCTCGCCGTGTTCGGCGTGGTGGGCGTGGCGCTGACCCAGTTCCTCTACTACGTGGCGATCGGCCGGATGCCGGTCGGGATCGCGCTGGTCTTCGAGATGACCGCGCCGGTGTTCATCGCGCTCTACGTCTGGCTGGTCCGCAAGGAGAAGGTGCGCAGCCGGCTCTGGGTGGCGCTGCTGCTGTCGCTGTCGGGCCTGGTGTTCGTCGCCGAGGTGTGGCGGGACGGCGGATCGCTCGACCCGCTGGGCGTCGGCGCGGCGCTGCTCGCCGCCCTGTGCCTGGCCACGTACTACCTGATGGGGGAGCGCGGAGCCGGGACGCGCGACCCGGTGGCGCTGACCTGCTGGAGTTTCGTGGCCGCGGCGGTCTTCTGGGCCGTGGCGGCGCCCTGGTGGCGGTTCGACGCCGACGTCCTCGGCGAGCGGGTGCCGGTGTCCCTCGGCTCGCTGGAGCTGCCTCTCGGGGCGCTCGTGGTCTGGATCGTCGTCCTCGGTGCGGTCGTGCCGTTCTGGCTGTCGATCGCGGCCCTGCGCCACCTGGCGCCCACGGCCGCCGGCCTGGTCGCCACGGTCGAGCCGGTGTTCGCCTCGATCGTCGCGTGGCTCTGGCTGGAGCAGGTGCTCAGCGGCTGGCAGGTCCTCGGCGGGGCCGTCGTCCTGACGGGCATCGTGCTGGCGCAGACGGCCCGCGCGGTACCGGCGCCGTCCCCGCTCCCGGAGACCCCGGCCGCCCTCTCCAGCTGACTCCCCCTGGGGGCCGGAGTCGCCGCTGCGCCCCCGGGGTTCGTGGACGGGAGGGGCTGCCGCTCAGCGGAGGCGGCGGACGGGCACGACCATCGGCGTCCCCGTCACCGGGTCCGGGAGGATCCTCGCCTCGAGGTCGAAGACGTCGGCCAGCAGCCTCTCGGTGAGCACCTCGACCGGCGCGCCGACGGCCGCGAGCTCGCCGTCCTTCAGGGCGACCAGGCGCTCGGCGTACCGGGCGGCCAGGTTCAGGTCGTGCAGCACCACGACGACGGTGCGGCCGCGCTCGGCGTGCAGCCGGCCGACCAGGTCCAGGACGTCGACCTGGTGCGAGAGGTCGAGGTACGTCGTGGGCTCGTCCAGCAGCAGCAGGTCGGTGCCCTGGGCGAGCGCCATCGAGATCCACGCCCGCTGCCGCTGCCCGCCGGACAGCTCGTCGACCGGGCGGTCGGCCAGGTCGGCGAGGTCGGTCCAGGCCAGCGCCTCGGCGACCGCCGCCTCGTCGTCCCGGGACCACTGCTGCAGCCAGCTCTGGTGCGGGTGCCGGCCCCGGGCCACCAGCTCGGCCACGGTGAGCCCCTCCGGCGCGACGGGCGCCTGCGGCAGGAGTCCCAGCACCTTGGCGACCTCGCGGGTCGGGGTCCGCGCGATGGCCCGCCCGTCCAGCAGCACCTGCCCGCCGGCCGGGCGCATCAGCCGGCCCAGCGCGCGCAGCAGGGTGGACTTGCCGCAGCCGTTGGGTCCGACGATCGCGGTGAACGAGCCCTCGGGGAGCTGCAGGTCCAGGTTCCGGACGGCGACGTGGTCGTCGTAGACCAGGGTGACGCGCTCGGCGGCGAGACGGACCCGTCCGCTCGCCGTCTCCGGCCGGTGCAGGAGTTCGGTCATACGGTCGACAGCCGCCTTCCGCGGACGAGGAGCCAGAGCAGGTACGGCGCACCGAGGACGGCGGTGAGGATGCCCACCGGCAGCGCCTCGGGCAGGACGGTGCGGGTGACGAGGTCGGCACCCACGACCAGCACCGCGCCGAGCAGGCCGGAGGCCAGCAGCGGCGGCCGCGAGCCGCCGGCCAGGCGGACGGCGATGTGCGGCACCACCAGGGAGACGAAGGTGATCGGCCCGGCGGCGGAGACGGCGAACGCCACGCAGCCGACGGCCACCAGGACGACGGCGCCCTGGGCGGTCTGCAGCCGGACACCCAGCCCCCGGGCGGTGTCGTCGCCGAACTGGAGGGCGCCGAGGACCCGGCCGGCCGCCAGGGCGAGCGGGAGCAGCACCGCCAGCGCTCCGGCGAGCGGGACGGCGTGGTCCCAGGTGCGGGCGTTGAGCGACCCGGTGATCCAGACGTAGGCCGACGCCGCGTCGTGGATCTCGGCGTGGGTGAGCAGCCAGTCGGTCAGCGCGGTGCCGACGGACCACAGCGCGATGCCCACGAGGACCAGCCGGTAGCCGTCGAGCCCCGCCCGCCAGGCGAGCAGGAACAGCAGGACGCCGGTCAGGAGCGCCCCCAGCAGTGCGGCCAGGGGGATGCCGAGCCCGGTGAGCGCTCCGCCGACCGCGCCGCCGGAGCCGAGGACGATGGCCCCGACCGCGCCGACCGAGGCGCCCATCGTGATGCCGAGGGTGTCGGGGGAGGCGAGCGGGTTGCGGGCGAAGGTCTGGAACAGCGCGCCGGCCACACCGAGCGCCAGGCCCACCAGCAGGCCGACGACCACCCGCGGCGCGCGCAGCTCGAGGACGATGAACGGCTGCGCGCCCTCGCCCAGGCCGACCAGGGTGCGGAGGACGTCGGGCACGCCGATGGGGAAGTCGCCCCGGCCGAGGCTCACCGCCGACAGCAGCACGAGGACGACGACCGCGGCCGCCGGCACGGCGACGGCCCGCCAGCGGAGGACACCCGATGCCGGGCCGACGCGGACGACGGTCCCCCGCCGCGGCGCGCTGGTCGGGGGCAGGGTCCCGACGCTCACAGGGTCGCCGTCCGGCGGCGGCGCACGAGCGCGATGAAGAACGGCGCGCCCACCAGTGCCAGCACGATGCCCACCTGCAGTTCGCCCGGGCGCGCCACCACCCGGCCGATGACGTCGGCCACGAGCAGCAGCACCGCACCGGCGAGCCCCGAGCAGGGGACCAGCCAGCGGTGGTCGGGCCCGGTGACGGCCCGGACGGCGTGCGGCACGACCAGGCCGACGAAGGCGATCGGCCCGCAGGCGGCGGTCGCGGCGCCGGCCAGGAGCGTGATGGCGGCCAGCCCGACCAGGCGGGCCAGCCAGATCCGCTGCCCCAGACCCCGGGCGACGTCGTCGCCGAGGCCGAGCAGGTTCAGCGCCGGCGCGTTGAGGACGGCCAGCAGCAGGCCGGCGACGACGAACGGTGCCACCTGCCACGCGATGTCGGCCCCGCGGCCGGCCAGCGCGCCGACGACCCAGAACCGGTAGGAGTCGAGGGTCTGCTGGTCGCTGACCAGGACGGCGCGGACCAGCCCGTAGAGCAGCGCGGAGAGGGCGGCGCCGGCCAGGGCGAGGGTGACCGGGGTGGCGCCGCCGCGGCCGGCCGAGCCGATCGCGTAGACGGCCACCGTGCCCGCCAGGGCGCCGGCGAAGGCGAACCACACGTAGCCCGACGGGCTGCCGATGCCGAGGACGGCGATGGCCAGGACGACGGCCAGGCTCGCGCCGGCCGTCACGCCGAGGAGGCCGGGATCGCCGAGCGGATTGCGGGTGTGCCCCTGCATGAGCGCGCCGGCGACCCCGAGCGCCAGGCCCACCATCAGGCCGAGCGCCGTGCGCGGGACCCGCAGCTGGCGGACGACGACCGCTTCCTCGCTGGTCAGGCCGCTGTCGAACAGGGCGCGCCAGACCTCGCCCAGGCCGATCGACCGCGTCCCGACGGCGATGCTCGCGAGGCAGGCGCCCGCGACCAGGGCGAGGAGGACGAGCAGGCCCGCCAGCCGCCGGCTCCTGCTCCGCCGTCCACCGGACGGGGCGCGCTCCCGCGCCGGAGCGGCGGTCGTGGCGGTCACGAGCGGCTCCGGGGGACGGGCGGGATAAGGAAGGCTTACCTTACCTGCCGCTCGTGGACGGTCCCGTCGTCCGGGCGACAGGGCCCCGGAGTGCTCAGCCGGGCAGGACCGACTCGATCGCCGCCCGGACCTCCGGGGCGTCGGGCCGGGTCCGCGGCCGGAAACGGGCCACGACGTCGCCCTGGCCGGAGAGGAGGAACTTCTCGAAGTTCCACTGGACGTCGCCGGCCTCGCCGTCGACGTCGGGCACCGCCGTCAGCCGCTGGTACAGCGGATGGGCGCCTGGGCCGTTGACCTCCACCTTCTCGGTCATCGGGAAGGTGACGCCGTAGGTCGCGGAGCAGAACTCGGCGATCTCCTCCGTGGTGCCCGGCTCCTGTCCTCCGAACTGGTTGCACGGCACGCCGACGACGGTGAGGCCGCGACCGCCGTACTCCCGCTGCAGCGCCTCCAGCTGGGCGTACTGCGGGGTCAACCCGCACCGGCTGGCCACGTTGACGACCAGGGCCGCGGAACCGCCGGTCAGCGCCCGCAGCGTCGTCGTCTCGCCCTGGAGGGTGGTCACCGGCACGTCGAGGAGGTCGCTCATCCTCGCCGGAGCGCCGTCCCCCCGCGGTTCATTCCGCGCTCAGCGCTTCAGCCGCCGGCTCCCGCCGTGCCAGTCCTCCTCGACGCCGGTCTCGCCCGGCCGGACGCCGAAGGCGGGAACCTGGGGCCGCTCCCGCAGGCTCCGCTTCAGCTCGGCGAAGCCGGGGAAGCCGGCCAGGGCGACGACGTGGTCCCACAGCTCCACGGCCTGGTCGTCGTCGGGCAGGCGGCTGATCACCGGGCCGAAGAAGGAGGTCCCGCCCGGCGGCCGGAAGTGCAGGATGGGCGTGCCGACGTCCTTGCCGGTCAGCGCCAGTGCCTCGTCGGTCTCCGCCCGGATCTCGGCGTCCGCCGACTCGTCGTCCACCGCGTCGGCGAGGGCGGTGGGCAGCCCCACCTCGGCGAGGATGGGGGCCACGTAGTCCTGCGTCCCGCGCAGCGCCGGGTCCGGCGGCCGCTCCACCTCGAAGATGTGCCGGCCGAACGCCTCGTACAGCGGCCCCACCGTCGCGCGGCCGTGCTCCGCGCGCACCCGGGAGGCAACGCGCAGCAGGCGCAGCCCGGCGGTGTGCCCGGCCTCGTAGTCGGGTGGGAAATGGGTCGCGTAGTCGATGTGCGCGTTGAGCAGCCGCAGTGAGATGAACCGCCAGTCGACGGCGTACTCGCGCTGTGCCGCCACCTTCCGGACCCACTTGCTGGTCATCCACGCGAACGGGCAGACCGGATCGAAGTAGAAGTGGAGATCGGCGTCGGCCATGTCGTCGACGCTAACCGCGTTCAGTCCAGGCCGCTGAGGTCGTCCGGGACGTCCACCGCGTGCTGCCGCAGGGCCTCGATCGGTACGATCTCCAGCGCCCGGGCGTTGGTGGCGGCCAGGACGACGCCGGCCGCGGCACCCGCCTGGTAGGCCTGCAGCCAGCGCACGGCCACGACGCACCACCGGTCACCCGGTCGGAGGCCGGGGAAGCCGTACTCCGGGCGCGGGGTGGACAGGTCGTTCCCGAGCTCGCGCTGCATCTCGAGGAAGTCCGCGGAGACGACGGCGCAGACGGTGTGCGAGCCGAGGTCCTCCGGCCCGCTGGTGCAGCAGCCGTCCCGGTAGAAGCCGGTCAGCGGCTCGGTGCCGCACGGCTCGAGGGGGCCGCCCAGCACGTTCCGCTGGTCGGCGGGATCGGGTTGCACCGGCGCTCCTCGGTGGTCGGCGGGAAGGCGTGGTGGGCGCGCGCACAGGATGGCGCACAGGATGGCATGGTGCGGGCGTGGAGGAGCGTGCCGAGGTGCTGTGGAGTCCGACCCCCGAAGGCATGCGACGCACCCGCGTCGCCGCCTTCGCCCGCTGGGTGGAGGAGCGGCGCGGGCTGTCCTTCGGGGACCCGCCCGACTACGACGCCCTGTGGCGCTGGTCGGTCGAGCACCTCGACCAGTTCTGGGGCGACGTCGCCACCTGGACCGGGGTGCTCCCCGGCGTCCCCGACGACCGGGTGCTGACCGACCGCAGCATGCCCGGCGCCGTCTGGTTCCCGGGGACGACGGTGAACTACGCCGAGCAGGCGCTGCGGCACGGCACCGACCGGTATCCCGCGCTGGTCGTCGTCGCCGAGGACACCGAGCCCACCGAGGTGTCCTGGGCCCGGCTGCGTGCCCAGGTCGGGGCCTTCGCGGCCACGCTGCGGCGGCTCGGCGTGCAGCGGGGTGACCGGGTGGCCGGCTATCTGCCCAACGTGCCCGAGGCGGTCGTCGCGTTCCTCGGCGTGGCGTCGGTCGGGGCGGTGTGGTCGTCGTGCGCGCCCGACTTCGGCACCCGGGCCGTCCTCGACCGGTTCGCCCAGATCGAGCCCACCGTGCTGGTCGCGGTCGACGGGTACCGGTTCAACGGCAAGGCGCACGACCGCCGCGACGTCGTCGCGCAGCTGCGGGCCGCGCTGCCGACCGTGCGGACGACGGTCGCCGTCCCCCGGCTGTTCCCCGACGAGGTGCCCGACGGGGCGCTGCCGTGGGCGGAGGCGGTGGCCGAGGAGCAGGAGCCGGTGTTCGAGCCGCTGCCCTTCGACTCCCCGCTGTGGATCCTCTACTCGTCGGGCACCACCGGGCTGCCGAAGGGCATCGTGCACGGGCACGGCGGCGTGGTGCTCGAGCACCGGAAGTGGGGCGACCTGCACAACGACCTGGGTCCGGGCGACCGCTTCTACTGGTACACGTCGACGGCCTGGATGATGTGGAACGTCGTCGTCTCCTCCCTGCTGTGCGGGGCGACGGCGGTGTTGCACGACGGCGCGCCGGCCTACCCCGAGGTCGACGCGCAGTTCGCCCTGGCCGCGCGGGTCGGGATCACCCAGCTGGGGACCAGCGCCGGATACCTCACCGCGTGCATGAAGGCCGGCGTCCGACCGCGGGACCGGCACGACCTGTCGGCGCTGCGGCTGCTCGGCTCGACCGGGTCACCGCTGCCCGCCGCGGCGTACGAGTGGGTGTACGACGCGGTCGCCGACCACGTGCAGCTGGTCTCCGCCTCCGGCGGCACCGACGTCGCGACCGGCTTCATCGGCAGCTCGCCTCTGCTGCCGGTGACGGCGGGGGAGCTGCAGCGGCCGATGCTCGGCGTCGCCGTGGCCGCGTGGAACGAGGACGGTCAGCCGGTCGTCGGGGAGGTCGGCGAGCTGGTCGTCACCGAGCCGATGCCCTCGATGCCGCTGTACTTCTGGAACGACCCCGACGGCGCGCGGTACCGGGAGGCGTACTTCGAGCCCTGGCCCGGGGTGTGGCGGCACGGCGACTGGCTGGAGATCACGCCGCGCGGGACGTGCGTCATCACCGGCCGCTCGGACTCGACCCTCAACCGCGGCGGGGTGCGGATGGGGACCGCGGACATCTACGCGGCGGTCGAGTCGATCCCGGCCGTCGTCGACTGCGTCGTCCTCGGGGTGGAGCAGCCCGACGGCGGCTACTGGATGCCGCTGTTCGTGCAGCTCGCGCCGGGGGAGGAGCTGACCGACGAGCTGCGGGCGCGGATCAGGTCCGCGATCCGGGAGCAGGCCAGCCCCCGGCACGTGCCCGACGAGATCATCGCCGTCCCCGGGGTGCCGCACACGCGGACGGGCAAGCGGCTGGAGGTCCCGCTGAAGAAGCTCTTCCAGGGCGTGGACCCGGGCAAGGCGCTCAACACCGGCGCCGTGGACGACGCCTCCCTGGTGGACCACTACGTCCAGCTCGCGAAGGCCCGCACCCGCACCTGATCTCCCCGCTTCCGGTACAGAAAGAGGAGTGTGACGACGCCGCTTTCCGTACCGGAAGCGGGGATCAGGCGCGGAAGGGGCCGCGGAGGGCGGCCCACTGGAGCAGCATCACCGTCTTCGCGTCCGCGATCCGGCCGTCGTCCACCATGGCCAGCGCCTGGTCGAAGGGCAGCTCGACGACCTCGATGTCCTCCCCCTCCTCCTCGAGGCCGCCACCGGTCCCGGTGCGGTCGGCCGGGCGGTAGGGCGCGGCGTAGAAGTGCAGCCGCTCGGTCACCGACCCGGGGCTCATGAAGACGTCGAAGACGTGCTCCAGCTCCCCGACGGAGACACCGAGCTCCTCCTCGGCCTCGCGACGCACGGCGACCTCCGGGGCGTCGTCGTCCAGCAGCCCGGCCGCCGTCTCCAGCAGCAGCCCGTCGGGATGGCCGTTGACGTAGACCGGATACCGGAACTGGCGGGTGAGCAGCACGCTGCGGCGCTCGAGGTCGTAGAGCAGCAGGGTCGCACCGTTGCCCCGGTCGTAGGTCTCCCGCTGCTCGGTCACCCACCGTCCGTCGCGACGACGACGGTCGAGGGTCGTCCGGCGGAGCACGTGCCAGCCGCTGGCCAGCAGCTCCACGTCGCGGACGACGACATCGGGGTTGCCGGTCAGGTCGCGGCCCACCCGGTCCAGCCCGGTGCGGCCGCGGGAGTCGGGGACGTCGATCCCGGGGGTGCCGCTCATCGGGCGGGAGGTGGGCAGGGTCGTGGCGCGGCCGGGACGTCGTCGATGCTGGTCCAGACTGCGGCGCCCCGGGCGCGGGCGATCGCCACCATCTCGTCGGAGCCGGCCGACTCCCCGGGCAGCCGCAGGACCCCGTCGCAGCGCGCCACCAGCCGCCGTCCCAGCGGGTGGAACACCTCGTCGAAAGCGGCGTCGCCGACCCGCGTCGACCCGGCCAGCCGGGCGAGCGGCAGGGCGAGGTCCTCGCCGTTGACCGCGAGGTGCCCGGCCCGGAACAGCCGCAGGCACGCCTCCTGGATCACACGGTGGTTGGCGGCGATGCGGTCGGGATCGTCACCGGTACCGCTGCGGTACGGCCCGGCGACCAGGATCATCAACGGCTCTGTCACGCCGGGAACCCTAGGCGGTGGTCCCGGTCACGTTCGCGGATGACGGCGGCGTGCGGGGGGAATGGCCTGCCGCCGAGGTGTACCCGATCACTCCCTGACCCAGGAGGCCGACAGTGACGTCGACCCGTGCCGAGGACCCCGTCGACGTGCTGGCGCCGCCGCCGCCGGCACTGCTCCCGCCGTGGCACACACCGGAGCGGGAGCAGCTGCAGGAGCAGGCCCGCCGGTTCGCTATGGAGGAGGTGCTGCCGGTCGCCGACGAGCTCGACCCGCAGAAAGGCGAGATCCCGGCGTCCCTGCTGACCCGGCTGGCCGAGCTCGGCTGGTTCGGCATCACGGTGCCCGCCGAGAACGGCGGTCTGGGGCTCGGCGTCTTCGAGTACTGCATGGTCAGCGAGGAGCTGGCCCGCGCCTGGATGTCGACGGCGAGCATCCTGGCGCGGTCGCAGGGCCTGGGGACGGCGGTGGCCGACGCCGACCGCCGGCACGAGCTGCTGTCCCGCAGCGCCCGCGGCGAGTGGATCGGCGCGATCGCCCTGTCCGAGCCCGACGCCGGTTCCGACCTGGCGAGCGTCTCCACCCGCGCGGTCCTGGACGGCGACGAGTGGGTGGTCACCGGCCGCAAGCGCTGGTGCGGCAACGCCAAGGCCGCCGACTTCATCCAGGTGCTCGTGCGCGAGCGGGACCCCGAACCGGGGGAGTCGCGGTCGAACGGACTGGTCAACCTGCTGCTGGAGAAGAAGCGCGGCGAGTTCCCCGAGGGGCTCACCGGCTACCCGATCGACAAGGTCGGCTACCACGGCTTCCTCACCTGGGACCTGACCTTCGACGGCGTCCGCATCCCTCGCGAGAACGTCATCGACGAGGCCGATGCCGCGAAGGAGGAGGGCGCCGCCGCCGAGCGGGCCGGGTTCGCCGAGGCGCAGAAGTTCCTCAACACCGCGCGGGTGCACACCGCCGCCCGCGCGGTCGGCCTGGCGCGGGCCGCGCTGGAGGACTCGATCCTCTACCTGCAGGAGCGCGAGCAGTTCGGCCACCCGATCGGCGACTTCCAGGCGCTCCGGTTCGCCGTCGCCGGGATGGCCGCGCAGATCGAGCAGTCCCGCGCCTTCTACCGGCAGGTCGCGCACCTCATCGACCTGGGCGTGCGCTGCGAGAAGGAGGCCTCGATGGTCAAGCTCGAGGCGACCGAGATGTCGGTGCGGGTGACCAACCAGGCCATGCAGCTGCACGGCGGCAACGGCTACACCACCGAACGGCAGGTCGAGCGGCACTGGCGCGACGCCCGGCTGACGACGATCTTCGAGGGCACCAGCGAGATCCAGAAGCGGATCATCAGCGACCGGCTGCTGCCCCGGAGCCCGCTGAGCTGAGCTGCTCCCCGCGACTGTGCGCTCATCGGGGTCATGGCTGGGATGAAGCCCCGATCAGCGCACACTCGCGGCGGTCAGGGCAGGCGGACGGGAGCTCACGTCGCCGGGACGCGCGGGGTCCCGGGGGGCAGTGGCGTGAGCGGCCCGTCGAGCTCCAGCAGGAATCCCGAGGGTCGGCACCGTGCCGACGGCGCGTCACTCGGAGAGCGCGACCTCGTCGGCGTGGGAGATGTGCGCCAGCTCCCGCCAGATCAGGGCGAGGATGACCGCGGAGCCCAGGAAGGCGAACCAGAAGGGGCCGGTGATGCCCCAGACCTTCGCGATGACCCCGCCCAGCGCCTGGCCGACGACGATGCCGCCGAACAGGCCGACCGAGTAGAGGCTGCCGACCCGGCCCTGCAGCTCCGTGGGCACCGCCCGCATCCGGACGGTGCGCGACGTCGTCCCCCAGACGAACACGTGCGCGCCGAACACGAACATGATCACCATCGCGACCCACGCGGTCGTGGTCAGCGCGAGGCCCAGGTGGGTGCCGGTCTCGACGAGCAGCCCGACCTTCATGATCGAGGCCAGGCTCGCGTGCCGTTCCAGCCAGTCGTAGCCCGCCGTCGCCACCAGCCCGCCCACGGCCCCGACCGTGGTGAGCAGACCGAACCCGACCGCGCCCATGTCCAGCGTCTGCGTCGAGTAGAGCACGAGGACGGACCAGGCGGCGCCATAGGTGACGTTGAACGTGACGATGGTGAGTGTCAGCGTGCGCACGGCCGGGTTCCCCCAGGCCCAGCGGAAGCCCTCGACGACGTCCCGGCCGACGTGGCTGCGCCCCTCGGGTCGGGGAGCCGGCGTCGGCGCCATGCGCGACACGAGCACGGCGCCGAGCGCGACGCACACGGCCTGGGTCAGGAACGGCCACGCCGTCCCCGCGGCGAAGAGCGCCGCGCCGAGGGCGGGCCCGGCGAGCTCGTTCATCGTCAGCTGACCGGTCATCAGCCGGGCGTTGCCCACACCGAGGTCGCCCTTCTGCACCACCATCGGCAGCAGCGTGCCGCCGGTGGTGTCGGCGAATACCTCCGCGGTGCCCAGCAGGAACATGGTGACCAGGACGGCGGTGATGTCGACGCGCCCGGTCACGAGCACGACCGTCAGGGCGGCGAGGACGCCGGCCCGCAGCAGGTCCACGACGACGACGAGCAGCCGCCGGTCGACGCGGTCGGCGAGCACGCCGGCGTGCAACCCGAAGAGCAGCCACGGCAGGCGCTGCAGGAGCCCGGCGAGGGCGACGAGGAGGGGGTCCGAGGTCTGCGAGGCGACCAGGAGCGGCCCCGCGGCCAGCGCGATGCCGTCGCCCAGGTTGCCGATCCACGCGGAGCCGACCAGCCAGCGGAACGACGTCCCCATGCGGGCCGGCAGTACTGCTTCCACGAGCCGGCTCACGGTTACCGCACCCTACGGGCCGGAGTGCGGGCCCTCACGCGCATATTCGGCCCCCCGTGACTGTGCGCTCATCGGGGTCATGGCTGGGATGAAGCCCCGATCAGCGCACACTCGCGGCGTTCTCGCGCCCACCGGGATCCCTGAACGGTCCAGCGCCGTGCCTGCCCGCTCAGGAGAGGCTGAGCACCCGGGCCTCCCACGGACGCAGCAGCTCGGGGTCCTCGTCGGCCAGGTTCCCCAGCACCAGCCGGGCGTCCAGCGCCTGGGGCAGGAGCTCGGCCAGCAGGTACGGCGTCCGGCTCAGGTTGCAGACCACGAGCAGGACGTCACCGTCCAGGCTGCGGGTGAACGCGTAGACGTCGTCGTGCTCGGGCAGCAGCATCGCGAAGTCGCCGAGGGCCACCACCGGGCTCTCGTGGCGCAGCGTGATCAGCCGCCGGTAGTGGGCCAGCACCGAGTCCGGGTCCGTGCGCTGGGCTTCGGCGTTCCACTGGACGTGGTCGGGGTTCACCGGCAGCCACGGCGTCCCGGTCGTGAACCCGGCGTTCGGGGTGGCGTCCCACTGCACCGGGGTGCGGGCGTTGTCCCGGCTCATCCGGCGCAGCGCGGTCAGGACGGTGGCCGGGTCGACGCCGGCCACCATGGCCGCCGCGAAGTGGTTGACCGACTCGACGTCCCGGAAGTCGTCGACGGAGGCGAACGGGAAGTTCGCCATGCCGAGCTCCTGGCCCTGGTAGACGTAGGGCGTCCCCCGGTGCAGGTGCAGCAGCGTGGCCAGGCAGGTCGCGGAGTCGCGGCGGAACTCGGGGGAGTCGTCGCCGTACCGGGAGACCGCCCGCGGCTGGTCGTGGTTGTCCCAGTAGAGGGAGTTCCAGCCCACGTCGGCCAGTCCCGCCTGCCAGCGGCCGAACGAGGCCTTCAGGTCGCGCATGCGCAGCGGGCGGAGGTCCCACTTCGACGCCCCGTGGTCCAGGCCGACGTGCTCGAACTGGAAGACCATGTCCACCTCGTCGCGGGCCGGGTCGGTGAACAGCCGGGCCTCCTCCACGGTGACACCCGGCATCTCGCCGACCGTCAGGAGCCCCTCCTTCCGCCCGGCGAACACCTCGCGGTGCATCTCCTGCAGGAACTCGTGGATCCGCGGCCCGCACAGGAACGAGCCCGTGCCGTCGCCGAGCGAGGAGCCGGGCAGCGGCGGGCCGTCGTGCAGGTGCCCGTCGTCCGCGACGTCCTTGGAGATCATGTTGATGACGTCCATGCGGAAGCCGTCGACCCCGCGGTCGAGCCACCACCGCATCATCGCGTACACCGCCTGCCGGACCTCGGGGTTCTCCCAGTTGAGGTCGGGCTGCTTCCGGTCGAACAGGTGGAGGTAGTACTCGCCGCTGGCCTCGTCGTACTCCCAGGTCGGTCCGGAGAAGTAGGACTGCCAGTTGGTCGGCTCCGCGCCCGGGTCGCCACCGGCGAAGCCCGGCCGGGGCGGCCGCCACCAGTACCAGTCACGCTTGGGCGACCTCGGCGACGACCGCGACTCCACGAACCACGGGTGCTCGTCGCTGGTGTGGTTGACCACCAGGTCCATGAGCAGCCGCATGCCCCGGGCGTGCAGCGCCGCGATGAGCTGGTCGAGCTGCTCGAGCGTGCCGAACAGCGGGTCGATGTCCTGGTAGTCGCTGATGTCGTAGCCGTTGTCGGCCTGCGGCGACGGGTAGACCGGCGAGAGCCAGAGGACGTCGACGCCCAGGTCGGCCAGGTGGTCCAGCCGCTGCAGGATCCCGCCGAGGTCACCGATGCCGTCGCCGTCGGAGTCCATGAAGGAGCGCGGATAGACCTGGTAGGCCACCGCGCGCGTCCACCAGGGCGCGTTCGCCGGCTCCATCAGGAGGGGAAGGTGTGGTGGACGGCCTCGACGTTGTTGCCGTCGGGGTCGCGGAAGAAGACGCCGTAGTAGCCGGGGTGGTACTCGGGCCAGATCCGCGGCTCGTGCAGGATCTCGGCCCCCGACTCCCGGGCGGCCGCGAACACCGCGTCGACCGCCTCCCGGGACGGCGCCGAGATCGCCAGGTGGACCGGGCGGTGCCCGGGGTCGACCAGGGAGCCCAGCCACAGGCGCGGGAAGCTGTCGGGGCCGCAGAGCCCGACGACGGCGCCGCCCGGGCCCTCGTAGCGCATGAGCTCCCGGACCCCGCAGGGGGCGAACACCCGCGTGTAGAAGTCCGCCGCGGCGCCGACGTCCGCACACTGCAGGGCCAGGTGATCGAGCATGGCCGGGACGCTAGTGCGGGGCGGCGACGGCAGCACCCGGGCCGCTGTGCCGACCGGGAAATCGCGTGCGGACCGTCGTACCCGTCGCCGACCATGCGGGGCCACGACCACCGGAGGGGAACCGTGGCCGGCCTGCCCAGGCGACCTTCCTCGTCGCCGCCTCGTGCCGCCGCTGCCGGCCGTCGTGGCGATCGTGGCGGCGCGCCTCCCGTCCGACGAGACCGCCCATCCGCTCGACCGCCCCGAGGCGCCCGACGTGGCGGCGGACCGACCGCGGGACGGTGCGCTGGAGCGGGTCTGACCGCTGACCGATGAGTTCGGCTCCGGCGGCCGGTCGGAACGACTGACGGCCCGCGTCCGCGTGCCACGATCCCCGGCCGACCGGCCGAACACCGAGGAGAAGTCCCCGTGCGCATGATCTTCGTCAACCTTCCCGTCGCGGACCTGGACCGGTCGAAGGCCTTCTACGCCGGCCTCGGCTTCGGCTTCGACGAGCAGTTCAGCGACGACAACACCGCCTCCGTCGTCATCAGCGAGCAGATCGTGGTCATGCTGCTCACGCGGGAGCGCTTCGCCGACTTCGTGCCCGGAGTGGTGGGCGACCCGGCGCAGGCCACCACGGTGCTCAACGCCCTGTCGGTCGACTCGCGGGAGGAGGCCGACGAGATGCTCGCTCGTGCCCTCGCCTCCGGCGGAAAGCCGTGGCAGCCCGCCCAGGACCACGGCTCCATGTACGGGACGAGCTTCGCCGACCCCGACGGCCACGTGTGGGAGACGGTCTGGATGGACCCCGCAGTGGTGCGGTGACCCCGGGCGGGCCGCCCGGGCCGCTGATTGGATGGGTGCGGCGCCGGGAGAGCCCCGGCCCAGGAGGGAGAACCGTGGCCGAGCTGAGCCGACCGGACGTCGAGCCCCCCACCGGGCCGGCCCCGGAGGACCTCGTGATCGAGGACATCGTCGTCGGCGACGGACCCGAGGCCACCCCGGGCAGCCTGGTGAGCGCCCACTACGTGGGCGTCACGCACGACGGGGGCGAGCAGTTCGACGCCTCCTGGGACCGCGGCGACCCGCTGGAGTTCCGGCTGGGCGTCGGCATGGTCATCCAGGGCTGGGACGAGGGCATCGCCGGCATGAAGGTCGGTGGCCGCCGCCGGCTGACCATCCCCGCGCACAAGGCCTACGGCGAGCGTGGGGCCGGCGGGATCATCGCGCCCGGCGCCACGCTCGTGTTCGTCGTCGATCTCGTCGGCGTCCGCTGAGACCGCGGTCTCCGGACCGCACCCGGGCCGGGGACCGTCCCCCTCCCGAGCCGAGCCGCTGCGGCAGGCCTGCACGGGCTCCTCGCAACCCACGCGGCGGAACAGGCACGGGAATGGTTGAAAGGGCAACGACGTTGGGCCGGGCATGCAGGTAGAGGTCTGGTCCGACGTCGTGTGTCCCTGGTGCTACATCGGCAAGCGCCGCCTGGAGAGGGCGCTGGACCTGTTCCCGCACCGCGACCAGGTCGAGGTGGTCTGGCGGTCGTTCCAGCTCGACCCGTCGGTCCCCGAGGGGGAGACGCACCCGACCCTGCCCGCGCTGGCCGCCAAGTACGGCACCAGCGTGGAGGCGATGCGCGCCAACATGGCCCGCGTCGAGCAGCTCGCCGCCGACGAGGGCCTGGAGTACCACCTGGCCGACGGCATCAGCGGCAACACCCTGCTCGCGCACGAGCTGCTGCACCTGGCCGCCGAGCACGGCCTGCGCAACGAGCTCAAGGAGCGTCTCCTGCACGCCTACTTCGAGGAGGGGCGCTCGGTCTTCGAGATCGACTCGCTGGTCCCGTTCGCCGTCGAGGTGGGGCTGGACGAGGCCGAGGTGCGCGCTGCGCTGACCGACCGCCGCTACCTGCCCGCCGTGCGGGAGGACGGCGCGACGGCGCAGGCGCTGGGCGCCACCGGCGTCCCGTTCTTCGTGGTCGACCGCAAGTACGGCGCCGCCGGCGCCCAGCCGGCCGAGCTGCTCCTGCAGATCCTCGAGCGGGCGTGGGCCGATGCCCATCCGCTCGTCAGGCTGCCGGCCGCCGACGGCTGCACCGACGGCAGCTGCGCGGTCTGACGCCGTGACGCGGGGCACGCCGGGTCCCCGACCGTCACGGGCGGCCCGGTGGCTGCCGATGGTGCTGCGTGTCCCTCTCGCCGTCCTCGCGGCTGCCCGCACCTCCGGCCGCTCTCGCCTCCCGCCTGCGTGACCTCCGCGTGGGTCCCCGCATGGCGGCGGCCTTCGCGGTCAGCTTCCTGCTGGTCGGCGGTGCCACCTACCTGAGCGTCTCCGCGCAGTTCGAGTCCGACCGGCTGCAGTCGCGGACCGACGACCTCGTCGCGGCGCAGCAGATCGGTGACGACCTGCAGTACCTGACCGCCGACGTGACCGGGTGGCAGGCCTTCGTGCTGACCGACGCCGTGGCGTTCGGCATCCCGGAGGCCATCAGCCCCGACGGCTACAACCGGCAGGGCTACCTGGAGAGCAAGGCCGCGGTCGTCGACCTCTTCGCCGACGAGGACCGCAGCAGCCTGCTGACCCCGTCCGAGCGCGCACTGCTCGACGACGCGGCCGACGCCTTCGACGTGTACTTCGCCTCCGACGACCGCGTCCTCGCCATGCTGCAGGCCGGCGGGATCGGCGCGATGCCCGAGATCATGACCGAGATCAACACCGGCGTGGGCGGCGACGCCTACGAGACCGTCGTCGCGAGGACCGACGACTTGAAGGCATCCCTGCAGCAGCGGGTCGAGGCGCTGCAGGAGGAGCGGGCGGCCACCCTCGCCCGTGGCCGGCTGGCCGTCTACATCGGCCTCGCGCTCGCGGTCGTGGCCGCGGCCGGCGTCATCGTGGCGGTCACCCGTTCGGTGACCAGGCCGCTGCACCGCTGCGTCGACGCGCTCGGGCGGATCGCCGGCGGGGACCTGACCGCCCGCGTGGGGCTCGCCGACCGCAGCGAGCTCGGACGGCTGGCCACCTCGGTGGACGCGACCGCCGAGGCGCTGGCCGACACCGTCTCGCGGGTCACGGACGCCGCCGCGGGTCTGGCGGCGTCCGCCGAGGAGCTGGCCGGGACCTCGACCGAGATCTCGGACGCCGCCACCCGTTCCTCCCGCGTTATCGACCGGACCGCCGGCACCGCGGCGCAGGTCTCGCAGGACGTGAACACCGTCGCCGCGGGCGCCGGCGAGATGGGCAGCTCGATCCGCGAGATCGCGGCCAGCGCGTCGGAGGCCGCCCGTGCCGCCGCCTCCGGTGTCGACGTCGTCCGTCGGAGCAACGACCAGGTGGCCCGGCTGGGGTCCTCGTCGGCCGAGATCGGCACGGTCGTGGCACTGATCAGCTCCATCGCCGAGCAGACGAACCTGCTCGCCCTCAACGCCACCATCGAGGCGGCGCGGGCGGGCGAGGCGGGCAAGGGGTTCGCGGTCGTCGCGGGCGAGGTGAAGGACCTGGCGCAGGAGACCGCCCGGGCGACGGAGGAGATCTCCCGGCGCGTGGAGGAGATCCAGACCGAGGCCGGGGCGGCGGTCGACGGCATCGCCGGCCTGAGCGCCGTCATGGACCAGGTGAACGCCTACCAGGAGACGATCTCCGCGGCCGTGGAGGAGCAGACGGCGACGACGGCGGAGATGACCCGCAACGTGGGCTCCGCGGCGGACGGCGCTGCCGCGATCGCCGCCTCCATCAGCGCCGTCGCGGAGGCCGCGCAGGTGGCCTCCACCGGAGCCGACCGGTCGCGGCGGCACGTGGGCGACCTCGCGCGCATGTCGGTGGAGCTGAGGGAGCTGGTGGAGCGCTTCCGGGTGCGCTGAGGCCTCGGGCGGTCAGCCGAGCAGCCGTGGCACGGCGCGCAGCGCCTTCTCGGCCTCGGCGTCCAGGTCCCGGACGACGTCGGTGGCCGACCGTTCCGCCGTCACCAGGCCGACGGACTCGCCCGCGTAGACCGGGGCGTTCTCGAGGTCGTCGGTGCGCCGGGCGTCGACGACGCGCTGCGCCGCCGCGGCGTCCTGCCGCAACTGGTCCTCGCGGCCGTGCCAGGTGCGGCTGAACTCGTTGACCAGGGCCCGTCCGGGCCAGCGCTCCGGCCAGGCCAGGCCCTGGGCCACGTCGAACGCCCGGGTCAGCACGGTGGCGTCGCCGCTCGCCGCCCGTACCCGCGCCCGCGCGGCCGGGGTGTTCAGCCCCTCCGGGCAGGACAGCAGCGCCGTCCCGATCCAGACGCCGGCGGCACCGGCGACGAGCACCGCCGCCATGCCCCGACCGGTGGCGATCCCGCCGGCCGCGACGACGGGCCGATCGGTGAGGGACAGCACCTCCTGGAGCAGGGGCAGGGTCGCCCGGTGCCCGGTGTGCCCGCCGGCCTCGGTGCCCTGCGCGACGAGCACGTCGACACCTGCGTCCACCGCCCGGTGCACGTCGGCCACGGTGTTCACCTGCGCGGCCACGGCGATCCCCGCGTCGTGCAGGCGGCCGACGTAGGGAGCCGGGTCGCCGAAGGACACCGACACCAGGGCCGGCCCGGCGGCGATCGTCGCGTCCAGCAGGTCCGGCCGCTCGGGCAGGGTCCAGGCCATGAGCCCGATCCCGAACGGCAACTGTTCGGCGGCGGGGATCGCGCACTGCTCGGTCACGAAATCCGCGGGGTGCGTCCCGCTGACGCCGATCATCCCCAGCCCGCCGGCCCGGGAGACGGCACGCACCAGCGCGCCACCTGAGACGCCGGCCATCGGCGCACCGATGACCGGCGTCGTCAGGTCGAACCAGCGGGTCAGCGATGTCCTGATCACCGGCCCATGGTGCTCCCGCGCTCAAGGCCCTCTGCAGGGTCCCGCCGCGAGCGTGCGAGCGGTGGGGGCAGAGGGTCCTTCTACTACTGCGTGGCCGGGCCGCCCTGCTCGGTGCCCTGCAGCCTGCCGAGGAACTCGTGGCAGCGCTTGGCGCGGGCGGAGTCCTGCTCCATGACCTCGCGGAAGAAGGCCGCGATGTCCTCCAGGCCCGCGTTCTCTGCATCCCGGACGTACTGGCCGTAGTCGTGCCCGGCCTTCAGCGAGTGGTACTGCACGGAGATCAGGTCGTAGAAGACATCTTCGAAGCCGGTCTCACCCGTGGCCATGGATCCTCCTCGATCTCGGAGTGATGCGGACGCGTCGGCCCCTACCCGCACCGGACCGCTCCGTCACATGCGGATCAGGAGCGCGGCGCCTCCGAGAACGCGCCGCCGGTGACGTCGCCGCCACCGGCCTCATCAGCGACGTCCTGGCTGGTGGCGAGCTCGTCCTCGCCCGAGGTGGCCGGGTCGTCCGCGCCGGAGGCGAGGTCCTCGCCCTAGCCGTAGGCGCCGGGATCGGCCTGCAGCGTGCGGGGGTCGTTGAGCGGGTCCGGGACATCGGGATCGGTGACGGTCATGTCGCCGGCATGCCCCGTGGCATCGGGCATGAACCTCTGGCCGAACGCGTAACCGATGTGTTACGCATGTTCCGTGGAGGCACTGGCAGCCCTGGCCGACCCGACGCGCCGGGAGCTGGTCGCGCTGCTGGCCGGCGGCGAGCGGGCGGCGGGCGAGCTGGCCCGCCGGTTCCCGGTGAGCCGGCCGGCGATCAGCCGGCACCTCCGGGTGCTGCGCGAGTCGGGTCTGGTCCGGGCGCGGACCGACGGCAAGCGGCGCCTCTACCGGCTCGATCCCGGACCGTTGCGGGAGCTCGACGCCTGGCTGGAGCCCTACCGCGACCTGTGGGCCCAGCGCCTGGACGCCCTGGACACCGAGATCGCCCGCGGCAGGCGGGCGGTGGTGAGTGGGATGACGAGTGGGGAGAGGGCATGAGCGACGAGGACATGAGCGGCGAGGACATGAGCTACATGGCCCGGCGCGGCGTCGTCACCACCGGGACCGACGGCCGGCAGCGACTGGAGTTCCACCGCTCCTGGCCCGACCCGATCGAGGACGTCTGGTCCGCGCTGACCGAGCCCGACCGCCTGGCTCGCTGGATCGGGGCCTACGAGGGCGAGCGGGCTGTCGGCGCCCGGGGCACCTTCGCGATGACGCACGAGGAGGGGGAGCCGGTCGGCGTGCCGATGACGATCGTCGAGTGCGACCCGCCCCGTCGTCTCGTGATCGAGTGGGTGCAGCAGGACACGGACGCCTGGCGCGTCGACCTGGACCTGTGGGTCGAGGACGGGCGCACAGTGCTGCGGTTCGTCCAGTCCTACGCCCCCGACGCCGACGTCACCGACTTCGCGCTGGGGTGGCACTGGTACCTCGACAAGCTCGATGCCGCGGTGGGGCACGTGCCGGCGCCGGCCGACTGGGACCGCTTCCTGGCCGAGACGGGACCCGCCTACGGCCGCTGAATGCGGCAGCCGAGCAGCGCACTCGCGCCGGAGCCGGCGGGCGATCGCCCAGGCCCGGAGCGTTCGTGCACGGGGCCGCCGCAGGGCCACGCGGCCGCACGGCCGGGGCACGTCGCGACATCACGGCGACCCGGCCCCACGAGGGTCTTGGTACCTGATGACCAGACGTCCTAGACGTAACATCTCTCACGGTTACAGCGGGGCCAACCGCTTGTAACCTGTCCCGATCCCGCTTCGTCGCACCAGCGACGACGGGTCGACCGCACCACCGCCGGTGCCACAGCCGCCCGGCTACCCAGAGGATGGAGACGCCGTGACTTCAGTGGCCACCCCCGGTCTCGACAACGCCCCCACCACCCACGCGCGCCTGCTGGCGTGGGTGCGGGAGATGGCCGAGCTGACGACCCCGGACCAGGTGGTCTGGGTGGACGGCAGCGACGAGGAGTGGGAGCGGCTCACCACCAAGCTCGTCGACGCCGGCACCTTCACGCGGCTGGAGAAGAAGCCCAACTCGTTCTGGTGCGCCTCCGACCCCAGCGACGTCGCGCGGGTCGAGGACCGCACCTACATCTGCTCGGTCGACGAGGCCGACGCCGGTCCCACCAACAACTGGATGGACCCCGGCGAGATGAAGGCGATCATGACCGAGCTGTACCGGGGGTGCATGCGCGGCCGGACGATGTACGTCATCCCCTTCTGCATGGGCCCGGTCGAGGCCGAGAACCCCATGTTCGGCGTCGAGCTCACTGACTCCGAGTACGTCGTCGTCTCGATGCGGGTCATGGCGCGCATCGGCCGGTACGTCCTCGACGCGATGGGCGAGGACCGGCCTTTCGTGCCGGCCATGCACTCCCTCGGCGCACCGCTGGAGCCCGGCCAGCAGGACGTGCCCTGGCCGTGCAGCGACACCAAGTACATCGTGCACTTCCCGGAGGAGCGGGCCATCTGGTCCTACGGCTCCGGCTACGGCGGCAACGCCCTGCTCGGGAAGAAGTGCTACTCCCTGCGCATCGCCTCGGTGATGGCCCGCGACGAGGGCTGGCTCGCCGAGCACATGCTGATCCTCAAGCTGACCAGCCCGCAGCAGAAGACCTACTACATCGCCGCCGCGTTCCCGAGCGCCTGCGGCAAGACGAACCTGGCCATGCTCGAGCCCACCATCCCGGGCTGGAAGGTCGAGACCCTCGGCGACGACATCGCCTGGATGCGCTTCGGTGAGGACGGCCGGCTCTACGCGCTCAACCCCGAGTTCGGCCTCTTCGGCGTCGCGCCGGGCACCGGCTGGGACACCAACCCCAACGCGATGCGCACCATCGACAAGGGCAACTCCGTCTTCACCAACGTCGCCCTCACCGACGACGGCGACATCTGGTGGGAGGGCATGACCGAGGAGCCCCCGGCCCACCTCACCGACTGGAAGGGCCGGGACTGGACGCCGGACAGCGGCGAGCTCTCCAGCCACCCGAACAGCCGCTTCTGCACGCCGATCACCCAGTGCCCGATCCTGGCGCCCGAGTACGACGACCCCAAGGGCGTGCCCATCTCGGCGATCCTCTTCGGCGGCCGCCGCAAGACCACCATCCCGCTGGTCACCGAGGCCCGGGACTGGAACCACGGCGTGTTCATGGGCGCGACGCTCTCGTCCGAGACGACCGCCGCGGCCACCGGTGCGGTCGGCGTCGTGCGCCGCGACCCCTTCGCGATGCTGCCGTTCATCGGCTACAACGCCGGCGACTACTTCGGCCACTGGGTCGAGACCGGCAAGATGCACGACGCCACGAAGCTGCCGCGCATCTTCTACGTGAACTGGTTCCGCCGCGACGAGGACGGCGGCTTCCTGTGGCCGGGCTTCGGCGAGAACAGCCGGGTCCTCAAGTGGGTCATCGAGCGCCTGGAGGGCACCGCCGCCGCCGTCGAGACCCCGATCGGCCACGTGCCGACGCCGGACTCCCTCGACGTCTCGGGCCTGGACATGACGCCGGAGCAGGTGGAGCAGGCCCTCGCGGTCAAGCCCGAGGAGTGGCGCGAGGAGATCCCGCAGATCACCGAGTGGTTCCAGAAGTTCGGCGACAAGCTGCCGAGCACGATGTGGGACGAGCTGGAGATCCTGAAGAACCGGCTCGCCTGAAAGAGGACCGCCCTTCCCCCCACGCCTCGCGCGCTCGGCGCGGGCCCCTGAAGGGCGGCCGCTCCAGCACGTCACCAGGCCCGGGGCCCGCGTGGGTCCCGGGCCTCGGCGTCTCCGGGGCAGGGCGCGGCCACGTCGGTTAGCGTGACGGTGCCCCACACCGCTGTCCGGAGGCATCCCCGCTCGTGGCCAATCCCTACCTGCAGGTGCTGCGCACGCCGCACGCCCTGCCGATGGTGCTGGCCGCCTTCGTCGGGCGGCTGCCGCTGTCCATGGTGGGCCTGGGGTGCGTGCTCCTGATCGCCTCCGAGACCGGGTCGTACGGTCTCGGCGGAGCGGTGGCGGCGGTGGGCGCGGTGACCACGGCGATCGCGGGCCCGCTGCTCGGCCGCTGGGCCGACGCCCACGGGCAGCGGCGGGTGCTGCTGCCGGTGCTGGCCGTCTTCGTGGTCTCCGGCGTGAGCTTCCTCTTCGCCGTCAAGGACGACTGGCCCCTGTGGACGGTCTTCTCCTCGGCGGGCGTCGCCGGGGCCTGCATCCCTCCGGTCTCCTCGATGATCCGGGTGCGGTGGACGCACCTGCTGCGGGGCAGCCACCGGCTGCCGACGGCCCTGGCCATGGAGTCGGTGGTCGACGAGTTCGTCTTCATCGTCGGTCCGGTCCTGGTCACGTTCCTCTCCACGACCGGGCACGCCACCAGCGGGGTCGTCACCGCGTTCACGCTGGCCGCCGTCGGCAGCCTGTTGTTCGCCGCCCAGGTCCGCACGGAGCCGCCGCCGGCCCCGCACGAGCACCGCAACGGCCCCTCCGCGATGCGCACGCACGGCCTGCGGGTGCTCTTCGTCGTCGGCGCGGCGGTCGGCGCGATCCTCGGCTGCCTGGAGATCGCCCTGGTCGCGTTCGCCGACGAGGAGAGCGCCAAGGCGATGGCCGGCGTGCTCATCGCGGGTCTGGCGGTCGGCTCGATGGCCAGCGGGATCGGCTGGGGAGCGGTGCACTGGCGGTTGCCCCTGCGGCTGCGGCTGGCGACCGTGCTGGTCCTGCTCACCGTGCTCAGCATCCCGCTGCTGCTGGTCCGCGACGTGTGGCTGATGGTCCCGTTCGTGGTGGTCGCGGGGCTGGCCGTGTCGCCGTCGTTGATCAGCTCGTTCACCCTCGCCGAGGTGCTCGTCCCGCGGGCGGCGGTGACGGAGGCGTTCACCTGGATCGGCACCGCGCTGGGTCTGGGCGTGGCCGTCGGATCGTCGGTCGCCGGCAAGATCGTCGACGCGTCGGGCGCCAACACGGCGTTCGTGGTGGCGACGGTCGCGGCCGCCATCGCGGCGGTGGTGGTGGCCCTGTCCCAGCGGTTCCTGCACGTCCCGGCGGAGCACGCCTCGGCGCCGGCCCTCGCCCGCTGATGGGACGCGAGGGCCGGCCGCTGGGGGCCCGCACGGTCGACGAGCTGCTCGAGCGGGTACGTGCCCGGATCGACCGCCTCCAGCCGGCGGAGGCCGCCCGCCGGCTCGCCGACGGGGCGCTCCTGGTCGACATCCGGCCCGTCGAGCTGCGGGACCGGGACGGCGAGGTGCCCGGCTCCGTGGTCGTCGACCGCAACGTGCTGGAGTGGCGGCCGGACCAGGCCAGCCCGTACCGCATCCCCGAGGTCACCGGTTCCGACCTCGAGGTGATCGTCCTGTGCAACCAGGGGTACAGCTCGAGCCTCGTCGCCGACACGCTGCGCTCGATGGGACTGCGCCGTGCCGTCGACGTGATCGGCGGCTTCGAGGCGTGGGTGGCGCTCGGGCTGCCCGTCGTGGGCGTCGCCCGCACGGACGCCGTGGCCTGAGCGATGACCCGCGCCCGACCCGCCGCCGGCGGTGGTCGCATCCTCGGTGTCGCGCCGGAGCGGCTCGGCCGCTGGCTCGACGGCGTCGCCGAACGGCACGGCCGCTTCGCCGACGTGACCGCCTCCGACGACGCCGTCCACGTCACCTGCGCCGACAGCACCACCGTCGTCCTGCGCGCGCCGTTCGGCTGGTCGCCGGAGCCGCCGCTGCTCGGCACCTTCACCGCCGCCGCACGGCAGCCGCACCGCGCGGCCGTGCTGCTGGTGCGCCGGGGCCGCTGGGCGGTCGGGGTGTTCGACGGGCCGGACCTCGTCGTCTCCAAGGTCGACACCCGGCAGGTACAGGGCCGGACGGTGGCCGGCGGCTGGTCCCAGCAGCGGTTCGCCCGCCGCCGCGGTCACCAGACGGACGCGGTCGTCGCCTCGGCGGCGGAGACGGCGGTGCGGGTGCTCCTGCCGCACGCCGGGACGGTGACGGCGCTGTTCACCGGCGGCGACCGTGGTCTCGTCGACGACGTCCTCGCCGACCCCCGCCTCGCCGCACTGGCGGCGCTGCGGAGGGAGCCCGCGCTCGACGTGGGCGACCCCACCAAGGCGGTCCTGCTCGAGACGCCGAAGCAGTTCCGGGCGGTCCAGGTCCACATCATCGAGCCCGACGAGCGAGAGGAACGGACGTGAGCCTCCTCTCCCCGAGGGGGCGCCTCCCGCGATGCACAAGCCGCGCTAGTCTGATGTCATACAAGTAGGGAAAGGCGGTCCGGCTCCGGGACCGCGACCCTGGTCCGAGGGGGATCATGCACGAGTCGGCGCCCTCCACCGAGAAGCGGCCGGCGGTGGACGGTGGCCTGACGGGTTCCCGCCTGCGCGCTGCGAGGCGGTAGGAGTGCTCACTCGACGAGCAGCAACGGGGCACCCCGTTGCGTCCGGCACCGGTCATCCAGCCCCGCGACGTGGGGACGCGCTGGCCCTGACCATCGCTGTGCTCTGCACCTCGACCGCCGGTCCGCTGATCGCGGCCACGGCCGCGCCGGCCCTGGCCATCGCCTTCTGGCGCAACGGGCTGGCTGCTGCGGTCCTGCTGGTGCCCGCTCTGTTCCGGTGCCGCCGTGAGCTGCGCGGGATGTCCGTGGGGGTGCTGGGCGGCTCGCTGCTGGCCGGCACGTTCCTCGCGGCGCACTTCGCGACGTTCACGCCGAGCCTCCGGTTCACCTCGGTCGCCTCGGCCGCCGCCCTGGTCTGCTCGTCGGCGGTGTGGGCGGCGATCTTCTCGCGCTTCCTGGGTGAGCGCCTCTCGCTCCGTGCCTGGATCGGGGTGGCAGTGGCCCTGTGCGGCGTGCTGCTGCTCACCGGACTCGACCTGTCGGTGACCCCCCGTGCGCTGCTCGGCGACCTGCTGGCGCTCCTGGGAGGGATGTTCGGTGGTGCCTACGTCGTCGCCGGGGGCCGCTGCCGCCAGCATCTGAGCACGACGGCCTACACACTGCTGTGCTACGGCAGCGCCGCGGGCATCCTGCTCCTCGTCTGCGTGCTCATGGGTCAGCCGCTGACCGGCTACGCGCCCGCGGACTGGGTCCGGATCATCGCCCTGGCGGTCTTCGCACAGCTGCTGGGGCACTCGCTGTTCAACCTGGCGCTGCGGTCGACGAGCGCGACCGTCGTGTCGCTGGTGACGCTGTTCACGGTTCCACTCGCGGCCATCATCGCCGCGGTGGCCCTCGGCCAGCTCCCCCCGGTGACCACGCTGCCTGCCCTGGTCCTCCTGCTGGCCGGGGTGGGGCTGGTCGTCACCGCCCGGAGCACGACCGTGCCCGCTGAGCACCGCTGGTCTCGAACGGTTCCCGTGGTTCTCCCCGAGGCTCCGAAGTCGTTGGACGAAGAACCGGCTCACGGCGGGGACCGGTCGCGGTCGAGCGGCCGGACGCAAGACGATGAGTGATGTGCTCCCAGAAGGAGGTCGTGCCGTGGTGGCTACGAACGGTGATCAGATGCTCGACTTCGCCGACCAGGTGGTCCTGGTGACCGGCGCCAGCAGCGGAATCGGTGCTGCTGTGGCGCAGGCGTTCGGCTCCCGCGGTGCGCAGGTGGTCGTGCACTACAACCGCAACCGGGACGGCGCGGAAGGAGTCGTCGGAGCCATCGCCGAGGGCGGCGGAAGGGCGACCAGCGCGACCGCCGATCTGTCGAATCCGGCCGCCGCTGCCGACCTGGTGGACGGCGTGGTCTCCCGGTACGGGCGCATCGACGTCCTGGTCAACAACGCCGGTGATCTCGTGCGCCGGCGAGCGGTGGCCGACGTGTCCGACGAGGAGTTCCACCGGATCATGGACCTCAACATGACCTCGGTCTTCGCCATGAGTCGGCGGACCGTCCCGGTGATGCAGCGGCAGGGTTCCGGATCCATCGTGAACGTCACCTCGGTCGCCGCGCGGACCGGGGGAGCAGGCGGCTCGGTCGTGTACGCGACGTCGAAGGGTGCGGTGAGCACCTTCACCCGCGGGCTCGCCAAGGAACTGGCCACCGACGGCATCCGGGTGAACGCGGTCGCGCCCGGCATCATCACCACGCCCTTCCACGACCGGCACACCGCGGACGAGCAGATGCACACGATGGTCTCGGGCATCCCGATGGGCCGGGCGGGTCGGCCCGAGGAGTGCGTGGGAGCCGTGCTGTTCCTCGCCTGCCCGGCCATGAGCGGCTACGTGACCGGTCAGGTCCTCGAGGTCAACGGCGGCCAGCTCACCCCCTGACGCTGCGGATCGGGAAGCCTGAGAGGGCCGGAACGATCCGGTCGACGGATCCCGATCATGCGTAGTTCGCGGTGTACGGATCGCTGGGCCGCGTCCTAACGTCTCTCCGCGGCCGATCCCGGCGCAGACCTCAGACCTCTGGAGCAGCAGTGAATTCCATCCAGCCTCCGATCTCCGACGTGGTCGCCCGATCGGCCGACATCCCGTGGGTGCCGCAGGGATCGGGCAACGTCTGGTTCAAGCCGTTGCGGATCTCCGTCGCGCAGAACCGATGGGTGAACCTGCTGAAGGTCACCAAGGGCGGAGTGGTCAACCGCCATCGCCACCTCGCCGAGGTCGAGGGCTGGGTCATCCAGGGCCGCTGGCACTACATCGAGCACGACTGGGCGGCCGGCCCCGGCGACTTCGTGTACGAGCCACCGGGTGACGTCCACACCCTCGTCGCCGACGTGGCCGACGAGGCGGAACCGATGATGACGCTGTTCTCCATCCACGGCGCGATCGAGTACGTCGACGAGAACGACGAGCTGGTCCACATCGAGACGGCGGAGACGAAGCTGCGCCGGTACCTCGAGCACTGCGAGTCGGCCGGGATCGCTCCCCTCGACCTGGCGTACTGAACGGTGGCTGCCGCGACGTCCCTGTTCGACCTGCAGGGCCGGACCGCTCTGGTCACCGGTGGGAGCAGGGGGATCGGACAGGCGATCGCCGCCGGGCTGGCCGAGGCCGGCGCCGACATCGTGCTGCTCGCCGAGGAGAGCGAGATGCAGGAGTCGGTCGACCTGGTCGAGGCGGCCGGACGCAGCGCGGAGTGCGTCGTCCTGGACCTGTCCCGGACCCGGAGCATCCCCGGCACCATCGGGGAACTGCTCGGCCGGCGCCAGGTCGACATCCTGGTCAACGCCGCCGGCATCATCCGTCGCCAACCGGCGGCGGAGTTCAGCGACGAGAACTGGGCCGACGTCCTCGACGTCAACCTCACCGCGGCGTTCCTGCTCAGCCGGGAGGTGGGCGGGCGCATGCTCGCCCGGGGAAGCGGCAAGATCATCAATGTGGCATCGATGCTCAGCTTCCAGGGCGGCTCGCTGGTCACCTCCTACGCCGCGAGCAAGCACGGCCTGGTCGGCCTGACCAAGGCGCTGGGGAACGAGTGGGCAGCCTCCGGCGTCCAGGTCAACGCGATCGCCCCTGGTTACATCGCCACCCGCGTCACCGACCCGCTGCGTGCCGATCCCGGCCGAGCCGCCGAGATCCTGGGACGCATCCCGGCCGGACGGTGGGGCACGCCCCGGGACCTCGTGGGTGCCGCCGTGTTCCTGGCGTCCGCGGCTTCCGACTACGTGTCCGGGCACGTGATCGCAGTCGACGGAGGCTGGCTCGCCCGCTGACCCCGACCCGCCCCGACCCGCCGGGCCATGGGTCAGCTGACCGTCGACAACGCGGTGGCAGGGTTCGAGGCCGGACGGGTGTCGACGCCGGTCCCCACGACGTAGTCGGCGGACCCGGTAGCACCCCGACGGACGAGTACGCTCCTTCGACCGTGTCTCACTCCACCACGCCCGAGACCGCCGATCCCGTCCTGACCGCCGAGCGCGCCCACCTGGCGCGCGCTGCCGAGTGCCTCACCGAGATGCGGGCCGCCGCCTCCGCCGTCGTGGACGCGGGCGTCGACGCCTGGGCCTCCGAGCGCCTGGGCGCCGCCCGCGCCGACCGCCTCCGGGCGCTGGCCGCCGACCCGGGCGTCCCGCCCTTCTTCGGCCGCACCGACAGTGCGACGGAGACGTTCCACATCGGCCGCCGCCACGTCCGCGACGCCGCCGGCGACCCCGTCGTCATCGACTGGCGGGCGCCGATGAGCCGGCCGTTCTACCAGGCGGGCCCCGCCGATCCGCAGGGCCTGCACCGGCGCCGCCGCTTCGGCTTCTCCGGCGGTGAGCTCACCGGCTACGAGGACGAGATCCTCGCCGACGGCGACCAGCCGGTGGCGGGCAAGGGGGTCCTTCCCTTCCTCCGCCGCGAGATCGAGCGCCCGCGCAGCGGGCCCATGCGCGACATCGTCGCCACCATCCAGCCCGACCAGGACGACATCGTCCGGGCGCCGCTGGCCGAGTCCATCTGCGTCCAGGGCGCCCCGGGCACCGGGAAGACGGCGGTCGGCCTGCACCGGGCGGCCTACCTGCTCTACACGCACGGCGGGCAGCTGGCCCGCACCGGCGTCCTCGTCGTCGGGCCCAACCGCGCCTTCCTGCGGTACATCGAGCAGGTGCTGCCCACGCTGGGCGAGGTCGACGTCGAGCAGACCACCGTCGCCGACCTCACCGCCCGGGTGCCCGTGCGCGCGGTGGAGCGTCCCGAGGTCGCCGTCCTCAAGGGCGACGTGCGGATGGCGGAGCTGCTCCGGCGGGCGCTGTGGGGCGAGATCCGCAAGCCCGCCGACTCGGTCCAGGTGCCCCTGGCCGGGCGGCGGTACCGCGTGCCGGTCGAGCGGCTCAAGCGCTACGTCGACGACCTGCGCCGGCGGGCCCGGGCCGACGACGACCAGCAGCTGCTGCACTACGCGGCCGGCCGTGAGCGGCTGATGATGCTGCTCGCGGAGGACGCCCGGCGGCAGAAGGAGGAGGCCGGCGGCAGCCCCGGCGACGGCGAGACCCGGCGGGCCGCCCGCAGCGCCGAGGTCCGCGCCTTCTGCGACGAGGTCTGGCCCGCCCGCGACGCGGCCGGGCTGCTGTGCCGGCTGTGGAGCGACCCCGATCGCCTGGCGCGCGCCGCCCGCGGCCTCCTGGCCGACGACGAGCAGGCGCTGCTGCGCTGGGCGGTGCCGCCGCGGTCGGTCCGGTCCGCGCCGTGGACGGCGGCCGACGCCGTCCTCGCCGACGAGCTGGCCGGCCTGCTGGAGCGCACGCCGGGGTACGGGCACGTCGTCGTCGACGAGGCGCAGGACCTCTCGCCCATGCAGTGCCGCGCCATCGCCCGCCGGCTGGCCGCGGGGTCGCTCACGGTGCTGGGCGACCTGGCCCAGGCCACCAGCCCGTGGTCGCCGTCGGACTGGCAGCGCACGCTGGTCGAGCTGGGCCGCCCGGAGGCCGTCGTCCGCCCGCTGACGCGGGGGTACCGGGTGCCCGGCGAGGTGCTCGAGCTCGCCAACCGGCTGCTCCCACTGATCGCCCCCGGGCTTCCCGCCGCGACGGCCGTGCGCGCCGAACCGGGTGCCCTGCGCATCCGCCCGGTCTCGACGTTCGCCGGCCCGCTCGTCGACGTCGTCACCGAGATCGGCGACGCTCAGGGGTCCGTCGGCATCGTCTGCGCCGACGCGGCGGTGGCCGAGGTGGCCGCCGTGCTCACGGGCGCCGGGCTGCCGGCCGCCGTGCTCAGCGACGACGGCGAGGAGGCTCCCCGGGTGGCCGTCGTCCCCGCCGGCCTGGCGAAGGGGCTCGAGTTCGACGCGGTCGTCGTGGTGGACCCGGCGGCGATCGTGGCGGCCGAGCCGCGCGGTCTGCACCGGCTCTACGTCGTGCTCACGCGCGCGGTGAGCACGCTCGTCGTCCTCCACCGGCACGACCTCCCGGAGCCGCTCGCGCAGCACCCGGCTCGCTGACCTCAGGGTTCCCCGACGTCCGTCGCGTTGCGTCACGGGCCGGCTACCTACGGCGCGGGGGATTGTGGGACGCGTCCTTCTCTGTTGGGGTGATGCCCGCATCGGTGGTGGGAGGAGGGTGATGAAGCGGCGCAGGGGCACGTTCGGCACGCTCTGCGCGCTCCTCCTCAGCACCGTCCTCGCCGGTGGGCTCCTCGCCGGGCTGCTGGCGCCCTGGATCGGCGGGCCGGCGCTGGCCGCCCAGCAGTCCACCGGCTTCCTGGGCGAGCCCCCCGGGGAGCTCACGGACGAGCCCCCGGCCGGGAACACGACCATGCTGGCCGCCAACGGTGAACTGATCACGTCCTTCTACCGGGAGAACCGCGCGCCAGTGGCGGGCGAGCAGATCGCCGAGGTCATGAAGCACGCGATGGTCGCCGTCGAGGACGCCCGCTTCCGCCAGCACGGCGGGGTGGACATCCAGGGCACCCTGCGGGCGCTGGTCAAGAACCTCGCGGCCGGTGAGGTCATGGAGGGCGGCTCCACGTTGACCCAGCAGCTGGTCAAGCAGACGCTGCTGCAGTCGACCGACGACCCGGCCGAGCGGGAGGCGGCCGTCGAGGAGAGCATGGCCCGCAAGCTCCGTGAGGCCCGCCTGGCCCTCGCCCTGGAGGACCGGTACAGCAAGGACGAACTGCTCACCCGCTACCTCAACATCGTCTACTTCGGGCAGAACGCCTACGGCGTGCAGCCGGCGGCCCGGGCGTACTTCGGGGTCGACGCCTCGGCGCTGACGGTTCCCCAGGCCGCGCTCCTGGCCGGACTGGTGCAGAGCCCGTCCGACGACGACCCGTTCGTGAACCCCGAGGGCGCCACCATCCGCCGCAACCAGGTGCTGGACCGGATGGCGGAGCAGGGCTACATCACCCCGGCGCAGGAGGCCGAGGCGGCGCTGGCGCCCCTGGACCTCTCCCCTGCCCCGCCGCCCCGCCGCGGCTGCGTCGAGGCGAGCGTCGGCCCCTACGTCTGCGACTTCGTGCAGACCTACCTCACGCAGACCCTGGGGATCAGCCAGCGGGAGCTGGAGACCGGCGGCTACGTCATCCAGACCACCCTGGACACCGAGCTGCAGCGCTCCGGCGACGCGGCCGTGCTGAACACCCTGTCGCTCGAGGACGGGCGGGTCGCCACCTTCAGCGCCGTGGAGCCCGGCACCGGGCACCTGCTCGCGCTCAGCATCAACCGCACGTTCGGCTTCGACCGGGGGGACAGGACGCAGGAGTCCTACAACCTCAACGTGGCGGCCAGCCGGGGGGCCGGGTCGACGTTCAAGGTCTTCGTGGCCGCGGCCGCCCTGGCCCGCGGCTACTCGGACCAGTACACGCTGACGGCGCCGAGCCCCTACTACTCCCGGGTCTACAAGAAGGACGGCGGGCCCTATCCGGTGCGCAACGCCGGCACCTACCGCGCGACGCTGGACATGACGACCGCGCTCTACCAGTCGTCCAACACCTACTTCCTGGCGCTCGAGGACGCCCTGGGCAGCGTCGAGGAGCCGGTGCGGATGGCCGAGCGGATGGGGCTGTTCCAGTTCGACACGACCGGCCTCGCCCAGAGGACGATCGACGAGAACAACGGCTCATTCACCTTCGGTCCCGATGCGACCAGCCCGCTCGCCCTGGCCAGCGCCTACTCCACGCTGGCGGCCAGCGGCACGCAGTGCGACGTCCTGCCGGTCACCGGGATCCTCGACCGCCACGGCCGGCCGCTGCGGGACGAGCGGGGCCGGCCCGTGCTGACGGGCGACAACTGCACTCCCGAGGCCATCCCGCCGGGGGTGGCCACCACGCTCAACCAGATGCTGCGCAAGGACGTGGAGCCCGGGTACAGCGGCCAGACCGCGCCGCGGGCCTACGTGCCCGGGCACCAGATCGCGGGCAAGACGGGCACCACCCAGAACAGCCTCTCCGTCGCCTTCGTCGGGTACACGCCGGAGATCACCGCGAGCGTCATGGTCTTCAACCCGAAGGAGGCCGAGGACGTCGGCGGCTTCGGCGGCGGCAAGGGCGCCACCATCTGGCGCGACGCGATGGCGCCGATCCTGCAGGCCCGGGGCAGCAGTGACTTCCCGCCGGCCGATCCGACGGTCGCCAACGGCAACACCCGTCCGGTGCCCGGCTGCACCTCGGTGAGCGACTGCGTGCGCGTGCTGGCGGCCGCCGGGTTCCAGAGCACGACGGTGCGCGTCGGCAGCGACAGGCCGGACGGTGCGCTGGTCGGCACCAGCCCGGGGCGGGGCGGCCGGGCCGTCCCGGGGCAGGTCGTGTCCATCCTGGTGAGCAACGGCGCCGACTACGTCGAGCCGGCCCCCGAGACGGAGGTGCCGCTCCCCGCGCCGTCCGACCCGCCGGCGCCGCCGGAACCGTCGGACCCGTCGGACCCGTCGGACCCGGCGACGCCGGTCGAGCCGGCGACCCCGAGCCTGCCGCAGTCCCTCCCGGGACTCCCGTGGCCCGAGGAGCGGCCCGACGGGCTGCCGCTACCGGCCGGCTGAGCGGCGCTCGAGCAGTTCGTCCAGCGACTGCGTGGCCAGCCAGCCGCAGACCACCACCAGGTGCAGCACGAACAGCCAGAGGCCGAGCGCGACGACGCCGCCGACCACGTCCAGGCCACCGAAGGGTGCGCCGAGGTCGAGCGGCAGGGCGAGGAACAGCACGAACCCCTGCAGGAAGCCCGACAGGCAGGCCGCGGTGAACAGCGCCCCGGCCACGAGGGCGGACCACCGCACCCGTCCCGCCCCCACGACCCGGAAGCCCCACGCCAGCGGCACGGTCAGTGCGGCCAGGACGGAGTAGAAGCCGATCGCCACCCGGCCGACGACCGGCCAGGCGCCGCCGTCCGCGGCGAGGTCGGCCATGACCGGCACCGTCAGCAGCAGGGGATAGAGGAGCAGCGGCGTCAGGAGGACCACCGGCAGCGCCGCCAGCCGGCCCTTCCAGCCGGTCAGGCCCTCCCGTCGGCTGCTGAACCGCAGCAGTGCCCGCCGCAGGCCCTCGCCGTAGAACGACATCGGGACGAGGGCGAGCAGCCCGCCCACGAGCGACAGACCGACGCCCGCCGAGACCAGCCGTTCGACGGCCGCCGGGGCGCCGACCGCCCCCGGCAGGAGCTCGGCCAGCCGCGCACCCAGTGCGGTGACCCGCTCCGCCGAGGACAGCCGGGCCGTCAGCGCGAACGCCAGCACCAGGACCGGGACGACGGCGATGCCGGCGTAGAAGGTGAGCCCGGCGGCGATCAGGGCGAGATCGCGTCCCTGGAGCCGGCGGCGGACACCGTGCGCCAGCTCCGCGCCCGACCCCCGCAGGCCCGCGGCCCGGTGTTCCACGGGTCGCGCCGTCAGCGGGGATCCAGCAGGTGGCGGGCGGCCGCGTACCCGCCCAGGCCGCTGACCGCACCCCCGCGGACCGTGCCCCCGGAGGACGCCGCCACGATCCGCGGATGGTCGGTCGCCACGCCCCAGGTGCCCACCTCGTCCGCCGTCCCGGCCACGGGCCAGGCCAGGTCGCCGTGGAAGATGTGCCCGCCCGGCATGGCGAGGGAGGCCTCGACGTCCAGGGGTGAGGCGGCCTGCAGGCAGGGATCGCCCGCCGCATCACGGGCCAGGCAGTCCAGCAGCGGCTCCTCCAGGTGCGCGTCGAGCTGGGCGACCACCCGCCGCACCGCCTCCCGCCGGGTGCCCACCGGATCGTCGCGGAACAGCTCGGCCGGCGTGTGCAGACCGAACAGGGTGAGCGTGTGGTGACCGGTCGCCCGCTCGACCGGGCCCAGGATCGACGGGTCGCTGAGCGAGTGGCAGTACACCTCGAACGGGATGACGTCGGGCAGCCGGCCGGCCGCCGCCTGGGCGTACGCGGCGTCGATCTGGCCGGCCGCCTCGTCGACGTGGACGGTGCCGGCGAAGGCCGTGACCGGGTCCGCGCCCGACCGCAGCCGGGGAAGGCGGGCCAGCACCATGTTGACCTTCAGCTGCGAGCCCGACGGCCGGGGGCCGGGGTCGCGTCCGGTCAGCTCGGCCAGGACCGTGGGAGCGGCGCCCGACACGACGTGCCCGGCCGCCACCTGCCTGTCCACGCCGTCCTCGTCGGTCCAGTGCACGGTGACCCCGTCGACCGACGGGTCCAGGGCCGTGACGGTGGCCCGGGTCACCAGCTCGGCGCCGCCGCGGCGGGCGGCGGCGGCCATGGCTCCGGTCACCGCGCCCATGCCCCCCACGGGGACCCGCCACCGGCCCGTGCCGTTGCCGATGAGGTGGTAGAGGAAGCAGCGCCCGGCCAGCCCGTCGTCGGCGTGCACGTCGGCGAAGGTGCCGATCAGCCCGTCGGTCAGGGCGATGCCCCGGACGACGTCGTCGTCGAGGTGGTCGGCCACCACGTCGGCCAGCGGCCGTTCCCGGAGGTCGTGCCAGAGCCCGGGGTCGCGCAACCGCCCGGCCAGCTCGCCGGGGGAGAGGAGCGGTTCGGTCAGCGTGGGGGCGAGGTCCTCCGCCAGCGTGCCGAGGCGGCCGTAGAACCGCTGCCAGCCGGCGAACTCGCGGTCGGATCCGGTCAGCTGCCGGAAGGAGCTCGCCGTCGCCGGGCCCTCGTCCCGCTCCACCAGCAGCCCGGTGGACCGGCCGTCGCGGACGGTCGCGGTGTACGAGGCCACCGCGCGGTCGGTCAGCCGGACGTCGAGGCCGAGGTCGTCGACGATGCGGTCGGGGAGCAGGCTGACCAGGTAGGAGTACGCCGACAGCCGGACGTCCACACCGTCGAAGACCTGCTGGCTGACCGCGGCCCCGCCCACCTGCGGGAGGCGCTCGAGCACGAGCACCGACCGTCCGGCCCGGGCGAGGTACGCGGCGGCCACGAGGCCGTTGTGCCCCCCGCCCACCACCACGACGTCGTAGCTGCTGCGCGTCACCGGCGGACGATAGCGCCCGCCGTGCCGCCCGGGCGTGCCGACCGGTCAGCCACCCGGCGTCCCGGTCTCCTCGCAGCTGGCGTCCTGCGGGTTGGTGGCCTCCTCGCCCGCGGAGTCGCAGTTGGTCTCCCCCCGGTCGAGGTCGGTGTTGTCGCCGCAGGCCACCAGGGAGCCGGCGAGGGCGAGCACGAGCAGGGGCCGCTTCAGATCCATGCCCCCGGTACTGACCGCGCGGCGTCGCTCGAAACGGTCCGCGGCCGGTCGGCGCGGCTGCCGCAGGCACCGGGCGACGGGGCCCGTGTGACGGATGGGACGACCGGGACTCGGACGACCGACAGCACTGCCCGGTGAACTGGAAGGACAAACAAAAAAACATCTCTGTCATTGTCACGAGCCGGTAACTCCCCTTACGGTCTGTGTGTCCGCGTGGGCACTGAGTCACCGCCCGGCACCAGCTCTCCGGACGCCGTCGCGCCGGCCCAGCGTGGGCCCGAACGGTCGGACGACCCGGCGGACATACCGTGCACGAACCGATGGAACGGAGAGCCGCCGCGTCATGGCGACCCCCCTCAGCAGTGGCCCGCGCTCGATCCGCCGCCGGGCGCTCCTCCGCCGCGGCGCCCTCGCCCTCCTGGCCGTCGGCGCGAGCCTGTTCGTGGCGGCTCCGGCGCAGGCGAACCCGACGACGTCGGCGGAGGCCGCCGACCTCGTCGCCGCCCGTGGCCACCAGCTCGAGGTCATCACCGAGCAGTTCAACGAGGCCCGGGTGGCCCTCGCCGCGCAGCAGGAGGCCGCCCGCGCGGCGGCCGCGGCGACGGAGCAGGCCACGGCAGAGCTCGCCGCCGCGCAGCAGCAGGTCAAGGGCCTGGCGCGCACCGCCTACACCGGTGAGGGGCTCAGCTCCTTCCAGGCCCTGCTGACCAGTGACTCCGCCGACGCGTTCGTCGACCGCATGGCCACCCTGCAGCTCGTCGCCGGCCACCAGAGCGACATCATGGAGCGGGCCGCCTCGGCCGGCGTCGCCGCCGCTCAGGCGGAGGCCGCCGCCCAGCGGGCCGCTGCCGAGGCGCAGGCGCAGTACGACGCGGTCGCCGCCCAGCAGGCCGCCCTCCAGGCGGAGGTCGACGGCTACCGGGCCACGTTCGCCCGGCTGAGCGCTCAGGACCAACAGGCGGTGGTGGCCTCGCACGGCGGGGACGAGCGCGCCAGCCGCTCCGAGGACCGCGAGGCCGGGCCGGCCGCCGGTCCGGTCGTCGCCGACAGCCAGGCGGCGCAGATCGCCATCGACACCGCCATGGCCCAGCGAGGGAAGCCCTACGTCTGGGCGGCGGGCGGCCCCAACTCCTACGACTGCTCCGGCCTGACGGCGTACGCCTTCCGCGCCGCCGGCATCGACCTGCCGCACTCCAGCGCCATGCAGTCACGCATGGGCCAGCCGGTCTCCCGCGACCAGCTGCAGCCCGGTGACCTGGTGTTCTTCTACAACCCGGTGAGCCACGTCGGCATCTACATCGGCAACGGGCAGATGGTGCACGCCCCCACGTCGGGGGACGTGGTCAAGGTGGCCCCCCTCATGAGCGGCTTCAGCGGCGCCCGGCGCATCGCCGCCTGAGCCGGCCCGCACACAGCGCACACGGCCCCGGACGTCCGCGTCCGGGGCCGTATCGCGTCCCGGGGTGGCCACCGGGCATCCGAGCCTCGCCGCCGCCCTGGCCACCGTCGCGGTGCTGGGCTCCGTCCTGAGCGGCGCGCCGGGTCCGGACGCCGGTGCCGTCAGCGCGTCGTCGTCCGGCTGACCTGCTGCAGCAGGCCCCACACGAAGGCCGCCCGCACGCCTCCGGGGAGCCGGACCTCCCAGCGGGTGACCACCCCGGGGTCCACGCTCACCGCTCCCGGCAGGCCGACCACGTCGTCCAGCACGTGTTCCCAGACGAGGAGGTCGTCCGTGGCCGCCGGCGGGACCGGGGAACCCGGCCTCCGGACGAGGTGCTCGTTCAGCACCGAGCCGCCTGGCCCGCTGAGCACCTCCCAGTACAGGTGCGGCCACAGCGGCAGCGGCCAGCGGCGGACCTGCACGTCCAGATCGCCGAAACGGCGGTCCTCGAGCTCCTCGGGTGGCCCGAGCACCGCCGTCCGGAGGTTCAGCCCGCGCGGGGCCCGGGGCGCGTGCTGCAGGGCCTGCCAGCGGGTGTGCGCGGCGTGGGCCTCGGCCCGCGTCGCCTCCAGCCGGGGCAGGGCGTCGGTCACGAGATCGGGGCGGACGTCGGCCATCCGGCGCAGCAGCACGAGGCAGAACTCCCGCCGGGCCAGCCCTCGCACACCCCCGACCCTGCCACGAACGTCACAGTGCTCCCCGGGGACGGCGGGCCACCGCCGGCCGTTGTCGTCGGCGGAAGCCGCCACCGACCCGAGGACGCCCGTTGAGCCCCCGTACCGTCGCCACCACGTTCCGCATCGTCGCCGTCGCCGAGGCGCTGTCCTGGATCGGCCTGCTGATCGGCATGTACGTCAAGTACGTCCCGGAGACGACGGAGCTGGGCGTGCAGGTCTTCGGCCCGATCCACGGCGGCATCTTCCTGGCCTACGTCCTCGTCGCCGTGGTGGCCGCCCGCGTGCTCCGCTGGTCGAGCGGGACGACCCTGCTCGCGCTCGTGGCCTCGGTCCCACCCCTGGCCACCATCTGGTTCGAGCGGTGGGCGACCCGGCGCGGCCGGCTGCCGCAGGGCGAGGCCGTCGCCGCCTGATCTGGGGCCGGCGGCCGCGGCTCGCTACGGTCGCCGTCATGCCCGAACCCGTGCTGCCGCCGACCGCCCGCCTCCTCCTGGCGCGCACCGCCCGCGCGCAGCGGGACGGGCGGGCCCCCAGCCTCGTCGCCGGGGTCGTCCGTGCCGGCGGACTGGCCTGGTCGGTCGGTCGCGGCGACGTGCCCGAGCCGCACACCGACGTCCAGTACCGGCTCGGGTCGATCAGCAAGACGGTCACCGCCGTCGCGGTGATGCGGCTGCGGGACGAGGGCCGGCTGGGTCTCGACGACCCGCTGGACCGGCACCTGCCCGGCACGCCCCTCGGCGACCGGACCGTGGGGCAGGCGCTCTCGCACCTCGCCGGCGCCTCGGCGGAGAGCCCCGGCGGGTGGTGGGAGCGGACGCCGGGCGGCTCGCTGGCCGATCTGGGCCTGCGGGCCGACGACGTGGTCCTCGGTGCGGCCCGCCGCTTCCACTACTCCAACCTGGGCTTCGGCCTGCTCGGCGAACTGGTGGCCCGGCTGCGCGGCGCCTCGTGGGAGGACGTCGTCACGAGCGAGGTGCTGAGGCCCCTCGGCATGGCCCGGACGACGCCGCGTCCGGCCGGCCCGGCCGCCGCCGGCACGGCGGTGCACCCGTGGGCCGACGTCGTCCTGCCCGAGCCCGAGCACCACGCCGGCGTGATGGCCGCCGCGGGGCAGCTGTGGGCGTCGCTGGAGGACCTCGCCCGGTTCGCGGCGTTCCTCCTCGGCGACACCGGCGACGTCCTGGACCCGGGCACCCTCGAGGAGATGACCGTCCCGGCCGGCGTGGACTCCTCGGCGCCGGGCTGGTCGGCGTACGGCCTCGGGCTGCAGGTGGTGCGGGTGGACGGCCGGACGCTGGTCGGGCACGGCGGATCCATGCCCGGGTTCCTCGCCGGGGTCTTCGTCGACCGGGAGGAGCAGATCGGCGCCGTCTCGCTGGCCAACACGACGTCCGGACTCGACGCCGTGGTGTTCGGGTTGCTGACCGACCTGAGGACGGCCGAGCCGCGCGTCGTCGAGCCGTGGCGGCCCTCGCCGTCACCAGTGCCGCTGGACGTGCTCGGGCTCTGGTTCTGGGGCCCGTCCCCGTACGTCCTGCGGGCGGTGGAGGGCGCGCTGCTGCATCTGGGCCCGCTGCCGGGCCGGACCGGACGGGCCAGCCGGTTCTCCGCCTGCGCGGACGGCACGTGGATCGGGCTGGACGGCTACTACGCCGGGGAGACGCTGCGGATCGCCGAGGACCACCTGGACCTGGGCACGTTCGTCTTCACCCGCACCCCGTACGACCCCGAGGCGCCGGTGCCCGGCGGGGTCGACGAGCAGGGCTGGCGCTGAGCGCAGCCTGCGGGACGTCAGGGGAAGGTCAGGGACGCGAGCTCCTCCCCCGACCGGGACACCGCCAATCGGAACGTCTCGTTGCACGGAAGCTCGTCGAGAGATCCGGCGGCCGTTGCCGTTCCCGACCGGTCGGCGCGACTGCCTGCCTGGAAGACGACCACCTCGGGGCAGGACGCGCTGGCCTCCCCGACGACGCGCGTGCTGACCAGGTCACCGGGTTTCAGGCCGCCCACCGTGACGTCGGTACTGAGGACCCGGGCATCTCCGGATCCGGACAGCCGGAGGCTCAGCGCGGGAACCGGGCCGTCCGGCGCCTGCACCAGTGCGGCGCCGGTGGCGACCCCGGCAAGGAGCAGGGCCCCGAGGAGTAGCCAGCTGGCGGCGACGGCGTACCTGGCCCGCGCCAGTTGCCTCTCGTACCAGGCGGCGACCTCCACGAGATCCGTGACGTTGACCCGCTCGAGGCGTAGAGCGAGGTACAGGGCGCCGGAGACGACGGAGAGGAACGCTGTCAGGAGCGCGAGCAGCGCCAGTGTCCGGGAGATGTCGTCGGTCAGAAGGGTCGGGACGGAGACGAGGCCGAGGCCGGTCAGCACGACCCCGACGAGAGCCACCGTGCCGACAGTGGCCCGGGCGTTGCTCGTGATCCGCTCCAGGGCTCGGGACGCGCCCAGGTCCGCGGCGACTGCCATCAGTCGCCGGTCCTCGGGCGTGGGCTCCTGGCCCTCTCCCACCGGGCCCGTGGCGGTCATCGAGGCGTCAGGGGTGCAGCGTGCCGGGGAATACGACGTCATGGCCGTCGTCCTTCCCGGCTTCTCCGGGGCAGTGCACGATCACCCGAAAGGACCGCGGGGCCGACCGGCCACCTCTGCGGAAGCCCGCGTTGGGCACCTTGACGGGAGCGGCCTCCACGGTGGCGATTACCTCCTGTGTGAGGACCCGGTCATGCCGGCGACACGTGTAGACCGCCGGAACGTACTCGGCCATGACCCCTCCGAAGGCTCGACAGGATCTCGCGCGCGGTGGCGACCTCCGGTGCATCGCGCAACGGTTGCAGGGCCAGCGCCTCGAGGTCTCGTGTCACCTCGCGGAGCACACCACGCCGCCTGCCCTTGTGGCGGATGAGCGTGAGCTTGGCCGCGGCCTGCTCGAACTCCTCCATGCCGACTTCCCGCTGCCCAGCGCACAGCAGAGTCATGGCGAGGTCGAACGACGTCGCGAATAGGGTCGTGTCCAGGGACAGCGCCGAGAGCATCGAATCGACGGCGTCCTCGTACCGCCTCAGACGCATCAAGCACCAGCCTCGGCACGCCAGGTCGCCGGGGTCCGGCGCCTGCTCGTCCGCGATCATCTTCACCGCCGACTCGAATGTCCGCTGCGCCTCCTCCGTTTGACCGAGGATCGTGAACGCCTCCCCCAGTCCGGCCAGCGCGGCGGGTTCCCGATCCCCGCGGCGGAGCGCCTCGTCGAAGTACGTTGCTGCGTCGTGCGCCGCCTTGGACGCCGGATGGAGGGCGTCGTCCTCGTGGAGGGCCAGCCAGCCGGCGATGACCCAGCACCACTCCATGTCCGGTTGCGACTCGAGGGCCCGGTGCACTTCTTGTCGGGCCTCGGCCAGCTCGTCGATGTCGGCGAGGACGGCGGCGCGCACGCCACGCGCCCAGGCGTAGTCAGGGTCGTGGTGCAGTGCCTCCGTCACCGACCGGAGAGCCTCGTCGTACAGGTCGAGGGCATACTCGGATGCGGCCTTGCTCGCCAGGATCCATGCGTTGCCCGGGTCACCGGTGGCGGCACGTTCCAGGTGGTCGACGGCCTCCCGATAACGGCCTTGCGTCCGGAGCATCTCGCCGAGCTCCGCCCGCGCCCAGTCGAGATCAGGATCGAGGGCGAGGGCCCGTTCGAACTCTGTCGCGGCCGTCGCCCGCTCGCCCATGGCGTCGAGGACCATCGCCCGGCTGGCGACCAGGCCGGCGTGGTCACCGGCTGTCGCCAGGCCGCGGTCTGCCTGCTCGAGGGCCCCGGGCAGGTCCCCCGCCTTGCGCAGTAGGTCCGTGAGGAGCTGTAGGGCGGATGCGTCATGGGGGGTGAGCTCGAGCGCCTGCTTCAACAGCGAGATGGCCTCCGTCCGGTCGACCCCGGACGCTCGGGCGAGGGCGACCAGGCTGGCGCCCAGTGCCTCCCGAACCTGCTGGTCGCGCACGCCGTGGTCCCAGGCGGTCCGCAGGTCCTTCGCGGCGCCGCCCTCGTCGCCCGTGCGGTGGCGGGCCAGTCCGCGTAGCCGGTGAGCGGCTCCGTCGTCGGACCGGGTCCTGACGGCGACGTCGGCTGCCTGAAGCGCCTCTTGCAGTTGCCCTGCCTCGAGCAAAGACTCGCCGAGCGGCAGGACCAGGTGGTCGGACGGCACGCCCCGCTCGATCGCAGCCCGTGCGTGCGCGGCCGCCTCCATGAACCGGCCGAGCCGCGAGAGCAGACGCACCTCGGTGGCCAGGAGCAGTGGTTCGTCCGGACGGTCGGTGAGCGCGCGGATGACTACGTCCAGCGCCTCGGCCGGCTGTCCGTGACCGGCCAGAGCCTCCGCGAGCTGTACCGCAGGCACAATCGCGTCGGGCGCGGACGCAGCGAGGTCACGGAGAGTCTGAACGGCGGTCTCCACGTCCTCTCCGCGCTCAAGGAGGAGTTCTGCCCGCAGTCCCCGCCACACGCGATCGGTGGGATCCACCTTGTCGAGGGCCCGGTCCACGGCGGCCAGGGCGCCGGCCGGGTCGCCGATCCGGCGCAGTAGCCGGATCCGCGTGTCGTGCAACCAGGGGTCGTCGCGAAAACGGGTGAGGGCCTGCTCGATCGTGTTCAGGGCCTCGTCGTCGTGGCCGGTGTCGGCCAGCACAAGGGCGGTCACCGCATGGGCGCCCGCGAGTTCCGGGCTGTCCCGCCTGACGCGCTCGAGGGCCGCTAGCGCCGCCTGCACGTTCCCCGTCGCCAGGAGCGCCTGGCAGCGCCCCAGGGCGGCGAGCGGATGGGCGGGCGCCAGTCCGGCCGCACGTTCGAAGTGCTCCAACGCCATGGTGTAGGAGCCTGTCTCCGCGCGCAGCGCGCCGGCGGATACGTGAGCTTCGGCGGCTGCCTCCCGGTCACCCGAGGCCTCGCACGCGGCGGCCAGGTCCATGGCCAGCTCCGCGTCTGCGGGATACCGCTCGTGAACGGCGCGCAGCAGACGGACGGCCGCACCGACGGCGTCGTCGGCGAGGAGCTGCCCGGATGCCGTCCGGACGAGATCCGCGTCAACGTCCTCCCCGGCCTCGACGGCACGGATGAACGGGTCCACCGCGTCCGCCACCCGGCCCGATGTGGCCAGGACCATGGCGTAGTCAGCCAGTGACGGCGGGCGAAGCTCCCTACCTTCACCGAGGAGTGCCCGATATTCCATGACGCTCTCCTCGATGTACCGCGGGCCGTCGGCGCGGCCGTACCGGTGCGCGGCCAGTGCGAGGACGGCGCGACCGTCGGCGCGGATGACCTCCAGACGGCCGGCACCCGCAACCCCGCCCGTCCCAGGGGGCATCCGGTCCTGGAGATGCCGCAGGAGTCGCCTGGCCGCCCCCTCCGCCTCCCGGAAGTGGTGTCTCCTGAGACGGACCCGTGCGGTCTGCAGTTCGGCGAGGAGCTTGGTCGGTGGGTCGGTGACGAAGTCCCAGCGGAACGAGGTTGCGCCGGCTGTCAGCACGGTGCTCGACATGGTCAGCTCCCGCCCGGTCGTGGCGCGCGTCCCAGGGCGCTGCCGCCACCCTCCGGGCCACGCGACTCGATGATCGACTCGCAGAGGTCGAGCCCCACTTCTCCGAGCGCCATGACGCGCCGCTGCGCCTCGTCACCCTGGGGCGGTTCCAGGTCCCGGGTGGCGTCCACGCGGGCCCGCCACGCTGCGTTGAGCGCCTCCCGGATGTGCTCCCGGTGGCTGTGCTCCGGAGGGGTCAGCGGCGCGCCCTGCTTCAGCTGGACCAGCCATGCGGCGGCCCACGTCCGGGCTCGCGCCGAGTGCTCCGCTTCGTAGAGCGCCAGCTGCGAGCCGACGATGTGCTTGCTGAACGCCTTGCGCACCCGCGCCGGATTGACGAGCGGTGCGGGCTCTGCGGAGGGCCCGTAGGCGGCATCCACCGATTGCCGCCAGTACGCCTCCAAGCGGTCCACGATTTCGCCGTGCGGTGGCGGCTTTCCTGGCACCGTCCGGTTCATCTCGCGGAGGACGGCCAGAATCGTCGCCGCGCGCTCCCTGTCGGACACCGTGTGGGCGCCGTCATTGAGTGGATTCAGTCTGAGCAGGAGGGCCGCGTACGCGTAGGCCGGCCCGGCGAGCAGGGTGGCCAGCGCGTCGGCGAGGGCGATGCGCACCCTGCGCCTCTCCTGCTCCTTCGCCGCGCGGCGCACCTCCTCGTCCGTGTCCTCGGGTGGGCCGTCCGCCGCCTGGTCGCCGCCCTTCCCTCCGGCGGCCGCCAGGCGCTCCGCGGTGATCTCGTCGGCGAATTTCCGCAGGCCGGATTCCTCTATGACCACCTGCCCGTACTCGTGGGCGACCAGCGGAAGCGTCCACAACGTCCATTCGGGGAAATGCATCGTCACCACGCGGCGCAGCGTGGAGCTGAGCTGGGCCTCCAGGCCGAGGATCGAGAAGGAGGGGCGGCGCCGAGTGTCGCTGGCGAGCTCCTTGATGTACTCGTCGGCGATCCGGCAGATGCGCTCGTCCTGAAATCGGTCACGCAGAGCCAAGCCACCGAGCAGGTCCAGGCATTCGCGGAAGACTTCTTCGCTGGCCGTCTGCAGGCGCGCGTACTCGGCCCAACCGGAGCGCTCCGAGGTCTTGTTCTCGCGGAGGGCCGCGTCCAGGTTGTCGAGTCGGTCCTTCAGGTCCGTCGCTTCACTATGGATGTACTCGACCGCGATGTCCCAGAGTTGGTTGTCGACGTTGAACTTCTCCAGCTCCAGTTGCTGCTTCCAGACCGAAGGGTCCTGAGCCTGGTCCAGGTGCTGTCCCAGGGCCTCGATGCGCAGTTGCAGCATGGTTCGGGGCATGTCAGGACTCCAGGTTCGTGAGCTGTCGGCAGAGCTCCTCCGCCTTGATCGCCACCTCGTCGACGGCCCTCGCGGAAATGCTGCGCTGCCGGGCCAGCCAGGCCCCGTTGAGAGCATCAGACATCGCGATGCCGTCGGCCCGCGGGTTCTTGTTGGCCAACAAGTCGGTGGCGATCTTGTCCGCCTTCGTCCACCCCTCGTACGCGCTGACCGGAAGCACCTCGACCAGCAGGTCAGCGAGGGCGTCGCAGAACGGGGAGTCGCCGACCGGCTCGCGTCCGGCGGCTCCGTCCGCGGCGTCGACCAGCTCGGCCCACAGCCTGGTGATCCGATCCGACGCCCACTCCATCTGGTCGTCCCCGGCTCGCTTGAGCATCGACGCGATGACGGCTACACGCTGATCCGGCGCCGGGTGGCTCTCGGTCGGCACCCTGGCCAGCAGCGGATCGAAGGCGTCGAGGGTGCACATGAACCCGTAGGCGGGCCCCAGGAGACGCGTGGCGAACGCGTCCGCGAACAACTCCTCGAGCCAGGCCCAGGATTGCGGGGATCCGTCGCCGAGCTCCTCCCCGATATCGGCGAGCGGGTTGCTGGTTCGGAGATCCTGATCGTTCACGAGGGCGGGGCCGGCGAAGTGCCCCAGTTCATGAGCGACGGTCGCGAGCTGCCAGACCGACGGCCGGGGAAACCGCAGCTGGATGATGCGGCTGGCCCGCGAGTACCGCTCGTCCCGGCCCAGGACGGTGAACGAGCTCCAGTGGCCCATCGGTGTCCGGGCGACCAGTTCGTCGACGAGCGCGTCCGCGAGGGTGCAGAAGCCGTCGTCGAACTTCGCCGCCCGGTCCGAGGAGCCGCTCAGCAGGAGCAGACACTCCTCCAGCAGCTCGTCGACCTCCCACCGGAGCGCATGGACCGCTGCCCACACGTCGGCGGCCGTGGTGTCCGCCCGCTCGGCTTCGGCGAGCGTCTCGTCGGCTCGCCGACCGGCGCGGGCCAGGTGGGTGCCAATCCGGATGCGGATGCGCTCGTACAGGGGCCTCTGGATACGTTCGAGAAGCCTCCCGGCGGTACTCAGATCGCGGCCGACGTTGCGCGCAGCGCCGATCAGGGCGATGCGTGCCTCGCCAACAGCCTGCCCGTCCGGCACGACGGCACCCCCTAGGCCATCACCGAGAGTGGCGAGTATCACAGAGCAGCGGGGGGTGGTCGATGCCCCTACGACAGGTCGCCCGATTCCGTTCGGGCTCGTTCCTGATTCCGCGTGTCGATGACGGTGCGTACAGCCGCGGTCGGGCGAGGTGAGACATGCCCTCGGGTGACTCGGGCGCAGTGACTCGGCTGATCGGCGTCGTCGCAGAGGGTGATTCCTCGCGGCCGGACACCCGGGCTGGTGGGCCGGCAGACCGGCCCGTCGCGGTGTCGTGCCAGTGGCACTCCAGCGAGGGCTCCGTGACGGAGTGCTGCACGCGCGGAACCGCCCTGCGGCGTGCTCAGGGGCGGTCGAAGGCGTCCATCGTGGTCTTGACGACGACGCCGTACGCCAGGTGCGGAACCAGGTCGCTGACCCAATCGGTGACCGACCAGGTGCGCGGATCGGTGATCCCCAGCGCTGTCATCGGCCCGTTGGCCGCGACCAGCACGCCGAGCGTCGTCAGGGTGATGCCGACGGGCGTGGTCGAGCGGAAGCCGGAAGCCCGGGCGAGCCCGCCCAGCACGCCGACGCCCATCCCGGCCACGAGGCCCATGAGGGGTCCGAGACCCTGCACCCGGTTCTGTCGCGTCTCGCCCTCGCCCGGGATGGACAGGTGGACGGTTTCGGCGAGCTTCTCGACCGTGTCCTCCGGTGTGGAGCTCGTGCCGCGGCCGCGGACGGCCATGTCGAGATAGGTGACGGCGTTCAGCGCCGTGCTGCCGGCCGCCCCCGCCGCTGCCCCTCGCAGCAGCCAGCCGGTCCTGCTGATCCCGCGCCTGCCCTTGCCGAACGTGCCGATAGGGGTCTTCATCGCCATGGCCGCGACCTACCCGGGGACCACCCCGGCACACCCCGCCGCCGATGAGGGGCTCCCACTGGGTCTCATGGGGCTCCGGATCGCTCCGTCCACCGTCAGCTAGCGGGTCGCCAGTCGCGCAGCCGTACGGTGATGGTCAGGTGTGCGCCTCACCGGCGGCGCGTTCGAGCAGCGGGCCGACGCGGTGGTCGACGAAGCGGCGCAGCGCCAGGGCGGTGTCGGTGCGCTGGACGCCGGGGATGGCCAGGACGTGCTCGGTGATCCGCCACAGGTCGTCGGCGTCCTTGGCGACCACCTCCACGAGCAGGTCGGCCACGCCCGACAGCCCGGTGACCTCGACGACCTCGGGGATCTGCGCGAGCGCCCCGCTGACGTCGGCGAGGCTGCGCTGCACGACCTGCACCGTCACGTACGCGGTCAGCCGGTAGCCGAGGGCCTCCGGCCGCACGCGCCGGTCCAGCGGGGCGAGGACGCCGTTGGTCTCCAGCCGGGCCAGCCGGGCCTGCACCGTGTTGCGGGCGAGTCCCAGACGCTGCGACAGCGCCATCACGCTCGCGCGGGGATCCTCACCGAGAGCGAGCAGGAGCCGCGCGTCGGTGGCGTCGACCTCGGGCACGGTGCTCAGTCTGACAGGTGAGCGCGGTCCCGTACTGATCTGTCTGCGCAACCGTTCGGGTGGATCTTGCGCAGATCGACCCCGAGGTGGTGTTGTCCTCCCCCGGGGTCCTCGTGCCACCATGTGTGAGTGGCGCCACACCCCGGCGCCCGTGACACGTCCACGACCGCAGCCCCGGCGACCCCGGCAGCAGCGGCAGACGGCGAGGAGTACCCCGTGACCGCTGTGCGAGACGACATCGGACAGGCCACCGAGGTGGTCGATCCCGTACCCGGGGCGTCCTCCCCGCACCTGCCGCAGCAGCCCGATCTCGTCCAGCTGCTCACGCCGGAGGGCGAGCGGGTCCAGCACGACGAGTACGAGCTCGACATCTCCGACGACGAGCTGCGTGCCCTCTACCGCGATCTCGTGCTGGTCCGCCGCTGGGACGTCGAGGCCACCGCCCTGCAGCGCCAGGGCGAGCTGGGCATCTGGGCGTCCCTCCTCGGTCAGGAGGCCGCGCAGGTGGGCGCCGGGCGGGCGCTGCAGGACGGCGACATGGCCTTCCCCACCTACCGGGAGCACGGGGTCGCCTGGGCTCGTGGCGTCGACCCGCTGCACGTCATCAGCCTGTTCCGCGGCGTGGACAACGGCGGCTGGGACCCGGCCGCGCACGGCTTCAACCTGTACACGATCGTCATCGGCGCCCAGTGCCTGCACGCGACCGGCTACGCCATGGGCGTGCAGCGGGACGGTGTCGAGACGGCGGTCCTGGCCTTCCTCGGCGACGGCGCCACCAGCCAGGGCGAGGTCAACGAGTCGATGATCTTCGCCGCGAGCTTCTCCGCTCCCGTCGTCTTCTTCTGCCAGAACAACCAGTACGCGATCAGCGTGCCGCTCGAGCGCCAGACGCGGATCCCGCTCTACCAGCGCGCCGCCGGCTTCGGCTTCCCCGGCGTCCGCGTCGACGGCAACGACGTCCTCGCCGTCCTCGCCGTCACCCGGGCCGCGCTCGCCGCCGCGCGGGAGGGCCAGGGGCCCACGTTCATCGAGGCGTTCACCTACCGGATGGGCGCCCACACCACCTCCGACGACCCCACCCGGTACCGGCTGGCCAGCGAGCTGGAGGAGTGGAAGCTGCGCGACCCGATCGCCCGCCTCAAGGCCTACCTCTCCCGGAGCGGCATCGCCGATCCCGCGTTCTTCGACGGGGTCGAGCGCGAGGCCGACGAGCTCGCCGCCCGCATCCGCCAGGGCACCGTGGAGATGCCCGACCCGGAGCCCACCGCCATGTTCGACGCCGTGTACGCCGAGCAGACCCCCCAACTGGCCGCGCAGCGCGCCGAGTTCGAGGCCTACCACGCGTCGTTCGAGGGGGGCGAGCACTGATGAGCACGCAGACCCTCACCATCGGCAAGGCGCTCAACCTCGGCCTCCGGAGGGCGATGGAGGACGACGCGAAGGTCGTGCTCATGGGGGAGGACATCGGCCGGCTCGGCGGGGTCTTCCGGATCACCGACGGCCTGCAGAAGGACTTCGGCGAGGACCGCGTCGTCGACACCCCGCTCGCCGAGGCCGGCATCCTGGGCACCGCCGTCGGGCTGGCCATGCGCGGCTACCGCCCGGTCTGCGAGATCCAGTTCGACGGGTTCGTCTTCCCCGCGTTCAACCAGATCGTCACCCAGGTCGCCAAGATCCACGCCCGCTCGAAGGGCAAGGTGGCGATGCCCGTCGTCATCCGGATCCCCATGGGCGGCGGCATCGGGGCGGTGGAGCACCACAGCGAGAGCCCGGAGGCCTACTTCGCGCACACGGCCGGCCTCAAGGTCGTCGCCGTCAGCAATCCGGTCGACGCCTACTGGGGCATCCAGCAGGCCATCGCCCACCCCGACCCGATCGTCTTCCTGGAGCCGAAGCGGCGGTACTGGGAGAAGGCGGAGGTCGACACCGACGCGACGCCCGGGCCGCTGTTCCGCTCCCGGGTCGTCCGCGGCGGGGACGACGTCACCGTCCTCGCCTACGGGCCGATGGTGAAGACCGCCCTGCAGGCGGCCGAGGCCGCGGCGGAGGAGGGTCGCTCGCTGGAGGTGATCGACCTGCGCACGGTGTCCCCGCTGGATCTCGAGCCGGTGTACGACTCCGTCCGCCGGACCGGGCGCTGCGTCGTCGTCCACGAGGCCCCGGTCACGCTGGGCCTCGGCGCCGAGATCGCCGCGCGCGTGACCGAGACCTGCTTCCACTCCCTCGAGGCGCCGGTACTGCGCGTCGGCGGCTACGACACCCCGTACCCGCCGTCGAAGCTGGAGGAGGAGTACCTGCCCGACCTGGACCGGGTGCTCGACGCCGTCGACCGCGCGATGGAGTTCTGAGCGATGACGCAGACGACGTCGACCCTCCGCCAGTTCCGCCTCCCCGACGTCGGTGAGGGGCTGACCGAGGGCGAGATCCTGCAGTGGCTGGTCGCCGTGGGCGACACGGTCACCGTCAACCAGCCCCTCTGCGAGGTCGAGACGGCGAAGGCCGCCGTCGAGCTGCCCTCGCCCTGGGCCGGCACGGTGACCGAGCTGCTGTTCGAGGCCGGCTCGATGGTCGACGTCGGGACGCCGATCATCACCATCGACACCGGCGGGGGCAGCGGGGGCACCGCCGCCGCCCCGGAGCCCGCGGCCGACGCCGAGCCGGCGGCCGGGCTGATCGGCGGGCCCGCTCCCGGCGGGCGCACCTCGGTGCTGGTCGGCTACGGTCCGCGCAGCACCGAGGCCCGTCGCCGCCCGCGACGGAGCGGGCACGCCGTCGCCGCGCGCGCGACGGCCCCGGCGCAGGTGCCACCGGAGGACGACCACGGCTCCGGCGGCAGCGGTCGCCCGCCGCTGCTGGCCACCGCGCCGGACGCGGGGTCCAAGCCGGTCCGGCACGGCGGGCTGGAGGTGGGGCGGCAGGCCGAGGCGCACGCCCTCCGCGAGGACGCGGTGACCGCGTCCGGCGCCGAACCCGGCCGTGGTCGGCTGCGCCCGCTGGCGAAGCCGCCGGTGCGCAAGTACGCCAAGGACCTCGGCATCGACCTGGCCACGGTCTCCGGCAGCGGCCCGGGCGGTGTCATCACCCGGGCCGACGTCGACGCCGCCGCCGGCCGGGCGGACACCGCCACGGTCGTCGAGGGCACCGTCGGCACCGAGGGTCCCGGTGCGGCCGGACGGGAGCAGCGGATCCCGATCAAGGGCGTCCGCAAGCACACGGCGGCGGCCATGGTCGCCAGCGCGTTCACCGCGCCGCACGTGACGGAGTTCCTCACCGTCGACGTCACGCGCACCATGAAGCTGCGCCGCCGGCTGGCCGGGCGACCGGAACTGGCCGGTGTCCGGGTCAGCCCGCTGCTCCTGGTCGCGAAGGCGCTGCTCCTGGCCGTGCGCCGGCATCCGATGGTGAACAGCTCGTGGGACGAGGCGGCGCAGGAGATCGTCGTCAAGGACTACGTGAACCTCGGCATCGCGGCCGCGACGCCGCGCGGGCTCGTCGTCCCGAACATCAAGGACGCCGGCCGGCTCTCGCTGCCGGAGCTCGCGGCGGCGCTAACCGAGCTGACGGCCACCGCCCGCGAGGGGAGGACGGCACCGGCGGACATGACCGGCGGAACGATCACCATCACCAACGTCGGCGTCTTCGGCGTGGACACCGGGACCCCGATCCTCAACCCGGGGGAGTCGGCGATCCTCGCCTTCGGTGCCGTCCGCCAGATGCCGTGGGTGCACAAGCGCAGGGTCGTGCCCCGGCAGGTGACCCAGTTGGCGCTCTCGTTCGACCACCGGATCATCGACGGCGAGCTGGGCTCGCGTTTCCTGGCCGACATCGGTGCGCTGCTGGAGGATCCGGGCGCGGCACTGGCGTTCTGACCGTGCCGTTCGGGTGCAGGATGCGCTCATGGAGCGGTGTCGGGCTCGGTCGTGCTCACGGTGGCCACGGGGATCGTCGCGTCGACCGGACCGGGCACCGGGGGCCGCGCCGTGCGGCGGGGTGGCCCGGTGGGCGCCGTGACCGACCTCGACGGGCTGCTGGACTTCGCGGCGCGCTCGTGGCTGCCCGCCGGCGGCTTCGGCTATCTCGGCGCCGATGGCCGGCTGCTGGCGGACCGGCCGATGCAGACCTGGATCGTCGCCCGGATGACGCACGTGTTCGGGCTGGCGCACCTGATCGGCCGGCCGGGAGCGGACGAACTGTCCCGTCACGGCGTCGAGGCGCTGACCGGGGGAGCCCTGCACGACGCCGCGCACGGGGGCTGGTTCGCCGGCACCGACGACCCCACCAAGGCCGCGTACGTGCACGCCTTCGTCCTCCTGGCCGGGTCGACGGCCACCGCGGCCGGGATCGACGGCGGCCCGGCGCTGCTCGACGACGCGCTGCAGGTCTGGCAGACCAGGTTCTGGGACGACGACGCCGGCCTCGCGGTGGAGGAGTGGGACCCGGAGTGGACGCGGCTGAACCCCTACCGGGGGGTCAACGCGAACATGCACGGCGTCGAGGCCTCCCTGGCAGCCGCGGACGCACTGGCCGCGACCGACCCGGGGACGGCCGACCGGCTCCGGGCCCAGGCGCTGCGCAGCACCGAGCGGGTGCTGCACGGCTGGGCACGCGAGCGGGAATGGCGGCTGCCGGAGCACTTCACGCCCGACTGGGTGCCTCTGCCCGAGTACAACCGGGACCGCCCCGCCGACCCGTTCCGCCCGTACGGCGTCACCATCGGGCACCAGTTCGAGTGGGCCCGGCTGGCGGTGCACCTGCGTGCCGCCCTCTCCGGCGAGAGCGGCCACCGTGCCCCCGCATGGCTGCTCGACGACGCGCGGGGTCTGTTCGACGCCGCCGCCTCCCGGGGGTGGGCGCCCGACGGGCACGACGGCTTCCCGTACACCCTCGACTGGAACGACCGCCCGGTCGTGGGGGCCCGCATGCACTGGGTGCTGTGCGAGGCGGTCGCCGCCGCATCCGTGCTCGCCGAGGTCACCGGCGAACCGCGGTACCGCGAGCTGGCCCGCCGGTGGCGGGAGCACGGCGAGCAGCGGTTCGCCGATCCGGACACCGGCAGCTGGCACCACGAGCTCACCTCCACCGGCGACGTCAGCACCGGCACCTGGGCGGGCCAGCCCGACGCCTACCACCTGGCGCAGATGCTGCTGCTGGCCGGCCGGCCGGTGCGGGGCAGCGTCGCCGCCGCGCTGCGCTGACCGGCTCCGGCCACGTGTCGCGCCGGCAGGACACGGGTAGGCGGTCCACGACCGACCACCCGAGCAGAGGAGCGCAACAGTGGCCAGCGTGCAGGAAGCGATCGACGTCGACGTCCCGATCCGCGTCGCCTACGACCAGTGGACGCAGTTCGAGTCGTTCCCCCAGTTCATGGGCGGCGTCGAGCGGATCACGCAGCTCGACGACAGGCACACCCACTGGGTCACCAACATCGACGGCGTGAAGCGCGAGTTCGACGCGGAGATCACCGAGCAGCACCCCGAGGAGCGCATCGCCTGGACGAGCACCAGCGGCGAGGCCAAGCACGCCGGGGTGGTCACCTTCCACCGCCTCGACGACACCAAGACCCGCGTCATGATCCAGATCGACTGGGAGCCGGAGGGGCTGGTCGAGAAGGCCGGCGCCGCGCTGGGCTTCGACGACCGCCAGGTCAAGGCGGACGCGAAGCGCTTCAAGGAGTTCATCGAGAGCCGGGGCACCGAGACCGGCGCCTGGCGCGGCGACGTCCCGCGGCCCGACCAGCAGTAAGAGGATCCCGTCCTCACCCTTCGCGAGCTCAGGGCGGGGCCCGGGGCGGGGCCGTGCGAGGAGGCCGCTCCATTCGGCACCACGGCCCGGCACCACGGCGCCCGCCCCCTCGGACGAGGGAGCGGGCGCCGTCGCGCGACCACCATGCACGGACCGCGACGAGCTGGGGGCCCGCGCGAAGGGTGGTTCTCCTCCTACTGGGCGGCTCCTATTCGGCGTCGAGGTCCTGGGCGACCAGGCCGGCGATCTGGTCGAGCACGGCCTGGTCGTCGCTGCTGACCACGACCTCCGTGCCCTGCTTCGCGCCGAGGGTCATGATCATCAACGGCGATCCGGCGTCGACCGGGGCGCCTCCCGGCGTCGCCAGCGTGACCGGGATCCCGGCCTTGCCGACGGCCTCGGCGATGAGCGCGGCCGGCCGGGCGTGCAGCCCGACCCGGGAGCCGACGGTGACGGTCTGACTGGGCATGGATCCTCTTCCTCGCTGCTGCGGGCGGTGGGGGTGAGCTTGCCGGTCAGACGGCTGTGGCGCGCGCCGGAACGGTCGCCGGGGAGTGCGCGTGCTCCAGGTCGACGGCGTCCTCGGGGGCGTCCTCGGCGTCGTTGCGGCCGATGCTCTTCGCGACGGTGACCGCGAGGGCGCCGACGATCGTGCCTGCGATGAGCGCGACGACGAACATCAGGATCCCCGTCATCGCGAAGAGCACGAAGATGCCCCCGTGCGGAGCTCGCAGCTGCACCCCGGACGCCGCCACGATGGCGCCGGTGGTCGCCCCGCCGAGCATCATCGACGGGATGACCCGCAGCGGATCGGCGGCGGCGAACGGGATGGCGCCCTCGGAGATGAACGAGGCCCCGAGCAGCCAGGCAGCCTTTCCGTTGTCCCGCTCGGCCGGCGTGTACAGCTTGGGACGCAGCGCCGTGCTCAGCGCCATCGCCAGCGGCGGCACCATGCCCGCGGCCATGACCGTGGCCATGATGACGAGCGACCCCCGACTGGCGTCGGCGGTGAGGCCGGTGGTGGCGAAGACGTAGGCCGCCTTGTTGACCGGGCCACCCAGGTCGAAGCACATCATCAGGCCGAGGATGATGCCGAGCAGGAGCGCCGAGGTGCCGGTCAGTCCGTTGAGCCAGTTCCCGAGGCCGGTGAGGGCCGCGGCCAGCGGGCGGCCGAGAAGGACGGCCATGATCCCGCTGGAGATGAGCGTCGCCAGGAGTGGGATGATCACGACGGGCTGCAGGCCGCGGACGCCGGCGGGCAGCTTCCAGCGGCTGATCCACAGCGCCGCCAAGCCGGCGATGATGCCGCCGATCAGGCCGCCGATGAAGCCGGCGCCGACGACGCCGGAGACCGCGCCGACGACGAAGCCGGGGACGATGCCCGGCCGGTCGGCGATCGCGAAGGCGATGTAGCCGGCCAGCGCCGGGACGAGGAAGCCGAAGGCGGCGGCACCGATGGTGAAGCAGATAGCCCCGAGGTAGCCGAGGAAGCCGTCGTTGAGACCCTCGACGCCGGAGGCCGCCGGCAGGTTGAAGAACGAGTTGTTCAGCACCCAGTTGGTGGCGTAGCTCAGGCCGGCGTCCGACGCCGGGTCGCCGGACTTGATCTGGTAGCCGCCGAAGAGGAAGCCCAGTGCGATGAGCAGACCACCCGCCGCGACGAACGGGATCATGTAGCTGACGCCGGTGAGCAGCCAACGGCGGATCTCCGTGGCGGTGCGCGGCCGCTCGCCGGTCGAGGGAGCGGGGGCATCACCGGCGGCACCGGCCGTCCCTGGCACGCGCCGGGCGTTCGGGTCGTCCGCGGCGGCCAGCGCCTCGCGCACCATGACGTCGGGCTCGTTGATGGCCCGCTTCGTGCCGGACTGGACCAGCGGCTTGCCGGCGAACCGGCCCTGGTCCCGGACACCCACGTCGACGGCGAAGATCACCGCGTCGGCGGCGCGGATGACGGCCGGGTCGAGCGGGGTGGACCCCGAGGAGCCCTGGGTCTCGACGTGGACGTCCACGCCGGCGCCCTTGCCGGCGGCGACGAGTTTGTCGGCGGCCATGTACGTGTGCGCGATGCCGGTCGGGCAGGCGCTGACGACGACGATGCTCTTGCGCGCTCCGGGGGACTCCGCCGCCGGGGCCGCCGACGAGGCGGCCGGCACAGCGGCCGAGGCGCCGGCGGGAGCGGCGGCCGGCGCGGCCGCGGGTTCGGGTGCGGGGGAGACCACCTCGTCCACGAGACGGACGATCTCCTCGGCGGAGGACGCCGACCGCAGGGCGGCGACGAACTCCGGCCGGACGAGTGCCCGGGCCAGGGCGGTGAGCAGCGTCAGGTGGTCGGCGTCGCCGTGCGCCGGCGCGGCGATCAGGAAGGCCAGATCCGCCGGGCCGTCGGGCGCGCCGAAGTCCACCCTGGGGGACAGCCGGGCGAAGGCCAGGGACGCCTCGGTCACCGCCGCGGAGCGGCAGTGCGGGATGGCGATCCCGCCCGGCAGCCCCGTCGCCGCCTGCGCCTCACGGGCGAGGACGTCGGCGTGCAGCGCGTCGGCGTCGGTGGCCCGGCCGGCGGCGGCGACCAGTTCGGCCAGCCGGCGCACGACCGACGCCTTGTCGGCACCGAGATCGGCGTCGAGCGCGACCAGGTCGGTGGTGATCAGTGCGGGCATGGGATGTCTCCCCGGGGGTCAGCGGACGACCCGGCCGGCGGCCGGGTCCGGAGGTGAGCTGAGTGGTGCGCTGCCGGGCATGCCGGCGGTGACCCGTACTGCTGGACCGTCCACCTGGGCCGGGGTGGGAACGGCGGATCCGGGGAGCGACGCACTGGCCGCTCCGTAGGCGACCGCGGTGCGCAGGCGCTCGGCCGGCTGCGCACCGGCCAGGTCGGCGAGCAGGTACCCCGCCAGGCTGCAGTCGCCCGCGCCCACGGTGCTGCGCACCGTGATCCGCGGCGGACGGGCCGACCACAGACCCCCGTCGGCGGTGGAGAGCACCGCGCCGTCGCCCCCCAGGGTGAGCAGCACCTCGGCCACCCCGCGCTCGTGCAGCGTGCCGACGGCCGACAGCGCGACGTCGGGGTCGCCCAGCACGTCGGCCTCGGAGACCCCGGCGAGCGAGGCGAGCTCCTCGGCGTTGGGCTTGAGCAGGTCGGGGGCTCCCGAGGCACCGGCGGCCAGCAGCGCCCGCAGCGGCTCCTCGGAGGTGTCGACGGCGATCTTCGCGCCCGTGTCCCGGAGGACGGCGACGAGCTCGGCGTACCAGCCGGCCGGCGTACCGGGCGGCAGCGACCCGGACAGCACGACCCAGCGCGAGCCGGAGGCGTGCAGCCGCAGCGCCTGCGCCAGCGCCGCGCGGGTGTCGGCGTCCAGCGGGACGCCGGGCTCGTTGAGCTTGGTCGTCGTCCCGTCGGGGGCGGCGAGGGTGTAGTTGGTCCGCACCGGAGCGGAGACCGGGACCGTCACCAGCGGCAGCCCGCGCTCGGTCAGCGCGGTCACGATCGGGTCGTGCTCCGCGGCGGGCAGCACCGGGACCGCGTCGCCTCCGGCGGCGGCGATGGCCCGGGCCACGTTGACCCCCTTGCCGCCGGGCTCGGTCGCCGCGCCCAGCAGGCGCACGACGGCGCCCTCCAGGAGCGGGCCGGGGAGGGAGAGGGTGCGATCCAGGCTGGGGTTGGCGGTGAGCGTGACCACCCGTCGGCCGCTCACGCCAGGACGACCTCGACGCCGGCCTTCTCCAGCTCGGCCACGACCCCGGGCTCGGCGCCGTCGTCGGTCACCAGGACGTCGACGTCCTCGATCTCGGCGTAGCGGACCAGGTGCTCCCGCCCCAGCTTGCTGCTGTCGGCCAGGACGACGACCCGCTGGCCGGCTCGCACCATGGCGCGCTTGACCGCGGCCTCGGCGTCGTCCGGCGTGGTGAGGCCGTGCCCGGGCGTGATGCCGTTGGCACCCACGAACGCGACGTCGACCCGCAGATCGGCCAGGGCCCGCACCGTCGTCTCGCCGACCGCGCACTGCGTGGTGCCGCGGACGCGCCCGCCCAGGACGTGCAGGGTGACGCCGGGGGTCATCGACAGTCGCGACGCGATCGGGACCGAGGAGGTGACCGCGAGCAGCCGCCGGTCGGCGGGGAGCAGTTCGGCGAGGGCGGCCGTCGTCGTCCCGCCGTCCAGGACGATGCTGCCGTCGGCGCCGGGGAGGAGCGCCAGGGCCGCCGCGGCGATCGCTCTCTTCTGTTCCTTGCGCAGCCGGTGACGTTCGCCGAGGCCGGGCTCGACGAGAGTGAGCGCCCCGGCGGGGACCGCGCCGCCGTGCACCCGGCGGAGCATGCCCGCCCGCTCGAGCACGGCGAGGTCGCGCCGGACGGTCTCGGTCGTGACGCCGTACTCCTCGGCCAGCGCGGTGACGGCCAGCCGGCCGCGGTCGGCCACCATCGCGGCGATCGCCTGCTGGCGCTCCTCGGGATAGAGCACGCTGTCCTCCGGGCTGAGTGGGCCGCCATGTCCGCTGGGTGAGGGCGCCATGTCCGACTGTGTGGCTTTGTGCTTGCGTCTGTGTTGTTTTACGTCTGTTCCGTTGACAAGTCAACAGCTATTCGTGACGCTGGTCACCGGACGAAGGCGTCCCCGCCGATCTCTCCTTCCGCCCGCAGCGAGGTCCCCATGTCGAGCACCGTCTCCCCGCCCGCGACCGCCACGACCGTCGTCCTCACGGGCACGCCGGTGGTGCCCGGGGCCGCAGTCGGTCCCGTCGTCCGCCCGATGGGCGCCGTCCGGGTCCCGTCCGACACCGGCGCCGCGGTGCCCGAGGGGGAGCGCGAGGCGGAGAAGGCGCGGTTCCGGGCGGCGGCCCACCTCGTCGCGGAACGGCTGACCGCGCGGGCGGCCGCGGCAACGGGCGTGAGCGCCGAGGTGCTCAGCACCACCGCCGGCATCGCACGCGACCGCGCCCTGCAGACCACGGCGGAGCAGCGCATCGACGAGGGGCGGCCCGCGGAGGTCGCGGCCGTGCAGGCCGCCCAGCAGTTCATGGACATGTTCAGTGCCCTCGGGGGCCTGATGGCCGAGCGCGTCCCCGACGTCCGGGACGTGCGCGACCGCATCGTCGCGGAGCTGACCGGTCAGGGAGAGCCCGGGGTTCCCGCGCCCGAGGTGCCCTCGGTCTTGCTGGCCGACGACCTGGCGCCGGCCGACACCGCCGGCCTCGACCCGGCGCGGATCCTCGGTCTGGCCACCAGGCTGGGCGGCACGACCAGCCACACGGCGATCATCGCCCGCCAGCTCGGTCTGCCGTGCGTCGTCGGCGTGGGCGGGCTCGACGACGTGCCCGTGGGGGCGACAGTGCTGATCGACGGCGAGCAGGGGACCGTGACGGTGAACCCGGCGCCCGAGCAGGCCCGCTCGCGGGTGGAGGACGCCCGGCTGGCCGCCGAGGCGCTGGCCGGCTACGAGGGTCCAGGTCGCACCCGCGACGGCCACGTCGTCCAGGTGCTGGCGAACGTCCAGGACGGCGCTGGCGCCCGGGCGGCCGTCGCCGCCCACGCGGAAGGGGTGGGCCTCTTCCGCACCGAGCTGGCCTTCCTCGGCCGGGCCCAGGAGCCCAGCGTCGAGGAGCAGGCGGCCGGCTACGCCGAGGTCCTGGCAGCCTTCCCGGGCCGCAAGGTCGTCGTCCGCACGCTGGACGCGGGGTCGGACAAGCCCCTCGCCTTCGCCACGCCCCCCGACGAGGCGAACCCCGCGCTCGGCGTCCGGGGCCTGCGCGTGGCCCGCCGCGACCCGGGACTGCTCGAGCGCCAGCTCGATGCCATCGCGGAGGCAGCCGCCCGCACCGGCTCGACGCCCTGGGTGATGGCTCCCATGGTGGCGACGGTCCCTGAGGCGGCCGGCTTCGCCGCCGCCGTCCGGTCCCGCGGACTCGTGCCCGGGGTCATGATCGAGGTGCCGTCGGCCGCGCTCCACGCGGAGCGGTTGCTGGCGCACGTCGACTTCCTGTCGATCGGCACCAACGACCTGTCCCAGTACGCCCTGGCCGCCGACCGGCTGTCGGCCGACCTCGCCGAGCTGACCGACCCGTGGCAGCCCGCGCTGCTGGAGCTCGTCGCGCTCACCGCCGCAGCGGGCCGGCGCACGGGCAAGCCGGTGGGGGTGTGCGGTGAGGCGGCCGCAGATCCGATGCTCGGGTGCGTGCTGGTGGGCCTGGGCATCAGCTCGCTCTCCTGCGCCACGTCCGCGGTCGCCCGGGTGGGTGCCCGGCTGGCCACCGTCGACCTGGCCACCTGCGAGCGGGCCGCCGAGGCGGCCCTCGCCACGGACGACCCGCACGCGGCCCGTGCGGCGGCCCGCGCCGTGCTGGAGGGGTGACGGTTCTCACTCTGTGGAGTGAGGGAACGTCGGCCAAGCTTCAATTCCACCTGCGATTCGTCGGAATAGACTGACGTTCGCCTGCTTTGCTAAGGGTGCAGGCGATCTACTCCGATGAAAGGCACAGAGATGAGCAGCGTGACCTCCCGGTGGCGGCAGCGTCGACAGGCAGCGCGTACCCGGCGGGCACTGAACCAGGCCCTCGCTCGCACGAGCAGCCCGGCGATGCGCGACGAGCTCCTCACCCTCGCGAACAGCCGCTGAGGCGGCTCCGGCCCGGAGCCACTGAGGCGGCTCGGCCGTGAGCCCCTGACGCGCGGTGCCGCACTCGCGGCACCCACCCAGCGACCCCGACCTCCGGCAGGAGGCCGGGGTCGTCTGCTCTGGGCGGTCGTCCGCTGTCCGGCGTCCCTCCTCCGCCGCTGAGAGTGGCTGCAGACTGCTGTCATGCTGTCGCTGTGAGTGCACGTCTGGATCTCGCGCCGGGCCCCTGCCCGGCGCCGGCGACGTGCCGCGGCCTGAGCTACCCCCCGGCGCCGGGCCGTCGGTCCGGGGGAGGGGCCAGACGCTCCACCCGGACCGGGGTGCGCGCGCCGTCACGTCGGCGCAAGGGTCCGTCCCCCCAAGGGGTCAACGGGCTCAGGTCCGGCCCCGGGCCTGCCGTTTTCCTGGTCGTGCACCTCGTGGGTTCGTCGACCGCCGGCGGCTCGGCCGCCGGTCCGCGGCCCTGCCCGTCGCCCCCGGCGTCCCCCCGGCCCGGGGTGACGCGATGAGCGCCGCGGGAGAGGCGCGCGAGACCTCGGGGGCGACGACCGGCGTGCTGCTGCGGTATGTGCGCTCGATCGCCGGTGACGAAGCGGTCGAGCGGGTGCTCGAGCGCTCCGGCGTCCCGTACACCGCGGAGCAGCTCGACGACCAGTCCCGGTGGTGGAGCTACGACACCCGCATCCGGCTGTTCGCCGCCGCCACCGACGTGCTCGGGGACCCCGACCTGATGTTCAAGGTGGGCGTCGCGGCGCTGCACAGCGGGCTGGCCAACTCGATGGTGATCCTGCTGCGCGCGATGGGCACGCCGCGACAGGTCTTCCGGCAGCTGCCGCGCGCCGTGGTCAAGTTCAGCACCACCTCGACGATGGAGATCCTGGACGCCACCGCCACGTCGGCGTCCATCCGGTACACGTTGCACCCCGGCTACCAGCACTCCCGGCTCGACTGCATCTACGCCCAGGGGCTGATCAGCACCGTCCCGACGATCTTCGGCCTGCCCGCCGCCCGGGTGGAGCACGAGGAGTGCGAGTCCGACGGCCACCTGGCGTGCATCTACCACCTCACCTGGGACCGCCGCACCCGCCTGCCCCGGCGTCGGGGGAGCGAGCGGTCGGCCGACGTGGAGCTGCGTGCACTGCGCGGGCAGCTGCGCAGCCTCCAGTCGGCGGGCACCGACCTGGTCGCCAGTGACGACCTGGACACCGCCCTGCACCGGATCATCACGCGCGCCGCCGAGGCGGTCCTGGCCCCCGCGTACCTCCTCGCCGTCGCCGCTCCCCAGGACGGCGATCCCCTCGTGCACAGCTCGGGCGTGCCGCAGGATGAGGTGCCGGAGCTGGCCGCGACCCTGCTGGCCGGCGGTGATCTGGCGCAGAACGCCGTCGTGGTGGACGTCGCGTCCGCGCGCCGGTTCCACGGCCGCCTGGCCGCCCTCTACGGCTCCGACTACGGCGCCATGGGCGACGAGGAGTCCATGCTCACCGCCTACGCGGGGCACGCGGCCGCGGCGCTGGACCTGCTGTTCGCCCTCGACGGGGCGCGGCGGGAGGCCGCCCGGGCCGGTGCCCTCCTGGAGCTGGCCCACCAGCTCGCCGCCGCGACGGACGCCGCGTCGGTGAGCGACGTGGTGGCCGATGCGCTCCCGCGGATCGTCGGCTGCACGCGATCGAGCCTCCTGCTCTGGGACCCGGGCGTGGGCGTCCTGCGCGCCGCCTCCGCCGCGGGCATGTCGGAGGAGCAGCACCAGTTCTTCGCCGGGGCGCAGCTGTACCCGGAGGACGTTCCGGAGCTGGTCGGCATGCTCACCGACCGGACGCCGAGGATCCTCGACGTCTCCACCAGCAGCCCGGTCCTGCGGGGGCTGCTCCAGGCGATCGGCAGTTCAGACGTGGTGGCGGTGCCCCTGCTCGCGGGCGCCAGCTTCCTCGGCGTGGCGACGGTGGGCTGGGAGGCCGGTCGGGCGCCCTCGTCGCTCAGCGGTGACGTCCTCGTCCGCCTGCGCGGCGTGGGTGACCAGGCCTCGACGGCCCTGCAGAAGGCCCGGCTGCTGGAGCGGGTGCGCCACCAGGCCACGCACGACGCGCTGACCGGGCTGCCCAACCGGATGCTCTTCCTCGACCGGCTGGAGGCCGCCCTGCCGGACGCCGCGCCCGGGGCGCTGCTCGGCGTCCTCTTCAGCGACCTCGACCGGTTCAAGGAGGTCAACGACACCCTCGGGCACGCCGCCGGCGACGAGCTGCTGCGCCAGGTGGCCGCACGGCTGCGCGCCGCCGTGCGCCCCGGGGACACGGTGGGGCGACTCAGCGGCGACGAGTTCGCCATCATCCTGCCCGGCCTGGTCGACGCGGACGACGCGCACCGGCTGGCGGAGCGGGTCTCGGCCTGCTTCACCGAGCCCTTCCGGCTGGAGGGCACCGACGTGCCCGTCGGCACGAGCGTCGGGGTCGCGGTGCACGGCGGGGCCTCCGAGGTGCGGACCGCGGAGGAGTTGCTGCGGGCCGCCGACGCGGCGATGTACCGGCACAAGGAGCGCGTGCGCCGCGGAGCCGGCACCGCCCGCTGAGCCGGCCCGGTTCGAACGCTTCCCCCGAGCTCGCGGGCGGCTTCAGTCCCGCAGGCGTGCGCGCAGGGCGGCCTGCTCGTCGGGACCGAAGCCGTGCGCGGTCAGCCAGCCCGCGGGGCCCCCGTGCCGCTCGTCGAGCAGGGCCAGCACCCGCTCCATGGTCTCCGCCCGGGGGGTGTGGCTGGCGACGTCCCGGGAGACCATGTCCTCGGCGTAGGTCGGGGAGGCCGCCAGCTTGGCGACCAGCGCCTCGATGACGTCGGCGGTCATCGCGTAGTCGGCCACGATCTCCTCGTGCGGCACCTCGGCGACCGCCAGGGCCAGGGCGCAGACCACGCCGGTGCGGTCCTTCCCCGCGGCACAGTGCACCACCGAGGCCCCGGGCCCGGCGTGCGAGATCGCCCGCAGTGCGGCCACGACGTTGTCGCCCCGCTGGCCGAGGTAGCCCAGGTAGGAACGGACCGCCGGCGGCTCGGACTCGTCGTGCGCCGCGACCTGGCGGGGGAGCAGCGACTCGGCCCAGTCGGCGGGCAGGTCCAGCTCCGGGTCGTCCTCCTCGACGGCGAAGACGTCGGTGTGGTGCCCGCGCTCCGGCAGCAGGCTGAAGTGCCGGTGCGCGACCTGCGGGACGTGGCGCAGCGGCCCGCGCCCCTCGAGCAGGATCTCGGCCGTGGTGCGCAGGTCGACGACCTGGCGCAGACCGATCTCCTCGACCAGCCGGCGGACGTCGTCCGCGCTGAGCGTCTGCAGGTTGTCGCTGCGCAGGACCCGGCCGGGCAGGGTGCGGCCGCCGTCGGCCGTGGGCAGGCCACCCAGGTCCCGGGTGTTGGTCGTGCCGTCGAGCCGTACCCAGCGGCCGGTGCGGATGGAGGTCACCCGACGACGGTACGGCGTGCCGCGAACCGGCCGCCGCCGGCCGCGTTCCCCGGCACCTCCCCGCGACGGCGTCTGAGGCGTCGCGGGGGCCGGACCGACGTCCACCCGGTCCCTGTATCCCCACGGCCGGAGGGCCCTCTGACAGGGCGAGGGCTGTGCGCACTCAGGGGGCGCCATGACCACGACCCCGGACACCGCACCGGGCAGCCGGCTGCGCCGCGCGCTCCGCACCGACGCCGTCCAGGTGCCGTCGACCATGCTGGGGACGGTCCTCGCCCTTGCGGGGTTCGCCGGGACGACGGCCTGGAGCGATGCTCCCGCCGTCGTGGCCGTCGGGCTCAGCATCGCCGGCGCGGCCCTCGTCGGCCTGGGCGCGTCCCGGCCCGGACCTCCCGCCGATACGGGAGCCGGCTCCCCGGCCGCTTCGCCGGCACGTGGGACGGCCGCGGACCAGCAGGCGGCGGAGAAGGCGCTGGAGCCGTCGGCTCGCTGGAGGGGTCTGCTCTTCCTCGTCATCGGCCTCGTGACCGGTGCCATCGCAGCGGGGGACATGCTCGCGGCGGACGATCTCGCCGATCGCGTGGCGGCAGCCCTGCGGCTCCTGGCCGCCGCGGCCGCCTGCTGGGCAGGCTGGCTGCTGCTCAGGCCGCCCACCTCGCGATGGGCCGGCACCGGTGGCGGTGTGGCGTCGCTGTTCATCGTGGGGGACTACTGGCGACTGGCCTTCCCCGACCGGTGGATCGACTGGCGCCCGTCGGTGGCGTTCGTCGTGACCAGCGTGGTGCTGCTCGCCGTGGTCGTCGCGCTGGTGGTGTCCTGGGCGTGCGACCCGTGGGTGAACCCACTGCCCCGGCAGAAGTGGCTCGCGCGGCAGATCGAGGTCGGGCTGGCGGTCCTCGCGCTGGTCGGCACCCTGCTCGCCGCAGTGCTCCAGATCGGCGGCGGCTGGTACACGACCACGCACAACCCCGCGCAGACGCACCCCAACCTGACGATCACGGTCGACTTCGGGGAGGCCACGGAGCTGCCCGACCTCACCGTCGTGCCGGTGCGGATCGGGATCCGCAACGGCGGGCAGATGCCGCTGGACCTCCTCATGACGCAGTACACCGTCGTCGGGTTCGACCTCCGCGCGGGCGGATCCACCGATCGGCCCTTCCGGCCCTGGGAGCCGCTGGTGGGCATGGACGGCCACGAGTTCGTCGAGTCCCAGTCACGGACCGCGGACCAGGTCTGCCCGACGGTGCTCCAGTACGGGCGGGTCACCGAGACCAGGACGAACCTCGGGCCCGGCGAGGAGAAGTCCAGCCGCGTGCTGGTGTCGCTTGTCCGGGGGCACGGCGGCCCCTGCGGTCCACGACGGGATCCGGGTCCAGGTGCACGCCGCGGCCGCGCTCGAGGGCGACTTCCGCCTCGTCGACGAGGACCCCCGATTCTGGACCCCGCTGGAGACGTCGGGACGCTGGACCGTCCGTCCCCCCGGGATGTGGGGGATGCAGGAGGGCGACGTCTATGCCGCCTGGCGGATCCAGCGCTCGACCCTCCGGTCCACCCTCGTGTCCGCCCCGCGGGAACTCCGCATCGGCTGGACGATCGCCGATCGGGGTGAGCAGGGCGGGGTGTGCTTCGGAGGTCTCCCCGAGCCGGAGCCCTACGTGCTCTTCGCGTACGCGGCCGACAACAGGTGGGCCCGGGCGGCGAACGACGAGCTCGAGAGCAAGTACGACCCCTTCTACGTGCTCAGCGCCGCCGAGCGCCTGCTCGTGGAGGCCGGGGCCACCGGGGAGCCGGGCCCGCAGGATCCACCGGTCACCGGCGCCGCCCCCTCGTCCCCCCGCTGACGCCCGGACCGCGGGGAGCGGGCTCCGTCCCTGCCACCGCGCCCTCGGCCGACGGTCGCGTCGTCAGGCCACCAACGCGTCGCAGACGTCCAGGAGGCGCTGCCGGAGGACGGCGCCGCGCTCGGCGAACCCGCGCTGCGCCGCCACGTACTCCGCCTTCCCCTCGGGCGTCTCGATCACCACCGGCTCGTAGCCGTGCTGGCGCAGGTCGTAGGGCGAGGCCCGCATGTCGAGCTCGCGGATCTCGACGGCCAGCTCGAAGCAGTCGGCGACGAGCTCACCGGGGGTTGCCGGACCGAGCTTGTAGGCCCACTTGTACAGGTCCATCCCCGCGTGCAGGCAGCCGGGCTGCTCGAGGTCGGGCTGGGTCTCGCGGGTCGGCTGGAGGCGGTTGCGGCCCACGGCGGACGGCGTGAAGAACCGGAAGGCGTCGAAGTGGGTGCAGCGGATCGTGTGCGCCTCGACGACGGCGTCGGTGCCCGCCCGGCCGAGCCGGAGCGGCACCGGGTGCCGGGTCCCGGTGTCCCGGTAGACCATGGCCCACTCGTGCAGGCCGAAGCAGCCGGTGGACGCCGGCCGGGACGCGGTGGCGGCCAGCAGCCCGCGGACGAAGCGGACGGTGTCGCCCCGGTCGGCCACGAAGGCCGTGGTGTCGAGGCGCACGGTGCCGCCGCCGGCCGTATACCAGCGCCAGGCGGCGTGCGGGGCGGGACCGGCGAGCGCCACGCCCGGCCCGGGATGCCAGCGGCGCAGCCGGCCCGGTGTCTCCGAGTAGTACGTGAAGAGGAAGTCCAGGACGGGGTGCTGCTCCCCTCGACGACGTCGCTCCCGGTGTGGGGCCGTCCAGCGGTCGATCCTCGCCTCGTGCGCGGCCGTCCGTGCCCTCCACTCCTGGGCCGGCAGGACCGACGGCGGGGTGAGGACCGGGTTCACCCGCCCAGCGTAGGAGCCGCCGCGATGACCTTCGGCCATGCCCGCGCGGTCGGCGCTGCGTAGCGTTCGACCATGGCAGGCGAACCCGTGCGATGCCTGATCGGCATGCACTCCTGCATCCGTGAGCAACCCCCCCGGACGAGCGTCTGCAGGGCCCGGGGGGTGAGGTGTGCCGGCTGTGCGGCCAGCGCCGCGACGCGCCCGGCATCCCGCTCGGTCTCCTGGGCGGCTGAACGCCCCGTCAGTCGGGGACGGCGCCGGTGAGGCGGTGCAGGCGCAGGGCGAGCTGGACCTCCAGCGCCCGCTCCGGGGACGACCATCCCCTGCCGAGCAGCCGGCCGACCCGGTCCAGCCGCTGGGTGACGGTGTTGACGTGCACCCGCAGCGCCTCCGCGGCCCGCGCCGGTGAGCTGCCGGCCTCGAAGAACGCCTGCAGCGTGCCCACCAGGTCGGTGCTCCGCCTGGCGTCGTAGGCGAGCACCGGCGCGAGCGTGGCGTCCACGAAGCCGCGCACGTCGCGCCCGTCGCCCACCAGCAGGCCGAAGAAGCCCAGCTCGTCGGCGCTCGCCGATCCGCCTGCCCGGCCCAGTGCCACCAGGGTGGCCGCGCAGCGGGCCGCCTCGGCGTGCGCCGCGGCCATCGCCCCGGGTCCGCGCGCCGGGCCGGCACCGCCGACGGTGACCGGCCCGGCGCCCGCCCCGGCCAGCTCGCGGCGCACCGTGCTCGCCGCCGCGCCCGGCGCGACGTCGGGCAGGCAGAGGACGACGCAGCCGTCGTGCACCCCGGCCAGGCCGCCGCGCGTCGCCGCCAGGTGGGTCGCCGCCGCCAGCGCCCGCGGGCGGCCGCGCTCCTCGGTCCGGGCCACCACGACCGCGTGCGGCCGGTCCAGGTCGGCGCCCAGCCGCTTCGCCCGCTCCCGCAACCCGTCGGGATCGCGGACGGGGGAGCCGAGCAGTTCCTCGAGCAGCTCGCCGCGCACCCGGTTCTCCGCCTCGCCCGCCGTGCGGCGGATCAACAGCAGCAGCGCGGTGACCAGCGCGGCGCGCTCGAGGATGCGCTGGTCGGAGTCGGACAGCTCGTCCGCGCGGTGCAGCACCAGCCCGCCCAGCAGCTCGCTGTCGACGGTGACCGCAGCGGTCCACCAGCTGCCGTCCCGCACGGTCCGGCCGGTGGACCGGGCGAGGGTGAGGGCGCCGGCCGGGTCCGGGGGCAGGCCACCGGTCGACGGGGCGTCGGCGGGCGTGACCCTGCCCTCCTCGTCGAGGACCGTGATGCTGCCGCCCAGGGCCTCGGTGACCGCGGCGGCGACGTCCTCCACCCCACCGCCCCGCAGGACCAGGTCGATGAACCGGTCGTGGGCCCCGGCCGCTCGCTCGACCGACGCCGTGTGGGCGCGCAGCTCGCGGCTGGCGGCCGAGAGCTCGTCCAGTGCGGCCCGCGTCTCCTCCAGGAGCCGGGCGTTGTCGAGGGCGATCGCCGCGTGCGCCGCCAGCGAGCCGAGCAGCGACACCTCGGAGCGGTCGAAGGTCCGCTCGGTGCGGTCGGCGGCGAAGAGCACGCCGATCACCTGGGACCCGCGGATCAGCGGGACGCCGAGGATGGCGACGAGCCCCTCGTCGTGCACGCCGTCGTTGATCTCGCTCGTGTGCCGGAACCGGGCGTCGTCGAAGTAGCTGGACGTCGCGTACGGCGCGGCCGTCTGGGCCACCAGCCCGCCGAGCCCGGCGCCCATCGGCAGCCGCAGGGCCTGGAAGCGGGCGGAGACGGACCCGTCGGTGACCCGCATGCAGGTGTCGCCCGCGGCGGGGTCGTTGAGCGTCAGGTAGGAGACGTCGGTGCCCAGCAGCTGCCGGGCCCGCCGCACGATCGCGGTGAGCACGGAGTCCACGCCCCGCAGGGCCGCGAGGTCGTTGGCCGTGTCGAACAGGGCCGACAGCTCGGACTCACGCCGGCGGCGGGCGGCGAACGCCTCGCGCACCTCCAGGGCCAGCAGCTTCACGCGCTCCAGCTCGGCGAGCTCGTCGCCCTCCGCACCGGCCGCCCTGGCGCGGACCACCGGCCGCTCGTACTCGATCGCGGCTGCGTCGCCGAGGAGCAGCTCGAAGTACTCGATGGCCGACACGGCCAGCATTGTCGCCGGTCCCCTGCCGGGTTCCGCCGCGAGCACGCGAGCGGTGGGGGGCAGGGGATCCCTCATCAGTGCGCGCTCCACCCGCCGTCCATCACCAGCGAGGTGCCGGTGACCGAGGCCGCGGACGGGGAGCACAGCCACGCCACGGCGTCGGCCACCTCGGCGGGCTCGATCAGCCGCTTGACCGCTGCCGGCGCGAGCATCACCTGCTCGACCACCTGGTCCTCGGAGAGCCCGTGGGCCCTCGCCTGGTCGGCGATCTGCCCCTCCACGAGGGGCGTGCGCACGTAGGCGGGGTTCACGCAGTTCGAGGTGACCCCGTGCGGGGCGCCCTCGAGCGCGATCACCTTCGACAGCCCCTCCAGGCCGTGCTTGGCCGTGACGTAGGCGGATTTGTAGGCCGATGCCCGCAGGCCGTGGATGGAGCTGATGTTGACCACCCGGCCCCAGCCGCGCTCGTACATGTGCGGCAGCGCTCCCCGGGCCAGCCGGAACGGCGCCTCCAGCATCAGGCGGAGGATGTAGGAGAACCGGTCGACGGGGAACTCGTGCAGCGGGGCCACGTGCTGCAGCCCGGCGTTGTTGACCAGGATGTCGACGGCGAGGTCCAGGCCGTCCACGGCCTCGAGGTCGGAGAGGTCGACGGCGAGCGCCGTCCCGCCCACCTCGGTGGCCGCGGCCTTCGCCGCCTCTGCGTCGCGGTCCACGACGACGACGTCGGCGCCGGCCTCGGCGAGACGGACCGCGCAGGCGCGGCCGATGCCCGACGCCCCGCCGGTGATGAGCGCGCGCCGTCCGACGAGGGAACCGTTGACCGCCATGGTGGCGACGGTAGGCCCTCGCTGCGACGCGCCCCACAGGTGGTGAGCACACAGCGCGCGGCGTGACGATGGGGTGCGGCCACACCGGTCGGAACGGTCGTGCGGGGGACGCCGCGCCGTGGCACCGCGCTGGGCATGGGCGCAGCACACATGTCTGGGGTCACGTTGGGAGCGTCGCCACACATGGCCGAGGTGTGACCGGCGCCCTAGCGTCGTCCCGACAGGCACCACCCCTCGACGAGGAGACATCCATGTCCGCACCCGCGCAGCCCCGAGCCGGCTTCGGCCGCGTCGTCGGCGCCAGCGTCATCGGCACCACGGTCGAGTGGTACGACTTCTTCCTCTACGGCTCGGCCGCCGCGCTGGTCTTCCCGGCGCTGTTCTTCCCCGAGCAGTCGGCGTTCGCCGGCACCCTGCTGTCCTTCGGCACCTACGCCGTCGGCTTCTTCGCCCGCCCCGTCGGGGCCCTGGTCTTCGGCCACTTCGGCGACCGGATCGGCCGCAAGAAGCTGCTGGTCATCTCACTGCTGCTCATGGGTGGCGCGACCTTCGCCATCGGTCTCCTGCCGACGTTCGGGACCGTCGGGGTCCTGGCCCCGGTCCTGCTCGTCACCCTGCGGCTCATCCAGGGCTTCGCCCTCGGTGGCGAGTGGGGCGGCGCCGTGCTGCTGGTCTCCGAGCACGGCAAGCCCGAGAACCGCGGCTTCTGGTCGTCGTGGCCCCAGGCCGGTGCGCCCGCCGGGAACCTGCTCGCGACGGGTGTCCTCGCCCTGCTGGCCGCCTTCCAGTCGGACGAGGCGTTCCAGAGCTGGGGGTGGCGCATCCCGTTCCTGCTGTCGGCCGTGCTGATCCTCGTGGGCCTGTTCGTCCGGCTCGCGGTCAGCGAGTCGCCGGTGTTCCTCGAGGCGCAGCGGGTCGCCGCCGAGAAGGCGGCCCAGACCGGCGTGGCCGAGAAGGCCCCGATCCTCACGATCCTGAGCCACTACAAGCGCGAGGTGCTGGTGGCCATGGGCGCCCGCATCGCCGAGAACGTCTCCTTCTACCTGCTCACCGCCTTCGCCCTCTCCTACCTGATCAACGCGCAGGGGGCGGAGTCCTCGTTCACGCTGAACGCCCTGGTCATCGCGTCGGCCGTGCACCTGGTGACCATCCCGCTGTGGGGCGCGCTGTCGGACCGCATCGGGCGCCGCCCGGTCTACCTCTTCGGCGCCGTCGGCATCGGGGTGTGGGCGTTCGTGCTGTTCGCCCTGTTGGACGCCGACAACTTCTGGATCAGCGTCTTCGCCATCACGGTGGGCCTGCTGTTCCACGGCGCCATGTACGGGCCGCAGGCGGCCTTCTTCGCCGAGCTGTTCGGCACGAAGTCCCGCTACACCGGGGTCGGCATCGGGTCGCAGCTGGCCTCCCTGGTCGCCGGCGCTCCCGCTCCGCTGATCGCGCTGGCGCTGCTCGGCAGCTTCGAGGACCCCAACCCGACGCGGGTGTCGCTCTACCTGCTCGCCTGCGCCGTCGTGACGGTGATCGCGGTGATCGCCTACGGCGAGACGCGCACCCGCGACCTCGCGGCCGACCACGCCGTCGTCCCGAAGACGGAGGGCCGGCCCGCCGAGCGGGTCTGAGGAAGACCCCTCTGCCGAGGGCCGTCGCACGGGCCCCCGCGACCACCGTCGCGGGGGCCCGTCGCGTCCTCAGTCCGGCTCGTTGCCCGGACGCATCACCGAGTCCTCGCGCTGCGCCTCGTCGTCGGTGGTGAGCGTCGTGGCGTCCTCGTCGGCCGGTGCCCCGGCGTCCTGGGCCGGCTCCTGGGACTCGGCCACGGGTCCGTCGGTGGTGTCCGGCGACTCCCGGTAGCCGGTCCGGTCGGGCTCGTTCATGCGTCCCTCCCGCCCGAGCGGGAGGTCACGCCGGAAACCTCGCCCGTCGCCGCCGCGCCCCGGGCACGGGCCACGTCGCTGTCGGCCCCGGCGGGCAGGTCGTCGCCGTTCGCGGCATCCCGGTCGAGGGCCTCGTCGCGGGTGAGGGGGACCTCGTCGAAGCTGGAGCCGGTGGCGCCGCTGTCGCTGTTGTCGCCGCTGCCCGAGGCGGTGGGGATGTCCTGCTGGATCCGGTCGCTGCCCGGTGGATCGGTCATGACGGTGCTCCTGTCTGCGGTGGTCGACCACAGGCATGCCCGCCGTCCGCTCCCGGAAACGGCCGGCGGCCGCCGTGGTGACGTGCTCGAGCGGCCCTTCTGCAGGGCCCCGCCGCGAGCCGGCGAGCGGTGCCGGAAGGACCCCGTCCTGCTCACCCCACGCACGCTCGGGCGGAGCCTCGGGACGGGGCCGGTCAGAACGCGGCCTCGTCGACCTCCATGAGGGAGTTGTCGGTGTTCTCGACGATCACCCGGTCCGACGACAGGCGCGGCAGCACCTGGGTGGCGAAGAATCGGGTGGCGGCGAGCTTGCCCTCGTAGAAGGAGCGGTCCTTCTCGCTGACCTCGCCGGCCAAGGCGGCGAGGGCGACCTCCGACTGCCGGACGAGCAGCCAGCCGGTGATCAGGTCGCCCGCCGCCAGCAGCAGGCGGCTGGTGTTCTGCGCGACCTTGTACAGCGAGGTCATGTCCTCCTGGGCGGCGGTCAGGTGGCCGAACATCGCGGTGAGCATGCCCTGGACGTCGGCGAGGGCGGAGGCCAGGAGCGCCCGCTCCTCCTTGAGCCGGCCGTTGCCTGCCTCGGCGTCGATCGTGGCCTGGATCTGGCCGGCCAGCCAGGTCAGCGCGACACCGCCGTCCTTGACGATCTTCCGGAAGAAGAAGTCCTGGCCCTGGATCGCCGTCGTGCCCTCGTACAGGGTGTCGATCTTGGAGTCGCGGATGTACTGCTCGATCGGATAATCCTGCAGGTAGCCCGAGCCGCCGAGCGTCTGCAGCGACTCTGCGGTGAGCAGCTGGGTGGCCCGCTCCGAGCCGAAGCCCTTCACGATCGGCAGCAGCAGGTCGTTGACCCGCTCGGCGAGCTTCGCCTCCTCGCTGTCGCCGGCACCGGCGGCCTCGGCCTCGGTCACCTGGTCCCGGAAGCTCGCGGCGTAGAGGTAGAGCGCGCGCATGCCCTCCGCGTACGACTTCTGCAACATCAGCGAGCGGCGGACGTCGGGGTGGTGGCTGATGGTCACCCGCGGGGCGTCCTTGCTCGTGGCGGTGAGGTCGGCGCCCTGCACGCGGGTCTTCGCGTAGCCGAGCGCGACCTGGTAGCCGGCCGAGAGCGTGGCGATCGCCTTGGCGCCCACGAACATGCGGGCGTGCTCGATCACCTTGAACATCTGCGCGATGCCGTCGTGCACGTCGCCGACCAGCCAGCCCTTCGCCGGGACGGGCCCGTCGCCGAAGGTCACCTCGCAGGTCGTGGAGACCTTGAGGCCCATCTTCTTCTCGACGTTGGTGACGTGGACGCCGTTGCGCTCGCCGAGCGCACCGGTCGCGAGGTCCACGTGGAACTTGGGGACGACGAACAGCGACAGCCCCTTGGTGCCCGGCTTCGCGCCCTCGGGGCGGGCGAGGACGAGGTGGACGATGTTGTCGCTGAGGTCGTGCTCGGCCGAGGTGATGAAGCGCTTGACGCCCTGGATGTGCCAGGAGCCGTCGGCCTGCTGCACGGCCTTCGTGGTGCCGGCGCCGACGTCGGATCCGGCGTCCGGCTCGGTGAGCACCATCGTGGCGCCCCACTTGTGCTCGATCATGAGCTCGGCCATGCGCTTCTGGTCGGCGGTGCCAAGCTCGTGCAGGACGGCGGCGAACGCGGCCCAGGAGCCGTACATGAAGACGGCGGGGTTGGCGCCCAGCACCATCTCGAAGGCGGCCCAGGTCAGCGCGTGCGGGGCGCCGAAGCCGCCGAGCTCCTCGGGTAGGTCGAGGCGGAACCACTCGCCGGCCTCGAGCGCCCGCACCGACTTCTTGAACGAGTCGGGGAGCGTCACCGAGTGCGTGGCCGGGTCGAACACGGGCGGGTTGCGGTCGGCGTCCGCGAACGACGCCGCGACGGGGCCCTCGGCGAGCTTGCGGATCTCGGCGAGGACCCCGCGGGCGGTCTCGGCGTCCATCTGCTCGAAGGGCCCGGTGCCGAAGCGGTCCTTGGTGTCGAGGAACTCGAAGAGGTTGAACTCCAGGTCCCGCAGATTGGCGGTGTAGTGGCTCATGTGCGCTCGGCTCCCGTGCTCCGTGCGGTGGACGGCGATGTCCTACCCGCCAGTAACAAACGCTATTACCAGCCGGTAGCAACGAGCAAGTGGCCCCGCCGTGACGCCGTCACCCGAGGGGAGGGGACCGTGGCCAGCGGCTCGTCCGCCACCCCTCCCACGGGGTGAGGGCGACGCGCGGGTCACCGAGCTGGTCGGCGGGGGCGCCCCCGGAGCCCCGATCGAGCTGCGCTCCTCCGCTGGGACGGCGACGTCGTCTGGACGAGGGCCAGCGTCGCCCTCCACCGGGACGGGGACGGCGCCTGCCAGGCGGTCCTCGTGCAGCTGGTCGGTCTCCGCCGGCAAGCGGGCGCAGACCGAACTCGTCCGCCTCGCGTACCACCACCCGCTCACCGGCCCACCCAACCGTGCCTACCTGCTCGACGTCCTCGACCAGGCGATCGCCCGGGCGCGCAGGACGCGGACGCCGATGGCCGCGCTCCTGCCCGACGTCGACCGCTTCGAGGTGGTCAACGACAGCCTCGTCACGACGCCGGGGACGAGCTGCTCCGTGAGGGCGCCGCCCGGCGGCCACGGTCGTGCGCGCCGGGGACCCGGTGGCCCGGTTCGGCGGTGACGGGTTCGTGGTCGTCGCGGAGGCCCAGTGCGACGAGGAGGGGGCCGCCCAGCCGGCGGAGCGGAGCGGCGAGGCGCTCACCCGCGCGTCGTGATCGAGGGCTGAGCGGGTGCACGTCTCGGCCAGCACCGGGGTCGCGGTCACCCGAGGTGGGCGGGACGCCCGCGGCCTGCTGCGGGACGCCGACACCGCCGGCTACTGGGCGAAGTCCCGCGGCCGGGCCCGCTTCGAGATGTCCGACGACGAGCTGCGCCGACGGGCTGACGCCCGGCTGGAGATCGAGCAGGAGCTCCGGGAGGCGCTGGAGCGCGACGAGCTCGTGCCCTACTGCCAGCCGGGGGCGTCCACCACGACCGGTGAACTGCTCGGGCTCGAGGCGCTCGTCCGGTGGCAGCACCCGACCCACGATGGAGCTCACCGTCGTCGCCGAGGGCGTCGAGACGCGGGAGCAGCTGGACGTCCGCGCGTCGATCGGATGCGACGCGTCCCTGGGCTACCTCATCGCCCGGCCGATGCCGCGAGTTCCTGGACCGCGTCCGCGAGGCTCCGTTCGGAGCGGTCACCCGCTGACCCATCAGCGGTTCCGGCGGCGTCCCCGAACGGTCATGAGGGCGTCGAGCAGCCCCACGACGGCGCCACCGAGGGCGGCCGCGATGAGCAGCGCCACGACGAGGGGCGCCTGCACGTCGGTGAAGACCAGGCTGATGTCGACGGTCTGGGTGTTGAAGACGACGAACAGCACGAGGACGACCGTCACGAACACCAGCAGCGCCAGCGCGAGGGTGCGACCGATGGTGCGACCGGTGCGGCGGGCGGCCGGCTGCCGGCTCTCCGAGGGCGGGGTTGTCGGCACCGGCCCGGACGGGGACGCCTGGGATCCCGGGCCGGCCGAGGTGCCCGACGGTGCGCTCCCGGGCGCGCCGAGGGTCGGGTCGGATCCGGGGACACCTGCGGGGCGCGGGTCGGGAGTGGTCACCCCTCGAGTGTGCTGCCCGCGGCAGCGTGCCGCAGGATCAGCCGTGCGCCTCTGGCTCGCTGCCCGCGGGAGGGTAGCTCGGGCCGGCGATCCCGCTCGCCGGCCCCTCCTCGCCGCCCTGGGAGTCCGGGTCCGCCGGCGGGGCGACGGCGGCGCCCAGGGGAGCGGCCTCGCGGTCGGAGCCGGCGTTGTCCTCGTCGGGCATGGTCACGCCCACGAGTGTGCGGGGTGCCCGTCGCACGCGCGAGCGCGGGGACGTGCACCGTCCAGTGGTCCGGAGGACGGTGCACCTCCCCGCGCTCACGGCGGCGCGGTCGGTCCGCACCCCCGGCGAGGGTCCGCTGCGCCGGGGGGTCTTCGGTTGGCCGGCGCCGGTTCAGTCGTCCAACGCGGGGCCGGCCTCGTGCCGGGGGTGTCCCGCCGTCCGCTCCCGCTGCTTCATCCGGGCCTCGAAGACGTGCCGGTCACCACCGGCGACCTCCGCGCGGGCCCGGGAGTCGAAGTCGCGGAAGGTCGCCCAGTAGCCGTCGTCGTAGTCCTCGACGATCTGGAAGGTCCACCGGTCGGCGATGACGTTGCGCCCGACCAGGTCCCGGTCGAGGTCGTCGGCCAGCCGGCCGTGGCCCGCCTTGCGGAACAGCTCGACCGCGTCCTGCAGGAGCAGGTCGGCCTTGCCGGTGAGCTGGTGGAACCCGTAGAGCAGCCCGCGCGCCTGATCGACCGTCTCGAGGGCCTCGGAGAGCTTGCCCAGCGCCTCGACCGTGGTGTCATCGAGGTCAGGGCGGCTGCGGTCGGTCGTCACCCGCCCATCGTGCGGGGGAGCGGCATCGGCCGCGCGTCGGACCCCGCCGGCGGCCGACCTCAGACGGCGCCGGCGGCCGACCTCAGACCGCGCCGGCGGCCGACCTCAGACAGCGCCGGCGGCGATGGCGATCAGACGCTCGGCCAGCTGCCGGCCGTGCGACGCCGGACCGTCGGGCCCCAGCAGGCCGCCGGAGAGGTACATGCCGTCGATGATCAGGTGGATCTGGGCGGCGAGGTCCTCGCCGTTGCCCGGCGCCACCTGCTCCGCCAGGCGCTCCAGGCGGGCGTGCAGCTCGAACTTGTAGTCCGCGGCCGCCGACCGGGCGGGGTGCTGCGGGTCGTCGTACTCGCTGCTGACGTTGGTGAAGGGGCAGCCGCGGAAGCCGGTGCGCGTCACGTCGCGCTCGACGGCGTCGACGACCGAGAGCAGGGCGGCACGGGGATCGCCCTCGAGCCGGACCAGCTCGGCGTCGATGAAGGCGAGGACCGTGGCGGCCTTGCGCGAGAGGTAGGCCCCGACGAGGTCGTCCTTGCTCCTGAACAGTCGGTAGACGGTCATCTTGCCCAGGCCGGTCTCGCGGACCAGCTCGTCCATGCCCACGCTGCGGGAGCTGCGGCCCGCGAACAGGCGCTCGGCGGTGTCCAGGACGATCGCCTGCCGCTCGGCGCGGCTGCGGCGCACCGGGGCCGTGGCGTCTGCCCCGGCGCGAGCGTCAGCGGGAGCGTCGGCGGAGGCCTCGAGGGGCAGGGCGGCGGTCACGCAGCGATGGTGCACCACCGGCGTGACGGATCAGTTCGAGGCACGCCGAGGGTGGTCGCTCTGAGTGATCAGAGGTACCCGTGTTTGCCGTGACGACGGGGAGCCGTGGGGCTGCTGTGGCGACGGAGGGTGACGATCGCCCCTCGGGGGAGAGGGCGGTCCTTCCTCAGTTGCGGCGGATGCGTCGCGGGTTGGCGAGCATGCGGGCGACCGTCACGGTCGCCGGCTCGGGCGTGCGGGAATCCTCGGTCTGGACGTCGGTGGCGTCGTCGGATACTCGTGCCTCGCGCTGGGTGTCCTCCATGCCGCCCAGCCTGCCCCCGACGGGCGCCGCGAAAACAGCCCCGAACCGGTGATCCTCGGCACGGGGGCCTGAGATGTCGGTCACGTCCGTGCAGGTCAGGGCCGTGTCGCGGCTCGACGGCGTCCGTCGCCCGGGCGGCCCGCCACCGTGCGGCCCACGGTCAGCGGAAGCCCTCCACGAGCGGGTCCCAGAGTTCGAGCGGTGCGGGGTAGGAGGCGTACACGCTGAACCGGTCGACCAGCCCGTCGTAACGGGACCGCACCGCGGCGGCCACGTCGCCCGGCTCGGCGACGACGGCGAAGGCGGCCAGCACCTCGTCGTCGACCAGGTCGCCCATCGCCGTCCACCGGTCCTCGCGGCGGCTCACCGACAGCGCGTGGAGCTCGTCGGCCAGCTCCCCCCACCCGTGCAGCTCCAGGACCGGGCGGTAGGCGGGGGTGCTGCCGTAGAAGGCGATCGTCGCCCGGACCGCGGCGGCCGCCTCGACGCGCGCCGCCTCGGTCCGCCCGGAGACGACCAGTCCCGGCAGGCTGACGGTGACCTCGCCCCTGGACCTGCCGGCGGCCGCCAGACCCTCCTCCAGGGCGGGCAGCGTGCGTTCGCGGAGGTAGCGGTCGGTCGTGAAACCGTGCGCGAGCAGGCCGTCGGCGACCTCTCCGGCCAGCCGCGTCATGGCCGGGCCGACGGCGGCCAGGTGCACCGGCGGGGGACCCCACTGGTGCGGGTCGGGCGCGAACATCGGCGTCATCAGGGTGTGCCGGTAGTGCTCCCCGCGAAACCGCAGCGGGGTGCCGTCCTGCCAGGCGGCCCAGATGGCGCGCAACGCGGCGACGTACTCCCGCATCCGTGCCACCGGCGGGCTCCACGGCATCGAGAACCGCCGCTCGACGTGCGCGCGCACCTGGGTGCCCAGGCCCAGGACGAACCGGCCGCGGGTGTAGCGCTGCAGGTCGTGGGCGGTCATGGCAAGGGTCATCGGGGAACGCGCGAACGCCACCGCGATGGCCGTGCCCACCTGCAGTCGTTCCGTGGCCTGACCCGCCGAGAGCAGCGGGAGGAAGGGGTCGTGGTCGACCTCAGACGCCCACACGCCGGCGTAGCCCCGCGCCTCGAGGTCCCGGGCGGTGGCGGGCACGTCGTCGATCCCGGAGGAGAGCAGCGCGGCGTCGAGGAGCACGGTGCCGAGCCTGCCGGACCGCGGCGGCCACCGGCCAGGGCGGCGCCGCCGCCTCGTCAGTTCCCCGGCGTATCGGCCGGCCCGTCCCCGAGTTCCTTGCCCTCGGCCGGCTCCTCCGGGTGCGGCGTGCGGCCGCCGGTCTCGTCGTCGCCCGGCGGATCGCCCTCGGCTCGTTCGGACGTGTGCGGCGTGCGGCCGGGCTCGGTCATGGCGGTCCTCCTCGATCCGTCGGCTGCACGGCCCTGTGCCCGCCGGGCCCCACCGGAAACACCTGCTCAGCCGACCGGTGTGGCCGCCGGGACCCGTGGCAGCAGCGCCCGGACGGCCGCGGCGTCGGGCAGCGCCCCGCGGGCCCCGGGCCCGGTCGTCGAGATGGCCGCGGCCGTCACGGCGAACCGCACCGCGGCGGGCAGGTCGGTACCGGCGGCCAGGGCGTGCGCGAGGGCCCCGCAGAAGCAGTCGCCGGCACCGGTGGTGTCCACGGCGGTGACCGGAGGCGGGGCCTGGAGCAGCGGGTGCTCCTCCGGGAGAACGACCAGGGCGCCGCGGGCGCCGAGCGTCACCACCACCGCGCACGGGGCCACGACCCGGGCGAGCCGGACCAGTTCTGACGGCGTCCGCTCGCCCGGGCCGGCACCGGCCAGCTGCGCCAGTTCGTGCTCGTTGGGCACGAGGACGTCGACCCGGTCCCGGAGCGCGGCGGGCAGCGGCTGCGGGGGCGCGGGGGTGAGGACGACGGTGCCGGTCGCGGCCCGGGCGGCGGCGGTCACCGTCGCCATGGGCGTCTCGAGCTGGAGCAGCACGACCGCGGCTCGGCGGACGGACCCGACTCCGGCGTCCTCCGGCGTGAGCGCGGCGTTGGCTCCCGGGACCACCACGATGAGGTTCTCGCCGGTGCCGTCCTCCACGGGGATGGTCGCCGATCCGGTGGGGGCACCCGGGGTGCGGTGCACACGGCTCACGTCCACCCGCGACGCGGCGAGCGCGGCCAGCTGCCGGTGGCCGGCCGGGTCCTCGCCGACGCGGCCGACCATGTGGACGGCGCCGGCTCCCCGCTCGGCCAGCATCCCCGCGGCGGCGGCCTGGTTCGCGCCCTTGCCGCCCGGCGCCAGGACGGCGGACCGGCCGATGACGGTCTCCCCCCGGCCCGGCAGCCGCGCCACGGATACCAGCACGTCCTCGTTGAGACTGCCGACGACGGTGACGGACACGGGGATACCTCCGGGACGGGAGTCCCAGCAGTACCAGACCCGCCGTTTCCGGTGCGCCCCGGTGCGGTACCGGAGCCCCTACACCGAGATGGGGGTGCCATGGCCGGTAACGACGCCGACGTCCGCCGCGAGTTCGGGGAGGCGGTCAACATGACGGCCACCGAGCTGGAGAAGTGGCTGCAGACCGACGAGTCGCAGTCGGTCGGGCAGAAGAGCGGCGGCTCCGGCGAGTCCACCGGCCACGAGTCCGGACGCCGCATCGTCGAGCTCCTCCGCACGAAGCAGGTCGACCTCACCGACGACGACCTCGCGCACATGCGGAAGGTGCACGGCTACGTGCAGCGGCACCTGGCGCAGCGGCCGGCCACGGAGGACGTCGAGACGTCCCGGTGGCGCTATTCCCTGATGAACTGGGGCCACGACCCGTTGAAGTCCAGTTGACAGGGGGACCGGTCGTCCGGCGCAACGACCTCGCGCAGTACGAGGAGCTGGCCGACCAGTGGTGGGAGGGCGCCGGTGGGTTCGCCATGCTGCACTGGCTGGCGGCCTCCCGCGCCGACCACATCCCGCCGGCCGTCCGTCCCGGTGCGCTGCTGGTCGACCTGGCGTGCGGCGGCGGTCTCATGGCGCCGCACGCCGCACGGCTCGGGTACCGGCACGTCGGGGTCGACCTCGGGCTGACCGGACTGCGGCTGGCCGCCGCTCACGGGGTGCTGCCGGTGCGCGGCTCGGTGCTCGCGGTACCCCTGGCCGACGGGTGCGCGGACGTCGTGGTCGCCGGGGAGATCCTCGAGCACGTCGACGACGACGTGGCGGTGCTGGCCGAGGCGGCGCGCCTCCTCCGGCCCGGCGGGACGCTGGTCATCGACGCGATCGCCGCCACCTGGCTCGCCGACGTCATCGCCGTCCGGATCCTGGAGCGGGTGCCCGCGGGGCCACCGCCGGGGATCCACGACCCGGCGCTGTTCGTCGACCGCCGGCGGCTGCTCGCCGCGGCTCCGGCGCTGGGCCTGGATCTGGAACTGGTCGGGTTGCGGCCCTCGGTGCGGGATATCGTGCAGTGGCGGCGCGGCCGCCGGGACGGGGTCAGGATGAAGCGGGTGCCGACCACGGCCGTGCTGTTCGCCGGATACGGGCGCAAACGGGTCGACGGCGGGGCGGGCACGCCCGACGTACCGTCGGGGCATGACGCCGAGCCCGCGCGCCCCGGAAGCGTCGTGAGGGAGTCCGCGCGGCCCCGCGGAGCCCCGGTCAGGCCCTCGTCCCGGCCGGTGCACCCGGGGAAGGAGCGCCCGTGACGGCCGCGGTCGTGACCGGCGTGGCCTCGGCCCTCCCGGCGACGTTCGACCAGGAGGCCGTCTGGGAGGGCTTCTTCGCCCGCCACTACGAGGGCGTGCGCGCGGCCCGGCGGATCTTCGCCGGCGCGGGCGTCCGGCGCCGGCACGCGGTCGCCAGCCCGATGGACGAGGACCTCAGCCAGTGGGGCACCGGCGCGCGCATGGAGCGCTACGTCCAGGAGGCGCTGCCGCTGGGCAAGCAGGCCGTCGCCGGCGCCCTGGACGCGGCCGGGCTCGCGCCCGGGGACGTCGGGTTGTTCGCCGTGGCCACGTGCACCGGGTACGCCACTCCCGGCCTGGACATCCGGCTGGCCGGCGACCTGGGCATGCCCCCCGGACTCCAGCGGCTCCTCGTGGGGCACATGGGCTGCTACGCCGCGATCCCGGGGCTGGCCGCGGTGAGCGACTTCGTGACGGCGCGGTCCCGGCCGGCGGTGCTGCTCTGCTGCGAGCTGACCAGCCTGCACGTCCAGCCGGCGCAGCGCGACCTCGAGCAGGTGGTGGCACACGCGCTCTTCTCCGACGCGGCCGCCGCGGTGGTCCTGGAGCCGGGTGCACGGCGCGGACGGCGGCTGGCGGGGATCGTGGCGCGCACCGACACCTCGACCGCCGACCACATGACCTGGGACGTCACCGACCTCGGCTTCCGCATGGGGCTGTCCCCCCGGGTGCCCGACGTGCTCTCCCGCCACGTCGGTGGCGTCGTCGAGGAGCTCCTGACCGAGGCAGGTCTCCGGACCGAGGACGTCGCCGGCTGGGCGGTGCACCCCGGCGGCCCGCGGATCCTCGACGTGGTCCGCGACGAGCTGGGCCTGACCGAGGACCAGCTGGCCGCCTCCCGGCGGGTGCTCGCCGAGCACGGGAACTGCTCGTCGGCGACGGTCCTGCTGGTGCTGGAGGAGATGGCCGAGGTGGCCGGGCCGGTCGTCGTCATGGCGTTCGGCCCCGGCCTCACCCTGTACGCGGCGTTGCTCCTCCCGGCGTGAGCGCATCGGTACCGGGCGCGGGGCGCAGGTCCTAGGCTCGCCGCTCCTGGTTCCGTCGGGGAGGAGGCCGGTCCCGTGCAGGCTGGTACCGCACCGGTCCGCGTCTTCCTGGTCGACGACCACGAGGTGGTCCGCCGTGGCGTCGCCGAGGTGCTCGAGGACGACCCCCACATCACGGTGGCCGGGGAGGCGGGATCGGTGGCCGAGGCGCTCGCGCGGGTGCCCGCCGTCCGTCCGGACGTGGTCGTCATCGACATGCGGCTGCCCGACGGGGACGGGGCGGAGCTCTGCCGGGGCCTCCGTGACCGGGTGCCGGGAGTGCGGTGCCTGGTCCTGACCAGCTACTCCGAGCAGGAGGCGCTCGACGCGGCGGTCCGGTCGGGCGCCTCCGGTTTCCTGCTCAAGCAGGTCCGCGGGCCGGCCCTGGTCTCCGCCGTCCGCACCGTGGCCGGCGGCGGCACGCTGTTCGACGAGGTCGCCCCGGCGGGCCCCCGTCCCCGGGCGTCGTCCCCGGGCAGCGACCGGCTGGCCCTGCTCACCGACCAGGAGCGGACGGTCCTGCGGCTGATCGGTGAGGGGCTCACCAACCGCCAGATCGGTGCGCGGATGGGGCTGGCGGAGAAGACCGTGAAGAACTACACGAGCCACCTGCTCGCCAAGCTGGGCCTCGAGCGGCGCACCCAGGCGGCGATCCTCGCGACGGAACTGCGCGACCGCGCGGGAGGCTGACGGTCAGCCCGGCAGCGGGACCGTCCAGCGGATCTCGGTGCCCGAGCCCGACGACGTGGTGGTCAGGTTCCCGCCCCGCCGCTCGGCCCGGTCGGCCAGGTTGGCCAGCCCGCTGCGCACCGTGACCGGTGGCAGACCGCAGCCGTCGTCGGTGACCACCACGCGAGCGGTGTCGGTGACGTCCACCGCCACCGTCACCCGCCGGGCGTGGGCGTGGCGGACCACGTTGGTCACCAGCTCGCGGACGACGGCCACCAGGTCGAGGAGCAGGTCGGTGGGAAGGTCCTCCCGCTCGGTCCGGATCCGGAGGTCGGGCCGCACCCCGTGGCCCTCGGTGACCGACCGCAGCACCTCGGCCAGCCGCCGCCGGACCGCCACCGCCGAGGCGTCCTCGGCCTCGTGCAGCTCGAAGATGGAGGTGCGGATCCGGGCGATCGTGCCGTGCAGGTCGTCGACGGTGCGCGAGAGCGCGCCGGCGACCTCGGGGCGCTCGTCCTCCAGGGAGCGGCCGAGCCGGTCGAGCGAGAGGGCCGTCGCGAAGATCCGCTGGACGACGTGGTCGTGCAGGTCGCGGGCGATGCGGTCCCGATCGGCCTGGACCTGCAGCCGGCGGGCCCGCTGCTGGGACCGGGCGAGCTCCAGCACCACCGTGGCGTGCGCGGCGAACGCAGACAGGAGGTCCAGCTCGTCGAGGTGGAACGACTCCCGCCCGGTCCTGCGCAGCGTGACGAGCAGGCCGCGGTTGGGCGGGGTGCCCACCGGTACCACCAGGGCCGGGCCGTAGCTGGCGGTCAGCTCGATCTCCACCGCCGAACCCCTGCCGACCACCGGCATGGTGCTGATGTCGTCGATCAGCCGGGCCACGCCGGCCTCCTGGGTGGCCCCGACGAAGGTGCCGCTCAGCGGCACCCGTACGCCCTCGACGTGCTCCGCGGCGTGGCCGACGGCGGCGACGATCGTCAGCGTCCCGGGGTCGTCGGGGGTGGGGGTGAGGATTCCGGCCACGTCGGCGTCGGTCAGGGCGCGCACCCGGGTCGAGACCGCCCGGAGGACCTCGTCGGGATCGGCGCCGGAGAGGAGGGCGGTGGCCATCTCCGTGGCCGCCTGCCCCCATCTCCGGCGGGCCTCCGTCCGCTCCGCGAGCCGGGCGTTCTCGATGGCCACCCCGGCGACGGCGGCCAGTGCCTGCACCAGCTCGGCGTCGGCGGGGGTGAAGGGGCCTCCGGTGCGCTTCTCGGTGAGGTAGAGGTTGCCGAACACCGTCCGACCCACCCGGACGGGCACACCGAGGAACGAGCGCATCGGCGGATGGCCCCGCGGGAAGCCGATGGAGGCCGGGTGCTGTGACAGGTCGTCGAGCCGCAGCACCGAGGGCTCGGCCACGAGCAGTCCGAGGATCCCGTGCCCCTCCGGCAGCCGGCCGATGCGTTCCCGGTCCTCCTCTCCCATGCCCTCGATGACGAAGCGGTCCAGCTGCCGTCCGTCGGGCGTCAGGATCCCGAGGGCCCCGTACCGCGCATCCACGTGCCGGACGGCGAACCGGACGATGTCGCGCAGCGTCGCCTCGAGCTGGCCGCCCGAGGTCACCGCCCGCAACGCCGCGGTCAGGACAGGGACGGCCCCGACATCTCCGGGGGCTGCTGGCGCCTCGGCACGAGGCGGTGGCGCGTCGGGCGGGGGCACGGCCCGACGGTAGGAGCCCCGGCCGGATCCGGGAACCGGTCCCGATCCGGAACCGGCACGGTCCTGCTCAGGCGCCACGCGCCAGCCGACGTACGGGCGGACGGGGCACGGCCTGGCGCAGCAACGTCTTCCCGTGGGCCCCGACGACGACCAGGTCGGCCCCGCGGGTGGCCGCGGTCAGTGCCTCGAAGACCGGCCGGTCCAGCACCGCGGTACGGGTGCGCCCGTGCACCCCGGTCTCGGCGATCGCCCGGAGTACCTGCGCCTCGAGCCGGTCGTGCGCGGCGAGCTGCTCCCGGACGCGTACCCGTCCCGAGCCCTCGAGGGGATCTCCGGCGGGGTCGTCGAGCACCAGCACGGCGACGACCGTGGCATCCCGGCGTGCGGCCTCGCGGAGCGCCCAGACGAGTGAACCCTGCCCGGACGGGGAGGCCTCGACCTCGACGATCAACCAGGGGTTCTGCCTGCGGGGCAACAACGGAGGTAGACGAAGTGGAGCCACGCCCTCGCCGGGACCCTCGCCGCCCCGCGGTGGCGGGACGGGGGAGCTCGGCTCCGTCTCCGGGGCGGGGTCTGGCTCCCTCGGGGAACGGATCTCGCTCATGGGGCCGATCGTGGTGGGGTGTCCAGCGGTCTCCTAGGGACCAAGGGCCCATGGGGGTGGCGAGACAGTGGGCCGGCGGCGTTCCGCCGACCCGTCCGTGCGTGTCTGCACGCACAGTGAGATCACCAGTTCTGGACGTAACCGGTTCGAAATGGGGAGTCACGCGGGGTGCCCGGCCGGGTGCGCAACCGAACCGCTCCTGGGGGGACACTCGCATCGGCATCGTCGTCTCCCCGTGGCACGGCACCGACACCGAGGCGCTCCTGCGCAACGCCGACATCGCGATGTACGTGGCGAGGGAGCTCGAGCCGGGTGCGGTGGTCTTCCGGCCCGAGGAGCACGTGACGGCCCCGTCGCGGCTGACCGTGCTCGGCGACCTGCGTCGTGCCCTCGCGGGCGCGGACGAGCTGTTCCTGCAGTACCAGCCCAAGTACACCCTGGACGGCGAGCGGATCGAGGGCGCCGAGGCCCTGCTGCGCTGGCAGCACCCGACCGAGGGGCTGATCCCGCCCGGCGACTTCATCCCGGCCGCCGAGGGGACGGGGATCATCCTGCGGCTGACCGAGCGCGTGCTCGACATGGCCCTGCTGCAGATGCGCGCCTGGATCGACGCGGACCACGCCGTCCCGGTGGCGGTCAACCTCTCCACGCGCTGCCTGCTCGACACCGGGTTGCCCGAGATGGTGGAGCAGCTGCTCGCCGAGCACCGGGTGCCGGCGGACCTGCTGCCCTGGAGGTGACCGAGAGCGCGGTGATGGGCGACGCGACCCGCTGCATGGAGTTCCTGCAGCGCCTGCACACCCTCGGGGTCCGGCTCTCGATCGACGACTTCGGCACCGGCTACAGCTCCATGGCGCACCTGCGCCGCCTGCCGGTGGAGGAGCTGAAGATCGACCGGTCCTTCGTCCTGGGCATGACCACGACGCAGCAGGACGCGGTCCTGGTGCGCACCGCGATCGACCTGGGCCACAACCTGGGCCTCACCGTCGTGGCGGAGGGTGTCGAGGGCACCGAGCACGTCACGGCGCTGCGGGCGCTGGGCTGCGACATCGCCCAGGGCTACTGGGCTGCGACATCGCCCAGGGCTACCACGACGCGCGGCCGATGCCCCCGGCCGGGCTGTCCGCGCTGCTGGACGAGGTCGGGACCATCAACGACGCCCAGGGATCGCCGACCGGCGCCTCCTGACGCAGCAGCGGAAGCTGCGCGCCGCGGCGACCTCCGCTCGGCCGGGGGACGCCGCATGCGCGGTCACGGCCCCGCGGCGGTTCCCGCGCCGGGTGGCGGCTGCCAGCGACCGGTCGCGATGGGGAAGACCCATCGGCGGCCCGGCCACTCGGACGCGCACCACAGCTCCTCGCCGGGGCGGGACCAGGCGAGGTCCTCGGGCCCGGGCGGCAGCACCCGCCGATGGCGCCGCCAGGACCCGGGTGCACCGACGTAGAGGTCCCCGGCCACCCCCTCGCCCGCGCTCGCCGTGACGAACCACGTGGACCCGTGCACGGCCGCGCCCTGCATCCGGTCGGGCTGGCCGTCGTGGACCTCGAGCGGCGGAGCGACGCCGTTCCCCCTGGCCACCGGCAGACCCGTGCCGGGGTCGAGGGGATAGCGGGCCAGGCGGGGATTCCCGCCCTTGCGGCGGTACTCGCCGACGACGAGGTTGGGGCGGCCCGCCACCTCGCCGATGGACAGGAACGAGTGGCGCAACCGGCGCAGGCCCGAGCGCAGCGGCACCCGCAGGGCCATGGACTGGGGCAGCACGTAGTCGTGCCCGCGGACGCCGCCGGTCGGCCGGGCCCGCCGGAGCAGGCGGATCGCTCCCCACCGGCCGGGGGAGGGCCGCTCGGCACGCAGGACGTCCCGGAGGCGGAAGAGGCGCACCCCGAACAGGGTGTCGGCGACGTAGAGCAGGTCGTCGCGGACGGCGATGCCCCCGGCGTGCACCGGGACGGTGCGCATGCCGAGGAGGGCCAGCGGGCGGCGCGGCGAGACCAGCAGCACGTGCCGGTACCGGGGGCCGTCCGGGTGCCTCCGGTCGACGACGGAGATGCGCGCGCCCGGTGTGCGGACGAACCGCCGGCGGCGGGCGTACCAGCTGACGAGGAGGACGTCGCCCGACCGGATGCTCGCCACGCCCTGGGGCCACCACGCCGGATCGGTCCGATCGGCCGCGTCCCAGGTGAAGCCGTCGCCTGCCGCCTCGCCCGGTACCCGGCACTCCTCGGCGCTCCGGTCGAGGTCGGCGAGGACGCCCTCGAGGCCGACCCGTCGCAGTCGTGCCGCCAGCCGCACGACGGCGTGGTCCCGGGGCCGCGTCGGGGCCAGCGCGTACGGGGTCCAGACACCCACGGCGGGCATTCTCCTGGAACGGGACGAGATGGCCTCGCGGCCGTCGAATCGGTACTGTCCGTTTGTTGCCGTGACCGTCCGGGACCCCGGTCGAGCGGGAGACGGTGTCCGCGGCGGATGACTCGACCAGCGCTCTCGCGGCGGGGCATCCATGCTGGAGCGAATGGCTGACGATCGGCACGACGGGCGCTCGCGCGAACCGATCGGGAGGCCGGCAGAGGGGCGGCGAGCATGAGACCCGGACTCGGGGCGCTGCGCGCTGCCGGTCGTGCGCGGATCGCGGCGCGTCGCCGGGCCACCGGCCCGGGTGGGGCCCGGACCGGTGGACGCTCCGGGGCTCAGCCGGGAGGACACGGCCCGCGCGGCCTCCTCCCGCGCCGCGGTGGCCGCGAGGGCCGTGCCGACCGCATGCCCAGGGTCCACCGGGCCGTCGCCCGCGCCCTGCCCCGGCACGGGGGCCTGCGGGCGACCGCAACGGACCGGTCCACCCCGGCCGCGAGCGGGCTCCCCGCGACGGCGACGCCGGCGCGTGCCGGTGGATCGCTCGGGCGGGAGGCCTCGGGCTTCGCGACCGTGGGGGCGTTCGCCCTGCTCGTCGACATCGGCGGCTACAACGCGCTGGTCCATCTCGGGGGCAACGGCTGGCTGGGCGAGGAACCGCTCCTCGCCAAGACGACCGCGGTCGCCGCCTCCACCACGGTCGCCTACTTCGGCAACCGCTTCTGGACCTACCGGGACCGGCCCCGCGGCCGGCTCGGCCGGGAGTACGTCCTGTTCGTCGTCCTCAGCGCGGTCGGGCTGGCCATCGCGCTGGCCTGCCTGGCGTTCTCCCGCTACGTGCTCGGTCTGACGAGCGCGGTGGCCGACAACGTCGCCACCAACGGCATCGGGCTCGCGCTCGGCAGCCTCTTCCGCTTCCTCACCTACCGGCGTTACGTCTTTCCGCACCGGCCCCCGGCCTGAGTCGGGCGCGGCCGGCTGCCCCGCCGCCGGCCACCGGGGCACGGACGTGATGGGTGGTGCGCGCCCCTCAGGAGTGCGCCGTGGCCAGCCGCTCCGGCGCCTCGTCCAGCTCCTCGAAGTCCTCCGGAGCGACCGCCGATCCGCGGAACCGGCCCGTGCCCCAAGCGGCGAGGAGGACCGATCCCCCACCGATCGCCAGCCCGGCGATGTCGTCGACGATGTAGTGCCAGCCGAAGTAGATGGTCGCCGCCACCGTCAACGCGAAGAAGGACCAGAGGACCGCGCGCACCGCCTTCGACGCGAAGACCATGTGCCCGATCAGGGCAGCGGTGAACACGATGGACACGTGCAGGGACGCGAAGGCGGCGATGCTCTGGATCCGCTCGGTGCCCTGGGGATCGACGAGCACGAACCAGCGCGAGGCCAGGAGGCTGTCCTGCAGCTGTGACGTGCCGGTCTCGGGCAGCCCCCAGAACAGCTCCGGCTCGGCGTACACCGGTCCCATCGACGGCAGGACGTAGTAGCTGGCGGTGCCGAGGCTCCAGTTCAGGCACAGCGCCGTGACGTACCAGCTCGCGTCGCGCGGCCGCGCCCGGGAGACCAGCGCCAGCGCCAGCGACGCCGGCACGAACATCAGGAACGCGAGGTAGACCCAGGACAGCACGTGCGCGGAGACGCCGGTGCCCAGCAGGTCGTGGAACAGCTCGGCGGGCGCGACGCCACCGGTCATCGCCCGGTCGAGCTCCAGCAGCTCCTCGTCGACGAGGTCGTCCCGGAGGAGCGGGAGGAAGTGCTTGAGATTGCGGTACGACACGTAGGTGCCGTAGAAGGCGAGCAGCCCGATCAGCGCGGGCCGCAGGCGTCGCCACGGCCAGCGTTCGCGGGCGACCACCAGTACCTGTTCGGGGATCGCGCGGGCGGTCCCGGCACGGGCGATGGCGCGGGGCGCGACGTCGATGGCGAGCATGAGGCCCACGAGCACCGGCAGACGGACGTAGGTCGGTCCCAGGAACCCGTCCGGGTCCCGGAGCGGGAGGCCCAGGTACAGCGCGCACGCGACGGCCGTCACCCCCGTGCCGAGGGCGACGGCGACGGCCATCCCGTAGGCGCTGTCGCGAAGTCCACGCACGGCAGCTTTCTCCATATGCGGCTAGTTTTTCTGAATCGATCGTCGGTCAGTACACGTCGTCGTCCCGACTCGCCGTCGAATTAGGAGAAACGGAGCGCCGTGAGGACGATCAGCGTACCGGTCGAGACGCCCTCGCCGGCTCGGCAGCGTTCCCGGCCGGTGTGGCGGGACGCCGGATGGGCCGTCGTCGCCCTGGCCGGCCTGGTGTACCTGACGCTGTGCTGGCTGCTGCGCGGCTTCCTGACCGACGACGCCTGGATCTCCGTCCGCTACGCGGAGAACCTCGCGGCCGGGGAGGGGTTCGTCTGGAACCCCGGCGGCCCGCGCGTCGAGGGGTTCAGCAACCCCCTGCTCGTGGGGATCGAGGCGCTCGCCGATGCCGCGGGCTGGTCGGCCACGGGGGCGGCTCGTCTGCTGGGTGTGGTCAGCGGTCTGGCCTGCGTCGCGCTCGTCTACGTCATGGGCCGACCCGTGGTGGGCGAGCTCGCCGCCCGGATCGCCGCGCTGCTGACCGGCTGCAGCGCCCCCTTCGCCCTCTGGGCGGTCGGTGGCCTCGAGACGCTCCTGGTCGCCCTCGCCCTCACCGTCGGGACGCTGGAGGTGGCCCGGCGGGACGGCGGCGGGGCGCTCCGCGCGGCCGCTGCGTTCGCCCTTCTGCCCTGGCTGCGCCCGGAGGGCCTGGCGGTGGTGGCGGCCGTGGTCGCACTGGGCGAGGTCCCCGGCGTCCTCCGGGCGGCGACCCGCCGGCGCGCGCTGGTGCGGGCCTCACTGCTCGGCGGCGTCCCCCTCGCCTCGCAGCTGGTGCTGGAGGGCCTCCGGCTCGGCCTCTACGGGCACCTGCTCCCCAACTCGGTGCTGTACAAGTCCGGCGCCGGCGACGGGACCACCGTCCTCACCAAGTTCCTCGACCAGGCGCTCGTTCCGACGATCCTGGCCGTCGTCGGCGTGGTCCTCCTGACCGGCCGGGCGCGGCTGCTCGCCGTCCCGCCCGTCGTGTACGCGCTCGGGTCGATCGGCACGCTGGACAGCGCCAATGCCTACAGCCGGTTCTTCATGCCGGTCTGGCCGCTGATCGCGTTGCTCGCCGCGGTCGCCGTCGGGTACCTCGTGGGGCGCCTGCCGCGGCGCCACCGCACGCTGGGCACTCTCGCGGTGGCCGGCACGGCGGGGCTCGTCGTGCTCGCCCTCCCGCCGGGCGACGTCGTGAGCGTCCACGGCACGCAGCAGCGGTACATGGACTGCCGGGTCGGTGCCCGGGAGGCGGCGCTCGACTGGCTGCGGACCACCCCGCCGGACACCTCCTTCGCCATCTCCGACGCCGGCCTGGTCCCGGCGCGCGCCGAGGGCCGCTTCGTCGTGGACAACTTCTTCCTGAACGAGCCGCTCATCCAGGAGACGGGACGGATCCCGTTCCGGGAGCGCGCGGACCTCGTCCACCGCCGTGCCCCGGACGTCCTCGTGCTGTCGAGCCGGGACGCCGGTCGGTTCGTCGGCTACTACCCCACCGAGCAGGCCATCCACGACCACCCGGGGATGTCGCGGTACGAGCTCGCGCACGTGGCCAGCGGGAGCGGCTCCGGCTGCACCTACCACCTCATGCTCTTCCGGCGGTGAGCGCGCGGATGTGGACGCCGCCGGACGTGCTCACCGGCCGGGGCCTGCTCGCCGTCCCCGTGGTGGGCACGGTGCTCGTGCCGGCCCTGGCCGTGCCCGGTGGACCGGCGTGCTCCCCGCCCCCGGCGCCGGCGGCCGGCAGGGAACCTCCGGGTGGTGGCCCGCGGCGTCGGGTGGCCGCGCTCAGCAGGTGGGCGGAACGGCCAGGTCCCGGCTGACGTCCTGACGCAGCCACACCGGCCGGCCGCAGATCTCGGCGACGACGCGGTAGCGGCCCCGGACCAGGTCGCGCAAGCGCGACCCGTCGTCGATGTCCCAGGCGTTCAGGCCGGTCACCTGCACGATCCACGTCGGCGCGCGCGGCCCGGCCAGCGTCGCTCGCAGCCGGGCCTGGTCCGGGTCGGACGTCCGCATCGGGACGCTCCACAGGTGCGGGTAGGGCGACGGCAGGTCCGCGGCCTCGAGGACAGAGGGCAGGCCGTACGCGACGAACCCGGAGTCCCCCGGGGCCTTCGAGGCGGCCAGCCACTCGCCGATCCGCTGGCTGTACCAGGCCGACGGAACGGCCGCGTGCACCACGATCGCCACGACGGTCCACACGGTCGCGACGGCCACGACCGTCCGGCCCAGTCCCCTCGTCCAGGCGCCGGCCCGCGAGGCCGAGGGGGCGAGCGCCCCGGCGGCGAGCACGGCCGCCGGGGCCAGCTGCAGCAGGTACGGGGGCCAGTAGCTGCCTCCGGCGATGATCGCCACGAGACCGAAGACCAGCAGCGTGGTGATCGCCCGGCGTTCCACCGGGCGGTCGCTCAGGCAGCGTCGTGCCGCGACGAACCAGGTGATGCACACCGGCACCAGGCCCGTGACCGTGCCCAGCACCAGCAGGAGGGCGCCGCGGCTGATCGCGGTGTCCGGTGTGCTGGACCAGATGGCGTCGAACGCGGCACCGCGGAACCCGACCAGGTCCCGCCAGGCGGCGTCCGGCGGCACCCGGGCCGCCACCAGCCACAGGCCGAACGCCGCGCACGGGACGAGCGCCCCGAGCAACGCCGCCGGCGCCACGAGGACGGCGCGGTCGCGGGCGGCGCCGTCCCGCCCGAGGTACCCGAGGACGACGAGGCCGGCGAGGAGGAGCAGCCCCTCCAGCACGTTCTGCTTGACCAGCGGGGCGGCAGCGGCGAGGGCCCCGGACGCGCCGGCCCACCACCGCGCACGGGCGGCGGAGCCGGCGTTCCAGGCGGAGAGGGCCAGCGCGACGGCCGCCATCACCAGGGCGGCACCGAAGAGCTCGCCGTCCGCCTGGTCGGCCGCCAGCCCGGGGGAGCACATCACCCCCGCGGCGACCAGGGCGGCCCACCGGCCGCCGGGCGGGCCGGCGAGGAGACAGCCCGCCCGCCAGCCCGACAGCACGAACACGACGACGAACGGGATCGCGAGGACGCGGATCGCCTGGTCCCACTCCGTCAGCGACGCGATCCGGAACAGGAGGAGGAGCAGCGGCGGGCGGTCGACGAAGTAGTCGCCGTACAGGAACTCGCCGCCGGTGTGCCACCGGCGCGCGACGAGCAGGTAGCCGCCCTCGTCGTTGCGCAACGGCCGCGGCACGTAGGTGGCCCGGACGAGCACCACGCCCAGGCACAGCAGCAGCAGGAAACGGCGCGCCGGCGTCCGCCCGCTGCCGTGCGGCCGGGCCCGGGCCGCGACCAGGGTCACACGGGCCATTGAACCGGGGTCCGTGTGATCCAGGTCCGCTCTCGCGCCTGGCCGGAGCAGCCGGCTGGCCGTGGTCGCGGCGGGGATCCGGCCGGGCCGTCCTCGCAGGTCAGCCGGCCCGGTCAGCAGTCCTCGGCGGTAGGGTCCGCTCGTGGCAGCCCTCGTGGCCGCGGAACTGGTCGTCGCCGTGCACATGGCCTATCTGGCCTACATGGTGTTCGGTGGGTTCCTGGCGCTGCGCTGGTTCCGGTGGATCTGGCCGCACATGCTCTCGACGGTCTACTCGATCTACGTGACCACCACCTCGTTCACCTGCCCGGTGACCACTCTGGAGAAGTGGCTGCTGGAGCGCGGCGGACGGACACCGTACGAGGGCAGCTTCATCGCCGAGTACGTGCGCGGCGTCCTCTACCCGGCGCAGTTCGAGACGGCCGTCTGGCTCAGCGGGATGGGTCTCGCGGTGTTCTCGTACGTCATCGTGCTGACTCGACGCCGCCGGCGGGGTCTCGCGCGGGAACTCTTGCTGCCGTCCTGACCGGGCGCGCCGGCCGGGCGATGGGAGCGGGTGACGAGAACCGAACTCGCACTGCCAGCTCGGGGAGCTGTCACGCCACCGCTCACACGGGTCGTCGGCAAGAACCACCGCGAGAAGCGCGAGAAGGAAGAGCACGAGACACGGGGAGCCGAAGACCCGGAGACCTGGGTCGTCGGCCCGGTGTGCAGGTGCGTCAGATCGGGAGCAGGTGAGCCGCGGCGAGGTGGATGTCGATGTTCCGGTTCCACAGCCGCGACGTGGCGGCGCGCGCTCCGAGACCGCCGGACTCACCGAGGCGCTGACCGGCCGGTTCACCGAGCACCACGTCGTTCAGAGGGGCCGTTCAGAGGGGCTGCCGGCGACGCCGGGACCCGACGACAGCGCGTGAGGAGCGCAAGGCCCGCGACCCCGATGTGGTGTCCCCGTCTCGCCTCGACCGCCGGCTCCGGCCCGCGCCGCACTCGGGTGCGGTCATCACGGACGGGAGTGGGACAGCGGGTCGATCTGTGCTCACACGGAGTCGCCGTTCAGGCGGGCGTCCTCGTGAAGTGCGCCGATTCCCGCGGCAACCTCTGGCGTCACCCGACCGGGTCTCCTACGGTCACCC
>NZ_JBHUHP010000015.1:120378-134023 GCF_042682525.1 Blastococcus deserti
CACGCTTCGCGAGACGATCCACCTATCCGGATTCACCGGCGGTCCTTGCCGATGGCCCTGTACAGGAGGCTGCGGCGGCTCGGCCAACCTCCAGCGGCGAACGGCAAGCGGCGGCGGCGCGCCCGCCGGTACATACCGCCCGAGATCGGGCTCGAGCGATTCTTCACGACCCTCGGCGATCGTCGCATCCGCTACGTGGTGCTGCGGTGGTTCGACGAGCTGCCGGAGATCAAGCCCGGGGGCGACGTCGACCTCCTGATCGACGACCGGGACGTGGATTCGATCTCCGACCTGTTCACGGGCCAGATGCGCGGGACAGCATGCGACCTGTTCTCCGTCAGCGGCCTCCGCGGCACCTCCTACCGCGGCATTCCGTACCTTCCACCTGACAAGGCGAGCGACGTACTCGACCGAGCCGTGCTGTACCGGCATCTCCTCAAGGTCCCGAGCCCGGAGGATTACTTCCTCAGCCTCGCCTATCACGCCGTCTACCAGAAGGGGCTGCGGGCGGGCCTGCCCACCTCCGTCCCTGGCTTGCGGCCCGACACCGAGCCGCGCCACGACTATGCCGGCGACCTCGGACGTCTCGCCGCCGCCGTGGGCATCGACGTCCCCATCCGCATGGAGGAACTCGACGAATACCTCGCCGGCCGCGGCTGGCGGCCGCCTCCGGCGATGCGGGTGGAGCTCGGCAGACGAAATCCGTGGGTCCGGGCAAGGTTCTCCGCCGGGCAGCTCTAGTCGACAAACCCTCGACCCGGCACCCGGAAAGAAATTGCTGTACGCACGGCAGTAGATACCAAACTATGTGTTGATCCAGAGCATATGTGTTCATCCAAAGCAGCATTTGGGGGCAGGCGCCATGCAGCAGACCTCGGCCAGATTGCTCTATCCGTTGCGCAACCACATGCCGCGACGGCTCGGGGCGGCCCTGCCGCGCTTGTGGAACCAGAGCGGCAAGTTCCACCTCCATCCAGGACTTTCGCCCGCCGACTTCACCGCGCGGCTGAACGAGCGGCACGTCGACTATGTGGTGCTCGACTTCGGCGTCCGGCAGGGCGAGGACATCGAGCTGCTGGTCCGGGGCGATTCCGACATGGACAAGCTCCAGGACCTCGTGACCGAATGGCCGCTCGGCGCGCCCATCCGCATCTACACGGTCTCCCCGCGCCAGAACACGGCCTACTACTCGCCTTTGGTGCCGCGGATCTCCGCCCACCGGATTGCCGTGTTCCCGCCGTACGTCAGCGAGGAGCTGCTGGCCCGCGCGGTGGCCGACGGGGACGGGGCCACGGTGCTCACGCCACAGGACGCTTTCCTCGGCTGCGCTTACCGCGCGGCCTACATGGAGGCCGTCTGCTGTGCCTGGAGCGACACTGCGGCGCGCTGCGACACCTGCACCGCCTACCAGGTGCAGCTCGCGCGACTCTCCGCCGCGGCCGGCATCCCGCTGCCCGAGCCACTCACTCCGCAATCCCTCGACCAGCTGCTGAACGCGCACGGCTGGCGTCCCCCGCTCGACCTGCTCGACAGGGCGGCGAAGTGGGCGCCCTGGATCCTCGAGGCATTCCCCGAACTGGAGTGCGACGAGGAGTCGCGGAAGCCGGGGCTGGCCGTGATGTTCCTTCGCGATCTCGCGTTCCGGAACGGGTGGAAGCAGCGGATCCTGACGACCCTGGCCGAACACGGGTTCGAGCTGCTCCTGGTCAAGGACCTCGACGACGAGAGCCGCGGGCGGGCCGCCCGGATGTTCCGCGGCGGGGACTGGGGCGCGGTCAACCTCAAGATCAGTGGCGGTCCTCCGGCCTGCGTGATCGTCGCGTTCGACCCGAACCCGCAACCGGTGGTCGGGAAGGTGCGTGCAAGCCACCCCTTGTCCGACAACATGAACACCATCACCGCCAAGGAGATGACGCGGAGGCTGCTCAAGGCGACCCTGCCCAAGGACGAGGCGTACAACCCGCTGCATTCGACGGACAACAGCCACCAGGCGTGGACGGCGATCCGGCTGCTGCTGCCGGACGAGGAGCCGAAGCTCCGGGCCAAGGTCGCCGACTTGCGCCAGAGCTCGGCTGCCGCGGCGGCCGCAGCGGCTCGCGGAGTCCAGCACCTGACCCCCTACGGCTCGGCGGCCAGCGCCGAGCTGGTCGACTGGGAGGGCGGCAAGGCGGTGCGCAGGACCTTCGGGCCGGATGCGATCCAGACGATGGAGCACGACATCGCGGTGATCCGGGAGCTCGGACCCTTCTGCCCCGAGATCCCGAAGCTGCTGGAGCGCGGGCCGGACTGGATCGTCGTCGAATATGTCGAGGCCGACGTGCCCGACCCGAAGTGGCCCCGGCCGCTGCCGTTCTGGGCGATCCGGCAGCTCTCGGCATTCGTGAAGACCTGCGTAGCGAACGGGTTCGACCCGGTCGGCCTGAGGCCCCGCGACAACGTGATCCTCACCAGCTCGGGCATCCGGGTGGTCGGTTTCGACACGTGGCAGCGCTGCGACCCCGCCACCCGGCCCGAACGATGCCGCGGGCTGGCCGGCGCGGCCGGCGGCAATGGCGACGTCGATGCGGGACCCTTCACCTACGATCCCTGGCCGATGCAGTTCTTCCCCAGCATCGCGCTCGGGCTGCGCAGCTTCCTCTACGACCCGCCCGCGCTGCAGCGGGTCAAGCAGGCCCTGCACCTGGCGCCGCGCTACGCCCGGTGGCTCGGGCAGGACGTCGGCCGCCGCCTGGTACCGCTGGCCCGCGGCATCGGCCGGCGCGTGCTGCCCAAACGTGCGCGGTCCGTCCTGCGCGGGGCCGCCTTCGGACGTTAGGACCCGCCCCGGCGAGGACCTGGATGTACTGACCGGAGACGTTGGTCGCGGACGTGCGACCACGGGATCTGGTCGTCCTCCGGACGTGGAGTGCAGCTGCTGAACGAGAACCACTGCACGACACGGAGGCCCTCGTGCTCCACGCTGAGCCGTCCACCCACGACAGCGCCTTCGACCGGGCCGACTGGCCCAACTGGTCGTGGAGGAGAACTGGCCCGAGAGCCGGGCCGCGGAGTTCGCCGGCCTGGCTCGCCCGACTGCCGACCGGTGGGCCGAGCGCTACCGCGCCGACGGCGGCCGGGCGCGCAGCCGCTACCGACAGCCGCTGATGCGCACGCCTTCGTCCCCGTCGTCCTCGAGGACCACTGCCGCCGCCCATCGACCGCTTGACGGTCAGTACGCCTCGGGAGCGGAGAACGCGGTCACAGGGTCATGAACGGGGTGTCGAGGGGGTTCATCCGCTGCTTCTGCAGAACCCCGGATAGGCAGTCGAACTGCGGCTTCGCGTGGAGCGGGTGACGAGAATCGAACTCGCACTGTCAGCTTGGGAAGCTGATGTTCTGCCATTGAACTACACCCGCGGGTGCCGCCCACGATACCTGGCGGCCCCCGCTGTGCGGGAGCGGGCCCGGCATGCGGAGGTCGCGTCCTGCTCAGCGGCACATCGCGGCCAGGAACCCGGTCGCCTCCGACCGCGGCCGCCCCGCCGTCTGGGACAACCCGGTGATGTCGTCGCCGCCGGCGAGGGAGGTGGAACCGTCGACCGCCGCGGCGATCCCGTCGATCATGGCGATGATCTCCTTGATCTCGGCCGACGACCGGGTCAGCGAGGCGATGGTCTCCCGCGCGGTGCCCACCTCGGTGCTCGCGGCCGGCGCCGCCGCGGTGAGCCCCGGCGCCGAGGCGCTCATCTCCGTCGACGCGGTGGCCACCTGCTCGGACATGGCCGGGACGACGGACTCGAACTCGTCGGCCAGGTCGTAGCCGCTCACGCGCAGGAACACGTCGGTGGCGTCGGCGATGAGCCCGCGGGGGTCGGTCTTCGAGACGATCAGCTCGTCGGCGGAGAACGTCCGCTCGACACCCGTCGGCCGGATCGAGCGGTGCGCCCGCGGGCGGCCCGGGGCGCCGGCAGGGTGTCGAGGATGGGCTCCTTCCGATGACGGTCTCGCCCGTCCTCATCGGCACTTCCCCGGACCGATCGGACGTGTGCGACCCGATCGGACGTGTGCGGCGCCACTGCGCCCCGTCCGCACGGGGAAGTCGGACGGGGCGCAGCAGTTCGGGGGTGGGTCAGATGGCGACCCCGGTGCAGGACGACGAGCAGTCCATCGACCAGATGGCACGCAGGCCGCCGAACTTCGCCGACCGGACGAGCCGCTCACCCGCCGGCCCCGACCGCACGACGGGCTCGGTGCCCGGCGCCGGGCCGTCGTCGGAGGCGCCGTCGTCCGGGGTGGAGCCGCCGGGTGGCGTCCCGCCCGGGCCGCTGTCCGGCGTCGTGCCTCCGGGCGACGTGCCATCCGGCGTGGAACCGCCGTCGTCCGGCGTGCCCCCGTCGCCGCCCGGGGTGGGGCTGCCGACCTCGGCCGCGTAGGTGAGGGCGTTGCTCAGCACGGTCGAGCGACCGTCGGGAGCGAAGACCGACACGTCGTAGGTGCCGGCCACCCGGGCGGGCACCCGGAAGGTGACGCGGGTCGCCGACGCGGTCACGACCGTCCCCGTGCTCGTCCCCCCGATCCGGACCGTGGGGTCGTCGGGCAGGGCCTCGCCGGTGATCGTGACGAGGGTGCCACCGGCGACGTCGACCACGTTCGGCGTCAGCGAGGTGATCCGGAACGTGCCGACCCGCGGATAGGTCGTCGTGCCGGGGACCGGGGCGTCCGGGGCCGGAGTGGCCGGCGTCGACGTCCCAGGGGTCGGTGTGCCAGAGCCGGGGTCGGGGGACGTGCCGCCGCCCGGGCCACCGGGCGTGCTGCCGCCGGGCGTCGTCGTCCCCGGGGGGAGCGACGGCGTGCCGTCGCCCGGCGCCGGGCCGTCGGGGTCGCTGCCCGGCGACGTGCCGGGGGAGGTCCCCGGCGTGGTGCCCGGGGTGGTGCCGGGCGAGGTGCCGGAGCCGTCCGGGGTGCTGCCCGGCCCGGGGTCCCGGGGCGCGGTAGCGCCTCCGGGCAGGCTCGGGTCCGTGCCGGTGCCCGGCGACGTCCCGCCGCCCGGGGTCGTGGTCCCCGGCGTGGAGCCGTCGGGGGTGCTGTCGCCGGGGTCGGTGCCCGGCGTCGATCCGCCGGGCGTGCTCGGGGCCGGGACGGCGGACCCGACCAGGAGCGGGGCGGCGTAGGTGCGGCCGACCGGGCTGCCGTCGCGGTAGATCTGGACGGTCAGCACGTAACGGCCGTCGCCGAGTTCCATGCTGGGGGCCAGGGCGGTGCCGTCCAGCCCGGCCAGGCCGCCCAGCGGGAAGACCGCGTCACCGGCGTCGTCGGTGGTCACCGTGACGCCGCCGAGGGTCACCGCCTTGCCCGACAGCGCCCAGATCTCCCCGGCGTCCTCCATGCCCAGGCCCAGGACGACGTCGTAGTCGCCGGCCGTGGTCGGGCCGGCCACGCCGATGGCGGGGGAGACCACGCCGGCGGGTGCGGTCATCGAGGTGAACGCGTACCGCACCGAGTCCGCGGTGGTGCCGGTGAGCTTCGCCATGCTCAGCCGGCCCCCGGTCAGCGACTTGCCGGTGAAGGCCGGCAGCGGGTCGACGTCGGCGAGCAGTGCCTGCTTGATCTCGGCGGCCGTGGCCGACGGCATGGCCGCCCGGTACAGGGCCACCGCCGCGGCCACGATCGGCGCGGAGAACGAGGTGCCGTTGGCCTGGGCGTAGCCGCCGGTGTTGGTGGTGACGACCACCCGCGTGCCCGGGGCGAACAGGTCGACCGACCCGGCGCCGTAGGCGGAGAACGTGCTGACGGTGTCGGCGGCCGTCGACGCCCCGACGGTCACGACGTTCCAGTCGGAGAGGCTGGCCGGGTACACCAGGCTCGTGTCCCGGTTGCTGCTGTCGTTGCCGGCGGCGGCCACGACCAGCACGTCGTGCGCCGCCGCGTACGCGACCGCCGACCGCAGCGCGTCCAGCGCGTAGCCGGTGACCGCTCCGCCCCAGGAGGCGTTGATGACGTCGGCGCCGTGGTCGACGGCGTACCGGATCGCCTCGGCACCCGCGAGGACGTCCACGGTGCTCCCGCCGCCGATGACCAGCGGCATGATCGTGACGTCGGGAGCGACGCCGGCCAGGCCCATGGCGTTGTCCGCCCGCGCCCCGACGGTGCCCGAGACGGATGCCCCGTGGCTTCCGTAGCTGCCGTTGTCGACGTCGGCGCTGTTGCTGTACCAGTTCCAGCCGTGGCAGTCGCCGGCCTTGCCGTTGCCGTCGGTGTCGACGTTCCCGCAGGGCTCGGCCGGGTTCACCCAGAGGGAGCCGGCCAGATCGGGGTGGTCGGAGTCGAAGCCGGAGTCGACCACGGCGACGACCATGCCGTCGCCGGTTCCGACGTCCCACCCGTCGGCCGCGTCGACGTCGGCGTCGGCGACGACCGGGCTCTGCCCGGCGGCGTTGGCGCCGGTGTTCTCCAGGTGCCAGCCGTAGGACGGGAACAGGGGATCGGTGACCGTGCCGGCCACCGGGACCGAGGTCGAGGCCTCGACCGCGGCGACGCCGGGGACGGCTCCCAGGTCCTGGGGGACCAGGCCGTCGGTGGCGACGAGGGCGCGGCCGTCGGAGAGCGACTGGGCGCTCACGACCCCGTCGACCACCTCGAGACCGGCCAGCAGCTCCGGCGAGGCGGTACCCGACGACAGGGTCAGCACGTAGCGGGTCAGGCCGTCGCCGGGGCCCCAGCTCGTGATGAGGGGCAGGGCCGGGGCGGCCAGCGCCGAGAACGCCGCGGCGCCGGCATAACCGGCCACGGCAGCCGTGGCCAGGATCATCGCCTGGATCCGCGTGCTCTTCATCGGTCGTCCTCCGGAGGCCTGCCCCACCGGACCCTCCGGTGGCATCCGCCCCCCGTGCACGGGGGGCGGACCTGCGTCTTCCCGGTCGTCAACGGCCGCTGGCGGGCGGTGGTTGAGAGGCGGTTCCGGAGGTTCGCCCGGAGGGGTGACCCGGGCGGTCCCTAGACTCCGCGCCATGCTGCTGAGCGACCGCGACATCACGGCCGCGATCGCCGAGGGGCGCCTCGGCATCGAGCCCTACGACGCGGGGCTGGTGCAGCCCTCGAGCATCGACGTGCGGCTCGACCGGTTCTTCCGGGTGTTCAACAACGCCCGGTACACCCACATCGACCCCGCGCGGCAGCAGGACGACCTGACGACCCTGGTGGAGCCCGACGGCGACGACCCGTTCGTGCTGCACCCCGGCGAGTTCGTGCTGGGCTCGACGCTCGAGGTGGTGACCATCCCCGACGACCTGGCCGCGCGGCTGGAGGGCAAGTCCAGCCTGGGCCGGCTCGGCCTGCTCACCCACTCCACGGCCGGGTTCGTCGACCCCGGCTTCTCCGGGCACATCACCCTGGAGCTGTCCAACGTGGCGAACCTGCCGATCACCCTGTGGCCCGGGATGAAGATCGGCCAGCTGTGCCTGTTCCGCCTGACCAGCCCCTCGGAGCACCCCTACGGCTCGGCGGTGTACGGCTCCCGCTACCAGGACCAGCGCGGTCCGACGCCGTCGCGGTCCTACCGGAACTTCAGTCGCGCCGAGACACGGCGTCCCTAGCGCCCGGGGGCGCCTCCCCTCCTGCGCGGGGCGCCGTCACCGGTGGCGCGGGGGCGCCGGGTCAGCGCTCCCGTCCCCCACGTGGGCGCCGGCCGGCGCCTCGGCGCCCGCGGACTCGAGGACGTCGGTCGGTCGTGCCGCCGACGACCAGCCGGCGACGGAACGCTCCACCTCGTCGTCGACGAAGACCTGCCGGGTGGTCACCCACCCGGCGACGGAGAGCACCGCGACGCCCACCAGGACCAGCGCGAACATGCCGGTGTAGCTTCCGGTCGCGCCGCGCAGCACGCCCACGAGCAGGGGGCCGGCCCCGGCGATGACGTAGCCCCAGCTCTGGGTGACGGTGGAGAGCGCCGCGACGGTCTCCGGCGTCCGGGCCCGCAGGCCGATGAGGGTGAGCACCATCGAGAACGTGCCCATGCCCACCGCCACCAGGGTCATCCAGAGCCACGGCACGGTCGTCGGCGCCGTCCACAGCCCCACCCAGCCCGCCACGTAGCTGGCCACGAACACCAGCAGCAGCGGGCGCTGCAGCCGCGGCCGGACGGTGAGCGACGGGATCACCGCGCTCAGCGGCAGCCCGACGACGGAGTTGAGGCCGAGCAGCAGCCCTGCCGTGGCCGCCGTCAGCCCCGAGTCGCGCAGGTACTGGGCGGACCAGCCGATGACGACGTAGGCCTGCAGCGCCTGGACGCCGAAGAAGGCGGTGAGCGCCATCGCCGTCGGGCTGTGCACGAGGGCCCGCATCCGGACGGCGGTGTGGCCCTCGCGGGAGACGCCCGGGGCGGCGGGGACGGCGAACCACACCGCCGCCGCGGCCAGCGCGGGTGCCGCCCACACCACCAGGGCCCAGCGCCAGCCCTCGGCCCCGGCGGCGCCGGCGACCGGCTGCGCGGCGACGGCGGCCAGGGTGGCGCCCAGCCCCATGGCGGTGCTGTACGCGCCGACGAGCGGGCCGGTCCGCGCGGGGAAGTGCCGCTTCACCAGGCTCGGCAGCAGCACGTTGCCGAGGGCGCCGCCCACCATGGCCAGCGCCGTGCCGGTGAGGAAGAGCGGGAAGCCGCCGGCGAGGCTGCGCAGCGCGAGCCCACCCGTCATCGCGATCAGCGCGCCGGCGAGCACGTGGGAGTCGCGGTACCGGGCCGACAGCGCCGGGGCGGCGAAGCCGATGAGCGCGAAGGAGACCACCGGCATGGTGGTGATGACGCCGGCCAGCCCGCTGGAGATGCCCAGGCCCTGCTCGATCTCCTCCAGCACGGGCCCGACGCTGGTGACCGCGGTCCGGAGGTTGAGCGCGGTGAGCACGATGGCGACGGCGATCAGCGCGAGACCGCGGCGGCGGTGGGTGCCGGTGCGGGCGGTGCGGGCGGTGCGGGTCACCCCGGCATGGTCCTCCATCGGGTGGCGCCGTCCCTCCGCCGGGTCGTGAGCCGGGGCAACGACCCGGCGACGTCCGGGAACCGCGACGGCGCGCGCCCCGGAGGGAACGCGCGCCGTCGTGGTGGTCGGGCCCGCTGCCGGGTCCGGGTCCGGCTACTGCCGGCCGTGCTCGGTGTTCGCCGAGTCGAGCCCGGCCACGTCGTCGGCCTTGGTGCCGACGTCGGCGCCGGACTCCGCCCCCGGAGCCGCCACGCCGACGGGGGTCAGCGAGCGCAGGAGGATCTGGCTGACGTCGAGGACCTCGACGTGCTCGCCGGCCTCGCCGTTCTGCTTCTTGCTGGTCAGCGCGTCGCTGAGCATCGTGATGCAGAACGGGCACGCGGTGGAGATGACGTCGGGGTCGAGGTCGAGGGCCTCCTCCGTGCGCTCCATGTTGATGCGCTTGCCGATCTTCTCCTCCATCCACATGCGGGCACCGCCGGCGCCGCAGCAGAAGCCTCGGTCCTTGCACCGGTGCATCTCCTGGGTGGACAGGCCCTCCACCGAGCCGAGGATCTCCCGCGGCGGGGTGTAGACCTTGTTGTGCCGGCCCAGGAAGCACGGGTCGTGGTAGGTGACCTTGCGGTCGATCGGCGTGACCGGGGTGAGCCGGCCCTCCTCGACCAGCTGGTTGAGCAGCTGCGTGTGGTGCACGACCTCGTACTCGCCGCCGAGCTGCGGGTACTCCCGACCCAGCGAGTTGAAGCAGTGCGGGCAGGTGGTGACGATCTTGCGCGTGCCGGGCACCCGGCCCTCGAAGACGCCGTTGAGCGTCTCGACGTTCTCCTGGGCCAGCATCTGGAAGACGAACTCGTTGCCCAGCCGGCGGGCGGGGTCACCGGAGCAGGTCTCGCCGTTGCCCAGGACGGCGAACTCGACGTCGGCCATGTGCAGGAGCTCGGCGACGGCCTTGGTGACCTTCTTGGCGCGGTCGTCGATCGCGCCGGCGCAGCCGACCCAGAACAGGTACTCGACCTCGTAGGGCAGCGGGCCGTCGGCTCGCCGCACCTCGAAGTCCAGCTCCTTCATCCAGTCCTCGCGCACGTTGCCGCCCATGCCCCACGGGTTGCCGCGGTTCTCGAGGTTGCGCAGCATCACGCCGGCCTCGGACGGGAAGTTGGACTCGATCAGCACCTGGTATCGGCGCATGTCCATGATGTGGTCGACGTGCTCGATGTCGACCGGGCACTGTTCCACGCAGGCGCCGCAGCTGGTGCAGCTCCACAGCACGTCGGGGTCGATGACCCCGCCCTCCTCGAGGGTGCCGACCAGGGGGCGGTGCGCCTGGGCGTCGTTGGTCCCCTCGATGCGGGCGTAGCCGGAGGCCCAGACCTGCTCGTCGCTGGGCTTGAGGACGTCGTAGTCGGGCGCGGTGTCGGACGCCGTCTGCTCACCGAGCAGGTACGGGGCCTTGGCGAACATGTGGTCGCGCAGATCGAGGATGACCATCTTCGGCGACAGCGGCTTGCCGGTGTTCCACGCCGGGCACTGGCTCTGGCACCGTCCGCACTCGGTGCAGGTGACGAAGTCCAGCATCCCCTTCCAGGTGAAGTCCTCGATCTTCCCGCGACCGAAGACGTCGTCCTCGCCCGGATCCTCGAAGTCGATGGGCTTGCCGCCGCTGGTCATCGGCAGGAGCGGGCCGAGGGCCGGGGCTCCGCTGGTGCCCTCGCGCTTGAAGTAGATGTTGAAGAAGGCGCTGAACCGGTGCCACGCCACGCCCATGTTCAGGATGCGGCTGAGGACGATGACCCAGGCCAGGGACACCACGATCTTGACGAACGCGATGATGGAGACCAGGTCGGGGTTGTCCGGGAAGACGGTGGCCAGCGCGGACGACACCGGGTGCGACCAGGTGGGCGCGGAGTCCAGGCCCGACGCGATCTTGGCCGCGCGGATGCCCAGGATGCAGAGGCCCACGACGAGGACGACGGCCTCGACGAAGTAGGCGCGGCCGAAGTTGGAGCCGGCGAAGCGGCTCGTGCGGCCCTGCCGGCGGGGGTGGTCCCGCTGGCGCCGGGCGATCAGGTACACGATCCCGAGCACGGTGCCGGTGCCGATGACGTCGACGAACAGGTTCCAGACGCTCCACGCGCCGATCAGGGGCAGGTGGAAGGCGGGGTCGAAGACCTCGAAGAACGCCTCGACCAGGGTGAGGAAGAGGCCGTAGAAGCCGACGAACACGAACCAGTGGGCGGCGCCGATGGCCGACCACTTGAGCATGCGGGTGTGGGCCAGCGACTCGACCAGCATGGTCTTGAGCCGGGGCCCCACCGGGCCGAACCGGGTGCTGTCGGGTTGGCCGGTGCGGATGATCCGCACCATGGCCCGGACCGCCCGGTAGGCGAAGACCACCGCGACGATCAGGAACAGGACGCTGATCGTGCCCAGGACGATCTGCAACGGGCCCGTCATTCTCTTCCTCCCGCATACGCCGAACGGCGTCGGCCGACTCCCGTCCGCCAGGCGGCGGCAGGGGCACCTGGTGCTGCGCGAGCCGTCGACCGCACCGGCCGGGACCGGGGCGCGGATCGCAGTGCGGACACTGCTGTCCGCACTGCTCCGCACGATAGCTGGCGCGCTGCAAGGCTACTCGCGGGTAACCATGGGCGCCGCGCCACGTGACGGCCGGTCCGGACCGGGCGTCCTGCCCATCCACCGGCGGGGCACGTGCTCCCGCCGCCGCTCCCTCGGGACCGCTCCCGTCCCACGCCCGGGAACGCGTGCGGCGACACGCCGGTCCTCGGCCTCCCGTACTACTGCGCACTGTGCACTACCGTCCGGTCCGCCACAGAGCGGGCAGAAGGGGAGGGGGCGGCCGTGGACGCCAGTCAGCTGCTCAAGGGGGTGCTCGACGTCGCCGTGCTGGCCGTCGTCCGGGATGCCGACGGATACGGCTACGACGTCGTCCGGCGGCTGCGGGGGGCCGGGCTCGAGGACGTCGGGGACGCCTCGGTCTACGGCACGCTGCGGCGGCTCTACCAGGCCGGCGCGCTCACGTCCTACGTCGTCCCGAGCGACGAGGGCCCGCACCGCAAGTACTACGCGATCAACGACAGGGGGCGTTCGGTGCTGGAGGACTCGACCAAGACGTGGAGGACGTTCGCCGACACCGTCGACGGCCTCCTTGCCGGATCGGCGGCGGCGGCGTGAGCGCGCCGACGACCACCTCCTCCGCGCGGCAGGCGCAGGACTACCTCGCCGCCGTGGAGCACGAACTGGCCGACCTGCCGGTGGACGACCGCAGTGCGCTGCTCGAGGACCTCTCGCTCCACCTGGACGCCCTGGCGGCCGAGGAGGACGACCGGCCGATCACCGTGCGCCTGGGATCCCCTGCCGCCTACGCTGCCGACCTGCGCGCGGCGGCCGGTCTGCCTGCGCGGCCGGCGTCGGCTCCGGCCGCGGGCGTCCTGGACCGCGTCCGCACCGGTGCGGCCTTCCGGCGCGCGCTCGCCGTGCTGCGCGGGACGGGGCACCTGGTGCGCGACCTGCGACCGGCGTGGTGGGTGGTCCGGGGCTACCTCGTCGTCCTCGTGCCGTGCCTCGTCGAGGGCGACGGTGTGCGCGACTTCCCGGTGCCGGCCCCGCTGGGCAATCCGGTGCTCGGGGCGTTGCTGGTGGTCGCCGCCGTCGCCGGATCGGTCGCGCTGGGCCGGCGGGCGTTCCCCCGGCCGGTGGGTGTGCTCGTCGCCGCGCTGGGGGCGGTGCTGGTCGTGGCGGCGGCCGCCGCGGCCGACCGTGCCTGGGACCGCGTCGCCGTGACGTCCGCCTATGCCGCCCTCCCGGTCCCCGACGTGCCGACCGAGAGCTATCCGCTCTACTCGCGGTACGGCCCGGTGACCGACGTGTTCCCCTACGCCCCCGACGGCACCCCGCTGGAGGGCGTGCTGCTCTACGACCAGGACGGCCGCCCGCTCAAGGTCGGCTTCCAGGAGTGGTGGCCCGACGGGTGCCTCCGGACGCTCGATCAGCCGCTCGCGGCCGACGGCGTCCCCGTGCCGAACTCCTATCCCCAGTCGTACGAGGTGGGCGCGCCGGGTGTCGACGCCTTCGGCAACCAGGTGGCGGCCGGCGTCTGCACCGAGGACCTGCCTCGGCCCGAGGTGCCGCTGCCGACCTTCACCACCGCGGAGCCCGGCACCGACTGACGGCGGCCGCTCCGGCCCCCGGCGACGGACCGCGCCGCCGGGCCGCCGTCCTCACGCTGCAGCGTGCGGACGGCGGCCCGGAGGTGGGGGGCGGGGCGGTCACCCGGCGCGCCGGACGCCGCGGGCGCGGGGCGTGGCCGAGAAGCGCCGCAGTGGCGGCCCCGGTGTCGCCAGGAGACGGCGGAGCCGCTCCTCGGTGGCCGGCCAGCCGTTCCCGAGGTCCGCGTCGGCGACGAGGACGACGCGGATGTCCAGGGCCCGCAACCCGTCCTCGCGACGCTTCTCCTCCCACAGCACGCGTTCGGCCGGGCGCTCCCGCCACGGGTGGGTGTACTTGATCCGCCCGTCGAACTCCACGGCGACCGCCGCTGCCTCGAACCAGGCGTCCACGACTCCGACCAGGCGGCCCCCGGCGCGGATCTCGGTCTGCAGTTCGGGGGCGGGCAGTCCTGCGCCCAGCATCCGGAGGCGCCCGCGGGTCTCGAGGGGTGATTCGGCGCGACCGTC
>NZ_JBHUHP010000015.1:134060-155898 GCF_042682525.1 Blastococcus deserti
CCAGTGGTGGACCGCCGCAGCCGAGCGGCGCAGGTCGTCGATCGTCGTCCGCCCGGCCAGCAACGCTCCGTCCATGGCGACCACGGCGTCCGCCAGGGGCCACTCCCGGGCGCAGTCCACGAGGGTCCTCGGGGCAGAGGTCAGGCGGAGCGGCCCCGCCCGCCACCGTTCCCCCGGCGTCAGGGGTGCGCACGTCATGCGCCAGTCCTGCCCGCGCCGCCACCGGTCCGGGTCGTGAGCCGGATGGTGGGATCCATCCCACGGGGCAGCGGCACGTCCCAGAGGTGGGCGGCCGATCCGTGGCTGATCGCCGCGGTCTGCCGGTCGAGGCTCATCAGGACGGCGAGGCACTCCATGTCGAAGCGGTGAGCGCGCTCGTCGCCGGCGGCCAGGTCCTCCGCGGTCACGAGGATGCCGCGCCGCAGCCGGATCGACCGGCCCGTGCGGCAGGGTCTCCGGATCTCACCGTGCCCGTACCCCGCGAGCTCCGCCTCCGCGGTGGTGAACAGTCCGAACCGCTTCTCGGCGCGGGATCGCAGAGCAGGGTGCACGCGTCGATGGTGCGGGCTCGGGAGCTGGCGCGGGGGCGGTGCCCACGGGCTGTGGACGGTGCGCTCGGGTGTGGAGCGCGGACCTCGCGTCGATGCCGCCGCCCTGATGCTGCGGCGCGAGGACGGCGGCCCGGGGGTGAGGTCGGCCGCAGCGGTGGGCCGAAGAAGCAGAAACATGGCGGTCCCCGGAACATGCCCGGGATCCCTGCCGTTAGGGTGGGCAGGAAAGTTGAGTGGACCACGCGCAAGTAGCGTCGAGGGGCCTCGACTACCGGGACAAGCGAAACACACCAAGAGCACGACCAGACCAGCACACGGAAGAGAGGCCATCCCCATGGCTCGAGCGGTCGGTATCGACCTCGGCACCACCAACTCCGTCGTCACCGTCCTGGAGGGCGGCGAGCCGACGGTCATCGCGAACTCCGAGGGCTCCCGCACCACCCCGTCCGTCGTCGCCTTCGCCAAGAACGGCGAGGTGCTCGTCGGCCAGTCCGCGAAGAACCAGGCGGTCACCAACGTCGACCGCACCATCCGGTCGGTCAAGCGGCACATGGGCACCGACTGGAAGTCGCCGGAGATCGACGGCAAGCGGTACACGCCGCAGGAGATCAGCGCCCGCATCCTGCAGAAGCTCAAGCGGGACGCCGAGACCTACCTCGGCGAGCCGGTGACCGACGCCGTCATCACCGTGCCGGCCTACTTCGAGGACGCCCAGCGCCAGGCCACCAAGGAGGCCGGTGAGATCGCGGGCCTCAACGTCCTGCGCATCGTCAACGAGCCGACCGCGGCCGCGCTGGCCTACGGCCTGGACAAGGGCGAGACCGAGCAGACGATCCTCGTCTTCGACCTCGGTGGCGGCACCTTCGACGTCTCCCTGCTCGAGATCGGGGACGGCGTCATCGAGGTGAAGGCCACCGCCGGCGACAACCACCTCGGTGGTGACGACTGGGACCAGAAGGTCGTCGACCACCTGGTCAAGACGTTCAACGCCTCCAACGGCATCGACCTGTCCAAGGACAAGCTGGCCATGCAGCGGCTCCGCGAGGCCGCCGAGAAGGCCAAGATCGAGCTGTCGGGCGCGCAGTCGACCAACATCAACCTGCCCTACATCACCGCCGGCGCCGAGGGTCCGCTCCACCTGGACGTGACCATCACCCGCGCCGAGTTCCAGCGGATGACGCAGGACCTGCTCGACCGCACCCGGGCGCCGTTCAACCAGGCGATCCGCGACGCCGGCATCTCGGTGAACCAGATCGACCACGTCGTCCTCGTGGGTGGCTCGACCCGCATGCCCGCCGTCACCGACCTGGTGCGCGAGCTGACCGGTGGCAAGGAGCCCAACAAGGGCGTCAACCCCGACGAGGTCGTGGCCATCGGCGCCGCGCTGCAGGCAGGTGTCCTCCGCGGCGAGGTCAAGGACGTCCTGCTGCTCGACGTCACCCCGCTGTCCCTGGGCATCGAGACCAAGGGCGGGATCATGACCAAGCTCATCGAGCGCAACACCACGATCCCCACCAAGCGCTCGGAGATCTTCACGACGGCCGACGACAACCAGCCGTCGGTGCAGATCCAGGTCTTCCAGGGCGAGCGCGAGATGGCCGCCTACAACAAGAAGCTCGGCATGTTCGAGCTGACCGGTCTTCCGCCGGCGCCCCGCGGCGTCCCGCAGATCGAGGTCGCGTTCGACATCGATGCGAACGGCATCGTGCACGTCCACGCCAAGGACCTCGGCACGGGCAAGGAGCAGTCGATGACCATCACCGGCGGCTCGGCCCTCCCCAAGGAGGACATCGAGCGGATGATGAAGGACGCCGAGGCCCACGCCGAGGAGGACCGCAAGCGCCGCGAGGAGGCCGAGACCCGCAACCTGGCCGAGTCGCTGCAGTACCAGACCGAGAAGTTCCTCGCGGAGAACGGCGACAAGATCCCGGCCGACAAGAAGGAGGAGCTCGGCGAGGCCCTGACCGAGCTGCGCTCCGCACTCGGCGGCTCGGACATCAACGCCATCAAGACCGCGCAGGAGAAGGTGGCCCGGGTCTCGCAGGAGGTCGGTGGCGCGCTGTACGCCCAGAACGCCGAGGCGAGCGCGTCGGCGGAGTCCGGTGGCGCGACCGGCGGGGCGAGCGCGTCGGCCTCGACCGCTGACGACGACGTCGTCGATGCCGAGATCGTCGACGAGGACACCGACAAGCGGTCATGAGCGCCAAGACCGACGCTTGTGGAGGTCGGCAGTGACAGACCGGAACGACGAGGCGCCGCGGGTCGTCATCCGCGACAAGCGGCGCATCGATCCGACCAGCGGCACGGTGCGGGTGCCGGCCGGCGAGCAGCCGGCCGGCACCACCCCTACCCCCGACGGCACGGTCCGAGAGGAACAGATGAGCGAGCACGAGACGACGGTCGCGGCCGAACCGGCGCCCACCCAGGCGCCACCGCCACCCCCGACGCCCTCCGATGCCGGTGAGCTGGAGAAGCAGCTGGCCGAGCGGACCGAGGACCTCCAGCGGGTGACCGCGGAGTACGCCAACTACCGCCGGCGGGTCGACCGCGACCGGTCGCTGGTCGTCGACCAGGCGGCCGAGCGGTTCGCGCTCCAGCTGTTCCCGATCGTCGACGACATCGAGCGGGCCCGTGACCACGGGGACCTGACCGGTGCCTTCAAGGTGGTCGCCGACCGCATCCTCGGGCTGCTGGACGGCCTGGGCGTGGAGGCGTTCGGGAAGGCGGGCGATCCGTTCGACCCTTCGCTGCACGAGGCGGTCATCCACGACACCTCGTCCGAGGTGAGCGTCCCGACGGCGACCACCGTCCTGCGCCAGGGGTTCCGGCGCGGCGACCGGGTCCTCCGCACGGCCATGGTGGCGGTCACCGACCCGGAGTTGCCCGCGGCCGACGCTCCGGCAGCCGAGACCGACGCCCCGGCCCCGGCGGCCGACGCGCAGGCACCCGCGGCGGACGACCAGCCGGCCGCCGGCTGACCGCCGCCCGACAGGCACGGAGAGGGGGCGTCCGATGAGCACCCGGGACTTCATCGAGAAGGACTACTACGCCGCGCTGGGCGTCCCCAAGGACGCCGACGCCGCGGACATCAAGAAGGCGTACCGCAAGCTGGCGCAGGAGCTGCACCCGGACAAGAACCCCGGCAACGCCGACGCGGAGGCGCGCTTCAAGGAGGTCTCCGAGGCCTACGACGTGCTGTCCGACCCGAAGCGGCGCGGTGAGTACGACGAGGCACGGCGGCTGTTCGGGGCGGGCGCCCGGCCGGGCGGGTTCCCGGGCGGGTTCCCCGGAGGTGGCGGTGGCCAGCCGTTCGACCTCGGCGACCTGTTCGGCGGCACGGCCGGCGCGGGCGGCGGCCGGGGTGCCGGCGGGCTGGGCGACCTGCTCGGCGGCCTGTTCGGTGGCGCCGCCGGCGGTGGGGCGCGCGCCCGGAGCCAGGCGGCGTCCGGTCCCGCGCGCGGCCAGGACGTCGAGACCGAGGCGACGCTCTCCTTCGAGGAGGCGGCCCTCGGCGTGACCGTCCCGCTGCGGATGCAGAGCCCCGGCACGTGCCCGACCTGCAACGGCAGCGGCGCGCGGCCCGGCACCTCGCCGCACACCTGCCCCGTGTGCCAGGGCGCGGGCGTGACCAGCCGGAGCCAGGGGGCGTTCGCGTTCTCCGAGCCCTGCCGCAACTGCCGCGGCACCGGCTCGGTGGTCGACGACCCGTGTCCCACGTGTGCCGGCAACGGCGTGACCACCCAGACCCGCACCATCACGGTCCGCATCCCCGCCGGGGTCAAGGACGGCCAGCGCATCCGGCTGCCCGGCAAGGGCGCCCCCGGACGGCGCGGTGGGCCCGCCGGTGACCTGTTCGTCGTCGTGCACGTCTCCGAGCACCCGTTGTTCGGGCGCAAGGGCGACGACATCACGCTGACCGTGCCCATCACCTTCGCCGAGGCGGCCCTGGGGACGACGATCACGGTGCCGACCCTCGACGGCAACGTCTCGCTCAAGGTCCCGGCCGGCACCTCCAGCGGCCGGACCCTCCGCGTCCGGGGCCGGGGCATACCGGGGAAGGGCCGGTCCGGCGATCTGCTGGTGACCCTCGAGGTGGCCGTGCCCGCCCGGCTGACCCCGGCGCAGCGGAAGGTGGTCGAGGCCCTCGCCGAGGAGATGGACGAGGACCCGCGTCCGCAGATCACCGCGGCGGTGCAGGCCGGAGGTGAGCGATGAGCAGCACGCACCAGGACGGGGCGCGCTCCGTGGCCGACGACGCTCCCGTCTTCGTCATCTCGGTCGCCGCCGAGCTGGCCGGCATGCACGCCCAGACGCTGCGCCAGTACGACCGGCTGGGCCTGGTGAGCCCCGGCCGCACCCCGGGCGGCGGCCGGCGGTACAGCCCGCGGGACGTCGCACTCCTGCGCGAGGTGCAGCGCCTGTCCCAGGAGGACGGCGTGAACCTGGCCGGGATCAAGCGGATCATCGAGCTGGAGTCGCAGGTGGAGGCCCTGCAGGCCCGCGTGCGCGAGCTGCTGGAGGCCCTCGACGTGTCCGAGGCCCGGAGGATGGCTGCCGAGGCCGCCGTCCCCGCCGGCTACCGGCGTGACCTGGTGCCCCGGAGCAGGCCGGGCTCCGCGCTGGTCGTCTGGCGCCCGCGGGCCGAGCGATGAGCGGTCCGGCGAGCCGGACCGACCCGCACGGCACCGACCGGCCCGGCACCGACCGGCCCGGCATCGACCGGCCCGGCATCGACCGGCACGGCACCGATGCGCACGGCACCGATGCGCACGGCACCGATCCCCATGAGGCGTTCGTCCGGCTGGAGCGCGAGATCGGCCTGCTGCTGCGCCGTGCCCGCGCCATCTCCGCCCGCCTCGCCGGTGAGCTGCACCCCGACCTGGACGGCGCGGCGTACGGCCTGCTGGCCCTGCTGGAGGACGCCGGCCCGCTCCGCGCCGGCGACCTCGTGGCGCGCCTGGGGCTGGACAAGAGCACGGTCAGCCGCCAGGTGTCGCAGCTGGTCGACCTCGGCCTCGTCGCCCGCGCCCCGGACCCCGTGGACGGGCGGGCGCAGGTCCTGACCCCCTCGGCGGAGGGCTCGGCCCGGCTCGCGCGGATCCGGGAGGTGCGCCGCGCCCGCTGGGAGTCCGACCTCGGCGACTGGCCGCCCGAGGACGTCGCACAGCTGGCCGAGCTGCTGGCCCGGCTGAACCGGCTGGGCGAGGCCCGCGAGGCCGAGGTGCGGGGCACCGCCTGACCCCGGCTCACCCGCCGGCCAGCAGCGCGAGGACCCGCCGCGCCAGGACGGTGACGCTGCTCGTGTCGCTGCCGTCCGGATCGAGCAGCGCGGCGAGGACGTCCTCCGTCAGCGAGGGCTCGACCACGGCACCGACGTTGCCGCGGAACTTCGCCACCACCTCTTCCCGGGACAACGGGGTCGCGGGATTCCCCCGGGCGTTGCGCACCTCCGTGGACAGCGTCCGGCCGTCGGCGGTCCGCACCTCCACCCGTGCCGGGCGCTCCATCGGCAGGGCGGCGGTGTACCGCGGGTCCTCGTGGACGGTCACCCGGCGCGCCAGCCCGGCCACCGCCGCCCGGGACAGCTGCTCCGGCAGGAAGGACCCCGCGTCCAGGACGCCGTCGGTGAGCAGGGCGGCGACGCTGTAGGGCAGCGAGAACCGGGCGTGCATGTCGGAGCGGACCTCGACCGCGTCCAGGCTCGCCGCGAAGGCGAAGGTGTGCACGGCGACGCCGCGCACGTCCCCGCCCCGCACCCCGGACGACGAGGTGGCCGCCAGCACGGCATCGAGGGCCGGATGGATCCAGCGGGCGCAGGCGTAGGGCTTCAGATAGCTGTTGACCAGTTCCCACCGGCTGCCGAGGTCCCCGACGAGCTGCTCGACGGACAGCTCGGTGCAGACGGCGGAGTCGAACAACGCCGAGTACGTCGCGGCGCCGTCGTCCCCGGCGCTGGAGGCCAGCTCGGACGCCAGCGCCCCGTACCAGCTGCCGAGGCCGGTCCAGACGTTGCGGACGGTGGCACCGTGCATCGGTGCGGCCAGCGTCGCCGCGAGCGGGAGCGAGGAACCGAGCAGGAACGCCCGCGACAGCTCGGCGGCGCCTCCTCCCCGGGCGAGGACCCCGGCCAGGGCGGCCGCGGCGGGTCCGTGCACGCCGTGCGGGTGCAGCCCCGGCCGCAGCGACGACGCCGTGCCACTGCGCAGCCCCACCTCGTTCGCGACGACGAAGATCTCGAGCAGGCGCCGGTCGCTCATCCCGGTCGCCGCCGCGGCGTGCAGGAGGACCGGCAGCGAGTGCGGTGCCGGGTGCGCGGTCGGGACCGGCGGCAGCCGGTGGCCCTGGGGATGGAAGGACCCGCCCGAGTCGGCGTCCAGCCACGTCGCGGCCGTACCGAGGGTGAGCAGCAGGCCGAACGGCACCGGACCGGCCTCGGCCCCGTCGGCGACCGCGCGGGACAGCTCCCGCACCGGCGGGTACCGCAGGCCGCCGAGCAGCGCGCCGAGGGTGTCGACGAGCAGCAGCCGGGCGAAACCGACGACGTCCTCGGGGACGTCGTCCAGCCGCGTTCCGGCGGCGAAGCGCCCGATCGCTGCCACCTGGGCGTCGCCGAGGGCCGTCACCGGTGTTCCTCCCCGTCCCCGAGGCCGTGCCGCACCGCGCCGACCAGCTCGGGTAGCCGCTCGAGGGTCCCGGGGAGGGCGCCGGCCAGCACCACGCCGGTCGCGCCGAGGCCCGCCAGCGGCCGGATCCGGGCGGCGATGCGGCCCGGGTCGCCGGTGAGGACGAACCGGTCGCGCACCAGCCCGTCCGCCTCGGTCCGGGCCCCGCCGCGCGCTCCGGCGGAACCGTGCCGTGCGTAGTCGTGCGACTCGGCCACCGCCCGGACGGCGTCCAGCTCCTTCCCGGAGACGCCGTACCACTCGGGCGCCGCGACGATCCGCATGGCGCACGACCCCAGCAGGGGATCGGTCGCGGTGGCCGCCTCCGCCTCGGACGAGGTCGGCGTGGCCCGGAGGAACAGCCACACGGTGGCGTCGGCAGCGTGCTCGCGCGCGAGCCGGACCGCGCGGGCCACCACCCCGGGGTCCACGCCGACGTCGACCAGCACCCCGCCGAGGGCCGCCGCGGTCGCGGCGATGGTCCGCGGGCCCGACGCGGCACCCAGGATCCGGCCCGGTGCGACGGGCGCGCCGTCGTCCGTGGTCAGCGCGGCGCGCAGGGACGCCAGCGCGGCGGTGTGGTCCCGGAGCGGAGGCATCGGGAGGCCCTCGTTGCGCACCGAGCTCTCCCCGCGCCCGACGACGGCGAAGGCCCGCCCCGGATGGCGGAGCTCCAGCGTGCGGAGGGCGCCGGCGACGGTGGCGGGATGACGGAGGCCCAGGCTGGCCACGCACGGTCCGGCCAGCCCGGCCGCGGTCGCGTCCAGGATCCGCTGGGTCTCGACGAAGCCGTCGGCGAACAGCCGCGGGCTGTCGAGCAGGCCCACGCCGTCGACTCCTCCGGCCAGCGCACGCGCGGCGCTCCGCACGGGGTCCGGCCCGTGCCAGGGCGCGGCGATGTTGAGCAGCAGCGCGGTCATGCCAGCCCGGCCAGGAGACCGCCGGCGTGGGAGCCCGTCCGCGCCGGAACCGGCGCGCCGCCGGAGGGGTCAGCGGGCAGCCCTCCCGCGGGCCGGCCGATGACCGTGGACACCGTGTGCGTCAGGGCACCGGGCATCCCGGTGAGACCGGCGCCCAGCACCCGGGGGGCCAGCCACCCGGCGGCGAGGCAGTGGCCGGCCCGCAGGCCGGCCTCCCGCGCGGTGCCGCCGACCGGTGGGGCGACGACCATGAGGGCGGCCGCGACGTCGAGCACCGGCCCGAGGCCGGACGGGTCCGTCCCGCCCGCCACGGCGGCGCACGCCGCGGCCGCGACGACGCCGATCGTGGGGGAGGCGGTCACCGCGCCGTCCCCGATGACGCCGGGCAACCCGGCGGCCACGGCCCGGCCCACGGCCACCGCCCGGTCGACGTCGGCCGCGTCCGCGTCCGGTGGCGCCGCCGCCAGGGCGACGAGCACCAGGCCGTCGTCCTCCGGTGCGGCCGCGTGGTGCAGCCGGGCGCCGTTCCAGAGCAGGGCCGGGTAGGCGGCGGCACGCAGCCCCGTGCCGAGCAGCGGCAACGGGGCGGCGGGCGCGGCGATCGCCTCCGCCCACGCCCGCAGCTCCGGAGGGACCGGCGCCGAGGCGAGGCCGGCCAGCCGGGCCAGGGCCGGGTCCAGCGACCCGGTCAGCGGGTGACCTCCGTGCTCTCCGTCACCACGTAGAACTTGAAGTCCGTCCGCCCCGCGGGGCCCCGCTCGGCCGGGATGGGGTTCTCCCGGAACCAGGCCAGGTAGTTCTCGTAGGCGGTCTCGTCGGCGTAGTGCATCTCGGCGATCCGGTAGAACGTGTAGCCCACCGGGACGTCCGCGGTCGCACCGGACGCCTGGCGCACCGGGCGCAGGACCTTGTTGAAGACGATCCGGTCCAGGTACGGGTTGGCCAGCAGGTCGGGGGCGTGCACGTCGAACAGCCACTCCTCGTACTCCTCGGGGGTGACGCCCGGCGCGATCTCGTAACCGAGGATGGTCTTGATGGTCATGGTTCTCCCTGGGGTGTACCGACCTGGGGTGGACCGACCAGTCCGGTCCGGTCGGGTGGGGTGAGGGTCCAGTCGAAGGACTGCGCGCCCGTGCCGAAGCCCTCCAGGCGCACGCGGTAGGGCTCGAGGTGGACGCCGGTGAGGTCGGCGAGCACCTGGTCGGCATCGCGCAGCGGCGCGCGGGTGAAGCCCTGGGCCCGCTGCCGGGCGACGTGCCGGGAGTAGCAGGCGACCGTCGCCTGTTCGTCCATGAACCGGGCGGTCCCGCGGACGAACACCGCCCGGGGCGGCAGCCGCCCGATGTCGAAGACGTGGGGGCGCTCGTTCGTCGCCCCGGGAGCGGGGTCGCCCACCCACGTCACGAGCGCCCGGGGATCCCGGCGCAGCTGGGCCAGCCGCGCGTGGCTGCGCCGCTGGACGAGGTCGACCGACCAGTCGTCGTTCAGGAACGCCGTCATCGAGCGCCCGACCGGGAAGCCGTGCCGGTCGATCGTCGTCACCTGGGCGAAGCCCGCCTCCTCGTGCACGAAGGCCAGGGCGGCCGCCAGCACCGCGGGCGGGACCGCCGCGGGCCCGGTCACGGCGCCTCCTGCGGAGACGGCACCAGGCGCCACGCAACGGCGTCCGTCGGGGTGGTCCGTACGCGCTCGGCCACCTCGGCGGAGCTCCACGGCCGGTCGGGGACGACGGTGTGCTCGACCTGCACCTCCACCGGCGCCCTGAAGGGGAAGGGGCTCAGGGTGACCTCGCCCGGGGACCGCACCGCGGCCGTGACCGCGATCCTCGGGCCGCCGGGGCGGGTGCCGACGGCCGGCAGCAGCACGTCCTCGACGGCGTGCTCGACCCTGCGCAGCTGCGGGCCCCACGGCACGGGCGCCGATCCCGGGCCCTCCTCGTCCGCCGGGGTGACCGCGAGGTAGAGCGAGAGCAGGTCCCACAGCTGGAGCAGCTCGTAGTTGTGCCAGAGCTCGGTCTCGAAGAGCGCGCGGGGCCGGTTCTCGGTCCACGCCCGCTGCTTCGCGTCGATCCAGCGCCGCTCCTCCTCGGCGACCACCTCGTCCTGCAGGCGGCGGTCCTCCTCGCTGCGGCCCACCCGGGCCGCCGCGCCGGGCGCCGACCAGCGGCCCCGGTACAGGCCCGTCCAGTGCATGCCGACCAGCACTCCGGCGTACACGTCGGCGAGGGAGACGCGCTCGACCCCCTGGCGGTAGAGCCGGATGTGCTCGCCGGCGTCTATGTCGGTGAAGTGCAGCGGACGCCGCTCCGCCTCGTCGAAGAGCACACGGGCGTCCCACGCGCGCCAGCCGTCGTCGTGGCGGGCGGCGGCGGTGCGCACCGGTCCGAGCGGGGTCGGGGCGGAGAAGGTGCCGTTGCCCCACGCGGCGGCGAGCTCGCCCGCCACGCGACCGTGCTCCACCTGCTGCACCAGCCGCAGGGCGCCGCCGCGCCGGGTCACGATCACCGGATCCCCCTGGCGGCCCGGCGCAGCGCCGTGCCGACGTCCCGCGCCCGGCCGCCCACGGCGAGCGCGTGGACCGCCGAGAGGACGTCGCCCCCGGACGTCCCGAAGCGGGCGGTGAGCAGGCGGCCGGCCTTGCCGGCGAGCTCGGCGCGGGAGAACGCCCGGTCCGCGTCCCCCCGGGGCCGGTCCGCCGAGGCGCTCCGCTCGCTGCCGTCCGCGAGCACGACCCGCACGCGGGCGGGCCGGCCGGCCGGGTACCCCTCGTCCAGCGCGGGGTCGTGGACGACCCGCACCCGCCGGGCCAGATCGACGACGTCGGGCGAGGTGACCGTCGCGTCGGTCATCGTGGTCTCGTCCAGCCGACCCGTCACCAGCGCCACGGCGACCGACGTCGGCACGCTGAAGCGGGCGGCGAGCTCTCCGTCCGCGACGGCGGCGAACGCCGCCGCCCCGGCCGACACCCGGACCTCCACGTCCCGCACGTCCCCGCCGCGCACGCCCTGGTCCAGCAGATCGGCGACGGCGTCGTTCACCCCGTGCAGGTGGGCGCAGGTGGGGTGGGCCTTCACGTAGCCGCCCAGCACCTCGTGCCCGCCCCAGCGGCCGTCGACCCCGAGGACCTCCGGGTCCCACGCCCGGGCCGCGACGGCGCCCAGGTGGCGGTCGAGCGAGCCGGCCCCGGGTTCCAGTCCGGCCACGGCCGCGATCCCGAGGCTCGTGCCGAGCTGGACCGAGGCGCCGAGGAACACGTGCGAGCCCGTCCGCCCGGCGAACACGGTGGCGGCGTCGGTGAGCAGGACGGCGGCCGCCGAGAGCTCGAGCGCCCGCCGGGCCGCCGCCGCGTCGCCGGGGGCGAGCAGGCGCGCCACGGCGGCGGAGACCGCGACCTGACCCCACGTGCCGATGTCGTGCACGCCGTCGGGCGTGCCGCCCATCGCCCGGCCGATCCGGACGCCGGCCTCGTACCCGGCGAGGGCGGCGGAGAGCGCCTCGGAGCCGTCGGCGTCGCGCTCCTCCGCCAGGGCGAGGACCGCAGGGACGACGTGGGAGGCGGGGTGGCCACGGGCGAGCCGGTGACCGTCCTGGAGCTGGTCGGCGGCCGCCGCGGAGGCGTTGAGGAAGGCGGCGACCGACGACGGCCAGCCGCGGGCGGAGCCGACGACGGTCGAGGCGCCCTCCGGCGCGACGGCATGCTCCTCGACGAGGCGGACGAGCTCCGGCCGGCCCGACCCCAGCGCCGCCACGGCGACGCAGTCGGCCACCAGGTCGGCGACGCGGTCGCGGACGGCCGCCGGGGAGTCCGGCCACGACGTGGCGGCGACGGCCCGGGCGAGGGCCGCGACCGGCCCGCCGGTCACGACCCGGTCCCGACGGCGGTCGGCAGGCCGCGCACGGACGCCGCCCCGGGCAGGTCCGCGCACCAGCGCAGGACGGCGTCGACGGCCTCCTCCCGCAGCGCCCGCGCCAGCAGCGACCGGTGCTTGGCGGCGATGACGGCGGCCGGGTAGGGGCGGTCCGGGCCGCCGGGCGGACGGTCCTCCGTGGCGGTGCGGACCCGGCCGTCCCGGGTCCGCACCGTCACCCGAGCGGCCCGGACGTCGGGGACGGCGGCGGTCATCTCCGGGTCCTCGACCACCGTCACGCGCGCCATGAGGGCCCGCAGCACCGGATCGGCCGCCGCCTCGTCGGTGTAGGCGTCGATCCCGTTGTCCCGGCGCACGATCCGGGCGGCGACCGAGTACGGGATCGAGTGCTTGCCCGCGAACCCGGTCGGTGGATCCCGGCCGTCGAGCCGCGTCGCCGGGTCGTACGTGGCGACCTCCACCGCGTCGACGTCCCCGGGGCCGAACCCGCCGGCCGCCAGCAGCGCCTCGGTTGCCTCGATCGGTGCGTGGTTCCAGGGGCTGCAGGCGTGCAGCTTGAGATAGCCGGTGGCCACGTATCGGAGGCTGCCCAGGTCCCGGTCGAGGTGCGCGGCGTCGAAGGACTCGCCCAGCACCTCGCCGTAGACGGTCTCCAGCGCGCGACGGTCGCCCGACGTGCCGCCTGCCGCCAGCTCGACGGCGAGCACGCCGTTGGCCGCCGTCACCCCGGTGAGCGCGTTCCGCACCGTCGCGCCCGTGTTGGCCGCCCGCTGCGTGGAGGCGGGCGTGAGGGCGGCGGCGACGAGCACCGCCTGCGTGGTCGTGTCGACGTCGCACCGCCGCAACCGTGCGACGCCGACCGCGGCCCCGCACGCCATCGCCGTCCCGAACGGGTGGACCACCCGCCGCAGGCGCACGCCGCGGGCGACGCGGACGGCCACCTCGTAGGCGGCGGCCGCCGCCTCGAGGAGCTCCGGGCCGGAGGCGTCCACCTCCTCGGCCACGGCCAGGACGGCCGGCAGCGTGTGGGCGCTCGGGTGGTTGGCCGCGGCGGGGTGGCCCTCGTCGAGCTCGAGCCGCACGGCCGCCAGCCCGTTGGCCAGGGCCGCCGCGGCCGGACTGGCCCCGCGGCCCGTCGCCAGCACGGTGGCCGGGCCGGGGCCGCCCGTGCGCGGGGCCGCCAGCGCCGCCGCCCCGACCTCCGGCTCGACCGCGGCGCCCACGATCGCGGCCACGGTGTCGGTGACGACCGTGACCAGGTGCGGGACGTCCTCCGGGCGCAGCGCCCCGGGACCCAGGGACCACTCCACGAGGCGCTCGAGGCGTTCCGCGGACGGCGGGGACCCACCGGGGGTCATCCCCGGACACCCGCCATGAGCGCCCGTACGTCCGGCGCCTCCGGGAGCGCGAGGCCCGCGTCGGCGACCGCGCGTGCGGTCTCGTCGTCGAGCACCCGGACCGCGTTGAGGCGGAACTTCTCCGCCAGCTCGGCAGAGGACAGGGGGTTGGCCGGACCGCCGCGGTTGGCGTCCACGCGGACCTCGTGCCGGGCGCCTCCGGTGGTGACCACGCGGAGCACGGCGGGGAACTGGTGGGGGAAGATCTCGTCGCAGCGGGCGTCCGGGACGCACCGCACCCGGGCGGCCAGCGCGAGCCGCACGGGGTCGGCGGCGGCCTCGTCGGTGAAGTCCTCGTGGAAGACGCCGAGGCCGCCTCCGCCGGTGAGCGCGGCGGCGACGGTGTAGGGCCCGCTGAAGGCGGCGTGGTAGCCCGAACGCGGGCGGGCCTTCTCCTCCGCGGGCTCGCCGATGGTGCGCAGCACGGCCGTCGGGGCGCCCAGCTCGATCGACTCGATGTCCTCGGGCCGGACGCCGCGGGAGCGGATCTCGAGCGCGGCGTCGATGCCGGCGTGCGTGAAGTGGTTGCACGGATAGGGCTTGAAGAAGATGCCGGGCAGCTCCCAGTGCTCGCCGATCCGGTCGACGACGGCGTCGACGTCGGCACGCTCGCCGCAGAACGCGTGCAGGAAACCGAACCGGCCCTCGATCACCGTGGGCGGACCGGTGAGCCCGTGCCGGGCCAGGTCGGCGGCCACCACCCCCGCGTGGGCGGCCCAGCCGCAGTGCACCCGTTTGACCGTGCCGCCGGTGCGGTTGGCCTCCAGCAGTCCGGAGCCCATGGACGCCGCGATCCCCGCCGCGTGCGCGATCCCGTCGGCGTCCAGCCCCCCGACCGTGGCGGCCGCGACCGCGGCCCCCACCGCTCCGCAGATCGACGTGGCGTGCTGTCCGCGCTCGAAGAACTCCGAGTTGCCGAGGGCGGCGTCGTAGCCGCCCATCCCGAGCCGGACGGCCACCTCGATGCCGACCCCGGCCCCGTCCAGGAGCGAGGCGCCACTGGCCCCGGTCGCCTCGGCCACGGCGAGCGCGGCGGGTACGACCGGTGACGACGGGTGCAGGACCGACGGCAAGTGGGTGTCGTCGAAGTCGAGCGAGTGCGCGAGGGTCCCGTTGACCAGTGCCGCCGCGGCGGCCGGGACGCGGAGCCCCGTCCCGATCGCGGTCGCGTCCTCGGGCCCGCCCCAGCCACGGACCACGGCGGTGACGGCCGAGGCGGAGACCTCCTCCGTCGCGGCCAGGCTGTTGCCCAGGAGGTCGAGCACCCGACGGGCGACGTCGTTCCGCAGGCCCTCGGGCAGCCCCGACGCCCGGGTCTCGGCAGCGAGCCCCGCCAGGCGGGCGACGACGGTGGGCGCGGTCATGCGGCCACCGCCGCGAAGGGACGCACGGGGGAGCCGGTGCCGCCCACGATGCGGAGCGGGGCCATCACGAAGGTGAACTCGGTGAGGCCGGCCGCGGCGGCGGCTTCGAGGTCCAGGTGCTCGATGATGTGGATGCCCGCCTGCACCAGCAGGATCCGGTGCACCGGCAGCACGCGGTGGCCGGCGCCGGCCGGGATCTGCTCGTAGGCGGTGGTGTCCGCGCCGGTCGCCACCACGCCGGCGTCGGCCAGCCACTCGCCGGCGTCGGTCGTCGGGCCGGGCACGCCGTCGGCCTGCCCGAGGTAGGTGGCGGCGTCGTCGAAGTGCTGCGCCCAGCCGGTGCGCACGAGCGCGACGTCGCCCTCCCGCAGCACCACCCCGGCCCGGGCCGCCGCCGCAGCGAGGTCGCCGGCGGTCACGCCGTATCCGGGCGGGAGGACGTCGACGCCCTTGGTGCCCGCCACGTCGAGCAGCACGCCGCGGGTGAGCAGCGCGGGGGTGTGCTCGGCGCCGAGCTCGGTGAACCGCCCACCGGTCTGCGCGGCCGCCGCGTCGACGCCGCCGTGCATCACGCCGTCGTGGCTGACGTGCGAGAGGGCGTCCACGTGGGTTCCCACGTGGCCGCCGGTCACGATGATCTCGTTGGCGGCGGAGCCGCCGTCCGGCCGGACCATGTCGCCGTGCCGGCGGATCAGGGCCATCCGGAAGCCGGGGTGGTTGGGCGAGCAGGGCATGCCGGTGAAGAACGGCTGCCCCAGCTCGATCAGGCGCACCCCGGCCTGCACGACCGCGAGCAGGGCGTCCGGGGCGGCGGTCGGCGTCTGGTGGGTGGTCATGGGGCCTCTCCTGCGCGGGGATCAGGGGCGGGGGGTTCGAGCGGCACGCGGGGACCCGCGCGATCGAGAACCGTGCGAGCGCGAGCCACCACGGCGGGATCGACGAACCGGCCGTGGGCGTCCAGTGCGGCGGCCTCCCCGCGGGCGGCCGCCTCGGCCGCGGTGGCGACGATGCCCTCCGCCGCCGCGACGTCCTCCGCCGACGGCGTGTACACGTCGTGGACGACCTCGATCTGCCGCGGATGGATCACCGACCGCCCGAAGAAGCCCGTCGCGCGGCCGGTCTCGCAGCTGGCCCGGAGCCCGGCCGGATCACCGACGTCCGTCCAGACGCTCTGGACCGGCGACGGCAGCCCGGCCGCGCGGGCCGCCACCACGACCCACCCGCGGGCCCAGGCGAGCCCCTGGTCCCGGTCGACGAGCAGGTCGGCGGCCAGGTCGGCCTCGCCGAGCCCGATGCCGACGACCCGGGCGTGGGCCCCGGCCAGCTCGCGGGCCCGCGAGAGTCCCCGGGCGCTCTCCAGCAGGAGCTGCAGCGGCGCCCCCGTGCGCTCGGCCACCTCGCGGACGACGTCGGGGTCCTCGGCCCGCGGTACCCGGAGGCCCTCCAGCCGGCGGCCGGCGAGCGCGGCGACGTCCCGGCGGCCGGGCTCGGTGCGGGGCGGGTTGATCCGCACCCACACCTGCCGCCCGTCGTCGTCGGCACGCTCGTCGAGCAGGGCGACGGTGAGGTCTCGGGCGGTGTCCTTCTGCGCCGCCGGCACGGCGTCCTCCAGGTCGATGACCACCGCGTCGGCGCCCGCGACCAGCGCCTTGGCCACCCGTTCCGGCCGGTGACCGGGCACGTAGAGCCAGGACCGCGGGACGACGCTCACACCGCCCCCTTCTTCCGCAGCTCCGCCACCTCGTCGGGACCGATGCCGATCTCGCCGAGGACCTCCTCGGTGTGCTGGCCGATGCTCGGGCCGGCGCTGCGGATCGCGCCGGGGGTCTCGGACAGCCGGAACAGCACGTTCTGCATCAGCACCGAGCCCAGCTCCGGGTCGGGCACGCGCACGAGGGAGCCGAGGGCCGCGAACTGCGGATCGGCCATGACGTCCCGGACGTCGTAGATGGGTGCGACCGCGGCCTGGGCCTCCTCGAAGGCGCGCACCACCTCGTCGCGGTCCCGCTCGGCGATCCACGAACCGACGGCCTCGTCGAGCTCGTCGGCGTGCTTCGCGCGCTCGGCACCGGACGCGAACCACGGCTCGTCGACGAACTCCGGCCGCCCCACCAGGTGCATGACCCGCTCGGCGATGCTCTGGGCGCTGGTGGAGACGGCCACCCAGCGGCCGTCGCGGGTGCGGTAGGTGTTGCGGGGGGCGTTGTTGGCCGAGCGGTTCCCGGTGCGCGGCTGGATCTGGCCGAGGGCGTCGTACACCGTCGGCTGCGGGCCCAGCAGGGTGAGGATCGGCTCGATGATGGCGAGGTCGACGACCTGGCCCCGGCCGGTGGTGTCCCGGGCGCGCAGGGCGGTCATGGTCGCGAACGCCGCCGCGAGCGCCGCGATGCCGTCGGCGAGGCCGAACGGCGGGAGGGTGGGGGGGACCGTCGGGCTCACCGGTGATGGCGGCGAACCCGCTCATGGCCTCAGCCAGGGTGCCGAAACCCGGCCGTCCCGAGTAGGGGCCGAACTGGCCGAACCCCGTTACCCGGACCAGGACCAGCCCGGGGTTGATCCGGGACAGCTCGTCGTAGCCCAGACCCCATCGCTCCAGCGTGCCGGGACGGAAGTTCTCGATGACGACGTCCGCCCCGGCGACCAGCCGCCGGAAGACGTCCTGGCCCTCGGGGGTGCCCAGGTAGAGGGTGATCCCGCGCTTGTTGCGGCCCACGACCTTGCCCCACAGCCCCACCCCGTCCTTGCTGGCGCCGTGGTAGCGGACGGGGTCGCCCTTCGGGTGCTCGATCTTGATGACGTCGGCGCCGAAGTCGCCCAGCATCGTGGCCGCGAGCGGGCCGGCGAAGAGCGTCGAGACGTCCAGGACGCGGAGACCGGCGAGGGCTGCGCTCATGCGATGGCCCGTCCTTCCATGCGAGGTAGACCGCCGCGCCAGCCCATCTCACGCGAGATGCGATCGGCGGCCGCGGTGACGAGCGGGACGAACCTGTCCCGTGCTGCGGAGTCGACGCGGGCGGCGGGCCCGCACACCGAGATGGCGCCCTTGACGTGGCCGTCCACACCGAAGACGGGAGCGGCGACCGAACCCGCACCCTCCTGGCGCTCGCCGTCCGAGCAGGCGAACCCGTGGGCCCGGACGTCGCGGATCCGCTGCCGCAGCCCGGCGGTGTCGACGATGGTCCGCTGCGTCAGCACGTCGAGCGGGCCGGCCAGCACGGCCTCGATCTCCTCGTCGGCGAGGAAGGCGAGGATGCACGTGCTCGAGCTCCCCGCGTGCAGGGGGAACCGGCGGCCCAGCTCCACGGTCATCTTGATCTCCCGCGGGCTCTCCACCTGGTCGAGGTAGACCCGCCCGCCTGGCACGTGGGCGGAGACGGTCGTGGTCTCACCGGTGCTGGCCTGGAGCTCCCGCAGCACCGGCATCGCGGCGACGCGCAGGTCCAGCTCGCGCAGGGCACGGGCGCCGAGGGCGGCGGCGGACGGGCCGAGGCGGTACTCCCGGGTCCCGGCGTCGGTCTCCAGCAGGCCGCGCTGCACCAGCGTGCGGAGGATGCGGTGCACGACGGCCTTCGAGAGTCCGAGGTCCCGCGCCAGCGCGGACACCCCCAGCGAGTCCGGGCCCTCGAGGAAGTTCAGCAGGACGTCGGCGACCCGCCCCGCGCCCTCGGTGCCTGCGCTGTCGGCCATGTCCCCCTCTTCTCGCGGCGTGCCGTGCTGCTCCGTACGCGTGCCCGCACGGGCCGCTGATGCGCTGCAGGCGCTTTGTTCCTGCTAGCGGAACGACCACCAGCGGGCTCACCCCACCACACTCGCGGCGACCGACCAGCCGAAATGTAGACGCAACAGCGACTTTGCCGCTACCTGTTGCCACGGCCGGGGCGCCGGTGACAGAGTGGCTCGCTACCAGTGTTCCGTGCAGAGGAACGCCCGCGCTCAGTCGGGAGATCGAACATGAGGAAGCCCTGGATCACTGCGATGGCGGTCGCGCTGCCGCTGGCGCTCGCAGCCTGCGGCGGATCGGCCCCGCCCGGCACCGAGGGCGGCGAGGGCGGTGCGGGCGGCGGTTCCGGCGAGACCATCACGATCGGCTCGCTGCACCCGCTCAGCGGGGCGGCGGCCGCCGACGGCCAGCAGATGGACAACGGCGCCAAGCTCGCCATCGAGGCGATCAACGAGGCCGGCGGTATCGAGTCCCTCGACGGCGCCCAGCTCGAACTCGCCAGCGCGGACACCCAGGGCGCCCCCGAGGTCGGGCAGAGCGAGGCGCAGCGGCTGATCCAGGAGGGTGCCGTCGCGCTGGTCGGCACCTACCAGAGCGCGGTGAGCCAGAACGTGGCCGCGGTGGCCGAGCGCAACTCCGTGCCGTTCGTCATCGACGTGTCCAGCGCGGACGCGATCCTCCAGCAGGGCTACCGGTTCACCTTCCGGCTCCAGCCCAGTGCCGCGGTGCTCGCGGAGCGGGGGGCGGAGTACCTGGCGGAGGTGTCCGAGAACGCCGGAGCGCCCGCGCAGCGTGTGGCCATCCTGCACGAGCAGGGGCCGTTCGGGACGGCGATCACCGAGACCTTCACCGCCACCGCCCAGGACCTGGGCATGGAGATCGGGCCGGTCATCAGCTACGACCCGGCCAGCGTCTCCGACTTCACCACCCAGATCACCTCGGTCCGCGAGGCCGGTGCCGACGTCCTCATGGTCGCCGGCTACTACCGCGACGGCGTGCTGGTGGCCAACGCCGTCAACACCGTCAAGCCGGGCCTGGACGCCGTGTGGGGCGTGGCGAACGGGGCCTTCGACACCCCGCAGTTCCCTGGCGAGGTGGGCGAGGCCGGTGAGGGGTACTTCGACGCCAACTACCGGCTGGACATGACCAACCCGGAGACCCAGGAGCTCGCCGAGCTCTACGAGGAGACCTACGGCGACGAGATCCGCACGGCCGCGGTCCTCTCGTACGACGCCGTCCGGGTCATCGCGGATGCGCTCGAGAGGGCCGGTGACGCCAGCCCGCAGGCGGTCCGCGACGCCATCGCCGAGACCGAGCTGGACTCGCTCATCGCCCAGGACGGGCCGATCTCCTTCGACGAGGCAGGTGAGAACGAGAACGCCGCACCGATCCTGATGCAGGTGGTCGACGGCGCGGTCAGGCAGGTGTACCCCGAGGAGTACGCCGAGACGGAGCCCGTCTACCCGGCCACGCCGGGCCAGTGACGGGCGGGACGACGGCGTCCGGCGTCCCCGCCGCGAGCGGGGGCGCCGGTACCGCCGAGGACTCCGTGCCGGAGACGCCGCTCGCCGCGCCCGCGAAGGGCGGCTCCCGGGCGGCCGTCTGGCGCCGGGCCGGCATCGCGGTCGGGATCGCCGTCCTGGCCCTCGGCCTGGCCTACTGGCGCACCGGCAACGAGGTCATCGTCACCCAGGCCGTGCTCACCGGGCTGATGATCGGCGGAGTGTACGGCCTGGTCGCCATGGGCCTGACCCTGATCTTCGGCGTGCTGGACATCGTCAACTTCGCGCACGGCGCGTTCCTGGCGGTGGCCCTGTACATCACCGTGGAGATGGTCGGCCGGTCCGGCGTCCACCCCTACCTCGCCCTCCTGGTGAGCGTTCCCCTGATGTTCCTCCTCGGGGCCGCGGTCCAGCGGTTCGTCCTGGCCGGTGCCATCGGGCGGCCGCTGGAGAACCAGCTGCTGATCACCCTCGGCGTCGCGCTGCTGATCGACAACGGGCTGTTGCTGTTCTTCGGCCCGAACCCGCAGTCGGTGCGGCTGCCCGGTGACCGGGGCGTGGAGATCTTCGGCGCCGTCGTCACGCTGTCACGGCTGCTCGCCTTCGCCGTGGCGCTGATCCTGGCGGGGCTGCTCTACCTGCTGCTGCAGCGCACCCGCCTGGGCACGGCCATCCGGGCCGTGGCCGCCAACGACAGCGGCGCCCAGATGGTGGGCATCGACACCCGCCGCATCTACATGGCGACGTTCGCCATCGGGACCGCGTGCGCCGGCGCCGCCGGCGTGCTCGTGGCGCCGCTGGTGACCATCGAGCCCACGACCGGCGAGCTGTTCAACATCATCGCCTTCGTCGTCGTGGTGCTCGGCGGCATGGGCAACGTGGTCGGCGCCGTGGTGGGCGGCCTGATCATCGGCCTCACCGAGCAGCTGGGCGCGCTCTACCTCCCCGGGCAGAGCCCGCTGCTGTCGGTCTTCATCGTCTTCGTCCTGGTGCTGTTCCTGCGTCCCCAGGGTCTGTTCGGGAGGAAGGCATGAGCACCGTCGTGGAGACCGTGGAGGAACCGCAGGCGCTGCCGAAGCCGGCCTGGGGCAAGCACCTGGTCGCAGTGGCGGTGCTGGCCGTCGTCCTCGCGCTCGTGCCCCTCGTCCTCCCCCCGGCGCAGCTGTCGGTCGCCGTCCGGGTGCTGATCTTCGCGATCCTGGCCCTCGGCTGGAACATCATGAGCGGCTTCGGGGGGATGTTCAGCTTCGGCCACGCCGCGTACTTCGGGCTCGGCGCGTACGTCAGCGTCTGGCTCCTGGTCGAGCGCGGGATCTCCCCCTGGATCGGCATGCTCGTCGGAATGGTCGTCGCCGCCGCCTTCGCCGCGTTCGTCGGCTTCCTCGCCCTGCGCTACCGGCTCAAGGGCGCGTACTTCGCGCTGTCGACGTTCGCGTTCGCCGAGATGCTGCGGCTGCTGGCCACCAACAGCGACCTGGTCAACCGGGCCGTGGGGTACAACGTGCCGATCCGCCCGGAGTCGTCGTGGGCGTTCATGCAGTTCGAGCCCGGCTCGGCCAACTACTTCTGGATCGCGCTGGCCCTCACCGTGGTCGCCCTGGTGGTGACGATCGTCTTCCTGCGCTCGAAGCTCGGCCGGTTCACCATCGCCGTCCGGGACGACGAGGACGCCGCCGCCGCGCTGGGCATCCCGGTGATGCGGACGAAGCTGATCACCATCGCCCTCTCCGGCGCCATCACCTCGGTGGCCGGCACCTTCTACGTGCAGTACTACTTCTTCGTCGACCCCGACGTCGCCTTCGGCTCCAGCGTCTCCATCCAGGCGATCCTCCCGGCGGTCATCGGTGGCGTCG
>NZ_JBHUHP010000015.1:155937-187672 GCF_042682525.1 Blastococcus deserti
CCGCTCAACGACATCACCGCGACGCTGCTGCGCAACCCGCCGCCCGGACTGGAGTTCCTGCAGGGCCGGGCCGGCCTGGACGTGATGGTCTACGCGGTCCTGCTCATCCTGATCATCCTGCTGCTGCCGCAAGGCGTGTACGGCGCGCTCCGCGAGAGGTGGCAACGGCGATGACGCTGCTGCAGGTGGACAACGTCAGCAAGTCCTTCCGCGGCCTGCGGGCCGTCGACGACGTCTCCTTCACCGTCGAGGAGGGCAGCATCCTCGGCATCATCGGGCCCAACGGGGCGGGGAAGACCACGCTGTTCAACTGCGTCGCCGGCGCGCTGTCCCCGGACACCGGATCCGTCCGGCTCGGCGGCGCCGACATCACCGGAGCCCCACCGCACAAGGTGTCGCAGGCCGGCATGGCCCGCACGTTCCAGCTGATGAAGCCGTTCGCCAGCATGAGCGTGCTCGAGAACGTCGCCGTGGCGGCGATGGCGCACGGCAGTCCCCGGCGGGCGGCCACCGACACCGCCGTGGACGTCGTCGAGCGCGTCGGGCTGGGCCGCTGGCGCGACGCCCGCAGCGACGGCCTGCCCACCGCCGGTCTCAAGCGGCTGGAACTGGCCCGGGCGCTGGCTTCCCGCCCGCGGGTCCTGCTGCTCGACGAGGTGTTGGCGGGGCTGGTTCCGGCCGAGCGGACACCGGTCATGGAGCTGCTGGAGACACTGCGCCGGGACGACGGCGTGACCCTCGTCTTCGTCGAGCACATCATGGCCGCGGTCATGCGGCTGTCGGACTCCGTGCTCGTCCTGGAGCAGGGGCGCGTGCTCACGTCCGGCTCACCGCAGGAGGTCACGCGCGATCCCCGCGTGATCGAGGCCTACCTCGGGGAGGAGCCGACCGATGCTGGTTCTTGACGGCCTGTGCGCCGGCTACCACGGCCTGCAGATCCTCCACGAGCTCGACCTGCGGGTCGACGCGGGCGAGATCGTGGCGCTCGTCGGCGGGAACGGTGCGGGGAAGACGACCACGCTGCGGGCGATCTCCGGCGTCGTGAAGCCCAGCGCCGGAGCGATCACCTTCCGCGGCCAGCGGGCCGACGGCGTGCGCACGGCCGAGCTCGTCCGGCGCGGGCTGGTGCAGGTGCCCGAGGAGCGGGCGCTCTTCGGCCCGCTGACCGTGGACGAGAACCTCCGCATGGGGGCGTGGACCCAGAAGGGCGACACGGTGGCGTCGACCCTCTCGGAGGTCTTCGACCTCTTCCCCATCCTCGCGGAGCGGCGCCGCCAGGCGGCGGAGACGCTCAGTGGCGGGCAGCAGCAGATGCTGGCCATCGGCCGCGCGCTGATGGCCAGGCCCGCCCTGCTGATGCTGGACGAGCCGTCGACCGGTCTGTCCCCCAAGCTCACCTGGGCGGTCCTCGACGCGGTGAAGACCATCCGCGACCGCGGCGTGGCCGTGCTGCTGGTGGAGCAGAACGCGGCGCAGGCCCTGCGACTGGCCGACCGTGCCTACGTGCTGGAGAGCGGCAGCTGCGTGCTGTCGGGCCCCGGTCCCGAGCTGGCCGAGGACGACCGCGTGCGCGCCGCGTACCTCGGCCTGTGACCGTGCCGACGACCGCCGCTGCGCAGCGGGACGCGCGCGAGGCGACCGACGTGCTGGGGGCGTGGGCCGCCGGGCTGGAGTGGGCCGACGTGCCGGCCGACGCGCAGGAGCGGATGCGGCTGGTCCTGCTGGACTCGCTCGGGGTGACCGTCCTGGGCGCCCGGCAGGCGGAGCAGCGCGCGCTGGTCACCGCCTGGCGGCCGGCGGACGGGCCCGCCCCCCTCCCGGGTGCGGGGAGGTGCACGACCGTGGAGGCCGCGGCGTGGCTCAACGCCGCGGCGCTGGTCCGGCTCGAGCTCGACGAGGGCCACAAGTTCGCGAAGGGGCATCCCGGCGCGCACGGGCTCCCGGCGGTCCTCGCCCTGGCCGCGGACCTGCGCGCCACCGGGCCCGACACGGCCGCCGCCCTCGTGGTGGCCTACGAGGTGGCGGCGCGCTTCGGCCGTGCGACCTCGCTCCCGCCGGGTGCCCACCCCCACGGCAGCTGGGGCGTGGCCGGGGCCGCGGCGGGGTGCGCCCGGCTCCTCGGGCTGTCCTCTGCCGGGCTGGCCGCGGCGATCGACACCGGCGCCGGCCTGCCCGTCGCCGGGTCCTTCGCCTCGGCCCTGGACGGCAACCCGGTGCGGGACGCCTGGATGGGGGCGTCCAACGTGTCCGGCCTGGTCGCCGCTCGCATGGCGTCGGCCGGTGTCGCCCGCAACACCGGGACCGCGGCGTCCTCGCTCGGCGGGGTGCTCGGCACGTTCGACGCCGCACCGCTCACGGCGGAGCTCGGCACCCGCTGGGACGTGCGGCACGGGTACTTCAAGCGCCACGCGTCGTGCTCGTTCACCCATCCCGTCGCCGACGCCGTCCTCGCGCTGCGGCCCGAGCTCCCGGGCGACGTCGGCGAGGTCGAGGAGATCCTGGTCGAGACCCATTCCCTGGGCGCGGCCCTGGACCGCACCACGTGGGACTCCCGGCTGGCGGCCCTCTTCAGCACACCGTTCGTGGCCGCCGCCGCGCTCGTGCACGGCCACGTCGGGCCCGACGTCTCGGCGCAACCGGTCCGGGACGACCCCCGGGTCCGGGAACTCGCCGCCCGCGTCACCGTCCGGGTCGCCGCCGACCTCGACGCGCGGCTGCCCCACGAGCGTGCTGCCCGGGTCACCGTCCGCAGCGGCGGGCGGGCCCACGGCTGCGAGGTGCCCAACCCGATCGGCGACGCCGCCCACCACCCGCTGTCGGAGGCCGATGTGCTCGGTCTGCTGTCGGACTGGCTGGCCGACGACGCGACCGTCGCGGCCGTCCGGGACGTCGCGACCGGCCTGCCTGCCGTCCCCGACGTCCGCCCGCTGCTGCAACGCCTGGTCTGAGCCGGGTCCGCCGGTCCCCGCATCCCCGCCGAGGAGAACGCGTGCACATCTTCGCCGTCACCCCCATCCACGTGTCGGAGGGCGAGCTCGCCCGGCGGCAGGCCCGCTACGACGCGCTGTGCCCGGCCGGGGTCAGCGTCCACCTGCAGGACATCGGCAGCGCGGCACCCCGGGCGCTGGACACCGAGCAGCAGGTCCGCGACAGCGAGGGCATGGTCACCACGGCCCTGGAGCAGGCGCCCGACGAGGCCGACGCCCTGATGCCCGACTGCGTGCTCGATCCCGGCGTCCCCGCCCTGGCCGGCCGACTCGACCGGCCGGTGTTCGGGCTGCTGCGGACCAGCATGGCCTGGAGCGCACTCGCCGGGCGCAGGGTCGGCGCGGTCACGCGGAACCAGGCGATCGCCGACGAGCTGGTGCGGCAGGTGGAGGTCTACGGCCTGACGCCGGTCTTCACCGGCGTGGAGGTCCTCGACCTCGACGTGGACGCCATCCACGAGGCCGACCGCTGGGCCGCGTCGCTCGAGGCGGTGGTCGGCCGGATGGACCGGGCCGGCGCCGGTGATCTGGTCAACGGGTGCAGCGCGGTGGACCTCCCCGAGGCCGCGGCGGCCTGGCCGGTGCGCGTGGTGGACCCGACCGCACTGACGCTGCGCCTGGTGGCGGCGGGGGAGGCCCGGTGAGCGAGGAGGGGCCCGACCTGGTCGTCGCCGGGGCGGGCGGCGGGCTGGCCGGCGCCCTGCGGGCCGCGCAGCTGGGGCTGGACGTCCTGGTGGTCGAGGTCAGCGAGCACTACCGGCGCGGGAACAACACCTCGATGTCGACGGCGATGATCCCCGGAGCCGGCTCGCGCTTCCAGCGCGCGGCCGGGATCGAGGACTCCCCGGAGCTGTTCTTCGGCGACATCATGCGCAAGACGAAGGGTGAGGCCGATCCGCGGCTGGCCCGCGCGCTGACGAGGGTGAGCGCACGGCTGGTCGAGTGGCTCGCCGACGACATGGAGCTGCCGCTCTCGGTCGTCACCGACTTCCACTACCCGGGGCACTCCGCCGACCGCTGTCACACGATCGAGGGGCGGCACGGGACCCTGCTGCTCGACCACCTCGTGGGCCGGGTGAAGCGGGAGGGGCGTATCGATCTGCTCGTCCCCGCCCGGCTGGTCGACGTCCGGCTGGACGACGGGGGCCGGGTGCGGGCCGCGGTGGTGGAGACGCCGGACGGGGCGACCGAGGAGATCCCGACGCGAGCGGTCCTGCTGGCCACCAACGGCTACGGCGCCGACCGGGAACTGGTCGGCCGGTACCTCCCGGAGATCGCCGATGCCGTCTACCACGGGAGCGAGGCCTCGCGGGGCGACGCCCTGCGCATCGGTGCCCGGCTCGGCGCGGCCACCGCCTACCTGGACGCGTACCAGGGCCACGGCGCGCTGGCCGCACGGTCGTCCACGCTGGTCGGGTGGGCCACGGTGATGCACGGAGCGGTGATCGTCGGGAAGGACGGCCGGCGCTTCGGCAACGAGACCACCGGCTACTCCGAGTACGCCGCCGTCATCGCCCGCCAGCCCGGTTCCACCGGCTGGATCGTCCTCGACAAGCGCATCCACGACGCGTGCCTGGCCTTCACCGACTTCCGGCAGACGATCGAGGGCGGTGCCCTGGTCTGGGCCGACGACGTCGCGGGCATCGCCGCGGCGACGGGACTCCCGGCCGACGCACTGGCCGAGGAGCTGGCCACCACCGCGGCGCTGGCCCGCGGCGAGGGCGAGGACCGGTTCGGGCGGACGTTCTTCGAGGCCGAGCTCGCACCGCCGTTCGCGGTGGTGCAGGTGGTCCCCGCCCTCTTCCACACCCAGGGCGGGCTCGTCGTCGACGAGCACGCGCGGGTGACCCGGGAGGACGGGTCGGCGATCGAGGGGCTGTACGCCTCCGGCGGCGCGGCGGAGGGCATCTCCGGCCACGGCGCAGCCGGCTACCTGGCCGGCAACGGGCTGCTGCCCGCGCTCGGGCTCGCCTACCTGGCCGCTGATCACCTGGCCGCCGATCACCTGGCCGCCGATCACCTGGCCGCCGATCACCTGGCCGCCGATCACCTGGCCGACAGCTCGCCCCTCTCCAGCACCCGCGAGCTCACATCCGAGGAAGGATCCGCATGACCACCCTGCAGACACTCGTCAAGAACGTCACCGTCGTCCGCCCCGACGTCCCGGGGGCGGAGGACGGCGAGGCGCTCGACCTGGGCATCAGCGACGGCCGGTTCGTCCGGGTGGAGCGCGACATCCCCGCCGAGGAGGCCGAGGTCGTCGTCGACGGCCGGGGGCTCGTCGCCTTCCCGGGGGTCGTGGACGCCCACCAGCACTGGGGCATCTACAACCCGCTGGAGGAGGACACCGAGACCGAGAGCCGGGCCAGCGCGCAGGGCGGGGTCACCACGGGCCTCACCTACATGCGGACCGGGCAGTACTACCTCAACGCCGGGGGCCCGTACCGGGAGTTCTTCCCCAAGGTGCTGGCCGCCTCGGAGGGCCGGTCCTACATCGACTACGCGTTCCACCTCGCGCCGATGATGAAGGAGCACATCGGCGAGATCCCGGCGCTGATCCAGGACTTCGGCGTCACCTCGTTCAAGATCTTCATGTTCTACGGCGGACACGGGCTGCACGGCGCGTCGTCGGACCAGAGCTCGTTCCTCATGATCCCGCCGGACGAGCGCTACGACCTCGCGCACTTCGAGTTCGTCATGCGGGGGATCCAGGAGGCGCGCGAGAAGCTCACCGATCTCGCGCCGCACGTCTCCCTCTCGCTGCACTGCGAGACCGCGGAGATCATGACCGCCTACACCAAGATGGTGCAGGCCGAGGGCACGCTGAAGGGACTGGCGGCGTACAGCGCGTCCCGTCCGCCGCACTCGGAGGGCCTCGCCGTCACGATCGCGTCGTTCCTCGCCGACGAGACCGGACTGCCCAACATCAACCTGCTCCACCTGTCCTCGCGCAAGGCCCTCACCGCGGCCCTCCGCATGGCGCAGGTCTTCCCGCACGTCGACTTCCGCCGCGAGGTGACCGTCGGCCACCTGCTCGCCGACATCGACACCGCCGCAGGGCTGGGCGGCAAGGTGAACCCGCCGTTGCGGCCGCGCGAGGACGTCGAGGCCCTCTGGGAGCACCTGCTCGCCGGGGACGTCGACTGGGTGGTCAGCGACCACGCCTGCTGCAAGGACGAGAAGAAGTTCGGCGAGCCCCGCGACGACGTCTTCGCGGCGAAGTCGGGTTTCGGCGGCGCCGAGTACCTCCTGCCCGGCCTGGTCGGCGAGGGACGGCGGCGGGGGCTGTCCTACCGGCGCATCGCGCAGCTGACGTCCTGGAACCCGGCACAGCGCTACGGGTTGCCCACCAAGGGCACCATCGGGGTGGGCTACGACGCGGACTTCTGCCTGGTGGACCCCTCGGTGACCTGGACCGTGCACGCCGAGGACTCGGAGTCGACCCAGGAGTACACGCCCTTCGAGGGCTTCGAGCTGGGCGCGAAGGTGACCGACACCTGGGTGCGGGGCCACCAGGTGCTCGTCGACGGGGTGGTCACCGGCCAGCCGATGGGCCGGTACCTGCACCGACCAGGGCCCGCCTGAGCCGGACGCCCGGCGGCCCGCCTCCCCGACGGGGAAGGGGGGCCGCCGTGGCGCGCCTCCGGGGGCACCGCGCCTCGTGCGAGGGTGGGGGCAGGAGGGTCCTTCCTCAGTCGAGCGCGGCGTCCAGGGTGATGTCGACGGCGGCCAGCGCCTTGCTCACCGGGCAACCGACCTTGGCGGCCTGCGCTGCCTGCTGGAACCCGTCGGCGTCGAGGCCCTCGACCTCGCCCCGGACGGTCAGGGCGATCTTCGTGATCGTGGGGGCGCCGTCCTTCTGGCCGAGGGTCACGTCGGCGGACACCTCCAGCGCCTGCGGCGTCCCGCCGGCCTTGCCGATCTCGCTGGAGAGCGCCATGGCGAAGCACGCGGAATGCGCGGCGGCGATGAGCTCCTCGGGGCTGGTCGTGCCGTCGGCGTCCTCGGCGGTGCGCTTGGGGAAGGACACCTCGTAGGTGCCGACCTTGGAGCTGGAGAGCTCGACCTGGCCGGACCCGTCCTGCAGGGTGCCGTTCCAGGCCGTGCGGGCGGTGCGAGTGGGCATCGGTTCTCCTCCGGACGGGCGGGGCCGCGTCTGCGCGCGCCCCCGCGGGGATCAGCTCTCCGGGCCCCTACCCCCGCCGGTTGCGGACAACCGTTCTCAGCAGACCGCCTCGCCCCTGTTCACGCGCTCCGTGAGCAGCCGCAGTCGCTGGATCAGCTCGTGGAACTCGCCGGAGTCGAACCCGATCGCGCCGATCATCTCCTCGGAGATGGCGAAGGCCTTCTCCCGCAGCGCCCGGCCCTTGTCGGTCAGCGCGATGGACACCGACCGCTCGTCCTCGACCCGCCGGTGCCGGGTGACCAGTCCCGCGGCGGTGAGCCGCTTGAGGAGGGGGGAGAGCGTCCCGCTGTCGAGCGCCAGCCGGGCCCCGAGCTGGCCGACGGTCTGGTGGTCGGACTCCCAGAGCAGCATCATGACGAGGTACTGCGGATAGGTCAGGCCGAGGGCGTCGAGCATGGGCCGGTAGCGCGCCGTCACGGCCCGGGAGGCGGCATACAGCGCGAAGCACAGCTGGTCGTCGAGCGCCACACTCGGTGCCGGCATAGCGGTCATGACCCGAGTCTAGGTCGCGGGATCCCCGGTGCGACGGTCCCGGCGTCGTCCGTCGACCCGTGGGGGTAGGACGGCGCCGCGCGTGAACCCGTTCAGATTGAGTGGAACAGACTCAACTTCGTCGTCGTTGGACCCGGCGAACACGTGCCGCCGACGTCCCTGGCGGCCATCCGATCCAGACGAGAGGAATCGCGTCCCCGACCATGGAGAGCAAGCTCACGACCCGGTCGCAGGAAGCCATCGCCGCTGCCCAGCGCCTCGCCGTCGGCCGCGGCCAGGCCGCGCTGGAGCCCCTGCACCTGCTCGCGGCCCTGCTGGAGCAGTCCGACGGGATCGCCGGGCCGCTGCTGAAGGCGGTCGGGGCCGACCCCGCCGACGTCCGCGCCAAGACCGAGGCCGCGCTGCGCCGCATGCCCAGCGTCAGCGGTGCCACCGTGCCCGCTCCCTCGCCGTCCCGCGAGTTCCTCCGCGTGCTCAACGCCGCCGGCGAGCAGGCGAGCGCCCTGGGCGACGAGTACGTCTCCACCGAGCACCTGCTCGTGGGGCTCGCCGACGTCGGTGAGGCCGGCTCGGTGCTGACCAGCGCCGGCGCCACGCCCGAGGCCCTGCTCGCCGCGTTCCGGACGGTGCGCGGGAGCAAGAAGGTGACCACGGCGGACCCCGAGGCGACCTACCAGGCGCTGGAGAAGTACGCCGTCGACCTCACCCAGCGGGCCCGCGACGGCAAGATCGACCCGGTCATCGGCCGCGACACCGAGATCCGTCGCGTCGTCCAGGTGCTGTCCCGCCGCACCAAGAACAACCCGGTGCTCATCGGCGAGCCCGGCGTCGGCAAGACCGCCATCGTCGAGGGCCTGGCCCAGCGCATCGTCGCCGGCGACGTCCCGGAGAGCCTGAAGGGCAAGCGCTTGATGGCGCTCGACCTGGCCAGCATGGTGGCCGGAGCCAAGTACCGCGGTGAGTTCGAGGAGCGGCTGAAGGCCGTCCTGCAGGAGATCTCGGAGTCCGAGGGCGAGATCATCACGTTCATCGACGAGCTGCACACCATCGTCGGCGCCGGCGCGACCGGCGAGGGCGCCATGGACGCCGGCAACATGATCAAGCCGATGCTGGCCCGGGGTGAGCTGCGCATGGTGGGCGCGACGACGCTCGACGAGTACCGCGAGCACATCGAGAAGGACCCTGCCCTGGAGCGCCGCTTCCAGCAGGTCCTGGTGGGCGAGCCCTCGGTCGAGGACACCATCGGCATCCTGCGCGGGCTCAAGGAGCGCTACGAGGTGCACCACGGCGTCCGGATCACCGACGCCGCCATCGTCGCCGCCGCCACCCTGTCGGACCGGTACGTCACGGCCCGGTTCCTCCCGGACAAGGCGATCGACCTGGTCGACGAGGCCGCCAGCCGGCTGCGCATGGAGATCGACAGCCGCCCCGTCGAGGTCGACGAGGTCGAGCGCGCCGTCCGCCGCATGGAGATCGAGGAGATGGCGCTGACCAAGGAGGACGACCCGTCGTCCCTGGAGCGCCTGGCCGCCCTGCGCGAGGAGCTGGCCAACCGCCGGCAGGAGCTGGCCGAGCTGACCTTCCGCTGGCAGCAGGACAAGACCGCCATCGAGCGGATCCAGCGGATCAAGGAGGAGCTGGAGGCCGTGCGCCTCGAGGCCGAGCGGGCCGAGCGGGACGGCGACCTGGCGCGGGTCGCCGAGCTCCGCTACGGCCGGCTGCCCGAGCTGGAGCGGTCGCTGGCCGCCGCCGAGGACTCGGTCGCGACCGGCGACTCCATGCTCAAGGAGGAGGTCGGCCCCGACGACATCGCCGAGGTCGTCCAGGCCTGGACCGGGATCCCGGCCGGGCGGCTGCTGGAGGGCGAGACGCAGAAGCTGCTCCGGATGGAGGACGAGCTCGGGAAACGGGTCGTCGGGCAGACCGACGCCGTCCGGGCCGTCTCCGACGCCGTCCGACGGGCGCGGTCGGGCGTCTCCGACCCGAACCGGCCCACCGGCTCGTTCCTGTTCCTCGGCCCGACCGGCGTCGGCAAGACCGAGCTGGCCAAGGCGCTGGCCGAGTTCCTGTTCGACGACGAGCGGGCGATGGTCCGCATCGACATGAGCGAGTACTCCGAGAAGCACTCGGTCGCCCGCCTGGTCGGCGCCCCGCCCGGCTACGTCGGGTACGAGTCCGGTGGCCAGCTCACCGAGGCGGTGCGGCGGCGTCCGTACACGGTCGTCCTCTTCGACGAGGTGGAGAAGGCGCACCAGGACGTCTTCGACGTGCTGCTCCAGGTGCTCGACGACGGCCGGCTGACCGACGGCCAGGGCCGGACGGTGGACTTCCGCAACACCATCCTGATCCTGACGTCGAACCTGGGCTCGCACCTGATCGCCGACCAGTCCGTTCCCGAGGAGCGGCGCCGCGAAGCGGTCATGGACGTCGTCCGGACGCACTTCAAGCCGGAGTTCCTCAACCGGCTCGACGACGTCGTGGTCTTCCGGGCGCTCGGCACGGAGGAACTGGCGGGCATCGTCGACATCCAGGTCGGGGTGCTGGCCCGGCGGCTGGCCGCGCGGCGGCTCACGCTGCGGGTCACCGACGCGGCCCGGGAGTGGCTGGCGCTGAACGGGTTCGACCCCGTCTACGGCGCCCGGCCGCTGCGGCGGCTGGTGCAGTCGGCGATCGGTGACCAGCTGGCGAAGAAGCTGCTGGCCGGCGAGATCCGGGACGGCGACGAGGTCGTCGTCGACTGGTCGGTGGAGGGAAGCGGGGCCGACGACACCGGCCTGACCGTCACCCGGGGCTGAGCAAGGGACTCTGCCCCACCGCTCGCACGCTCGCGGTGTGCCCTGCGGGGCCCCGGACACCAGGACGGGGCGGCGGTGGGCCGGCGGACGAGGCCGTACGGGCCCGCCGGATCGCGAGGTCCGGCGGGCCCGTCGTCGTTCCCCCGGGCCTGCGTGCATCTGGCCCTGACCCACCGTGACCACGGCCGCGCCCCTGTGCGGGCGCCCCGAGACCCTCGTCGGAGGTCCGGAGATCATGGGAACTCGCGACACGACCAGGCGACGACACGCGGTCGAGCGGTGGTCGGCGTCCCCGGCGTCCCCCATGATCATCCTGGAGAACCGGAACGAGCGGGAGGCGGATGATGACGTCAGGACAGGGCGGCCCCTACGGCGAGCAGGGCCAGCCGGACCAGGGTGGCCCGCCGCAGGGCTGGAACCCGCCGCCCCCTCAACAGCCTTACGGCCAGCAGCCGCCCTACGGCCAGCAGCCGCCCTACGGCCAGCAGCCCTACGGCCAGCAGTACCCCGGGTACGGGCCGGCGCCGTCGGCCCCGGCCGGGCACGGCGCGCCGCCGCCCATGGAGCGGCCGACCACCGTCCGGGCCGGCATCGGCGCACTCGTCGCCAGCCTCCTGCTCGGGCTGATCTCGTCGATCGTCAGCTTCTCCGACGTCGACACCATCATCGACCAGACGCTCGAGACCTCCACCGACCCGGCGCTGACCGAGGACGTGATCCGCTCCGGCATCGTCATCGGCGCCGTCATCGGTCTGATCATCGTCGGCGTGCAGGTCCTCTTCCTGTGGTTCGCGTGGAAGGGCCACAACTGGGCCCGGATCGTGCTGTGGGTCCTCGGCGGCATCACCGTGCTGTTCGGCCTGGTCGGCCTGGCGGCCGGCGGCACCGCGACCACCGGCTTCCTCACCTCGCTGGGCCTGTTCCAGCTGCTCCTGACCGCGGCCGGTCTCGTGCTGCTGGCGCTCAAGCCCTCCAACGACTGGTACCGCTTCCGCCGCTGGCAGCGGGCGAACGGCCAGCCCTGACCGACGTCCGCACCCGGTCACCGGCGGCGCTCCCGTCGGTGACCGGACGGTCCGGCCGACCGGTCATGACCGGGTGCGCAGCTTCGGCACCCAGTCGCCGGTCGTCCGTGACAGCAGGCTCGACACGGCGGCGAGGGAGAGCACCAGGACCAGCAGCAGCGCGATGGTCACGCCGCCGAGGCTGAGCGCGGACATCAACGTCAGCAGCGCGAGCAGGCCGCTGGCGGCCAGCCCGATCCACCGGGCCCACGGCTGGCGGCGGGGCAGGAACCAGGCCGCCAGTGCCAGCACCAGACCGATGACCAGGTACGGCACCAGCGACATGAGCACGAACCGGCTCGCCTCAGACCGGGAGATGTCCTGGCCCTCGTCCACGAGGCGGTCGACGGCAGCGTCGTAGCCGTACCAGAGCAGCGCCGCGTTGGTGAGCAGCAGGGCGGCGAGCACCCCCATCACGATCACGGCCACCCGCACGGACGGCGGCATCGGCGGGCGCTCGGCGCGGTCTCCGGCAGGGGGCTGATCCGTCGGCACGCGTCCAGCCTGGCAGATCTGCGGGAGCACCCCGTCGTGCGTCGTCCGGTTGTGCCCCAGACGAATTCCCGTCCGGATGAATCCGGATCCGGTCCGGCGCCCGAAGACCGGGCGTGACGACGTCCGTGCACGCTATGGTCCCCACCCCGGGCAGCTCCCGTGGCGGGCGCGGGCGGGGACGCCGTCCGCTGGCCGCGCTGGCCGGCCTGCTCGCGGCGGCGGTCGCTCTGGGCGCCGCCGAGCTGGTCGCCGCCCTGGTGGGGCCCGCGTCCTCACCGGTGATCGCGGTCGGCGACAAGGCGATCACGCTCACCCCCGAGCCGGTCAAGGCCTTCGCCATCCGGACCTTCGGCGAGAACGACAAGATCGCACTCGTCGTCGGGACGCTGGCCGTCATCGCCGTCTACGCGGTGGTCGTCGGGCTGGTCGGGCTGCGCAGCAGGCGCCTGGGCGCTCTGGGGATCGCCCTCTTCGGCCTGGTGGGCGCGGTTGCCGCGATCACCGGACCTGCGGGCGCCCCGCTCGACGCCCTGCCCTCGCTGGTGGGCGCGGCCGCCGGCGTCGCTGCCCTGTTCGCCCTGCTCGCCCCGCTGACCGCGCCGGTGCGGTCTCCTGCGCCCGTGCCCTCGGCGGACCCGGCCGGGCACGCCGACGAGCGGACCGTCGACCGGCTGAGGGAGGTGCTGGGGTCCGGGGACCGCAAGGGTGCGGCCCTCGACCGGCGCCGGTTCGTCCTCACGAGCGGGATGGCCCTCGGCGCGGCCGTGGTGACCGGAGGCGGGGGTCGGCTGCTCCAGCGGCGCTTCGACGTCGCCGGTGACCGGGCCGCGCTGCGGCTGCCGACGCCGTCCTCAGCGGCTCCGGCCCTGCCCGCCGGTGCCGACCTGGCTCCCGGGATCGACGGCCTGACTCCGCTGTTCACCAGCAACCGCGAGTTCTACCGCGTCGACACGGCCATCAGCGTCCCGCGGATCCGGCCGGCCGACTACCGGCTGGAGATGGCCGGGATGTTCGACTCCCCGCGCAGCTACACGCTGGCCGATCTGTTCGAGCGCGACGACCTCGTCGAGCGGGACATCACGCTGACCTGCGTCTCCAACGAGGTGGGCGGCGGACTGGCCGGGACGGCGCGCTGGATCGGAATCCCGCTGGCCGCCGTCCTGCGCGAGAACGGGATCCGGGCCGGCAGCGACCAGCTGCTGTGCCGGTCCGAGGACGGCATGACGATCGGCGCGCCCACCCGCTCGGCCCTGCAGGTCGACGACGCGATGCTGGCCTTCGGCATGAACGGGGAACCGCTGCCGGTCGAGCACGGCTTCCCGGTGCGCATGCTGATCCCCGGCCTCTACGGCTACGTGTCGGCCTGCAAGTGGCTCGTCCGGATCGAGGCGACCACGTTCGACGCCGTCGACGCCTACTGGGTGCAGCGGGACTGGGCGGCCGAGGGGCCCATCAAGATCGCCTCCCGGATCGACACCCCGGCCCCGCTGCGGGAGTTCCCGGCCGGCCGGCGGGCCATCGCCGGGGTGGCCTGGGCCCAGACGCGCGGGATCGCCACGGTGGAGGTCCGCGTCGACGACGAGGACTGGGCGGAGGCCCGGCTCTCCCCCGAGGTCGACGCCGACCTCTGGCGGCAGTGGGTGCTGCCCTACGACTTCACCCCTGGCCGCCACTCCCTCACCGTCCGCGCCACCACCGTCGACGGCGAGGTGCAGACCGAGGCGCGCGCCACGCCGTTCCCGGCCGGCTCCAGCGGCTGGCACACCATCCAGGTGGTCGCGGCATGACCACCTTCCCCGGCCGTCCGGCCGCCCCCGTACCCGTCCCGGCACCCGCCGGTGACGCAAGACTCCGGACCGCTCCCGCGGACCGGCGCACCACCCGCCCGCGACAATGCGGTCGCACGGACAGGACAAGGAGCACCATCACCGTGAAGAGCAACCTCCTCACCCGCGGCGTCCTCATGACCGCCGTCTCCACCCTCGCCATCACGCTCAGCGCCTGTGGCTCGGAGGACACGGCCGACGCCGGCGCGTCCTCGGGGACGAGCAGCAGCATGGAGAGCTCCTCGGCTCCGGAGAGCAGCGCCATGCCGACCTCCGACGAGCCCTTCGGCGAGGGGTGCTCCGCCGTCCCCGCCGAGGGCGAGGGCAGTTTCACCGGCATGACCGACGACCCGGTGGCGACCGCGGCCAGCAACAACCCGGCGCTGTCGACCCTCGTGCAGGCGGTGACCGCCGCGAACCTGGGCGACACCCTCAACACCACCGACGACATCACCGTGCTGGCGCCCGCCAACCCGGCCTTCGAGGCGGTCCCGGCCGACGCGCTGAACGCGCTGCTCGCCGACACCGCGCAGCTCACCACGGTGCTGACCCACCACGTCATCCCGGGTCGGCTGACCCCGGAGGAGCTGGCCGGGACGCACACCACGCTCAACAACGACGAGGTCACGATCGAGGGCTCCGGTGAGCAGTTCTCCATCGCCTCCGACGGCACCGTCGTGGGCACGGAGGCGTCGGTGATCTGCGGCAACGTGCAGACGGCCAACGCCACCGTCTACATCATCGACCAGGTCCTCAAGCCCGCCGTCTGAGAAAGGACCCCCTCCTCCCCACCCCTCGCGAGCTCGGGGCGGGCCCCTGGAGGGGGCCGCGCGGGGCCACCGTCCGACCCCCGTCGGCGGTGGCCCTGACGTGCGCGCCCCGTCGCGTGTCTAGGGTCGGTCGCATGGAGAAGGACCCCGTTCCCGCCCAACCCTCGTCCCCCGGGGCGGGCCCCTGGGGCGGGGTCGCCCTGCCCGACCGTGACCGGTTGCTCGAGCTCATCGTCGAGCTCGCCGTGGTGCACGGGAAGGTCACGCTCTCCTCGGGGCGGGAGGCCGACTGGTACATCGACATGCGCCGGCTCACGCTGCACCACGAGGGCGCGCCGCTGGTCGGCCGGGTGATGCGGCAGCTGACCGCCGACCTGCGCTACGACGTCGTCGGTGGGCTCACCCTGGGGGCCGACCCGGTGGCCACGGCGATGCTGCACGCGGCCGCGGCGGGCGAGGGCTTCCTCGACGCCTGCGTCGTCCGCAAGGCCGGCAAGGCGCACGGGCTGCAGCGGCGGATCGAGGGTCCCGATGTCGCCGGCCGGGCCGTGCTCGTGGTCGAGGACGTCTCCACCACCGGTGGCAGCCCGCTCACCGCGGCCGAGGCGCTGCAGGAGGCCGGCGCCGAGGTGATCGCCGTGGCGGTGATCGTCGACCGAGGTGGCCGCGCGGCGGTGGAGCAGGCCGGGTTCGAGTACCGCTCCGCGTTCACCCTCGCCGACCTCGGGCTCGAATAGCCCCATCGGGAGGTGCGCGGCGCCGACGTGCTGGTGAGCGCCCTGGGCCTCCGGGTCCGCCCCGACGCCCCGCGCCGAGCGTCCCGGCGCAATACTGACCCCGACGACACAGAGCCGGAGAGCCGCCACCCGAGCGAGGAGTGCCCGCATGCCCATCGCGACCCCCGAGGTCTACGCCGACATGATCCGCCGGGCCAAGGAGGGCGGTTTCGCCTACCCGGCGATCAACTGCACGTCCTCGGAGACCATCAACGCGGCGCTGCGCGGGTTCGCCGACGCGGGCAGCGACGGCATCATCCAGTTCTCCACCGGCGGTGCGGAGTTCGGCTCGGGCACCCGGGTGAAGGACATGGTCACCGGCGCCGTGGCGCTGGCCGAGTTCGCGCACGTGGTGGCCGAGAGGTACCCGGTCAACGTCGCGCTGCACACCGACCACTGCCCCAAGGAGAAGCTCGACTCCTACGTCCGACCGCTGATCGCGCTGTCGAAGGACCGGGTGGACGCCGGCCAGGCGCCGCTGTTCCAGTCGCACATGTGGGACGGCTCGGCGATCGACCTCGACGAGAACCTGCAGATCGCCGAGGAGCTGCTGGAGCGGACCGCCGCGGCGAAGATCGTGCTCGAGGTGGAGATCGGCGTCGTCGGCGGCGAGGAGGACGGCGTCGCCCACGACATCAACGAGAAGCTCTACACCGCCGAGGGCGACTTCGTGGCGACGGCGAAGAAGCTCGGGCTCGGGGAGCGGGGCGTCTACCTGCTGGCCGCCACCTTCGGCAACGTGCACGGGGTCTACAAGCCGGGCAACGTCAAGCTGCGCCCGGAGATCCTCAAGCAGGGTCAGGACGTCGTCGCGAAGGAGTTCGGCGTCTCCGACGACAAGCCGTTCAACCTCGTCTTCCACGGCGGTTCCGGCTCGGCGCAGGAGGAGATCCGCGAGGCGATCTCCTACGGCGTCGTGAAGATGAACGTCGACACCGACACCCAGTACGCGTTCACCCGTCCGATCGCCGGTCACATGTTCACCAACTACGACGGCGTCCTCAAGATCGACGGCGAGGTGGGCAACAAGAAGGCCTACGACCCGCGCAGCTACCTCAAGGCCGCCGAGACCGGCATGGCCGCGCGCGTCGTGACGGCCTGCGAGGACCTGCTGTCGGCCGGCCAGTCCCAGGGTGCGTGACCGTGACGCATTCGCACAACCTGCTCGGTGAGCCGCCGGCGACGCTGCTCCCGGCCAACCCGGAGGCCGACGCGGAGCTGGCGGCGGGCACTCCGCCGGCCGAGGTGGCGGCGCACCACCCGACGGTGAGCGCCGCCTGGGCCGCACTCGCCGAAGAGGCGCTGCGCCGGCCCGAGCGGGGGCTGACCGACACCGTCGAGGCCTACGCGTACGCCCGCACCGGCTATCACCGTGGCCTGGACGCACTCCGCCGCAACGGCTGGAAGGGTTTCGGCCCGGTGCCGTGGTCGCACGAGCCCAACCGCGGCTTCCTGCGCTGCGTGACCGCGCTGGCCTCGGCGGCGGAGGCCATCGGCGAGCACGACGAGCAGGAGCGCTGCACCCAGCTGCTGCGCGACTGCGATCCCAGCCTGGCGCCCTGACCCGCTCCTGTTCCTGAACGCGCCGGTCTCTCTCGCCACTCAGGGTGACGATCGCTACGGTCCGTGAGTGGCGCCGTCCAGGCGCCGTGCACTCGGGAGGCTGGTATGGACGCTGGCACGCTGCTGTGGATCCTCGCCGTCATCCTCGTGATCGCGGGGATCGTGGCGATCTTCCGCGGTCAGATGCTGTGGGGGATCGTGCTCATCATCGTGGGCCTGCTCGTCGGGCCCGGTGGGGTGAGCGTCTTCACCTGACGGCTCCACCGGGCGCGGCCCTCAGCGGTCGCCGAGCTGGGGGTGGAGCGCCGTCAGTGCCTCGGTGAGGGCGCTGAACTCGTCGCCGCCGGCCATCAGCCGCATCAGGTCGGACGCGTCGACGTCGTCCCGGGTGAGGCTGCCGGCCACCGCGCCGTGGGCCAGCAGCAGGAACCGGTCGCCCACGAGGTGGGCGTACCGGGGGTTGTTGGTCACCAGGACGACCGCCAGGCCCTGGGTGCGGGCGGCGACGATCGTCTGCAGGAGCAGCGTCTGCTGGGCGACGGTGAGCGGAGCCAGGGGCTCGTCGATGACCAGCGCGCGGGCACCGAAGTGCATGGCACGGGCCACCGCCAGGCTCTGCCGGGCACCGGCCTGCAACGTGCTGGCCGGCTGGTCGGGGTCCAGGTGCGGGAGGCCGACCCGGGCCATGGCCTGCACGGTCACCTCGCGGGCCCGGTCGACGTCCAGCCGGCGCAGGGGCCAGGAGCCGCGGGTCGGCTCGGCGCCGAGGAAGAAGTTGCGCCAGATCGAGAGCAGGGGGGCCACGGCCAGGTCGTCCCAGACGGTGGCGATACCGGCGGCGCGGGCCTGCCGGGGGGACCGGAAGCGGACCGGCTCCCCGCCGACCAGCAACTGCCCCTCGTCGTGCCGGAGCAGCCCGGAGAGCACCGCCACGAGGGTCGACTTGCCGGAACCGTTCTCCCCGAGGACGCAGGTTATCTGGCCGGCCGGCAGGCCGGCACTGACGCGGCAGAGCGCCGCCACGCTGCCGAAGTGGACGCTCAGCCGCCGCAGTTCCAGACCCGGGCGGCCGGGAGCAGGGGCGGAGGAGTCGGCCGAGGCGGTCACGACCGCGGCACCGCCTTCAGCCGCCGGCGCACGACACCCGTGGCCAGCAGTGCCACCAGGAGGAGCACACCCAGCAGGGCGCGGAACCACAACGGGTTCCAGCCCGCGAGCACGAGTCCCTCGCGGGCGACGGCGTACAGCAGCGCGCCCACCGAGGCACCGATCGCCGAACCGTAGCCGCCGGTGAGCAGGCAGCCGCCGATGACCGCCACCACGATGAAGTCGATGGCCGTGCCGAGCACGGGGGCGCCGAGCTGGACGCCGCCGATCCGGACCAGCCCGAGGACCCCGATGAGCCAGCCGGCGGTCGCGGTGAGGCAGAAGAGCGCCAGCGTCGTGCGCCCGACGGGCACGCCCAGCTGACGGGCTGCCGTCCGTGCCCCACCGCTGGCGAACACGGCGTTGCCGAAACGGGTCCGCCACAGCGCCCATGCGGCCAGGACCGTGACGCCCAGCCACCAGAGCAACGACACCCGGAAGCGGCCGTCCCCGAGTTGCACGGTGGCACCGAAGACGGCCGCCACCGAGCTCCAGCCGGGCGCGTCCGACAACCCGGTGACCGGTCCCGCGCCCTCCGCGATCTCGGCTCCCGCCTGCGAGACGCCCTGCAGCACGAGGAACGTCGCGAGCGTCACCAGGAAGCTCGGCAGGCCGGTGTTGACCACCAGGGCCCCGTTGACCAGCCCGACGGCGAGCGCCGCGGCCAACGACACGAGCAGCGCCGGCCAGACGTGCCACCCGGCGTGCTCGACGAGCAGCGCGGTCAGCAGCGAGCTGGACAGGGCGAGCACGCCGACGGACAGGTCGAACTGGCCGGCGATGAGCAGCAGCCCCACGGCAACACCGCCGATGCCGACCGTCGCCGCGGTGTCGAGCACGCTGGCCAGACCGCCGCTCGTGAGCAGGGCCGGCGCCTGGGTGCCGAGGACGGCCACGACCACCGCCAGCCCGACCAGCGCGGGCAGGCTCGGCCGCGCGAGGGCGCCCACCAGCAGCCGCCGGCCGCGCGACAGGCCGACCGGGGCGCCTGCGGCGGGCACACGATCGACGATCACCGGGACGACCCGACGCGGAGCCGGACCCCGATGGGGGCGCAGGACGACGGCAGCGTGGACCTCCTCCGCGGGTGGACGCGAACCCAGTGTCCACGACTCCCCGGGCCTCCTGCAGGGTCCCGCCGCGAGCGTGCGAGTGGTGGGGGCAGGGGGTCCTCGTTCAGGGCTGGAGCCGCCAGCGCACGCGGTCGTCGGCGTACCAGGTCCAGCGGTGCACCGGCCGCGGGAAGGGCACGCCGTCGCGGAGGATGCGCGCGGGGTCGGAGGCGATCTGGAGCGCCCGGCCGCTGGTCTGCCGGGTGGGCCGCAGCGGGAGGATCATGACGGTGACGCCGATGGTGTCCACCGCCTGCCAGTCCGGGCGGACGTCGATGCGGGTGATCTCGCCGTCGGCGACCTTGATGTCGTCGTGGTGGGCCTGCAGTCCCAGCCGCCGGCTGAGCGAGCGGCGGCCGTCCCCGGCGGCCTCCACGCGTCCGTGGTGCAGCAGCACACCGCCGTGGTCGTCGCGGACCAGGCACATGTCCCGGGGCTCACCCGTGCCGACGCCCAGGTCGCGGGCCAGCCCGATCGAGGCCTTGTCGCCGGCCGGTTCCCAGGCGACCGGCACCAGCGCCGTGCGCTGCGCCTTGAGCAGGACGGTGAGGACGGCGGCGAGCCCGGCGACCGGCCCCCGCACACGCAGCGCCTCGGCGTCGGCCGCGGCGGCGACGTGCTCCGGTCGGGGGGCCTGGCCGGGTTCCAGACGGCGGAGGTCCAGCTCGACGGCAGCCATGCCGATACCCTTTCACCCGTTCCACCCCGCCGCCCCGGCCAACTGGCCGGCCGGGAACCGCCTGGTGCCGAGGCGCCACCCGCCGCACCACCCCGACGACCGAGGAGAACCAGGACCCGATGCCGGCTGTCGTGCTGATCGGTGCCCAGTGGGGCGACGAGGGCAAGGGCAAGGCCACCGATCTGCTCGGTGGCCGCGTGCCCTACGTCGTTCGCTACCAGGGCGGCAACAACGCCGGGCACACGGTGATCACGCCCGACGGTGAGAGATACGCCCTGCACCTGATCCCGTCGGGCATCCTCACGCCCGGCTGCACGCCGGTCATCGGCAACGGGGTGGTCATCGACCCGCAGGTGCTCATCGGTGAGCTCGCCGGCCTCGAGGAGCGGGGAGTGGACACCTCACGGCTGGTCATCTCGGCGGACGCGCACCTGATCATGCCCCACCACCGGGCCCTGGACAAGGTCACCGAGCGCTTCCTGGGCAAGCGCAAGATCGGCACCACCGGCCGCGGCATCGGCCCCGCCTACGGCGACAAGGTGGCCCGCACGGGCATCCGCGTGCAGGACCTGCTCGACCTCTCGATCCTCCGGCAGAAGCTCGAGGGCACGCTGCAGGAGAAGAACCAGATCCTGGTCAAGGTCTACAACCGCAAGGCCATCGACGTGGACGAGGTGGTCGACGAGTACGCCGGCTACGCCGAGCAGCTCAAGGGCCGGATCGCCGACACCCGGCTGCTCCTGGGCAAGGCCCTCGACGCCGGCGAGTGGGTCCTGCTGGAGGGCTCGCAGGGCACGCTGCTGGACGTCGACCACGGCACGTATCCGTTCGTGACGTCGTCCAACCCGACCGCCGGCGGGGCGGCCGCGGGCTCGGGCATCGGCCCCACACGGATCGAGCGGGTCGTCGGGATCCTCAAGGCGTACACGACCCGCGTCGGCTCCGGCCCGTTCCCGACGGAGCTCTTCGACGCCAACGGCGAGTACCTGCGCAAGCAGGGCGGGGAGGTCGGCGTCACCACCGGCCGCGACCGCCGCTGCGGGTGGTTCGACGCCGTCGTCGCCCGCTACGCCAGCCGGGTCAACGGCATCACCGACTACTTCCTGACCAAGCTCGACGTGCTCTCGGGTCTGGACAGCGTGCCGATCTGCGTGGCCTACGACGTCGACGGCGTCCGGCACGACGAGATGCCCATGACGCAGACCGACTTCCACCACGCGAAGCCGGTCTACGAGGAGATGCCGGGCTGGTTCGAGGACATCCGGCACTGCCGGACCTTCGCCGAGCTGCCGAAGAACGCGCAGGCCTACGTGCGCCGGCTCGAGGAGCTCGCCGGGGCGCGGATCAGCGTGATCGGTGTGGGCCCCGGCCGCGACGAGAACGTCGTGATCAACGATCTCATCGAGTAAGGACCCTCCTGCCCCCCACCGTTCGCAGGCTCACGGCGGGACCCTGCAGGAGGGCCGTCAATTGAGTGCGGCGGCCTGGATCTCCGCGACGGCCTGACGGGCATGGTCGGGGGAGTCGGTGATCAGGCCGTCCACGCCCAGGGCCAGCAGCTGGCGGGCCACGCCGATCGCGTCGCCCAGGGCCTCCGGGAGGTCACCGATGCGCAGGTGCGCGGGCAGGAAGGCGTTCTCGGCCCGGAGGGTCCAGGCGAAGACCGTGAGCGCGGCGGCGTGCGCCTGCTCCACCAGGTCGCAGCGTCGCCCGGCGGGCCCACCGCACCCGAGGATCCGCTCGACGCTCGGGGCGATGCCCTGCGCGTACGTGGAGATCTCCCGCAGCGCGGCGGGGGTGACGAGGCGGTCGCCTGCGGCGTGGTCGTCGATCAGCTGGATCAGCTGGGGGCCGTGCGCGCCGAGGCGGGCACGCAGCTCGCGGAGGACGGCGGCGTCGAAGGACTGCACCATCACCGGGCCGTGCTCGTCCGTCGCGCCCAGCCGGCGCAGTTCCTCGCTGACCAGCTCGGCCATCGGCAGCCCCTGCTCGGCCGACCAGCCGGGGTGCTTCAGCTCCGCGAGCACGCGGATCCGGCGCTCGTCGGTGGAGCGGGTGCGGGCCAGGTCGACGACCTCGGCGAGGGTGAGGATCCCGAACCGGCCGTCGTAGGCGGCGTTGAGCGGCCGGTACTCCGGCATGCGCTCGACGGCGCGCAGGGTGCGCAGCTCGGCGAGGGTGAAGTCCTCGGCGAACCAGCCGGTGCACGGCCGGTCGTCGATGAGCTTGGTGGTGCGGCGGTCGGCGAACTCCGAGCGGCTGTCGACGTCGGTGGACCAGGAGAGCTCGCTCTCGTGGCGGACGACGAGGACACCGTCGCGGCTGACGACGACGTCGGGCTCGATCACCTCGGCACCCAGGTCGATCGCCAGCTCGTAGCTGGCGGTCGTGTGCTCGGGGCGGTAGGCGGGGGCACCGCGGTGCCCGATGACGACAGGACGGGGAAGGCGGGTCGCTGGTCGCACTGCCAGCGACTCGGTCGCGCGCATGTCCTTCACAGAACCTTAATCGGATGACTCGGGAGTGAACTGGAGCCGACGAGTCCTCCCCAATTCAAGTGACACAACGCTGACCAGCAACGCACTATGCGCGACGTGACGGATCTCTCATGTTTCGGCTGGGACGGGTGTGACCAGGGCCTCCTACCGGCCGGTACGGCACCGGCCCGGGTGGCGCGGATCGACCGCGGGCGGCTCACCGTCCTGACCGCCGAGGGCGAGCTGCGGGTGGTGCCCGGGACGTCGCTGCACGCGTCCGTGCTGGGGGCCCCGGCGGTCGGCGACTGGGTGGCGCTGCGCGGTGAGCTGGCCGTGGCCGTGCTGCCGCGGCGCAGCGCCTTCGTGCGCACGGTCGCCGGGCGGACCTCGACGGCCCAGGTCGTGGCGGCCAACCTCGACGTCGTCCTGGTCGTCGACGCGCTCACCGTCGATCCGCGGCTCCGGCGGGTCGAGCGCTACCTCGCCGTCGCGTGGAACAGCGGCGCCACACCGGTCGTCGTCCTCACGAAGGCCGACCTGTGCGACGACGTCGCCGCCGCGGTGGCAGCGGTCCGGGAGGACGCGCTGGGCGTCGACGTCCTCCCGGTGAGCTCGGTCACGGGAGCGGGCGTCGACGCCGTCCGCGCGTTGCTCGGGCCGGGCCGGACGGCGGCCATGGTCGGCCCGTCCGGGGTCGGCAAGTCCAGCCTCGCCAACGCGCTGGCCGGGCGACCGGTCGCCGGAACGCGGGAGATCCGCGAGGACGGCCGGGGCCGGCACACCACGACGGCGCGCGAGCTGCACGTGCTGCCCGGCGGCGGACTGCTCGTGGACACCCCCGGGATGCGGGAACTGGCGCTCTACGACGACGCCGACGGGGTGGACACCGCCTACGCCGACGTGGCCGAGCTGGCCGCCGGCTGCCGGTTCCGCGACTGCGGGCACCGGGGTGAGCCGGGCTGCGCGGTCGCGGCCGCCATCGCCGAGGGCCGGCTGGACCCGGCCCGGTTCACCGGGTGGCGGAAGCTGCAGGCCGAGGCGCGCCGCCAGCTGCTCCGCGTCGACGCCCGGGCGCGGGCGGAGGAACACGCCCGCCTGCGGACCCGGTTCCGTGCCCAGCGCGAGCTGCCGAACCGGCCGCGCGTCGGCAGGTGAGCCCCGCTGGGTAGCGTCGCCAGCCGTGCGCGTGCTGGTGATCGGCTCCGGTGCCCGGGAGCACGCCCTGTGCGTGGCTCTGTCCTCCGACCCCGCGGTGAGCGCGCTGGCGTGCGCGCCGGGGAACGCCGGTACCCGCGCGGTGGCCGAACCCTTGCCGGTGGACGCCGCCGATCCGGTCGCCGTCGCGGGCGTCGCCTCGGCCTGGGGTGCCGACCTGGTGGTCATCGGCCCGGAGGTGCCGCTGGTGGCGGGGGCCGCCGACGCCGTCCGGGACGCCGGTATCGCCTGCTTCGGGCCGTCGGCGCAGGCCGCGCAGCTGGAGGGCAGCAAGTCCTTCGCCAAGCACGTCATGGGCGCGGCCGGGGTGCCGACCGCGCGGTCCTGGCCGGTGGGTGGCCCGGCCGAGCTGGAGACGGTGCTCGACGAGGTGGGCGCCCCGTTCGTCGTGAAGGACGACGGCCTGGCCGCCGGCAAGGGCGTCGTCGTCACCGACGACCGCGCGACCGCGGCGGCGCACGGGCGCCGGATCCTCGACGCCGGCGGCGCGGTCCTGGTCGAGGAGTACCTCGACGGGCCGGAGGTGTCCTTGTTCGCCGTCACCGACGGGACGACGGTGCTGCCCCTGGTGCCCGCGCAGGACCACAAGCGCCGCGACGACGGCGACCACGGCCCCAACACCGGCGGCATGGGCGCCTACGCCCCGCTGCCGTGGGCGCCGCCCGAGCTGGTCGACGAGGTGCTGGCGACGGTCCTCCAGCCGACCGTCGACGAGATGGCCCGCCGCGGCGAGACGTTCAGCGGCCTGCTCTACGCCGGTCTGGCGCTGACCTCCCGCGGCGTGCGGGTGGTCGAGTTCAACGCCCGCTTCGGCGACCCCGAGACGCAGGTCGTCCTGCCCCTGCTCGAGACGCCGCTGGCCGGCCTCCTGCACGCCGCCGCGACGGGCACGCTGGCCGACCATCCGCCGCTGCGCTGGCGGGAGGGGGCGGCGGTGACCGTCGTCGTCGCGGCGCACGGCTATCCCGACGTCCCGCGGATCGGTGACCCCGTGACCGGCGCCGGCGGGGAGGGCGTGCTGCACGCGGGCACGGCGCTCGCCGCCGACGGGAGCGTGGTGTCCGCCGGCGGCCGGGTGCTGTCCGTGACGGCCGTCGGGCCCGACCTCGCCGCCGCCCGGCAGACCGCCTACGAGCGGGTCGCCGGGATCCGGCTGGCCGGCGCGCACTGGCGCACCGACATCGCGCTCGCCGCGGTCGAGGGCCGCATCACCCTTCCCTGAGGCGCCGCTACGTCGTCGTGACCGCCGGGCGCGCGCGCTCCGGTCGCGGCTCCGGTGGCCGGGGCCCCTCGTGCCGCCGGCTGAGGTAGGTGCCGGCGACGTTCGCGCACGCCACCACCGGCACGGCGACGAGGGCCCCGAAGATCCCGCCGACCAGCAGGCCCGCGGCGATGGCCAGCACGACGGCGAGCGGGTGCACGTGCACGGCCCGCCCGAGCAGCAGCGGCTGCAGGACGTGCCCCTCCAGCTGCATGACGGCCACGACGATCACCAGGGCGATCAGCGCGGTGATCGGGCCCTGGGTGACCAGCGCCACCAGCACGGCGACCGTCCCGGCCAGGAACGAGCCGATGATCGGGATGAAGGCGCCCAGGAAGACCAGCGCCGCGAGCGGGATGACCAGGTCGACCCCGAGGACGGCCAGCCCGATGCCGATGCCGACCGCGTCGACCAGGGCGACGGCGACGGTGGCCCGCACGTACGAGATCAACGTGCGCCAGGCCCGCCGGGCCGCCTCGTCCAGGTATGCCCGGGAGGCGGCCGGGAAGAGGCCGACCAGCCACAGCCAGATGGAGCGGCCGTCCTTCAGGAAGAAGAAGAGGGTGAACAGCGCCAGGACGATGCCGGTGAAGACGTGCCCCACCGTGGTCGCGGTCGTGATCGCGCCGGAGGCGAGCTCCTCCTCGTTGGCGACCAGGGCCTCCTGGAGGCTGGTCACCGCGGCGTCGAGCTGGCCCCGGGTGATCGGGAACGTGCGGACGATGAACGACTGCACCTGCACGATGCCCTGGGTCACCTGGTCGGCCAGGTCGGCGAAGCCCGCGCTGATCCGCTCCACGACCAGCGTGATGATCCCGGCCACCACCGCGAGCCCCACCAGCAGCATCGCGGACGCCGCGAGACCGCGCGGCCAGCCCCGGCGGATCAGGGCCGCGGCTCCCGGCTGCAGCAGCGCGGCCAGCAGCAGGGCGACGATCACCGGGATCACCACGACCCCGACGTAGGAGGCGGCGTAGAGCAGCACGTAGAAGCCGGCGATCACGACGATCAGCCGCCAGGACCACGCGGCCGCCGTCCGCAGGCCGAACGGGACGTCGTCCTCGGCGTGGGCGCGCCGCGGCGGTGCCGATCGCGACGCCGGCGCGGGACGCCGGGGCCGGCCTCCCTCGGGAGTGACGCGGGCGGGCGGGCCGCTGACGCCGCCCGGACCGACGGGCCCGTCCAGGTCGGGGGCGCCGGGCTCGGGACTGCCCAGCGGCGGCCGGGTGGACCCCGCTGGCTCGCCGTCGACCGGCTCGTCCTCGTAGGGGTCCTGGACGAAGTCGATGGGCTCCGGATCCCCGCCGCCGTGGGAGTGCTCCCACGCGTGCGGGTCGTGCTCGCGCGCCGCCCGGATCCGCTCCCGGGCGCGGGCGGTCAGCTCACGGGCGCGTCGGCGCATCGCGCACCTCCGGGCAGGAGTAGGGGCCGTCCATGATCACACCAGCCCTGCGGGAGGATGGTCCCGTGGCGCGACGAGCTGAGCAGTGGCAGGCGGTACCCGCATGATCGAGCGCTACACGCTCCCCGACATGGGCCGGGTCTGGAGCGACCAGCACAAGTACGAGCTCTGGTGCCGGGTGGAGACGCTCGTGCTCGAGGCGCACGCCGCGGCCGGGCGCGTGCCGGCCGACGTGGTCGAGCCGGTGCGCCACGCCCCGCCGCCGACGCCGGAGCGGGTCGCGGAGATCGAGGAGACGACGCAGCACGACGTCATCGCCTTCCTCACCGCGTGGGCCGACAACACCGAGCCCCGGTCCGCGGCCGCGTACGTGCACCACGGCATGACGTCGTCCGACCTGCTCGACACCGCACTGGCGGTCCAGCTCACCGACGCCACCGACGTCCTGCTGGTCAAGGCCGACCGGCTGGTGGCCGCCCTGCGCGACCACGGCCTCGCGCACCGGAACACGATCAAGGTGGGCCGCACGCACGGCGTGCACGCCGAGCCGGACGTCTGGGGGCACCGGGTCGCCGACCTCGCCTTCGCGATGGCGCGGTCGCGGGACCGGCTGCGCGCGGCACGTGACTCGGTCGGCGTCGTCGCCATCTCCGGCGCGGTGGGCACGTACTCGCTGATCGACCCCTCGGTCGAGGTCAGGGTCGCGGAGGCGCTGGGGCTGCGGCCGGCCGACGCGTCCACCCAGGTGGTGCTGCGCGACGGCATCAGCGAGTGGGTGTCGGCGCTGGCGATCATCGCCACCGTCTGCGAGGCGATCGCGCTGGAGGTGCGGCACGGCCAGCGGACGGAGGTGCGTGAGCTGTCGGAGGCGTTCGGGTCGGGCCAGAAGGGCTCGAGCGCGATGCCGCACAAGAAGAACCCGATCCGCTCCGAGCGCATCGCCGGACTGGCGCGGGTGGTCCGCGCGGCGATCGTGCCGGTCATGGAGGGCATTCCGCTCTGGCACGAGCGGGACATCTCGCACTCCTCGACCGAGCGGGTCTTCCTGCCCGACGCCGCGATCACCACCGACTACCTGCTGCACCTGACCGCCGGGCTCGTGGAGAACCTGGTGGTCGACGCCGACCGGATGCGCGCGAACCTCGAGTCCACCGGCGGGCTGATCTACACCTCGTCGGTCCTGCTCGAGCTCGTGGAGGGCGGGCTGTCCCGCGAGGACGCGTACGCGCTCGTCCAGTCCGCGGCGATGGAGACGTGGCAGACCGGCACCCCCTTCCGGGAGACGCTCCGGACCCGGGCCGCCGCCTCGTCGGTGACGCTGGACGAGGCGCGGCTGGACGAGATCTGCCGGCCGGAGCGCTACGTGACCAACCTCGGCCCGCTGTTCGACCGGCTGGCGGCCCTGAAGTGATCGGCCTGCCGCTGGTCGCGCGCGGCAAGGTGCGCGAGATCTACGACGCCGGCGCCGACCGGCTCCTGCTGGTGGCGTCCGACCGGATCTCGGCCTACGACCACGTGCTGCCCACGCCGATCCCGGACAAGGGCAGGGTGCTCACCCAGCTGTCGGTGTGGTGGTTCGAGCAGCTGGCGCCGGTCCTGGCGTCGTTCGGGGCGACGCACCACCTGATCAGCGCCTCCGACGTCCCGGCCGAGGTCGCGGGGCGCGCGATGCTGGTCCGGCGGCTGGAGATGCTCCCGGTCGAGTGCGTGGCGCGGGGGTACCTCTCCGGGTCCGGCACGGCCGAGTACCAGCGCACCGGGTCGATCCGGGACGTCGCACTGCCCGCCGGGCTGGTCGAGGGCTCGCGGCTGCCTGCTCCGGTCTTCACGCCGTCGACCAAGGCCGAGGTGGGGGAGCACGACGAGGCCATCGACTTCTCCGCCGTCGTCGCGGCCGTGGGAGCCGCGCGGGCCGAGGCGCTGCGGGAGCTGACGCTGGCCCTGTACTCGCGGGCCGCCGAGATCGCGTACGGGGCCGGCATCGTGCTGGCGGACACGAAGTTCGAGTTCGGCGTCTCCTCCGGCGGTGCGCTGGTGCTGGGTGACGAGGTGCTCACGCCCGACTCCTCGCGCTTCTGGCCGGCCGCGACCTGGTCGCCGGGCTCGGTGCAGCCCTCGTTCGACAAGCAGTACGTGCGGGACTGGCTGACGTCGTCGGGCTGGGACCGGGTCTCGCCGCCACCGGAGCTGCCCGCCGACGTCGTCGCGGCCACCCGCGAGCGCTACGTGACCGCCTACGAGCAGCTCACCGGCCGCCGGTTCGGCTGATCCCGGCTCAGCTGTAGATCGCGGACGGGCTCGACGTCGGGCCGGTCCACCGGCCGTAGACCGGGGTCACCGTGTACTGGACGTCGCCCTTGGCGTAGCCCTCCGCGTCCGTGCACGACTGGGTGGCCGTGCCGGGCGACCCGGGGACGTAGACGTTGGGCAGCCCGTCCACCGTGGTCCCCGCGCAGGTGCCCTTCCCGATCACCTCCACCTTCGCGATGGACGTGCCCGGGAAGACGATCCGGCGGATCTGGTAGCCGGTCACCGGCCGGGCGGTCGCCACGAACCCGGTGTTCCAGGTGACCACGTAGAGCGGGAGGTAGGTCGCCGGGTCGGTGGTCTCGGAGACGGTCGGCCGCGCCCCTTGCGGAACCAGCACCGCCAGCGACTTCGCCGGGCCGGCGCCGTTGACCGCCCATGCCGCCGCGGCCGGGTCGGTGGACCCGAGGAGCGCCGGGACCAGCGCGAGGGCCAGTACGGCCAGGCGTCGGAGCACGGGGTCCTCCTCTCCTCGGGGCGGTTGCGGTGGTGGGTGGTGCGCGACCGCGGAGGAGCGCCGTCCGGCGCCCCTCCGCGAGCGGTCAGGCCGAGGCGCCGGAGAGCGTCACCTGGGCGGTGATGCCCGCGCCCTGGCAGCCGTTCTCGGCCGTGGAGATCATCTCCAGGGCACCCGGGACGGTGACGACGGTGCCGGTCGAGCTCGCCGGCAGGAGCACCGGCGTCGCGAGCGCGATCGTGCCCAGCCCGACCACGTTGCTCGCCGCGCAGGTGCGGCCGCTGAGCGGGGTGATGCTGACGGCGCCGATCGTGGCGCTGGTCAGCTGCACCGGGAACGGGTTCGGGTTGTCGACCTTGGCCTGGACGGCGCCGACGGTGCCCGAGCCGTAGCCGGCCGCCGGCTTGGGGTAGAGGGACGCCGTCGGGGTCCCCGCCGTGACGGTGAGGCTGACCGCGGAGGCGGCCTGGGAGGACGCCGTCCCGGTGCCGCTGACCAGCCAGGCGGCCGATGCGACGCCGCCGGCCACGACGGCGACGAGGAACAGGGCGATCACGCTGGCCCGCTTGGAAAGCTTCATCTCGGGGACCTCTCTCATCGTGCGCAGCGACGGCCGTGCGCCGTCGGTTCGAGACAGGTCTACGGCGGGCCGGGACCCCCTGGAACGCCCGGAAAGGGGCTTCACCCCTGTGGGGGAGCAGTCCTGTGCGGGCGTTGCGCCGGCCTTGCGGAGACCTTGCGAAACCCCCCCGGCGACCCAGCGACGCGGGCGATGGCGCGAGCGGCCGGCATCTCCGGCAGGCCACTGCGACACCGGGACGTCATCCGGCTGTCCGGGGACGGCGAGTGTGCAGATCTCGCCGCCGCGGCGGGGTCGTCCCGGGGAGTGGGTACCCTCGTCGGCGTGTCCCGGGTGGTCGTCGACGTGGTCCTCAAGCCGGAGATCTCCGACCCCCAGGGTCAGGCGGTCCTCGGCGCACTCGGCCGGCTCGGGCACGACGGGGTGCGCAGCGTCCGCCAGGGCAAGCACTTCGTGCTCGAGGTGGACGGGACGCCGGACGAGGCCGAGCTCCGGCAGATCGCCGAGACCCTGCTGGCCAACCCCGTCATCGAGGACGTCGAACTGCATCTCCCGACCGACTGAACGGAACTGCTCGTGCGCATCGGGATCATCACCTTCCCGGGCTCCCTGGACGACGTCGACGCCGCCCGCGCCGTGCGGCTGGCCGGGGGTGACCCGGTCGTCCTCTGGCACGCCGACCACGACCTCAAGGACGTCGACGCCGTCGTCCTCCCCGGTGGCTTCTCCTACGGCGACTACCTCCGCGCCGGCGCCATCGCCGCACGTGCGCCCCTGATGCAGGACGTCGTCACCCGGGCCCACCAGGGCCTGCCGGTGCTCGGCATCTGCAACGGCTTCCAGGTGCTGTGCGAGGCCGGCCTGCTGCCCGGCGCGCTCACCCGCAACAGCCACCTGCACTTCCGCAACCGGGACCAGGTGCTCGTGGTCGAGCGCGACGACACCGTCTGGACGTCGGACTACTCGGTCGGCCAGCGCATCGTCATCCCGGTGAAGAACGGGGAGGGGCGCTACGTCGCCGCCGAGCCCGATCTGGACCGGCTGGAGGGGGAGGGCCGGGTGGTGTTCCGCTACGTCGACGGCAACCCGAACGGCTCCAGCCGCGACATCGCCGGCGTGACCAGCGAGAACGGCCGGATCGTCGGCCTGATGCCACACCCCGAGCATGCGATCGAGGAGCTCACCGGGCCCAGCACCGACGGCCTGGGCTTCTTCACCAGCGTCCTGAAGGCGGTCGTGAACGCGTGAGCGCGGACGTGACGGCGGGGCAGGCCAGCGCGACCGCGGGCCTCTCCGACCTCGACACCGGCCCCGGCCGGCTCAGCCACCGGCTCGACACCGTCGAGCTGGCGGTGCAGACCCCCGACGACGAGCAGCCCTACGCCGAACTGGGCCTGAAGGCCGACGAGTACGCCCGCATCAGGGACATCCTCGGTCGCCGCCCGACGACCGCCGAGCTGGCCATGTACTCGGTGATGTGGAGCGAGCACTGCTCCTACAAGTCGTCGAAGGTGCACCTGCGCCGGTTCGGCGACCTGCCGCCCAGCGACGCGCTGCTCGTGGGCATCGGCGAGAACGCGGGCGTCGTCGACGTCGGCGACGGCTACGCGGTCACCTTCAAGGTGGAGTCGCACAACCACCCCAGCTACGTGGAGCCCTACCAGGGCGCGGCCACCGGCGTGGGCGGCATCGTCCGCGACATCCTCACCATGGGCGCCCGTCCCATCGCCGTCATGGATTCGCTGCGGTTCGGCCGCGCCGACGCGCCGGACACCGCCCGCGTCCTGCCCGGCGTCGTCGCCGGGGTCGGCGGCTACGGCAACTGCCTGGGCCTGCCCAACATCGGCGGCGAGCTGCTCTTCGACGAGTGCTACGCCGGCAACCCTCTGGTCAACGCGCTGTGCGTCGGCGTCATGCGGCACGAGGACGTCCGGCTGGCCAGGGCCGAGGGCGCCGGCAACAAGGTCATCCTCTTCGGCGCGCGCACCGGCGGCGACGGCATCGGCGGCGTCAGCGTCCTGGCCAGCGAGACCTTCGACGCCGAGGGGCCGGCCAAGCGGCCCAGCGTCCAGGTCGGCGACCCGTTCACCGAGAAGCTGCTCATCGAGGCCTGCCTGGAGATCTTCGCCGCCGACCTCGTCACCG
>NZ_JBHUHP010000015.1:187708-191537 GCF_042682525.1 Blastococcus deserti
CGTCGGAGCTGGCCAGCGCCGGCACCGGCGGCATGCACATCGACCTCGACACCGTCCCGCTGCGCGACTCGACGCTCACTCCCGCCGAGATCCTGATGAGCGAGTCGCAGGAACGCATGTGCGCGATCGTCGAACCGGGCAAGGTCGAGGAGTTCCTCGCCGTCTGCCGCAAGTGGGACGTCCTCGCCACCGTCATCGGCGAGGTCACCGACGGGGACCGGCTGACGGTCGACTGGCACGGCGAGCGGATCGTCGACGTCCCGCCGCGCACCGTCGCCCACGAGGGCCCGGTGTACGAGCGGCCGATGGCCCGTCCCGCCGACCTCGACGCCCTCCAGGGCGACGACCCGGCGCGGCTGCCCCGCCCGGTCACCGGCGCCGAGCTCCAGGCGCACTGGCTGGCCGTGATCAGCAGCCCCGACGGCGCCGACAAGACCTGGGTCACCGAGCAGTACGACCGCTACGTCCGCGGCAACACCGTCCTGGCGCAGCCCGACGACGCCGGCGTCGTGCGCATCGACGAGGAGACCCACCGGGGCATCGCGCTCTCCCTCGACGGCAACGCCCGCTACGCCCGGCTGGACCCCTACACCGGCGCGCAGCTCAACCTGGCCGAGGCCTACCGCAACGTCGCCGTGTCCGGCGCCAGGCCGCTGGCCGTCACCAACTGCCTGAACTTCGGCTCGCCCGAGGAGCCCGAGGTCATGTGGCAGTTCGCCGAGGCCGTCCGGGGTCTGGCCGACGCCTGCGCCGAGCTCGGCCTCCCCGTCACCGGCGGCAACGTCAGCCTCTACAACCAGACCGGCGACGTGGCGATCAACCCCACGCCGGTCATCGGTGTGCTAGGCGTGCACGACGACGTCCGGCGCCGCGTGTCCTCGGGCTGGCGGACGGCGGGGGAGTCGGTGCTGCTGCTCGGGGAGACCAAGCCGGAGTTCGGCGGATCGGCCTGGGCCTCGGTCGTGCACGGCCACCTCGGCGGCCGTCCCCCGGCCGTCGACCTCGAGGCCGAGCGGAAGCTGGGCGAGCTGCTCGGTGCCCTGGGCCGCGAGGGGCTGATCACCTCCGCGCACGACCTCGCCGACGGCGGGCTGGCGCAGACCCTCGCCGAGTCCGCGCTGCGTCACGGCGTCGGCGCCCGGCTCCGGCTCGGGGGCGACCCGTTCACCGCGCTGTTCAGCGAGTCCACCGCCCGCGTCGTCGTCACCACGAGGGACCCCGGTGGCGTGAGGACCACGGTGCAGTGGACGGGCGTCCCGGTCACCGAGCTGGGGACGACGGCCGGCAGTGGTCCGAACGCAGCGCTGGTCGTCGAAGGCCTCCTGGAGCTGCCGCTGGCGGAGCTGCGCGCGGCGTGGACGGCCACGCTGCCGGCACTGTTCGGGGGACCCGAGCACAGCACCCCGCTCACCGTCCCGGCGGGCACGGTTCCCACGTCCTGATGCCGGCCCCCATCCCGGCGGACGAGCTGCGGGCGGCGGTCGGCCCCGTGCTGCCGTGGCTGGCGGGGGAGGCGGAGCAGCCGCCCCGGTCGGTGCTGGGCGCCGCGGTGAAGACGACCGCCCGCTGGCTGGCGCAGCAGGTGCCGGGCCGTTCGGTGGAGCTGCGGGTGCCGCCGCACGTCGCCGTCCAGTGCGTGCCCGGTCCCCGGCACACCCGGGGGACGCCGCCCAACGTCGTCGAGACCGATCCTGCGACCTGGCTGCGGCTCGCGACGGGCGAGCTGACGTGGCGGGACGCGGTCGCGGCCGGCCGGGTAAGCGCCAGCGGCAACCGCGCCGACCTCTCCCCGCACCTGCCCCTCGCACCCCTCCGAGGCCGCTGACCCCGCTTTCTGTACCGGAAGCTCCGGAGCACGCCTCCGCTTTCGGTACAGAAAGCTGCGAACGGCACTGCGCCCCGTCCGCTGGGGGAGCGGACGGGGCGCAGGGGGGTGGTGGGTGCTGCTGCGGTTCAGCCGGTGAAGAGCGCGGCCGCCCGGGTGACGGTCTGGTACAGGCCGTACGCCAGCGGCACGCCGACCAGCGTCCAGGCGAACGCGATCAGAGCGACCGGGGTGTGGGTGTGCCGCTGGTCGTGCGAGGTGGACGAGCTCATCGGACGGCGCTCCGTTCGGGTGTGTGGTGCTCGTGGGTGAAGTCCTCGACGGCTTCCTTCGACTCGTGCCACTTGCTCGCCACCGGCCGCACCAGGAGGTTGGCCACGAAGCCGACGGCCAGGAGGCCGATCATGATGAACAGGGCGGGCCGGTAGTCACCCGCGACGAGCTGGCCGGGGGTGCCGCGCGAGTCGAGGACGCCGTTGACGATGAGCGGCCCCACGACGCCAGCTGCCGCCCAGGCGGTCAGCAGCCGGCCGTGGATGGCGCCGACCTGGAAGGTGCCGAACAGGTCGCGCAGGTACGCCGGGATGGTCGCGAAACCGCCGCCGTAGAAGCTGATGATCACGGCTGCGGTCAGGACGAAGATCCAGGTGGCCGTCGTGCCGAGGGTGGCGAGGACGAAGTACAGGACCATGCCGAGCCCCAGGTAGACCATGTAGATCCGCTTGCGACCGATGTAGTCGGACGTCGAGGACCACACGATCCGGCCGGCCATGTTGAACAGCGACAGCAGCCCGACGAAGCCCGCGGCCGCGGCAGTGGCGACCAGCGAGGTCTCACCGCGGCGGAAGAAGTCCTGGATCATCGGCTGGGCCTGCTCGAGGATGCCGATGCCGGCCGTGACGTTGCAGAACAGGACGGTCCACAGCAGCCAGAACTGCGGTGTCTTGATCGCATTGCGCGCGGACACGTTCTCCGTGGTGACCAGCGACTTCTTCTTGACCGTCGCTGGGTCGAAGCCCTCCGGCCTCCAGTCCGCGGCCGGGACGCGGATGATCGCGGCGCCGAAGCTCATGAAGACGGCGTAGGCCGCGGCCAGGGTGAGGAAGAGCAGCCCGACCGCCTCACCGCTCGGCACGGAGGTGGTGTCGGCCGGGTTGTACGACGGGTCGTAGAAGCTCATGAGCTGCCGGGACAGCGGCGCGGCGACGAGCGCCCCGCCACCGAAGCCCATGATGGCCAGACCGGTGGCCAGGCCCGGCCGGTCCGGGAACCACTTGATCAGGGTGGAGACGGGCGAGATGTAGCCGATGCCCAGGCCGATGCCGCCGAGGAAGCCGTAGCCCAGATACACCAGCCACAGCTGCTCGGTGAAGATGCCGAGGGAGCCGACGAGGAATCCGGACACCCAGAACACCATGGAGGTGGCCATCGCGGCCCGGGGGCCGTTGCGGTCCACCCAGGTACCGAAGAGCGCGGCCGACAGTCCGAGCATCACGATCGCGATCGAGAAGATGATCCCGATCGGGGTGTTGCCCGTGTCGAAGTGCTCCACCAGGGCGTTCTTGTACACGCTGGTGGCGTAGGCCTGGCCGATGCACAGATGGACGGCCAGGGCCGCCGGCGGGATCAGCCAGCGGTTGAACCCCGGCCGGGCGACGATGCGCTCTCGGGCCAGGAAGCTGGGTACTGCCACGGAACAACCTCCGAGTCGGGAGGGGCGCGTCCGGTCGGGCGCAACCCGGTCGCCCGCTGTGAGCAGCGTCGCGAACGGTCGGACGTTACGACGCCGCCCGCGTACCCGCGCGTTCAACACCCGACCGAGACATCGGCGTGACCACTGGGTCCGCGCCGCGGACGTGCCCGGCCGGCGTCGGGGACCACCCCTAGTCTCGCCCCATGGCCTACGAGGTGAGGGGCGTCGTCGCGCTCAGCAAGGGTGCGCCGGTGAGCGTCGAGACGGTCGTGGTGCCCGATCCGGGTCCGGGTGAGGCGGTGGTCGACGTG
>NZ_JBHUHP010000016.1:0-54356 GCF_042682525.1 Blastococcus deserti
TCACCCGCACCACTGTGACTCGGCGTCGCCGGACGACCGGAGCATTCTCATCCGCAAGGACAGCGATCAAGATCGCAACCGATTACACCTCTTGCACCAGGCGGTCTCGTAAGTCGTTGTGACAGGTTTACCGGAGGCCCGTTCGCACGCTGGAGGGCATGGGCGACAGCGGATACGCCGACTTCCAAGCGCGGCGACGAGAGCGTGAACGGCAAGGACGAGATCGGGTCGGGCGAGCACGGACCCAGCAGGACCGGACAGTGCCCGTCGAAGGAGCGGCTGACCCTCGCGACCGGCGGAGCGCGGCAACGGCTTGCGCCTGGTGCGGTGGACCCATCACGCCAGGGAGCCGGGGACCAATCCCGAAGTGGTGCTCAGCCACGTGCCGGCACCGAGCCTGGGAACAGACACGTGCGGCGGCCTCCGGACGAGCAGCGGTCCACCTGGTGGAACGACAGGTGGAAGTCCGAGTACCAACCGCGCCCACCCGCCGCGATTGGACGCGGCTGCTCGCCGAGCTCGCGCATCAGTTGGAGGACGGCCGCGTCTACGACCGCGACCTTCCCGGGCTGGCCGGGGCCCTCGGTCGTGTTCTCGATGCCTACAACCTCCGATCCTACGTCCGCGACAGGAACGTCAGAGGCATGCCGCCAGTCTTGCGGGATCACCCTCCGAACAGCTTGTAGGGCTTCGGGGCACGGGCACGGCGACTATTCCGGCGGCGATCTCGTGCTCCTCAAGTAGGCCGGCCCCATCGCAGCGCCCCAGCGACTCGGTCGCTCGGGGAGCACTGGAGAAGTACTGGAGCCTGCTACTGGAGACGAACTGCAGGCCAGGGCGGCAGCGTCGGGCCTGGCGCTGCCGACGTCCAGAAGGGCCTGACCGTGAGCGATGACCGCACCCATGCCGCCCCGACGGTCCTGCTGACCCTCGACGAGGCGGCCGCGTTTCTCCGTACCTCTGTCGCGACTTTGCGGTACTGGCGTCACCTCGGCGTGGGACCGGCAGGCTTCCGTCTCGGCCGGCGCGTGCTCTACCGGCAGGACGACCTGGAGCAGTGGGTGACCGACCGACACGACGCCGCCGCGGCACGCCACGACGGAGCCGAGCCCGCATAGGCATCCAGTTCGTAACGGCCGGCGCCGTCCACAGGCCTCGGCCTGTCCCCAGTTTCATAGCGCGGGCCAGCTCCGGCTCCTGCCTGGGCCGACGCTTAGGCATCCGGCCACCCGGGGAGGAATCCATGCCGAGGCCACCACTCGCCGTGGGGACCTTCGGCGCGATCAACATCCTGGTTGTCGGCAAGGGCCGCGTGCGGGCACAGGCCAGCTTCCGCGACTTCGACGGCCGCCGGCGCTCGGTGAGCCGCTACGGTCGGACCAAGGCCGAGGCGGAGCGCCGGCTGCGGACGGCCCTGCGCGACCGGGGTAACGGCGTCGACGAGGGCGCCAGCGCCGACAGCCGGCTCGCGACCGTGGCCGCCGCCTGGCTCGCCGAGGTCGACGACAGCGACCTCGCCGTGGGCACCAAGCGGCTGTACCGGTTCGCCGTACAGAGCTACGTCATCCCGGGCGTCGGACAACTCCGGCTGCGCGAGATCACCGTGCCCGCCGTCGACCGTCTGCTGACCGCCGTACGCAAGAGCCACGGCGCCGGCGCTTCCAAGGCCGCCCGCTCGGTGCTGTCCGGGATCCTCACCGAGGCCGTCCGTCGTGGAGCCATCCCGACCAACCCGGTGCGCGAGGTGGCGTCTCGGCGGGCGCACCGGCGCCCCGCGCAGGGACCGCGCGCGCTGACGGTCGAGGAGGCGCGCCAGCTGTGCGAGCGGCTCGCCGCGGATGCCGAGGCGGTCGAGCTGGATCTGCCGGACCTGGTCGAGTTCATGCTGGGCACCGGCGTGCGCATCGGCGAGGCGTGCGCGGTCCGCTGGTCGGCCGTGAACCTGGACGCGGCGACTGTGCGCATCGACGCCACGCTGATCCGAGCACCAGGTCGCGGCCTCGAGATCCAGGAGTTCCCCAAGACAACGGCCGGTCGGCGGACGATCGCCCTACCGGCCTTCGTCGTCGACCTGCTCGAGCGCCGGCGGGCCCAGACGCCCACGCCGCAGGGCACGCTAGTGGTGTTCCCGAGCCCGACCGGCCGACTGCGGGATCCGCACAACACGAGCAGCCACCTGCGCCAGGCCCTCGATCGCGCCGGCTTCGACTGGGTGAGCTCGCACGTTTTTCGCAGAACCGTGGCGACCCGCCTGGACGAGGCGGGCCTGTCAGCCCGCCAGATCGCCGACCATCTGGGGCACAACCGGCCGAGCCTGACCCAGGACGTCTACATGGGTCGCGGCCTCGCGAGCCCGGAGGCGGCGACGGCGCTCCAGCAGTCTCGCTAGGCGCCGACCAGAACGGTCTGTAGGCCTGGGAGCGGGATCGACTGCGACGAATGTTCGTCATTTGTTCGTCGCAGCGACTCGCGCGACTAGCCCTTCAAGCCGCTGACCTGGGGTTTTGCTCCCCCGATTGGACTCGAACCAATAACCCTGCGATTAACAGTCGCATGCTCTGCCAATTGAGCTACGGGGGACGAGCGGGTGCGACCCGCTGGCCCGACGAGGGTACCCCACGCCGCGGAAGCTCCCGCGCAGGGCCCGCCCGCGTCTCGCGTTGCACACGACACAGGTAGCGTGATCGCGGCCCCCGCTCGACCGACCCGGAGGTTCCCGTGGCCAAGCTCTCCTTCCTCGCCGGTTTCGGCGCCGGCTACGTCCTCGGCTCCAAGGCCGGCCGCGAGCGGTACGAGCAGATCCGCCGCGGCTGGGAGCACGCCAAGGACGACCCGCGCCTGCAGAGCCTCGCCGGCGTCGCGCAGGCCAAGGCCGACGACGCCCTGTCCTCGCTGCGGGCCCGCATGGGCAGCGAGACGCCCCGCTGAGTCCGGCTCAGTCCGGCTGGTCGGCCGCGACGAGATCCGCCAGCTTCTTCCGCGCGGCCTCGCGGGCCACCGGATCGTTGCGCCGCTCGTCGTCGTCGAAGACCACGGTCCACTCGCGCACCGCCTGACCGGGGACCCGGCGGGCGACCAGCAGCACCCCTCCCCCACCCGGGAGCGGCGACCGCTGGCTGGCCACCACGGTCTGGTCCACGCGACGGCGCACGACCCCGGGCAGGTCACCGGCGTCGGTGAGCACGAAGCGCTGCTCCGGCCGCCGTGCCTGGACGCCGGGCTCCACCTCGACCAGCGCCGTCACGCGGAACGAGCCCCCGCCGCCGGCCGACGCGGTCCAGTGGGCGTGCGCGACCTCGTGCCAGGGCAGCACCGCGGTGTCGGCGGCCGGCGGAACCGTCGACGGCACGACCCGGAGCCCCCGGGACGTGGCGACGAGCCAGCCGCCCTCCCCCGCGAGCGTGCCCCAGGCCAGCACCCGCTCGTCGGGATCGGCCGCGACCTGCGCCCGCACGGGCTCCGGCGCACGCGCGAAGCGGTGCCGCACCCGGTCCAGCAAGCTCATGGCTTCTCCTCGCTGGCGCTCGTCGCCGCCGTTCGCCCGGCTGCTGTGTGCCTGCGTGAGCTCGCGAGCTCGCTCACGGGGTCAGCCCGCCCATCGCGCGTTCCCGCAGTGACCGGGCTTGCGCCTCGAGGGCCACCAGGCGGCCGAACACCTTCGTGTACTCGTCGGGCTCCTCGACCGGGTTCATCCGCTGCAGCTTGCTCTTGAGGTTGGCCACCTGGCGCACCGTCGCCATCTCCTGCAGGCGGGCCAGCACCGCGTTGACGTAGTGGGCGTCGGCCTCACCGACCGAGCGCATCGGCTCGACGGCCAGCGCCGTGAGCTGGGCCCGCGCCGACTCCCGCGAGCAGTGGACGGCCACCTCGTCCAGCCAGGCGGGGCCGGTCACCTGCGCCGCGGCCGCTCCCCCCGCGGCGGCCACCGCGGCGGCCACCGCCGAGTAGTCGGGGTCGGTGTAGGCGTCGAACGGGATCGCGTCGAAGGAGGGGCCGGCGATCTCGGGCACCTGCAGCGCCGCCTTCACCGCCTCCCGCTCCACCTCGATCGCGGCGTCGTCGGGGGTGCGCTGCGGCCCCCGCGGCCGGGGGCGGGGCCGGTCCCCACCCTCGCCGGTCAGCCGGCGCAGACGCTCCATGACGTCGGACTCGTCCGGCAGCCCGAGCAGCCCGGCCAGGCGGCGGGCGTAGGCCGGGCGCAGCGCGTGGTCCTTGATCTGGGCCAGCAGCGGCGCGGTCTTCTCCAGCGCGGCGACGCGACCCTCGACGGTGTCCAGGTCGTAACCGGCCAGCGTGGTGCGCAGGACGAACTCGATCAGGGGCGTCCGCCGGGCCACCAGGTCGCGGACGGCGGCGTCGCCCTGCTCCTGCCGCAGCTCGCACGGGTCACGCCCGTCGGGCTCCACGGCGACGAACGTCTGCGCGACGAACCGCTGGTCCTCGGCGAAGGTCTTCATCGCCGCGGCCTGCCCCGCCGCGTCGCCGTCGAAGGTGTAGACGACCTCGCCGCGGAACTCGTCCTGGTCCATGAGCAGCCGGCGCAGCACGCTGATGTGTTCGCCGCCGAACGCGGTGCCGCAGGAGGCGACCGCGGTGGTCACGCCGGCCAGGTGGCAGGCCATCACGTCGGTGTAGCCCTCGACGACGACGGCCTGGTGCCGGCGGGCGATGTCGCGCTTGGCCCGCTCGATCCCGTAGAGCACGGTGCTCTTCTTGTAGAGCGGGGTCTCCGGGGTGTTGAGGTACTTCGGCCCCGGGTCGTCGTCCATGAGCTTGCGCGCGCCGAAACCGATCACGTCGCCGGTGATGTCGCGGATCGGCCAGGTCAGCCGCCGGTGGAACCGGTCGATGAGCGTGCCCCGGGACGATTCCTTGGCCAGCCCCGCCGTCACCAGCTCCGCCTGGGTGAAGCCCTTGCCGCGCAGGTGCCGGGTGAGGGTGTCCCAGCCACCGGGGGCGAAGCCGCAGCCGAAGTCGAGCGCCACCTGGCGGTCGAAGCCACGCTCGGCGAGGAACTGGCGCGCGGGGGCGGCGTCCGGCGTCCCGAGCTGCTCGGCGAAGAACGCCGCGGCGGCGGTGTTGGCGGCGACCAACCGGGCGCGCTGGCCGACGTTGGCCCGGTCGGGGGCACCGGTGGGCCGGCCACCGTCGTCCTCGTAGTGCAGCTCGACGTTGGCCCGCCCGGCCAGCAGCTCGACGGCCTCGGAGAAGGAGAGGTGGTCGATCTGCTGGACGAAGGAGATGACGTCGCCGCCCATCCCGCACCCGAAGCAGTGCCACAGCCCTCTCGAGGGGGTCACCTGGAAGGACGGAGACTTCTCGTCGTGGAAGGGGCACAGGCCCTTGAGGCTGCCGCCGCCGGCGCGCTTGAGCTGCAGGTGCTCGCCGACGATCTCGTCGATCCTCGAGCGCTCGCGCACCAGCGCGATGTCGGCGGCCCGGATGCGTCCCCGCCCGGCCATCAGCTGCTCCCCCCGATGACGGCGGCACCCGTCGCGGCGGTGATCGCGGCGGTGTTCCGGCGGCTGAGGACGAGTTCCATCCACAGCAGGAAGACCTGGTGGTGCACCGGCAGGTCCGGCTCGGCGGTCAGCGTGGGGCGGGGCGACCACCCCCCGGTGGTGCCGCTCTCGGCCACCGGCTTCCCGTCGACCAGGAAACGGTGGGTGCCTTTCCAGCGCGAGGCGCTGCGCACCTCCACCGGCGTTCCCTCCAGCTCCACCCGCCAGGTGCCCTTCCACAGCGACGTCTGCCGCGCGCGCATCCGCACGACGTCCTCGGAATCACTCGCCCACCGGGCCGTGAGGTCGCCCCGGTGCTTGGCCAGCACCCACGTCTGCGTGCCGATGGTCGCCGTCCCCGCTTCCCTCCAGTTCGATGCCCGCAGCAGGGCGACGACCGCGCCGTCGCGCAGCACGGGGATGACGCCCGTGCCGGTGCCGGCGGAGCCGGGCTTGGCCAGTTCGAGCACGGTCTCCTCCTCAGCCGATCCCGGGTGCGCCGGCGACGCTCTCACCCGTCGCGCGGTAGAGCAGGTAGGCAGCAGTCTCCCGGAGGATGTAGCGGAACTGCGTGCCGCGGGTCTGCACGGCCGGGCCCTGGCGGGTCGGCGAGCTCTCCGCCTCCAGCCCGGCGTCCTCCGCCATCCGCTCGGCGCGCATGGCATGCCACGGGTCGGTCACCAGGACGGCGCGGGTCCAGCCGCGTTCGCCGAAGGCGGTCGAGACCACGCGCATGCTCTGCAGGGTGTCGACGCCCTCGGGCACGGCCAGCAGGGCGCCGTCGGGAACACCGGAGGCGGCCAGGTACTCCCGGCCCGCCTCGGCCTCGGTGAACTCGTCACCGGCGGCCCGGCCGCCCACGGTGACGATCACCGGGGCCACGCCGTCCTCGAACAGGGTGATGGCGTGCTCGAGCCGGGCCTCGAAGATCGACGACGGGACGCCGTTGTACTGCGCGGACCCCAGCACCACGATCGCGTCGGAGGCCGGCCGCGCATCCTGTCGGGCGTTCCACCAGATCGCCAGCGCGGTGGAGGCGATCAGGAGGAGGAACGCCAGTACGGCAGCACCGGCCACCCGGTTCAGCAGGTTCCCGATGCGCACCCCCACCCGTCATGGGTACCACGACGGACCGACGGTCCGGGACGTGCGGGAGGAGTGTGACCCGCCACCGGCGGCCGGTCCCGGCGTCCGCGAAGGACTAGCGGCCGCCGACCCGGACCAGCCCAGTCTCGTAGGCGAGGATCACCGCCTGCACCCGGTCGCGGAGGCCGAGCTTGGCCAGGACGTGCGTCACGTGCGTCTTCACGGTGGTCTCGGCGAGGTACAGGTCGCGGCCGATCTCCGCGTTGGACAGGCCCCGGGCCAGCGCGCGCAGGACGTCCAGCTCCCGCTCGGTCAGCCCGCTCAAGGCCGGCGGGACGGCGTCGGCCGGCAGGGCGGGCTGGCGGACATAGGTCTCCACCAGCCGTCGGGTGACGCTGGGAGCCAGCAGCATCTCCCCCGCCGCGCACGCCCGGACGGCCGAGACCAGGGAGGCCGCCGGGGTGGTCTTCAGCAGGAAGCCCGAGGCGCCGGCGCGCAGCGCGTCCACCACGTACTCGTCCAGGTCGAACGTGGTGAGCACCAGGACCCGCGTCCGCGGACAACGCTCGAGGATCTGCCGGGTGGCGGTCAGCCCGTCGCCACCCGGCATCTCGACGTCCATGAGCACGACGTCCGGCGACAGGGCGGCCGCCGCCGCTACGGCCGACGGCCCGCTGGATGCCTCCCCCACCACCTGGATGCCGGGGTCGGCGTCGAGGATCGCGGTGACCCCGTCGCGCAGCAGGTCGTGGTCGTCGGCGATCACCACCCGCACCGGGGGGCTCACGCCGGCCTCGTCGCCGGCGTCGGGACCCGGGCGTGCACCCGGAAGCCGGAGCCGCCCGGCCCGGGGCCGGCGACGAACTCGCCACCGAGCCGGTGCACCCGCTCCTCGATGCCGACCAGCCCGTAGCCCCGGCGCGGCACGGGCCCGGATCCCGGCCCGTCGTCCACCACCTCCACCTCCACCTCGGCGGACCGCACTCGGACGCGCACCGCCGCACCGGCGCCCGGTGCGTGGCGGAGCACGTTGGTGAGCGACTCCTGCACCACGCGGTAGACCACGGCGCCCACCTCGCCGGCGAGCTCACCGTCGACGTCGGCCCGCACCGCGAGACCGGCGGCCCGCAGCCGCTCGACCAGCGCGGCCAGGTCGTGCCCGTCCGGCCCGAGCGTCGCCGCGCCGAGGACCCCGTGGTCGAGCACCTCCACGAGCCGGTCGAGCTCCTGCAGCGTCTCGGCGGCGGTCCGGCGGACCACGTCCAGCGCGCGGCGTGCGCGCTGCGGGTCGCTCTCGCGGGTGGCCAGCGCTGCGCCCGCCTGCATCACCATGACGCCGACCGCGTGCGACACCAGGTCGTGCAGCTCACGGGCGACGGCCAGCCGCTCGGTGCGGACGGCGGCGCCCGCGGCGGCCGCGAGCTCGCCCGCCCGCCGGTCCCCCCGGGCGCGCGCCGACCGGCCCCAGACGTCGCTGATCCGGACGACGGCACTCCCGACGGCCGCGGCGGACAGCACGAGCATGGAGATGAGGACGTTCTCCGGGCTCCGCACCGCCATGTGCACGCCGATGCCGGCGGCGAGGACGCCGACCGCGAGCAGACCCCGGGGCCCCCGACCGACGGCAGCCCAGGTCAGGCTGCCCGGCGTGAGGAGGAACCAGAAGCCGCTAGCCAGCGGCTGGGTCCAGGTGCCGGCGGCGAAGACGAGCCCGCAGGCGACGGCACCAACCTCCGGGGCGACCCGCCGGAGGACGACCGTCGCCGCGGCACACCCCGACAGGAGCGCCGACACCGCTGCCACCGTCTCCCCCCGCGGGAACTCGTCTCGGTAGGCGAAGTTCTCGGCCACGGCGAGCACCGTGGCCGCGCAGGCGAGGACGACGTCCCCGCGTGAGATCCGTAGGGCGGGAACGGCGGGCGTCGTGGGCTCCGCAGCGACGTCGTCGTGGGCCTCGCGCAGCAGCCCGAGCAGCCGGCGCAACTCCAGGCCGGCGCGGGCGCCGTACTCCTGGACGGCGCGCAGCGCCGCGGCCGGATCGTCGTCCCAGTGCCGGACGGCGTCGTCGGCGGCGCTGCCCATGGCGATGGCTGCCGAACGGACGACGGCCTGTATGTCGCCGGCGAGCCGGGCGCGCTCGACGGCGACGGCGGCGCGGGCGACCTCCGCCTCCGGCATGGAGGCGAGCCGGCCGGCCCGGGTCCGCTCCGCCGCCGCTCGGTGGCCGGCCCGTCCGGCGAGCCGCAGCACCGCCCACAGCGTCAGCAGGATGACGGTGCCGAACACGAACTCCGGCGGCCCGGCCGCGTCGTCGTTCGCGACCGCCAGCGCGGTGCCGGTCAGCACCGTGACCACGGCGAGAGCGTCGAGCACGCGTCCGCGCCTCATCGGCCGACCGTAGCCACGCGAGCGACCGCGTGGCGTCGTCCGAAGGTCGGAGACGGCTCCTTCGCAGGTCCTGAGGAGAACGGCCGTCCGGTCGGACGCCCCGCGGGCCCGGCGTTCCTAGCGTTCGCCGCATCGCGCTTCCACCGGGGAAGCCGCCCGTACGAGGAGCAGGTCATGATGCAGCTGGAGCGAGCGGCGCTGGGCGCCGCGGTCGCGCTGTCGGTGCTGTCCATCGGCGACGCCGTGTGGCGTGCCACCAGCGAGGCGGTTGCGCCCTGGGACACCGAAGGCGGCACCACCTGGGTGGTCGTCGCCACCAACCTCCTGATGGCGGTGACGTTCGCCCTGCTGGCGGCGGTGCTCGTCCGCCACGCACGGCGCATCGACGACGGCAGCGCTGCGCGACGGTGGATCCGCCGACTGCTCGCCGCCGACCTGGCGGTCCTGGCGTCCGGCTTCGTGGTCGTGAACGTCATCGACCCCGAGAGCGTCGGCACGGTCGCCGGCGTCACGTTCCTCGCGATGTTCGCCCTGGGTGCCGCCCTGGGTGCAGCACTGTTGCGGCGTCCGGACGTGCGGCTGCCCGCCGCTCTGATGGTGGCGGCGATCCCGGTCATCGGGCTCACCTTCGCGCTGGAGGCACTGGCCCCGGGCTGGGGCCACCCCGGCTACGCGGAGACCGCGCTGTACCTCGGCATCGCGATGCTGGGCCTCGCCGCCGCGGGTTCCGGCACGAGGACGCCGGACCGGGCGACGGTCGGCGCCCGCCGCTGAGGATGGAGCCGGTGCCGGAGGGGGCGACCCGTCCGGCACCGGCGCGTCACGACCCGGCGCGCTCCGCGCCGAGGGCGGCACGGGCGGCCTCGAGCCGGGCGACCGGCACGCGGAATGGCGAGCAGGACACGTAGTCGAGCCCCACGTCGTGGAAGAAGTGCACCGAGTCGGGGTCGCCGCCGTGCTCGCCGCAGACGCCCAGCTTGAGGTCGGGACGAGCGGCGCGGCCCTTCTCCACCCCGATCTGCACGAGCCGGCCGACGCCGTCGCGGTCCAGCGACTCGAACGGCGAGACGCCGAAGATCCCCTTGTCGAGGTAGGCGTGGAAGAACGCCGCCTCGACGTCGTCGCGGGAGAAGCCCCAGGTCATCTGCGTGAGGTCGTTGGTGCCGAACGAGAAGAACTCGGCGTACTCGGCGATCTCGTCGGCGGTCAGCGCCGCGCGGGGCACCTCGATCATGGTGCCGATCAGCGCATCGATGGGGGTGTCGGCGTGCGCGCACACCTCGGCGAGCACCTTCTCCGACTCCTCGCGGATCGCCTCCAGCTCCTGCACGGCCCCCACCAGCGGGATCATGATTTCCGGCCGCGGGTCGCCGCCGGCCTTCCTCCGCTCGCACGCTGCCTCGGCGATCGCCCGCACCTGCATGGCGAACAGGCCGGGTACGACCAGCCCGAGCCGGACGCCGCGCAGGCCGAGCATGGGGTTCTGCTCGTGCAGCCGGCGGACGGCGGCCAGCAGCCGCAACGTGCCCTCGTCGGCGTGGCCCTTGGCCTCGGCGACCGCCACGCGGACGGACAGCTCGGTCAGGTCGGGCAGGAACTCGTGCAGCGGCGGGTCGAGCAGCCGCACGGTGACGGGCAGCCCGTCCATCGCCTCGAAGATCTCGAGGAAGTCCTGCTTCTGCAACGGCTCCAGGGCGTCGAGCGCGGCCTGCCGCTCCTCGTCACCCTCGGCCAGGATCAGCTTCTCGACCAGCTGTCGCCGGTCACCGAGGAACATGTGCTCGGTCCGGCACAGCCCGATGCCCTCCGCCCCGAAGCGACGGGCGCGGGCGGAGTCCTCCGGGGTGTCGGCGTTGGTGCGCACGCCGAGCCGGCGCACCTCGTCGGCGTGGCTCAGGATCCGGTGCACGCTGCGGACGAGGTCGTCGGCGTCCTCGGACTCCGGGTCGATCTCTCCCTCGAAGTAGCGGACGACGGACGACGGCTCGACCGGCACCTCGCCGAGCCACACCCGGCCGGTCGACCCGTCGATCGAGATGACGTCGCCCTCGTTCACCTCGGTGCCGTCCGGCGCGGTGAACCTCCTGGCCTTGGTGTCGACCTGCAGCTCCTCGGCGCCGCACACGCAGGTCTTGCCCATCCCCCGCGCGACGACGGCGGCGTGCGAGGTCTTGCCGCCGCGGCTGGTGAGCACACCCTGGGCGGCGATCATGCCGGAGAGGTCGTCGGGGTTGGTCTCCCGCCGGACCAGGACGACCTTCTCCCCCCTCTGCGCCCACTCCACCGCGGTCTCGGACGAGAACACCGCCCTGCCGACGGCCGCGCCGGGTGAGGCGTTCATGCCCTGGGTGAGCTGCTTGGCGTCCCCGCCCGAGACGAACCTCGGGAACATCAGCTGCGCCAGCTGGTCGCCGGTCACCCGGCGGACGGCCTCGTCCATGTCGATGAGGCCCTCGTCGACCAGCTGCGTGGCGATGCGGAACGCCGCCGCCGCGGTGCGCTTCCCGACCCGGGTCTGGAGCATCCAGAGCTTGTTGCGCTCGACGGTGAACTCGATGTCGCAGAGGTCCCGGTAGTGCGACTCCAGCCGCGCCATGGTGTCCATGAGCTCGTCGTAGGCGCCCTTGTCGATGCTCTCGAGCTGGGCGAGCGGCACGGTGTTGCGGATGCCGGCGACGACGTCCTCGCCCTGGGCGTTCTGCAGGTAGTCGCCGTAGACGCCCTGCTCGCCGCTGCCGGGGTCGCGGGTGAACGCCACGCCCGTGCCGGAGTCCATGCCGAGGTTGCCGAAGACCATCGAGCAGACGTTGACCGCCGTCCCGGCGTCGCTCGGGATCCGCTCGCGGCGGCGGTAGAGGATGGCCCGCTCGGAGTTCCAGGAGTCGAAGACGGCGTTGATCGCCAGGTCCATCTGCTCGCGCGGGTCCTGCGGGAAGTCCCGTCCGGTGTGCTCCTCGACGATGGCCTTGAACCGCGCGACGACGTCCTTCAGGTGCTCGGCGTCGAGGTCCAGGTCGAGGTCGGTGCCCTGCTCCCGCTTCACCTCGTCGAGCGCGTCGTCGAAGAGCTCGCCGTCGATGCCGAGGACGGTCTTGCCGAACATCTGGATCAGCCGGCGGTAGGAGTCCCAGGCGAACCGCTCGCTGCCCGACTGCCGCGCCAGCCCCTGCACGGACTCGTCGTTGAGCCCGACGTTGAGGACGGTCTCCATCATCCCGGGCATCGACGCGGCGGCACCGGAGCGGACCGAGACCAGCAGGGGGTCGGCCGGGTCACCGAGGGTCTTGCCCATCGCCTTCTGGAGCGCGTCCAGGTACTCGCTCACCTGCTCGGCGAGGTCGGGCGGGGTGGTGCCGTGCTCCAGGTAGTAGCGGCAGGCGTCGGTGGTGATGGTGAACCCGGGTGGCACGGGCAGCCCGAGGTTGGTCATCTCGGCGAGGTTGGCGCCCTTGCCGCCGAGCAGGTCCTTCTGGTCCTTGCTGCCCTCGCTGAAGTCGTAGACCCACTTCGTGGCCGTCCCGCTGTTCACCGGTCACACCTCCGCGCTCGACGTCCGCTGCGTCTGCGGCAGATCGTCGCGCACCAGGACGCCCGGCGGGACAAGTTCGGGGTCTCGATCTGGGACGTTCGGCCACGATGCCGGACTCCGAGAGATCTTCGCGGACCGGTAGGGGGCCGCGAGCCGGCATCCGGACCACCCCTACGGGGTGGCCGCACCGGTAAAGCCGACAGCGGCGGCTGCCGAAGACCACCAGGCCCGACGTCCTCCGCGACAAGAAGGTCCTGATGTCCCGATCACTGTCCGTCCGCGCTCGGATGGGCGCCGGCGTGGCCGCCATGGCGCTGCCGCTCGTGGCCGTCTCCGGGACGGCCATCGGTGGCCTCGAGACCACGCTGGACAGCTTCGCCGACACAAAGGACGAGGCCATCGAGGAGGCGCTCCCGCTGGCTCGGCTGCAGTCACTCGTCGTCCAGGTCGAGCGCGACGGACAACTGGCCGTCCTGCAGCCCGAGGCCTCGCCGCCGGCCGCCTACGAGGCGGCCCGCGACCGCATGGCGGATGCCTTCGCTGCCCTGGGAGGGCAGCAGATGACGGAGGAGGGCGACCTCGCGTCCGTCGCCGAGGTGCACGCCCGCCGCGCCGTGGCGGTGCTCGACGAGGCCGTCCGATCGCCGGCCACGACCGCCGCGGAGCGCAGCACGGCGGCGAGTCGGCTGACCGAGGCGCGCGGGCACGTGGAGGAAGCGGTGACGGCCCTCGAACAGGCGGAGGAGCTGGCCTCCGCCGACATCCTCGACGAGTACGAGGACGCCCATGAGAGCCAGCGCGTGGTGTTGGGCTGGATCGTCGCGGCCGCGGGGATCGGCCTGGTCGTGGCACTGGCGGGCGGGCTGCACCTGACCCGGTCGGTGCTGCGCCCCCTCGGCGCGTTCCGCGAGGCCATCCGGCGGCTCGGCGACGGGATGCTCTCCCACCGCGTGGAGCTGCCGTCCGGCGACGAGTTCGGGACGCTGGCACGGACCTTCAACGCGATGGCCGAGCAGCTCGAACGCCAGCAGCAGGAGCTCTTCCGCTCCGCTCGGCACGACGCGCTGACCGGACTGCCGAACCGGGTGCAGCTGCGCGAACACCTCGACGCGGCGCTGAGCGCCGACGGCGCGACGTCCCTGCTGCTCATCGACCTCGACGGCTTCAAGAGCATCAACGACACGCTCGGACACTCGGTGGGCGACGAGGTGCTCTGCACCGTCGCGGACCGGTTGCGCCGGACGCTGCGGGCCGGCGACCTGGCCGTCCGCCTGGGCGGCGACGAGTTCGCCGTCGCCGTCAGCGGTGACGAGGCGGAGGCCGGGCAGATCGCCACGCGAGTGCTCGACGCCGTGCGGCCCGCGATCCGCCATGCGGACCGGGACCTGTTCCTCACCGCCAGCATCGGAGTCGCGAGCGTGTCCGCCTCCGCGAGCAGCGCGGAGGACCTCCTGCGCCTCGCCGACCTGGCCATGTACCAGGCCAAGAACGACGGCAAGGACGACGTCCGCGTCCACGACGCGCAGCGGCAGGAGGCCATCGAGGACCGGATGCGGCTGGCCACCGACCTGCCCGGGGCGCTGCAGGCCGGTGAGCTCGTCCTGCACTACCAGCCGGTACACGCGATCGACGGGCACGACCTGGTGGCGGTGGAGGCCCTGATGCGGTGGGAGCACCCGACCCTCGGCCTCGTGTCGCCCGGCTCATTCATACCGCTCGCCGAGAAGACGGGTCTCATCGTCCCCATCGGAGCGTGGGCGCTCGATGAGGCCTGCCGCCAGCTGCGCGAATGGCGGACGCTGTTCGGGAACGAGCGCGGCCTGCAGATGAGCGTGAACGTCTCCGCCCGGCAGCTGGCCGACGAAGGATTCGCCGCACTGGTGGGCCAGACCCTCAGCCGGCACGGCATACCGGCCGGGTCCCTGGTCCTGGAGATCACCGAGAGCATGCTGGTCGAGGACCAGCGCTCCGAGGTCAGCCGCCTGGCCGCGCTCAAGCAGATCGGCGTCCAGCTCGCTGTCGACGACTTCGGCACGGGGTACTCGTCCCTCAGCTACCTGCCGCGATTCCCCGTGGACCAGCTGAAGATCGACCGGTCCCTCGTGGAGCAGATCGATCAACCCCGGGGCAAGGCGGTCGCCGCAGGCATCATCGAACTGGCGCGGGTGCTCGGCCTGGAATCGGTCGCCGAGGGGATCGAGGACGAGAACCAGCTCACCGCACTCGCGGCGCTGGGCTGCGCCTTGGGCCAGGGCTTCCACCTCGCTCGCCCGGCCGCTGCGGCCGACATCACCGAGCGGCTGGCCGAAGCGCTGTCCGGCCGGCAGATGTCCGCCCGCTCCTGCTGAGCCGGTTGCCGCCGTGCCGGCCTCCGCCGGGCCGGCGTCAGTCGGCGAGCCAGCGGCCGCAGACCCTTGGGCCGTCCTCGCCGACGACCCGGAGCTCGCTGACCGTCCCGTCGGCCCACTGCACCGTGACCAGCCGGGCCGCGTCGTCCTCGCGGGTGGGGCCGATCTCCGCGGGCCCCGCGCCGAGGTAGGCGCCGGCGACCTCCCCCGGTGACAGCCGCGCGCGCTCCTCCTGGCACAGGAGGGCGTGCGCGGTCTCGGTGTCGTCCTCCGCGAGCGCGGCCAGGAAGACCCCGGCGACCTCCCGCGCCTGCTCCTCCCCCGAGCCCTTCACCAGCACCATGAGCACGACCATGAGGACGGCGAAGGCGGCGGTCCCGCCGAAGATCCACAGCAGCGGCCCGCGTGCCGGGCGGGGCGTCCCGGTGTGCAGCGGAGCCGGGTCGTCGTCGTAGAGGAACGGCCCGGTCGTCATCCGCCGCCCACCAGGAGTTCCGCGCCGGCCGGCGGCCGGGGGTCGTCCCGGTCGGCGAGCCAGCCCTCGGGCAGCGCGACCGGCCGCGGCGGGCTGGTGCGGCCGCGGGGCGCCCCGAGGACGACGGCCGGATAGGGCTGGTCGGGGATGCGCGCGAGCAGCTCGGCGAGCTCGTCCAGGCCGCTCACCATCGCCAGCGCCCGGCGGACGTCGGAGCCCACCGAGAAACCCTTGAGGTACCAGGCGACGTGCTTGCGGAAGTCGGTGCAGCCGTGCAGCTCGCCCTGTTCCTCCGACAGCAGCGTCGCGTGCCGGTGCATCACCGCGGCGACCTCGGCCATGGTCGGCAGCGCGCGTCGCGGCGTCCCGGCGAAGGCGGCGGCCAGGTCGCCGAACAGCCACGGCCGGCCCAGGCAGCCCCGCCCGATGACCACGCCCGCGCAGCCGGTTTCGGCCACCATGCGGAGGGCGTCGTCGGCCTCCCAGATGTCGCCGTTGCCGAGCACCGGGATGTCCACGGCCTCCACCAGCCGGGCGATGGAGGACCAGTCGGCCGTGCCGCTGTAGAGCTGGTCGGCCGTGCGACCGTGCAGGGTGATCGCCGCGGCGCCCTCGTCCTGGGCGATCCGGCCGGCGTCGAGGTAGGTGACGTGGTCGGCGTCGATGCCGATCCGCGTCTTGATCGTCACCGGGACGTCCCTGGCCGCGCGGACGGCGGCCCGCACGATGTCGCGCAGCAGCACCCGCCGCCACGGCAGCGCCGACCCGCCGCCCTTGCGGGTCACCTTGGGCACCGGGCAGCCGAAGTTCAGGTCGATGTGCGCCGGACGGGTGCCGGCGACGCCCTCGTCGACCAGCATCGCCACGGCGCGGCCGACCGTCGCCGGGTCCACGCCGTAGAGCTGCACCGAGAAGGCGTCCTTCTCGTCGGCGGTCGCCCGCACCATCTGCAGGGTCTTCTCGTTGCGCTCGACCAGCGCCCGCGTGGTGATCATCTCGCAGACGTAGAGCCCCGCCCCGAACTCCCGGCACAGGGTGCGGAACGCCGGGTTGGTGATGCCGGCCATCGGCGCCAGCACCACCGCGGGATCGACCGCCAGCGCGCCGAGCTTCAGCGGCGGCAGGGCGGCCGTCGTCGTCGGCTCCAGCGTGCTGGTCACGCCACCCAGGGTAGGCGGCCCCGCTTCCGGTACAGAAAGCTGCGCGGAGGCGCCCAGCTTTCTGTACCGGAAGCTGCGTTCAGCAGACGGGGAGCTTGGCCTTGAGGTAGCTCTCGACCTGGTGCAGCCCGACCCGCTCCTGGCTCATCGAGTCCCGCTCGCGGATGGTCACCGCCTGGTCCTCGAGCGTGTCGAAGTCGACGGTGATGCAGAAGGGTGTGCCGACCTCGTCCTGACGGCGGTAGCGACGGCCGATCGCGCCGGCGTCGTCGAAGTCGACGTTCCAGCTCTGTCGCAGCTGCGCGGCCAGGTCACGGGCCTTCGGCGAGAGGTCGGCGTTGCGCGACAGCGGCAGGACGGCGGCCTTCACCGGAGCCAGCCGCGGGTCGAGGCGCAGCACCGTGCGGGTGTCGACGCCGCCCTTGGCGTTGGGCGCCTCGTCCTCGGTGTAGGCCTCGATGAGGAAGGCCATCAGCGACCGGGTGAGGCCGGCCGCCGGCTCGATGACGTACGGCGTCCAGCGGGTGTTGGTCGCCTGGTCGAAGTAGGTGAGGTCGGCGCCGGAGTGCTCGGAGTGCGTCTTCAGGTCGAAGTCGGTGCGGTTGGCGATGCCCTCGAGCTCACCCCACTCCGAGCCCTGGAAGCCGAAGCGGTACTCGATGTCGACGGTGCGCGTCGAGTAGTGCGACAGCTTCTCCTTCGGGTGCTCGTAGTGCCGCAGGTTGTCCCGGTCGATGCCCAGGTCGGTGTACCAGCGGGTGCGCTCGTCGATCCAGTACTGGTGCCACTCCTCGTCGGTGCCGGGCTCGACGAAGAACTCCATCTCCATCTGCTCGAACTCCCGGGTCCGGAAGATGAAGTTGCCCGGGGTGATCTCGTTGCGGAACGACTTGCCGATCTGGCCGATGCCGAACGGTGGCTTCTTCCGGGACGCGCCCATCACGTTGGCGAAGTTGACGAAGATGCCCTGGGCGGTCTCCGGACGCAGGTAGTGCAGGCCGGACTCGTCCTCGACCGGGCCGAGGTAGGTCTTGAGCATCATGTTGAAGTCGCGCGGCTCGGTCCACGCGCCCTTCGTGCCGCAGTTCGGGCAGCTGATGTCGGCCAGGCCGTTCTCGGGTGCCCGGCCCTTGCGGGCCTCGAACTCCTCCTCGAGGTGGTCGGCCCGGAACCGCTTGTGGCAGCTCTGGCACTCCGTCAGCGGGTCGGTGAAGACGCCGACGTGACCCGAGGCCACCCACGTCTGCCGCGGCAGGATCACCGACGAGTCCAGGCCGACGATGTCGTCGCGGCTCTGGACGACGGTGCGCCACCACTGCTTCTTGATGTTGTCCTTCAGCTCGACGCCGAGGGGCCCGTAGTCCCACGCGGAACGGGTGCCGCCGTAGATCTCGCCCGACGGGAAGACGAACCCCCGTCGCTTGCAGAGGTTGACGACCTTGTCGAGGCGCTGCGGGTCGCGCTTCGGGGTCGAGTCGGCGTTGGCGGCGGACTCGGTGTTCGTGGGGCTGGCCACGGGAGGCTCCATCCGGCTGGCGGTCGGCGGTTGACCCGCCCACGGTAGTTGGCCGCCGCACGGGACCGATGACAGCGGTCCCGACCGGTGCGGAGGTCGGCGTCCGCCGCGGGACGACGCGGCCGCCGATGCCCGGACGACCGCCGGCCTCAGACGCCGCGGAGCAGGAGCAGCCAGGCCACCCCGGCGCCGAGGATGACGAGGACCGGCAGCACGGTCAGCAGCACCCACGGCCACCGGCGGCCGCGGACGTCCGCGGACCGGTGCGCCGGCCCCGCGGCCGCACCGGCGTGGACCAGCCCGTGCGGCGGCTCCGCCGGCTCGAACGCGAGGGTCTTCTGCCGGGCCGGAGCCGGACCACCGAGCTGGTCGGTCGGCTGATCGGCGAGCGCCACGCCCTCGGGACGGGCCGGAACGCCGTCCGGGGGGTCCGGCGGCGGCGAGGAGAGGTCGGAGCCGGAGCGGACCGGAACGCCGTCCGGGGGGTCCGGCGGCGGCCAGGAGAGGTCGGGGCCGGCCGGCTGGGCAGCAGGAGCCGGGGCCGCCCACCCGCGGGGCAGGTCCGGAGCCGGACGGTCGGGCAGCGGCGGCAGCCGGATGTCCCGGGTCGGGTCGGCGATGCTCTCGGAAGGGGACCGAGGCCGGTCGTCGCGCGGGCGGTCGGTCATGACGCCTCCTCCGGGCACCTGGTGCGGCGCCCCCTGTGGCGACCGCCCGTTGTGGAGTGCCCGGGCACGCCTCGCCCAAGCCTGTTGGAGGTCGTCTCTCGCCCGCACCGATCAGGTGCGCGGCGGCAGCGGGTGGCGCTCGAGGTGCTCCGACGACTCGAGGTCCTCCGACGACGTCGGCGATCCGGGGGGTCGATCTCGATCCGGCCCCGGGTGGGCGCCCCTCACGCGGCGCTGAAGCCGCAGATGCTGCGGCCGTAGGGAGCGACGAGCACGGAGACGCGGAAGGCGACGGGTCCGTCGCTCGCGTCTCTGCCCACGAACAGGACACGGTCCCGATCGCCCCTCCGCTCGACCCCGACGATCGACGGGGCCGTTTCCCCGCCGCCGGCGACGCGGTCGAACTCCGCCTGCAGCGCCTGCCCGTCGGGAAACGCGTCGAGGCCGCCCGTGCACAGCATGAGACGGGCCGTATCGCTGTCGCCCTGGACCAGGGCCTCTACCCAGGCCGCGGCGGCCCGCATGCTCGATCGGTCCCCCGCCACCCCGCCGCTTCCCGCGGCCGGCGGAAGAGCGGATTCGGACCGAAGAGACACCGTGGCCGGGGCGGGCACCGCGACGGCCGGGCGGTCCGGGCTGCCGTGGACGGCGAGGACCCCCGCCCCGGCGCCCAGCGCGACGACGGCGAGGAGGAGGACGGTGACGAGACGCGGCCCGCGCCGACGGGATGCGGCGACGTCGGCGGAGTCCGGGGCCGGGAAGGCCGGCGCGGGTCCGGACAGCTCGTGGCCGAACCCGCCGTGAGGATGTCCACCCCCGCCGTGCTGCCACGGGCCGGGCCCTCGACCGGCGTGCGGTCCGGCGTCGGGCCGGACAGCGACGCGGTGCGGTATCGGCAGGGCGGGTCATCGGCGGTCCCTTCTCGCGCGCGGGAGCAGGGTCCTGCTTCCGGCCGCACCGTCGGCTCGCGGCGGCCCGGCACCGTGATCATGGCCGCGCGGCGCAGCGCGTGTTCCCGTTGTCCACAGGTAGGACCCGGGACGGGACGGGAGCCCGTCAGTCGGTCAGGTACACACCCGGCTCGTCGAGGGCGTGCACCCACACCGGCGCCCCGGCGATCTTCACCTCGGCGGCCGACAGGGCCCGGCGGTAGGAGCCCACGCCGTCCCAGCGGGTGACCAGGGCCCACAGCGAGGGGTCGTCGACGGAATGCCCGAGCTCGCCGTCCTGGAAGCCGGGGCGCGCCGACAGGGCGGCCAGCAGCGGCGCCACCGCGGCGGCCAGCGCCTCGCCGTCATGTCCCGCGACTCGAAGCCGCGTCACTGCGAACACCGTGATCTCCCGTCCATCCGGCCTCCACCCGCAGACGTTGCCATGCCGGCCGGCGACCACGGTGCAGTGGCAGCCGTCGAGCGGGGCGGACGCGCCACGGGCCGACGCACCGCCGGGGCGGTGCGTCGGCGAGCCGGCTCAGGCGAAGTCGCAGACCGTGAGGTCCTCCTGGACGTAGACCAGCAGGGTGAACGTCTCGCCGTTGTCCAGGGCGAGGGTGAAGGCGCCGATGTCGGTACCGGTCACGTCGTCGTACTGGATGCTGTCGAAGGTGCCCTCGGTGAACCCGACTCCCCCGAGCGTCTGCTCGTAGAAGTACCGGGCCAGCTCGTAGGCGGGGTCGCCGCCTGCCGCGGCGGCCGTCGCCGCCTGCTGCACCTCGACGCAGGAGAGGTCGTACGCGGTCTGGAAGTCGCCCTCGGCCATGGCCTTGACCCAGGTGAGCGCCACGCCGTCCGAGCCGGGGAAGGCGCCGCCGGCGCTGACCGTGGGCTCGGCCACCTGGGCACCGCCGGGGAGGTCGCCCACCGGCTCCCGTTCGGGCTCGGCGGAGGTCGGGGGGGACGCCGACGAGCTCGACGCCGCGGTGGCGTCGTTCCGGTCGTCGCTCGCCCGGTCGCCGCCGCCGAGCAGGAGCACGAGCAGGACGCCGATGCCGGAGAGCAGCACCGCTGCGCCGAGGATCAGCCAGGGCAGCAGGTTCCCCTGCGGAGGGGGCGGTGCCTGCGGAGGCGGGCCGTAGGGACCGGGGTGCGCGTAGGGGTTCGGCGGGCCGTAGGGGCCGGGCTGCGCGGGAGGAGCGGGCGGACCGTAGGGGTCCGGCCGGCCGTAGGGGTCGCCGTAGGGTCCGGGCGGCTGGGTCATGTCGTGTCGGCTCTCTGGGCGGCGCAGGAAGGCGGTGCTCGCCGGCTGACGGCACCGTAGTGAGGAGCCGCTCCCCCGCCAACGGGATACGGCGCGCGTCCCCCGCAGGAACCCGCCCCGAGCCTCGGGCGGTGAGGCAGGACGCTTCTCAGGCGCTGCCGAACCGTCGCTGCCGCGACGCGTACTCCTCGCACGCGGCCCACAGATGCCGCCGGTCGAAATCGGGCCAGAGCGTGTCGAGGAAGACGAACTCCGCGTACGCCGACTGCCACAGCAGGAAGTTGCTGGTCCGGTTCTCCCCGGAGCTGCGGACGAACAGGTCGACGTCGGGCATGTCCGGCTCGTCGAGGAACCGGGCCACCGTCGACTCGTCGATCCGGTCGGGGTTCAGCCGGCCGGCGGCCACCTCGCGGCCGATGGCCGCGGCGGCGTCGGCGATCTCGGCGCGCCCCCCGTAGTTGACGCACATGGTGAGCGTCAGGACGTCGTTGTCGCGGGTCAGCTCCTCGGCGACCTCCAGCTCCCTGATCACGCTGCGCCAGAGCCGGGGACGACGGCCCGCCCAGCGCACCCGCACACCCAGCTCGTGCATCTCGTCCCGGCGGCGGCGGATGACGTCGCGGTTGAAGCCCATGAGGAAGCGGACCTCCTCCGGGCTGCGCCGCCAGTTCTCGGTGGAGAAGGCGTAGGCGCTGATCGCCTCGATGCCCAGCTCGATGGCGCCTTCGACGCAGTCGAACAGCGAGGACTCCCCCGCCTCGTGCCCCGCCGTCCGCGGCAGGCCGCGCTGCTTGGCCCAGCGGCCGTTGCCGTCCATGACGATCGCGACGTGGCCGGGGATCCTGTCCTTCGGCAGCTCCGGCGGGCGGGCCCCGGAGGGATGAGGGTTCGGGGCCTTCACCTCACGCCTCACGCAGCAGGCTCGCTTCCCGGCGCGACGCCGTCGGATCGGAGCGATCGACCAGCGGCAGCGAGCGCAGCCCGCGCTCGAGGTGCCACTGCAGCAGGGCCGCGACCAGGCCGCTGCCCTCGCGGCGGTTGGTGCCCTGGGACGCCTCGGCCCGGTTCCAGTCGCCGGTCAGCAGGGCGTCGAGCAGCTCGATGGTGACCGGGTTCGGCATCGCCGAGCCGGTGGGCCGGCACGCCGGGCAGACAGTGCCCCCGGCGGGGACGGAGAAGTGGCGGTGCGGGCCGGGTTCGGCGCACCGCGCGCAGTCGGTGAGGGCCGGTTCCCACCCGGCCACCGACATGGCCCGCAGCAGGAAGGCGTCGAGCACCAGGCCGGCGGGGTGACTGCGCTCGGCCAGGGACCGCAGCGCGCCCACGACCAGCAGGAAGAGCCGGAGCGAGGGCTCCTTCTCCTCCGACGTCAGCCGGTCGGCGGTCTCCAGGACGGCGGTGCCGGCGGTGTAGGCCGGGTAGTCGTCGACGACGTCGTTGCCGTAGGAGCGGATGGACTCCGCCTGGCTGACGATGTCGAGGTTGCGGCCGGTGTAGAGCTGCAGGTCGACGTGGCTGAACGGCTCCAGCCGGGAGCCGAACTTGCTCTTGGTGCGCCGCACGCCCTTGGCGACCGCGCGGACCTTGCCGTGCCGGCGGGTGAGGACCGTGATGATCCGGTCGGCCTCCCCCAGCTTCTGGGTGCGCAGGACGATGCCATCGTCGCGGTAGAGCGACTTCGGTGTCGTACTCAATAGCCCAACCTGTTCAGCTTCTTGGGGTCGTCCTGCCACTCCCCGAGCACGGTGACGTGCAGGTCGAGGTGGACGCGGGCGCCGAGCAGCGTCTCCATGCCCTGCCGCGCCTCGGTGCCGATCTGCTTGATGATCGAGCCGCCCTTGCCCAGCAGCATCGGCTTCTGGCTCGGCCGCTCGACGTGCAGCAGGGCGTGCACCTCGACCAGCTCGCCGTCGGGCCGCTTGGGGTCGGGCCGCCGGTCGAGCTCCTCGATCGTCACGGCCAGGGAGTGCGGCACCTCCTGGAAGACCTTCTCCAGCGCCGCCTCGCGGATCAGCTCGGCGATCTGGCGCTCGGTGTCCTCGTCGGTGGTCTGCTCCTCCGGGTACAGCGGCGGGCCCTCGGGCAGCAGGCCGATCAGCAGGTCCTCGAGCAGCTCGACCTGGTCACCGCGCACCGCGCTGACCGGCACGACCTCGGCGGCCTCCACCAGCTGGCTGGCGGCCATCAGCTGCTCGGCGACCTGCTTCTTCGACGCGGCGTCGGTCTTGGTCACCACGACGACCACCGGTGCCTTCACCTCCCGCAGCTGGCGGGCGATGAACCGGTCACCGGTGCCGACGGGCTGGTCGGCCGGGATGCAGAACACGACCACGTCGACGTCGGACAGCGTGTCCCGGACGACGTCGTTGAGCCGCCGGCCGAGCAGGCTCTTGGGCTTGTGCAGCCCGGGGGTGTCGACGAGCACGAGCTGCCCGCCCGGCCGGTGGACGACGCCGCGGATGGCGTGCCGGGTGGTCTGCGGGCGGTTGCTGACGATGCCGACCTTCTCGCCGACCATCGCGTTGGTCAGCGTGGTCTTCCCGGCGTTGGGGCGGCCCACCAGGCAGGCGAAGCCGCTGCGGTGCGGCGACTGATCGGGGCTGCTCACGGACCCAGTCTCCCACCGGCGTCCGACACGACCGGCCCCGTCCCCGAGGTGTTGCCGGCGCCGCCCGGGTCCGGCGGCACTCCAGGAGCACGCGCACCACCCGGCGAGGCGGCTGGGATGATCGGGACATGACGCGGCACCAGGGACTCGGCGGGCGCGCGGCGGGCGAGCGTCGCCTGCACGAGCAGCAGCTGCGCGGCTACGGCTTCCTCGCCGGCCGCGGGCCGCGTCCGTCCGCCACGGTCGTGCCCGCGCCCCTGCGCTACTGGCAGTACGACCCGCCGCGTCCGGTACCGGTCGGCGTGGTCCTCGGCATCGTCGCGATCTGGCTGGGGGTCTTCGCCTGGGGCGGCGGCTGGACGGCGATGGTCGACGAGGCACCGCTCGCCGTGGGCGCCGGGCTGATCGTGCTGGTCCTCAACGTCGGCCGGCTCACCGTGACCGACCACGGGGTCTCGACCGACGTCCCGGCGACCCGGACGAAGCCGGAGTCGATCGTCCCTCTCGTGCTGGTCCGCGAGGTGCGGGTGGGCGCCGTCCCGCCAGGCTGGCCAACAGCCGCCGGGCGCGGCGGGTGGCTGCCGGGACGCACCCGCGTCGCTGTCCGGCACCTGGCCGACGACGGTGCGACCGAGCAGGCGTGCACTCGCTGGATCCGCGATCCCGAGGCGTTCGCCGAGGCGCTCGACCACCCGCTGCAGGCGCCGACGCGGCGCAGCTAGCCCCCGGCACGACCCGGCACATCCCGGACCGGGGAGTCGGTACAGCGGCTGTACCGGCCATGTCCGCGCCGCCCTGGCCGAACGGACGCTTCCGCGCGCAGGGCCGGCCGACAGCTCGGCGTCCGCGACCGCACGGCTGCGGCACGTCCCGCCCATCAGCGCTGCGTCGGCCTCGACGGCTGACGGCGCTCAGACGGTGGTGCGCAGGCTCCCGTCGGGGCCGGCGAGGTGCACCGGGGCGGACGGCGTGAGGTCGCGGACGGCGGCCAGCCCGTCGGCCTCCACGGCCTCGTCGGCCGACACGACCGCCGCGGCCTCCAGCCCCTCGACCCCGCTGGAGACGGCGGCGGCGACCGCGGCCTGCAGCGCCGACAGCTTCAGCGACGGCAGGGACACCGTGGCGGCCAGGTATGTGCGCCCGTCGGTGTCGCGGACGGCCGCGCCCTCGGGCGCACCGGTCCGGCCGCGGGCGGAGCGGGCGAGCGTGACGAGCTTGGCGTCCTCGGACTGGAGATCAGGCACAGAGCAATCCTCGCCGACCGGAAGCGGCCCTCCTGCAGGGGCCCGCCGCGAGCGTGCCAGCGGGGGGCAGGAGGGTCCTTCTTCAGCCTTCCACGGGGGCCGGCTCCTCGTAGCGGGTGGCCCCCCGCCCCGAGGCGGCGGGGGACTCGGCGTCGTCCTCGGCCTGCTCCGCGACGCGGCTGACCAGGAGGGTGTCGATGCGGTTGCGGCGTCCCCCCGTGCTCTCGGCCACCAGCCGCAGCCCCGCCACCTCGGCCGAGGCGCCCTCGATCGGCACCCGGCCCAGCTCGCGGGCGAGCAGGCCGCCGACGGTCTCGACGTCGTCGTCCTGGGGCAGGTCCACGTCCGGGAACACCTCCGCGAGGTCCTGCACCGGCAGCCGCGCGGTCACCCGGACCGAGCCGTCGGCCAGCTCCTCCACCGGCGGGCGCTGGAAGGCGTCGTGCTCGTCGGCGATCTCACCGACGATCTCCTCGAGGATGTCCTCGATGGTGACCAGGCCGGCGAAGCCGCCGTACTCGTCGACCACGATCGCGATGTGGATCCGCTGCGCCTGCATGTCGCGCAGCAGCTCGTCGACCGGCTTGGACTCCGGGACGAACGTCGGCGGGCGCATCAGCTCCTCGACCCGCGGGCCGTTGCGCTCCTGGGTGTTCTGCGAGCGCCGGATCAGGTCCTTGAGGTAGACCACGCCCACGACGTCGTCGACGTTCTCGCCGATCACCGGGATGCGGCTGAAGCCGCTGCGCAGGGCGAGCGCCAGGGCCTGGCGCACGGTCTTGGTGCGCTCGATCCACACGACGTCGGTGCGCGGGACCATGACCTCGCGGGCGATGGTGTCGCCGAGCTCGAAGACGGAGTGGATCATGTTGCGCTCGCCGGACTCCACGACCCCGCGCTCCTCGGCCAGGTCGACCAGCTCGCGCAGCTCCACCTCGGAGGAGAACGGGCCGTCGCGGAACCCCCGGCCGGGCGTGATCATGTTGCCGATCAAGATGAGCAGGGTCGCCACCGGGCCCAGGACCCGGCCGAGCAGCCGGACCACGCCCGCGGTGCCGAGCGCCACCCCGTAGGCGTGCTGACGGCCGAGGGTCCGCGGGCCGACGCCGACCAGCACGTAGCTGACGACGGTCATCACCCCGGCGGCGGTGAGGAACGTCCGCCAGCCACCTGCCCACAGGTCGTACAGCACGACGGTGACCAGCACCGCGGCCACCATCTCGCAGACGATGCGCAGCAGGAGGAGCAGCGCGACGTGGCGGGCCCGCTCGGCGACGACCTCCTCCAGCGCGTCGGCCCGCTTGAGGCCCTCGCGGCGCATCTCCTCGACCCGGGCCTTGGACACGCGCTGGAGCGCGGCGTCCATGGCCGCGAAGAGACCGGCGAGCGGAACGAGGCAGATCGCGACCACCAGCAGCGTGATCGCACCGGAGCTCATCGGGGACCGGGCTCCCGGGTCGCGGGCTCACCGGTCACCGGCTCGCGCGGAGCCGCGCGCCAGCCGTCGATGAGCTTCTGCTGGAGACCGAACATCTCCTTCTCCTCGTCGGGCTCCATGTGGTCGTACCCGAGCAGGTGCAGGACGCCGTGGGTGGCCAGCAGGACCAGCTCGTCGTCCATGGAGTGGCCGGCGGCCCGTGCCTGGCGGACGGCCACCGCGGGGCACAGGACGACGTCACCCAGCAGCGCCGGACCGGGCTCCGGGTCGTCGGGCCGGGCGGTGTCCAGCTCGTCCATGGGGAAGGCGAGGACGTCGGTCGGCCCCTTCTCCCCCATCCACCGCTCGTGCAGGCTGCTCATGTAGTCGACGTCGACGCAGAGCACCGACAGCTCGGCCATGGGGTTGACCTGCATCTCACCGAGCACGAACCGGCAGACGCCGGCCAGCTCGGCCTCGTCGACCGCGATCTCGGACTCGTTGGCCACCTCGACGGGCACGCCGGTCAGCTCCCCTGCCGGCGCGGTCGGGACGTCCGGGCCGGTGCGCCGGCACCGGGTCGGTCGGAGGCCTGCCGGGTGGCGTCCCAGCGCTCGTAGGCGTCGACGATGTTGCCGACCAGGCGGTGGCGGACGACGTCGGAGCTCGTGAGGTTGGAGAAGTGCACGTCCTCGATGCCGTCGAGGATCTCGCGGACGATCTTCAGGCCGCTCGGCGCGCCGCCGGGCAGGTCGACCTGGGTGATGTCACCCGTGACCACGATCTTGGAGCCGAACCCGAGCCGGGTGAGGAACATCTTCATCTGCTCGGCGGTGGTGTTCTGCGCCTCGTCGAGGATCACGAAGGCGTCGTTGAGCGTGCGACCACGCATGTAGGCCAGCGGGGCGACCTCGATCGTGCCCGACGCCATGAGCCGCGGGATCGACTCCGGGTCCACCATGTCGTGCAGCGCGTCGTAGAGCGGCCGCAGGTACGGGTCGATCTTCTCCGACAGCGTGCCGGGCAGGTACCCCAGCCGCTCGCCGGCCTCCACGGCCGGACGGGTCAGGATGATCCGGTTGACCTGCTTGGTCTGCAGCGCCTGCACGGCCTTGGCCATCGCCAGGTAGGTCTTCCCGGTGCCGGCCGGGCCGATGCCGAAGACGATCGTGTGCTCGTCGATCGCGTCGACGTAGCGCTTCTGGTTGAGCGTCTTGGGCCGGATGGTGCGGCCCCGTCGGCTGATGATGTCCAGGCTCAGGACGTCGGCCGGCCGCTCGGAGCCACCGCTCCTGAGCATGGAGATGACCCGGCGCACCGAGTCCGGCCGCAGCTGCTGGCCGGTGCCGAGCAGGGCGATCAGCTCGTCGAACACGCTGACGGCGAAGGCGTTGTCGGCCGGCTGGCCGGTCACCGCGATCTCGTTGCCGCGCACGTGCACGTCGGCGTCGACCTCGGCCTCGACCAGGCGCAGCAGCTCGTCGGCCGACCCCAGGAGGGCGACCATCGAGACGGACTCGGGAACGGTGATCGTGGCCCGGACGGCGGCGGGCCGGTCGCCCGGGTGGGCCGGTATGCCGGGGTGGCCGTCCGCCGCTGCGGCCTGTGCCGAGGCCTCACGCGACATGGGGGCTTCTGGCACGGGGACGTTCGGGGAGGTGTCGGGCAAGAACCCTCGACCCTGCCTTCCTGCGACGGCGATGGGATCGCACTGCACTGCGGACCGGTCGAGTCTACCCGCGTGGCGGATCCTGAATCGCCGGTTCGCCCTCCGGGGGCACCGCTGCCCGCACCGGCTCGGTCACCGTCCGGAGTAGCTGGCCTTCCCGGGGCCGTCGGTGAGGAACGAGGCGACCGCCCCGCGCAGGTCCTCGGTGGCGAACAGCCCCCCCGAGACCTCCGGCACCAGGGCGTCGGCCGCGCGGGCGCCACCGCGCACCGCGGCCGCCACCAGCTGCTTCGTGGCGGCGTGGGCGACCGTCGGTCCGGCGGCGACGCGCTGGGCGTACTCGCGGGCGGCGGCGGCGAACCCCTCGTCAGGCAGGACCCGGTTGACCACGTTCCACCGCTCCAGCACCGCGGCCGGATACCGCTCCCCGGTGAAGATCAGCTCCCGCGCCCGCGCCGGTCCCGCCCGCTCGGCGAGCCGCTGCGGCCCGCCCATCGACGGCGTCAGCCCGACGACGATCTCCACCAGGCCGAACGACGCCTTCTCGGCCGCCAGCAGCACGTCGCACGCCAGCGACAGCTCGAACGCCGCCGTGAGCGTGAGCCCGTGGGCGGCGAAGACCGTCGGCACCGGCAGGTCCTCGAAGGTCTGGGCCACCCGCAGCAGCCGCGCCCAGAGCCGGGCACCCTCCTGCGCCGGCTCGGGCCCCTCGGCGATGTCCCGGAAGAAGGTCACGTCGACCCCGCCGGAGACGACCTTGCCGCGAGCCTCGACGAGGACCGCCCGGGCGCGGCCCTCGGCCGCCGGGTCGGTGAGGGTGACCAGCTGGGCGGCCACCTCCTCCAGGGCGTCGAACACCGGCCCGTCGAACAGGTTGAGCGGCGGGTTCTCGAGCACGACCACGGCGACGTCGCCGTCCCGCTCGATCCGGACGGGGGCGGGGGTCTGCGTCACGGGTCCACCCTGTCAGCCCGCCCCCGTCGCGGCCAAAGCGGCCACGCCGGCCGGGGCGTCGGCCGGGGCGTCGGCCGGGGCGTCGGCCGGGGCGTCGGCCGGGGCGTCAGCCCGGGGGCCAGCCCAACCCGCGGCCGCCCAGCACGTGGAGGTGGACGTGGTGCACCGTCTGGCCCGCCTGGGGACCGGTGTTGGTGACCACGCGGTAGCCGGGCTCCGCCCCGCCGTCGGTCACCAGGCCCTCCTGGAGCGCCACCGCGTGCGCCCCGGACACCACCTCACCGAGCAGGGCCGGGTCGGCGGCGGCCAGGGCGCCGATCGTCGGGTGGTGCTCCTTGGGGATCACCAGCACGTGGGTGGGCGCCTGCGGGTTGATGTCGCGGAAGGCGAGCACCCGGTCGGTCTGGTGGACGACGTCGGCGGGGATCTCGCCCGCGACCATGCGGCAGAACAGGCAGTCCGTCACGGCCTCGACCCTATTCCGGCGGGCCGCCCCGCCGCGCCGAGCCGCCGTCGACGCCGAGGTATGCCTCGACGATGCGCTCGTCGGCGAGCAGCTCCGCGGCCGGACCGGAGCGGACCACCGCCCCGCTCTGCAGCACGTACCCGTGGTCGGCCGCCCGCAGCGCGCGCCGGGCGTTCTGCTCGACCAGGACCACGGTGGTCCCGGAGGCCCGGATCTCCTCGATGACCCGGAACACCTCGTCGACGATCTTGGGGGCCAGCCCCATCGAGGGCTCGTCCATCAGCATGACCGTCGGCCTGGCCACCAGCGCGCGGGCGATGGCGAGCATCTGCTGCTCCCCGCCCGACAGGGAACCGGCCGGCAGCGCGCGGCGCTCGGCCAGGACCGGGAAGCGGTCGTACATGGCGTCGATGGTGGACTGCGCCGTGCCGCCGGCGTGCCACGCGCCCATCCGGAGGTTCTCGTCGATGGTGAGGGTGGCCAGGATCTGGCGCCCCTCCGGCACCTGGACCAGGCCGCGGGCCACGAGCTTGTGCGCCGGTGTGCGGGTGATGTCGGCACCCTCGAACGTGATCCGGCCGCCCGCCGGCCGCAGCATGCCCGAGACGGCGTTGATGACCGACGACTTGCCCGCCCCGTTGGCGCCGACGAGGGTGACCAGCGACCCCCGCGCGGCCTCGAAGGACACGCCGCGCACGGCCTCGACGCGCCCGTAGCTGACCCGCAGGTCCGCCACGGTCAGGATGGGGTCGCTCATGTCGCGTTCCTCGGGGTGGTCTCCGGCGGCTCGAGGGTTCCGGCCGCGCCCGGGTCCACGTTGATGACGGCACCCGACCCGGCTGCGTCGGCCCCGCCCCCGGTCGGGTCGGGCAGGGTTCCCTCGGCGATCGAGCCACTGGCGGGTTCGTCGTCGGCGGTGCCGAGGTAGGCCTCGATGACGGCCGGATCGGCGGCGATCGCGTCCGGGGAGCCGCTGGCGATCACCTCGCCGAAGTTGAGGACGACCACCCGGGTGCAGGTCTCCAGGACCATGCCGACGTTGTGCTCGATGAACAGGATCGTCAACCCGTCCGCGGCCAGCGACCTGATCAGGTCCGACAGCCTCGCGGCCTCGACCCGGTTCATGCCGGCGGCCGGCTCGTCGAGGATGAGGAGCGAGGGTTCCGAGGCCAGCGCCCGGGCGATCTCCAGGCGCCGCTGGTCGCCGTAGGACAGGGCCGAGGCGCGGGAGCCGGCCAGGTCGGCCAGCCCCACCCGGCGCAGGCACCGGGCCGCCTGCGCCAGCGCCGCCTGCTCGTCCCGGCGGGCCGAGGGCAGCCAGAGCAGGCGGCGCAGGAACGTGGGGCGGCTGACCAGGTGCGCCCCCACCAGGACGTTCTCCAGTGCCGACAGGCGGTTGAACAGCTTGGAGTGCTGGAAGGTGCGGCTGACCCCCGCCGCGGCCACCCGGTGCACCGGGGTCCGGCCGACCGGGACGCCCAGCACGGTGGCGGAGCCGGAGCTCGGCGGCACCAGACCGCTGATCATGTTGACCAGCGTGGTCTTGCCGGCGCCGTTGGGACCGATCAGGCCCACGACCTCGCCGCCGTGCACCTCGAGGTCCACGTCGCGCACGGCGTGCACCCCGCCGTACTCCTTGCCGAGGCCGGTGAGGGAGACCACCGTCTCCCCCGCCGCCGGGTGGCGCCGGGCCGCGAGGTGCGAGGGGCGGCCGCCGTCCTCGTCCTCCTGGAGCCCGGCCGGCAGCCGCGTCCGCCGCGGGATCAGGCTGGCCAGGCCGCCGGGCAGGAAGAGGATCACGACGAGCAGCAGCAGGCTGGCCAGGAAGGGCCGGATCCACCCCGCCTCGACCCCCACGGCGCGCTGGATCTCCGGGATCATCGTCTGGAAGCCGCTGCCCAGCAGCGGGCCCAGGAACATCGTGGAGCCACCCACCACCGCGGTGACGAGGCCCTCGACGGCGGCGGTGAAGTCGAAGTCGTTGGGGGCGATCAGCCGCACGTAGTAGGCGAAGAGGACGCCGTACAGGCCGGCCACCGCACCGGCGGTGATGAACGCCGACAGCCGGTGCCGTCCCACGTCGATGCCCATGGACCGGGCCGCGAGCTCGTCCTCGCGGATGGCCTCCAGGGCCCGGCCGTACCGGGAGGGCCCCATCCGCCAGAACCAGTAGGCGACGAGGGCCAGGACGATCCAGGCCGTCCCGACGTCGAGGATGCGCGGCACCGCGAGCCCCTGCGCGCCACCGGTCCACTCCTGGTTGAGCAGCACGACGCGGACCGCCTCGGCGAAGCCGAGGGTGGCGATGGCGAGGAACACGCCCCGCAGGTGCATCGTGGGGAGGCCGAGCACGACGGCCGCCAGCGCGCCGACCCCCATGCCGATCCCCACCGCGATCAGCAGCGCGGGGAGCTCGCCCACGTCCGTTCCACTCGGGGCGAGGCTGGCGGCGGAGAACGCCGCCAGGGACGCGAAACCGGCCTGGCCCAGGCTCAGCTGCCCGGCGATCAGCACGGCGTAGAAGGAGTAGGCGAAGATCGCCCCGAGCGCGATGAAGGTGAGCGTGGTCGCGTACTCGAGCAGCATCAGACCTCCCTGACCTTCCGGGCGCCCAGCAGCCCCTGCGGGCGCAGCAGGAGGATGAGGAAGAGCAGCCCGAAGGCGATGACGTCGCGCCACGACGAGCCGACGTACTGGACGGCGAACACCTCGGCCAGCCCCAGCAGCAACCCGCCGATGAGCGCCCCGGGCAGGGAGCCCATGCCCCCGACGATGATGACGGCCAGCCCCTTGAGCTCGATGGCCGACCCCATGCCGAGCTGGGCGGTGTTCACGTTGATGGCGAACAGCACGCCGGCGACCGCCCCCAGCGCCGAGGAGATGGCGAACGTGACCGCGGTGATCCGGTCGACGTTCACGCCCAGCACGCGGGCGGCCGTCGGGTTCTCCGCCACGGCGCGCATCCCGCGCCCCAGTCGGGTCCTGGTGACCATGTAGGTCAGCCCCACCATCAGCGCCAGCGAGACGGCCAGGATGACGACCTGGACCAGCGTCACCTGCGCGCCGGCGACCTCGAAGCGGGTCTCGGGGAACGCCCCGGCCGGGAACCGGCGGGTGTCGGGCCCGTACCGCCACTGCAGCAGGGCGATCACCATGCCGGCGAGGGCGATGGAGGAGATCAGCCCCGCGAAGTGCGCATCGGCGCGGCCCTTGAGCGGCCGGAATGCCAGCCGCTCGATGAGCAGGCCGACCACGGCCCCGAAGACGAACACGATGGGGAGGGCCGCCCAGAGCGACAGCCCGCCGCGCTCCACCAGCTCGATCCCCACGAAGGCCGACGCGGCGAACACCGCGGGATGGGCCAGGTTCAGCCGGTCCAGGATGCCGAACACCAGGGTGAAGCCGATGGCGAACAGCGCGTAGATGGACCCGATGAAGATGCCGTTGAGCAACTGCTGCACAGCGGTCCTCGTCTCGTCGTGGAAGCGGGCCCCGGCCACCCGGTTCGGTCTGCGCCGGATCCGGTTCCGGTGTCCGGGGGTCCTTGCCCGGTCGGTTCCCCGACCGGGCAAGGATGCCCGATCACTCGAGGACGGCGAACTTCCCGTCCTGGACCACCTGCACGACGGCCGGGTGGACGGCGTCGCGGTTCTCGTCGATGGAGAACTCACCGAGCACGGTCGGGACGTTCTCCAGCTCCCCGAGCGCCTGCTTGATGTCCTCCCGGTCCGCGGAGCAGTTGGCGCGCACCGCCTGGTCGACGAGCATCAGGCCGGCGTACGCCTGAGCGGCGAACTGGTCGGGCGCCGCGTCGTACTTCGCCTGGAAGTCCGCCAGGAAGGCCTGGTTCTCCGGATTCTCGGAGGCGGAGTTCCAGGCTGCCCCCACGACGACGCCCTCGGCGGCCTCGCCGGCGTCGGCCATCAGGCGCGGGTTGTTGAACCCGTTGCCGCCGATGATCGGCACGTCGATGCCCAGCTCGCGGGCCTGGGTGACCAGCGGGATCGCCGCCTCGATCAGCGCGGAGACCACCAGCGCGTCCGGCTCGCTCTCCTGGGCCTGGGTGAGCAGCGCACGGAAGTCGGTGTCGGACTTGGAGAAGGTGATCGTCTCGGTCACCTCGACGCCCTCGTCCTCCAGCGCGTCGGCGAAGGCCTCGTAGCCGGACTCGGTGAACGCGTCGTCGTTGCTGTACATCACGACGACGTCCTCCAGCCCGAACTGCTCCGTCGCCGTGGCGATCGTCTGGGGGATGACGGCCTGCTCGGTCAGCGAGTTGCGGAAGATGTAGTCGCCGATCTCGGTCACGCCGGCCGCGGTGTTGGAGATGCCGAGCACCGGGACGCCGGCCTCCTGGGCGATCGGGTCGGCCTGCACCGCGGTGTTGGAGAGCGTCGGCCCGATGATGAGGCTGACGTCCTCGGAGACGAACTGGTCGAACAGCGTGATCCCCTGCCGCGGGTCGGTCTGGTCGTCCTCGATCCGGAGGTCGTAGGTGACGCCGCCCTTCTCGGCCAGCTGCTCGGCGGCCAGCTCGAGCCCGCGCTGCTGCGACTGGCCGTAGCTGGCCGCGGCACCGGTCAGGCTGAGCACGGCTCCGATGGGGACCTCGCCCTCGATGGTGCAGGAGTCCCCGGTGCCCTCGCCGGTCCGGCCGGCGGCTTCTCCCCCGCCCTCTCCGTCGCCGGAGCCGCAGGACGCGAGGACGACCGTGGCCGTCGTGGCCACGGCGATGGTGAGGAGCTTGGTGCCCAATGTGTCTCCCGTTGTCGGGCCGGCCGCCGCCCGGTGCCCCTGCGCCTCCGACGAGCACGGGTGCCGGCGACTGTCCGGCACCCGTCCCGCGGCGGAATGCGGGCGGCCGACCGGTGGAGTCGGCCTGTTGCAGCCGCCACCCTAGGCACACCGGACGGTTCCCCGGCCGCCGGACCGGCCCACTGTGCCCGGAACGTGACCGCGCCGAGTGCCGCCCGCTCGCCGTCGTCGCTCAGCCGGGCGGCTGCCCGGTCCACTGGAAGAGCCCGACGCGGTTGCCGGCGGGGTCGCTGACGTGGGCGATCCGCGCCGGCCCGTGCGGCCGCGGCGCGAGGACGACCGCACCACCGCCGGCGGTCACCCGGTCGACCGCGGCGTCGACGTCGTCCACCTGCACGTAGAACACCGCGTAGCTGCCCGCGGTCGCCGTCCCGTCCCAGATCGCGCCGCCGATCCCGCCGTCGGGCGGCACCAACGCGTAGCCGGACGGGTCCGGGTCGCCGACGGGGAGTCCGAGGGCGCCCCGGTAGAAGGCGCGCAGCCGGCCGGCGTCGGGTCCACTGATCTCGAAGAAGGTCGTCGCTGTCATGCGGCCACCGTGGGACCCGACGGCGACAGCGTCCTGTGGGTGATTCTCAGGAATCCCGGCCCGCCAGGCCGATCGGCCGCACCGACGACGGCAGTCCGGCGGCGACGACGTCGAACGGTCGGGCGGGCGCCCGCCGGCCGGTCGGCCGCACCTGCGTGATCCGGTCCGCGCGGAACGACCGGGGCGCGTCCCGCAGGCGGCACCAGCCGACGAGGTACCAGGCCCGGTCGTTGCCGACGATCCCGACCGGCTCCACCACGCGCGTCGAGGTGCGACCGCCGCCGTCGGTGTAGGTCAGCTCCACGAGCTCGCCGGCGAGGACGGCCTGCTCCAGCGACGCGGGCAACCGCTCGGGGGCGTCGCCGGGGGCGCTCATCAGCCGGACGCGGTCGGCATGCCCGCGCGCGGCGGCCGCCTCGGGACCGGACATGGCGCCCACCAGCTTCTGCATCGCCGACCGGGCCGCCCCGCCGAACGGGATACGGCCGGCTCGCTCGAGGGCGAGCGCGACGGCCAGCGCCTCGGCCGCGGTGAAGTTGAGCGGGGGCAGGGTCATCCCCGCGTCGAGGGCGTACCCGCCGCCGCGGCCGGGGGTCGCGAAGATCGGTACGCCCGCCTGCTGGAGGGCGGACAGGTCACGCTCCACCGTGCGCACGCTGACCTCGAAGTGCGCGGCGAGCCAGCGGCTGGACCGTGGCCGCGGCGCCACGGCGCGGAGCTCCTCGACGAGCGCGTAGAGACGGTCCGTCCGGTTCATCGGCGGGAGGATGGCACGCCCGCGCCCTCTCCGGATCCCTTCCTGAGCCCTCTCCCGGGCTCTGCCGCGTGCCTCCGCACCGCGCGCGGGACGGCGGTTCGCGCGCACCGGGAGCCGGAACGGCGGCGGCTCCCTAAGCTGCCAACCGGCAGGCGCGACAGGGCGCCGGCACGAGTGCGAGGGGGCGCTCATGTCCGGAACGATCACCACCGACGCCGGCGGCGGGAGCTCGCCGGCCGGTCCGGCCACCGGGGGCCGTCGGTCGATGCAGACCGTCCTGATCTGGACGGCGGTCGCCGTGGTCGGCGCGGTCTGCTGGGGTGTGCTCGCCCTGGCCCGCGGCGAGACCATCTCAGCGCTGTGGCTGCTCTTCGCCGCGCTGTGCTCGTACGCGATCGCCTACCGGTTCTACTCCCGGTTCATCACCTACAAGGTGCTGCGCGCCGACGACAAGCGGGCCACCCCCGCCGAGCGCCTGCAGAACGGCCGGGACTTCGACGTCACCGACCGGCGGGTCCTCTTCGGCCACCACTTCGCCGCCATCGCCGGCGCCGGTCCGCTCGTGGGGCCGGTGCTCGCCGCCCAGATGGGCTACCTGCCGGGCACGATCTGGATCGTCGTCGGCGTCATCTTCGCCGGCGCCGTCCAGGACCTGACCGTCATGTTCTTCTCGATGCGCCGCAACGGGAAGAGCCTCGGCCAGATGATCCGCGAGGAGATCGGCATCGTCGGCGGCGTCGCCGCGCTGATCGCCGTCTTCGCCATCATGATCATCATCCTGGCGGTGCTCGCGCTCATCGTGGTCAACGCCCTGGCCGAGTCCCCGTGGGGTGTCTTCTCCATCGGGCTGACCATCCCGATCGCACTCTTCATGGGCATCTACCTGCGCCGGATCCGACCAGGGCGGGTGCTCGAGGCCACCGGCATCGGCGTCGTCCTGCTGCTGCTGGCCATCGTCGGCGGCGGTTACGTCGACGGCACCGGCCTCGGCGATGCGCTGACCCTGTCGAAGGAGTGGCTGGTCCTCGCGCTGGTCGTCTACGGCTTCGTCGCCTCGGTGCTGCCCGTCTGGCTGCTGCTCACCCCGCGCGACTACCTGTCGACCTTCATGAAGATCGGCGTCATCGTCCTGCTCGCCATCGGCCTGGTGCTCGCCCGGCCGGTGCTGCAGGCCGACGCCGTCACGAACTTCGCGCGCGAGGGCACCGGGCCGGTCTTCGCCGGCTCCCTGTTCCCGTTCGTGTTCATCACCATCGCGTGCGGAGCGCTGTCGGGCTTCCACGCGCTCATCTCGTCCGGGACGACGCCGAAGATGGTCGCCAAGGAGAGCCAGGTCCGGCTCATCGGCTACGGCGGCATGCTGATGGAGTCCTTTGTCGCCGTCAGCGCGCTCATCGCGGCCGTCGTCATCGACCAGGGGCTCTACTACGCGATGAACAGCCCCGCCGGAGCGACGGGAGGGACGGTCGAGTCCGCTGCCGCGTATGTGCAGGGCCTCGGTTTCGACACCACCGCGCAGGACCTGGCCGCCGCGTCGGCGGCCATCCAGGAGGACACCCTGGTCTCGCGGACCGGCGGCGCACCCACCCTCGCCATCGGCATCGCACAGATCTTCAGCCAGGCGTTCGGCGGCGGCGGCATGGCGTTCTGGTACCACTTTGCGATCATGTTCGAGGCGCTGTTCATCCTCACCGCCGTCGACGCCGGCACCCGGGTCGGACGCTTCATGCTGCAGGACACGATCGGCAACGTCTGGAAGAAGTTCGGCGACCTGTCGTGGCGGCCCGGCAACATCATCGCCAGCGCGGCGGTCGTCGGCCTGTGGGGATGGTTCCTCTACACCGGGGTCACCGACCCGCTGGGCGGCGTCAACCAGCTCTTCCCGCTGTTCGGCATCGCCAACCAGCTGCTCGCCGCGATCGCGCTGACGCTGTGCACCGTGCTCCTGATCAAGCACGGCAAGCTGCGCTACGCATGGGTGACCGGGATCCCGCTGGCCTGGGACCTGACCACGACCATGACGGCGAGCTGGCAGAAGATCTTCTCGGGCGACCCACGGGTGGGCTACTTCACCCAGCGGCAGAACTACGCGGAGGCGCGGGACGCGGGTGAGCTCCTGGCGCCTGCCCAGACCCCCGAGCAGATGGACCAGGTCATCACCAACTCCACCGTCAACGGCGTGCTCCAGGCCTTCTTCGCCTTGCTGACGCTGGTGGTCGTGGTGAACGCCGTGGTCGTGATCGCCCGTGCCATCCGCCTGGGGCAGCTGCCGACCACGGAGGAGCCTGCCGTGCCGTCGAAGCTCGTCGAGCCCTCCGGCCTCTTCCCCACCGCTGAGGAGAAGCGGGCCATCGCCGAGCACGAGCGCCTGGTCGGAGCCGGCGCGGGTACCCACGGGACGTTCGACAGCGGCGGCGACGGGAGGCGGTCGTGACCGGCACGGCCTACGCCCGGGGCGGCCGCGCGGTCGCCCGGGGCCTGCGGCACGTGCGCTGGTACCTGCGGGAGCTGACCGGCGAGGCGCGGTGGGACGACTACCTCCGGCACTGCGCCGAGCACGGTCACACGCCGATGAGCCGGCGCGACTTCGAGCGCGCGCGGGCCGACGCGGTGGAGAGGAACCCGATCAGCCGCTGCTGCTGAGCGCGACGGAGTGCGCCGGGGCCCCTTTTCCATGCTCGGAAAGGGGCCTCAGCGCACTCCGTTCAGGCCCAGCGGGGGCGGATGGTTCAGGCCCAGCGGGTCCGCATGGAGAGCGCGGCCAGGGTGGCGGCGCCGGCCGTGGAGGTGCGCAGGACCTCGGTGCCCAGCCGGACCGCCTCTGCGCCGGCGGCGCGGAAAGCGACCACCTCGCCGTCGGTGAGGCCGCCCTCCGGCCCGACGATGACGGCAATCGTGCCCTCGCGCGGGATGTCGAGCTCGGACAGCGGACGACGGGCCTGCTCGTGCAGCACGACGGCGAGGTCGACGTCGCCGAGCATGCCGCAGACCTCGCGGGTGGTCATCGGCTCGGTCACCTCGGGCACCCGCGGACGGCGGGACTGCTTGCTGGCCGCCCGGGCCGCCGCCCGCCACTTCGCCACGCCCTTGGCGACGCGGTCCTCCCGCCAGCGGGTCACGCAGCGGGCCGCCGTCCAGGGCACGATCCGGTCGACGCCCAGCTCGGTGGCCAGGTCGACCGCCAGCGGGCCCCGGTCGCCCTTCGGGAGCGCCTGCACCAGCACGAACTCCGGGTCGGGCTCGGGCACCTCGAACCGGGCCCGGACGGCGATGCGCAGGCCCTGGGCCCCGGCGGAGACGACGTCGCCCTCGGCGACCATGCCCCGACCGTCGCCGACCCGCACCCGCTCACCGGGTGCCAGCCGCAGGACGTCGACGGCGTGCCGGCCCTCTGCGCCGCCGAGGAGCAGCTCGGCGGTGTCGGGCAGGTCGTCCAGCAGGAACAGCGGAGCGCCGTCCAGCTCGGGGGCGCCGACGTCCGGGGTGCTCACCTCAGCGCCCGTTGAACGCGTCGCGGACCCGGGAGAACAGACCACCCTGCGCCTCGCGGTGGGAGTCGGCCCGGTCCTCCCCGCGCAGGGCGGCGAGCTCGCGCAGCAGCTTCTCCTGCTCCGCGTCGAGACGGGTCGGCGTCGCCACCTCCACGTGGACCACCAGGTTGCCCCGGCCGGTCGCCCGCAGCCGCGGCGCCCCGTGCCCCCGGAGGGTGAGCACGCTGCCGGACTGGGTGCCGGGGCGGATGTCGATGTCCTCCTCGCCGTCCAGCGTCTTGAGGCTCAGCGTCGTGCCGAGCGCGGCCGAGGTCATCGGGAGCGTCACCCGGCAGTGCAGGTCCTCGCCGTCCCGGGTGAAGACCTCGTGCGGCCGCTCGTGGATCTCCACGTACAGATCACCGGCCGGGCCGCCGCCGGGGCCGACCTCGCCCTGCCCGGTGAGCCGGATGCGCATGCCGTCCTCGACGCCCGCGGGCACCTTGACCTGCAGGGTGCGCCGCGCCCGGACGCGCCCGTCGCCGCCGCACTCGCGGCACGGGTCGGGGATGACCTGGCCGGTGCCCGCGCACGTCGGGCAGACACGGCTGGAGACGACCTGGCCGAGAAAACCTCGCTGCACGCTCTGCACCTCGCCGCGCCCGGAGCAGGTGACGCAGGTGGTCGGGTGCGTGCCGGGCGCCGTGCCGGCCCCGGTGCAGACGGTGCACAGGACGGCGGTGTCGACGGTGATGTCCTTGGTGGTGCCGAAGACCGTCTCGGCCAGATCCAGCTCCACCGGGATGAGCGCGTCCCGGCCGGCGCGGGTGCGGCTGCGCGGCCCGCGCGTGGCCGCCCCGCCGAAGAAGGCGTCCATGATGTCGCCGAGGCCACCGAACCCGGCCGCCCCGAAGCCACCGGCGCTGCTGCCGCCGGTGTCGAACGGGTCACCCCCGAGGTCGACGATCCGGCGCTTGTCCGGGTCGGTCAGCGCCTCGTAGGCGCGGGTGACCTCCTGGAAGCGCTCCTTGGCCGCGGGGTCGGGGTTGACGTCGGGATGCAGGTCCCGGGCCAGCCGCCGGTAGGCGCGCTTGATGTCGCTGTCACTGGCACCGCGGGCCACGCCCAGCACGCCGAAGTAGTCCGTCGCCATCGAGAAGTCTCAACCTCAGCTCTCGGCCAGCAGGTGGCCGACGTAGCGGGCCACGGCACGGACCGCGGCCATGTTTCCTGGGTAGTCCATGCGGGTCGGCCCCACGACCCCGAGTCCGCCGAGGGCTCGGTCGCCGGAGCCGTAGCCGACGGAGACGAACGACGCCCCGGCGAGCGCCTCGTGGGCGTTCTCCTCGCCGATCCGTACCAGCACCGTGCTCGCGTCCACCTGACTCATCAACCGCAGGACCACGACCTGTTCTTCCAGGGCCTCCAGCAGCGGCCGGACGGAGCCGGGGAAGTCGAGCGCGTTGCCCCGCGCCAGGTTGGCCGTCCCGCCGATGACCAGCCGGTCCTCGCTCGGCTCCACCAGCGTCTCCAGCAGGGTCGCGCTGACCGTGGCGACCAGCCCCCGCAGGTGGGGCGGCGCGGTCTCCAGCAGGTCGGGGACCTTGCCACCGGCGTCGACGAGCTTGACGCCGCCGAACGCGGTGTTGAGCAGGCTGCGCAGCTCGGCGACGGCCTCGGAGTCGACGTCCACGGGGCAGTCGACGATCCGCTGCTCGACGCGCCCGGTGTCGGTGATGAGCACCAGCATGAGGCGGGCTGCGGCCAGGTGCACCACCTCGAGGTGGCGGACGGCGCTCCGGGACAGCGTCGGGTACTGCACCACCGCGACCTGGTGGGTGAGCTGGGCCAGCAGGCGGACGCTGCGGCTGAGCACGTCGTGCAGGTCGACCGCCCCGTCGAGGAAGCGCTCGATCGCCCGCCGTTCGGCCACCGACAGGGGCTTGACCGCCGAGAGCCGGTCGACGAACAGGCGGTAGCCCTTGTCCGTGGGCACCCGGCCGGCGCTGGTGTGCGGCTGGGTGATGTAGCCCTGCTCCTCCAGCACCGCCATGTCGTTGCGGATCGTCGCGGGGGACACGCCGAGGTCGTGCCGCTCGGCCAGGGCCTTGCTGCCCACCGGGTCGTTGGTCGAGACGTAGTCCTGGACGATGGCCCGGAGGACCTCCAGGCGGCGTTCGTCGTGCGCCACGGTGACACCTCCCCGTACCGGTCGACGCGCCGTGCGGGCCTCCGGCGCGGGTCCGGAACTGGCACTCGCACGGCCAGAGTGCCAGGCCAGCATACGTCCGCCGGGCCGCCCCGTCGCGTGGCTCGCGGATCGAGGACCCCCGGGAGGACCCCGTCCTCCTGGCCTGTCGCAAGCTCGCGGCGAGTCCCCGGACGGAGCCCCGAACTGCCCGCACCCTCGCGGAGAGCCTCTGGGCGGGGAGCCACGGTGGTGGCGGCGCGGGGCGGACCCGGCCGCTAGGGTGGATCCGTCGGCGCCCCCGTCGAGGGGCAGAGAGCGGAGGTCGGTTCCCTGATCTTCAAAGCGGTACGTGACGGCCGCCCGTATCCCGACCACGGCTTGTCCCCCCGGGACTGGGCGATGATCCCGCCCCGCCAGGTGCGGATGGACACGCTGACGACGACGAAGAAGGAACTGGCGCTCGACGCGCTGCTCGCCGACGACTCGACGTTCTACGGCGACCTCTTCCCCCACGCGGTGCAGTGGCACGGCGAGCTGTACCTGGAGGACGGGCTCCACCGCGCGCTGCGGGCCGCGCTGCAGCAGCGCAACGTCATCCACGTCCGGGTGCTCGACCTCGACGCCCTCACGCCCGTCGAGGCGTCGACCGGTCCGGCGACCGCGTCCATCCCGACGCAGCCGCCGGTGCCCAACCCCCGCCGGCTCTGACCGCTCCGGGAGACGTGGATCCGCGCACGGTCGCGGCCGCGATGCCGCAGTGACGCCTGGCGAGACTGTCAGCGCAGCGGGTCGAACGGCCGCAGCTCGGCCGGGGTCTCGTCCTTGAGCACGGCCTGCGCCATCAGCATCCCCGTGACCGGCCCCTGCACCATGCCCCACATCCCGTGCCCGCCCGCCACGAACACGTGCGGCGACGTGGTGCGCCCCAGCAGCGGCAGCCCGTCGCCGGTGCAGGGCCTGGAGCCGACCCACTCGTCGCGCCGGTCGTCGAGATCGGCGCCGGAGAGGAAGGGCCGGACGGCGTCGGCGACGGCGGCGATGCGCCGGGGATCCAGCGGCTCGTCGGGGCGGCGGAACTCCATCATCCCGGCCACGCGCAGCCGGTCCCCCAGCGGCGTGCACGCCACCCGCTGCGCCGGGAAGTACAGCGGTCCGGCCGGCATGCGCTCGACCGGCACGCTGAAGCTGTAGCCGCGGCCGGCCTGCACCGGCTGCCGGACGCCGAACCGCCGGGCCAGGGCGCCCAGCCAGGCACCGGTCGCGACGACGACGGCGTCGTGCCGCCGCTCGTCCGCGCCGGTCGTCACGGCGACGCCGTCGCCGGTGTCGCGCAGCTCCCGGACGCCGCTGCCCTCCGCGATCACCCCGCCCTGGGCGCGGACCGCGTCCGCCAGCGACCGGACGTACTCCGGCGGGTTCAGGTAGCGCTGCCCCCTGATCCGCACCGCCGCTCCGGCCGAGGCCGTCAGCGTGGGCTCCAGCGTCCGGGCCTGCGCGCCGGAGAGGACGTCGAACGCGACGTGCGGCTGTCCGGCGGCCTGGATGGCCCGCAGTTCGGCCAGCAGGCCCTCCCGCTCCCCCTCCGACCGGTGGACGGCCAGGAACGGCTCGCTGGCACGTGTGCCGGCCGTGACCCCGCCTGCGGCCAGGGCGTCGAAGGCACCGAGCGCCCGTTCGTTGAGCGGCCCGTAGGCGGCCATGCCCCGGCGCCACTGCCGGTGCGTGCTGTGCCGGGCGAACGACGCGAGGAACCGCAGCAACCCGACGTCGGCCCGCAACGGCACGTAGACCGGCGACCGGGGGTCGAGCACCGCCCTCAGCCCGTACCGCAGCACGGCGGGTTCGGGCAGCGGCGCCGCGAGGGAGGGCGTCAGCCAGCCGGCGTTCCCCCACGAGGATCCGGCGGCGACCCGGTCCCGCTCGTAGACGGTGACGCGGGCGCCGCCCTCCTGCAGGAACCAGGCCGTGGCTAGCCCGACCATCCCGGCACCGACGACGGCGACGTCACGGGGCGCGCGGCCCCGGGGGGTGGACGCCGTCCGTCGACGTGCCCGCACGTCAGCGCGCCCGCGTGCAGGCGACGCAGGTGCCGGCGAAGGGGCGCAGCTCCAGGCGCTCCTCGGGGATCTCGGCCTGGCAGCGGGTGCACCGGCCGTAGGTGCCGGCGGCGATGCGGGCGAGAGCGGCGTCGATCTCGCCGATGGTGAGCAGCAGGTCGGCGCTGCGGCGCTGCGCCACCGGGTCGGGCACGGACTGGGCGCACTCGGCGAGGGCCGCCTCGCGTTCGCGGACGCAGTCGGCCCGGTGCTGCTCGAGCAGGGTGCGGAACCGGTCGTGCGCACCGGTGGACGAGGTCTGGGTGTCGATGCTGGCGGACATGGGGAACTCCTTGGGGCAACGCGAGGGGGACGCGGTCACCGGTGGTGGCGCGTCAGGACGGGCGGTCGCGACTCGCGGGGCGAGTCAGGCGGCGTGCGGCGGAGCCCGGTCCTGGCTGCGGCGGAGGACGTCGAGTCCGCGCAGGCCGCGCGCCCGACGGTTCATCGCCAGCGCAAGGAGCATCCCGCCGGAGAGTGCGGGGCTCGCGCCGGCCGCGGGGACGCCCGGTGGCGAGCCTGCAGCAGCGAACGCGTGCACGCCCATCGCCGACCACCCCCTTGGCATCCCGGCGCCGTTGCCGGAACGCGCACCATAGCCCAGATCGGGCCCGGCTACCCCGTCCTTTCGGGTGACCGGGACGCCGGATTCGTGACCGATCCGCGCGGTGGCGGCACGGCGCGGCCGGACGGGAACGTGCCGAGGCGGGCGACGTCGTAACCGTGGGGATAGCTGCGGATCTGAGGGAGCTGCCGGGCGAAGTACGGCTGCCGCCGGGGAGGCAGCAGCCGCACCACCCGGCCCCGGGTCCGGAGGGCGGCGCGCACGAGGGCACGCAGCGTCGGGTGGGGGCGCGGGAAGCCGAAGGCGTCGAGGAGCGGCGCGTCCATCACGGCCAGGGAGATCCGCCGGACCACGGCGGGCGGAAGATGGTCGTTCGGCGGGAAGGTGGCCAGCAGGGCGAGGGTCGCCTCGGCGACGTCGCGCGCGCCGCCGTCGGCACCGAAGTGTTCCCGTTCGTAGGCGTCGAGGAGCCGGGCGAAGGCCTGCCAGGTGCCCGGGACGTCGCGGATGCCCATCTGCCGGCCGAGGTGGCGGTAGTACTCGGCGCTCGCGACCCGCTCGGTCTCGGTGGTGCGCCGCCAGCCGTAGGCGTCGATCCACCGGATCGGCAGGACGACGAACGTGGCCAGCACGTACCGCAGGTCGTCGTTGCTGATCGGGTGGGCCCGGTGCATCTGGTTCATCCGGCGGATCGCCGTCCGGCCGGCGTCGCTGTCCGTGCCGTGTTCCAGGACGGCGTCCAGGAGCAGCACCGTGTCGTCGTAGCGCTTCTGCGTCCGCTCGGTGAACTCGCCCGTGCGCGCGAGCAGCCCGCCGATGCTCGGGACGGCGTAGGTGCGGAAGAGCGCGAAGCTCAGCGCCTGGGTCATGTCCCAGGGGAACTCGTGGGCGGACATGAGCCGGTAGATCGCGGCGAAGTCCGTGCGGGGGTCGAGTTCCTCGATGCGCCGGCGGATCGCGAACCGTCGTCCCATGCGGGCGCAGTATGCCCCGGTGCCGGCGCCGGCGGCCCGGTCCCCATCTCGAGGCCGGGAAGGGTGCGGCGGCCGGGCCCTCCTCACGGTGAGGAGGGCGGGGACCTCAATCGGTCAGGTCGCGGACGACGGCGTCGGCGAGCAGCCGCCCGCGGTCGGTGAGGACGGCGCGGCCGGTGGCGTGCGCGGCCGGATCGAGCAGTCCGCGGGCCACGGACTCGGCCGCCCGCAGCCGGCCGGCGTCCGACAGCAGCCCGAGGGCCAGACCCTCGCGGAGCCGCAGCCCCAGCATCACGGTCTCCAGCGCGCGGTCGTCGTCGTCGAGCAGCTCGGCGTCCTGGGCGGGGCTCAGCCCGGCGGTGAGCCGGTCGGCGTAGGCGGCCGGGTGCTTGACGTTCCACCACCGCAGGCCGCCTACGTGGCTGTGCGCGCCCGGCCCGACGCCCCACCAGTTGGCGTTGGCCCAGTACAGCTCGTTGTGCCGGCAGCGGGCGGCGTCCGAGGTGGCCCAGTTGGAGACCTCGTACCACTCGAAACCGGCCTTCCGCAGCGTGGCGTCGGCCTGCTCGTAGCGGTCGGCCAGCACGTCGTCGTCCGGCATCGGCAACTCGCCGCGGGCGATGCGGCGGGCCAGCCGGGTGCCCTGTTCCACGATGAGCGCGTACGCGCTGACGTGGTCGACCGGGCCGGACAGGACGGCGTCCAGGGAGGCCGCCCAGTCGGCGTCGGTCTCCCCCGGGGTGCCGTAGATCAGGTCGAGGTTGACGTGCTCGAACCCCGCGGCGCGCGCGTCGCGGGCTGCCTCGACGGCCCGGCCGGGGGTGTGCCGCCGGTCCAGCACGGCGAGGACGTGCTCCGCGGCCGACTGCATGCCCAGGCTGACCCGGGTGAAGCCCCCCTCGCGCAGCCGGCTCAGGTAGCCGCGGTCGACGGTCTCGGGATTGGCCTCGGTGGTCACCTCGGCGCCGTCGGCGACCGGGAACAGCCGGTGGATCTCGGCGACGACGGCGGCGAGATCCCCCGCGGGAAGGAGGGTGGGCGTTCCGCCGCCGACGAAGACGGTGGAGACCGTGGGCAGGTCGGGACCGAGCGTGGCGGCGGCGCGGCGGAGCTCGGCGATCGCCGTCCCGGCGTACTCGGCGCGGTTGGCGCCGGGCCCGAGCTCGTCGGAGGTGTAGGTGTTGAAGTCGCAGTAGCCGCACCGCGTCGCGCAGAAGGGCACGTGGACGTACAGGCCGAAGGGCGTGCTGCCCAGGTGCTCACGGGCGCTCTCGGGCAGCCGGTCGGGGCGGGGCGATCCCGCCGGCAGCCCGGGGGCCGGCAGGAGCGGCAGGGCGGTGTTCATCCGTTCCCAGTGTGCCGCGCCCGCGCGACCGACCGGCAGGATGCGGGTGTGACGTCCGATCGAGTGGTGCAGGTCGAGCTGGCGCGCGGGGTTGCGACGCTGACCCTCGACTCCCCCGGCAACCGCAACGCCCTCTCCCGCGCGATGCGCGCCCAGCTGCGCACGGCGCTGACCGGCGCGCTCGCCGACGACGCCGTCCGTGTCGTCGTCCTCGACCACACCGGCCGGGTGTTCTGCTCCGGGATGGACCTGGCCGAGGCGGCCGGCGGCGGAGCCGGCGACCAGGGCGTGCGCGAGTTCCCGGAGCTCCTGGAGCTGGTCTGGTCGTCGCCCAAGCCGGTGCTCGCCGTCGTCCGGGGGCCGGCCCGTGCCGGCGGGGTCGGTCTCCTGGCCGCCTGCGACGTCGTCGTGGCCGGCGCGTCCGCGACGTTCGCCTTCTCCGAGGTGCGCCTCGGCATCGTCCCGGCGGTGATCTCCGCCGTCGTGCTGCCGCGGATGCTGCCGCACGTGGCGCACCGGCTGATGCTGACCGGCCAGGTGTTCGACGCGGACGCCGCGGCGGCCGGGGGGCTGGTCGACCTGGTGGTGCCCGACGCCGACGTCGACGGTGAGGTCCGGGCCCAGCTGGTGCACCTGACCGCCGGCGCGCCGACGGCGCTGGCGGAGACCAAGCGCCTGCTCCGGGCACGGATCCCCGAGCTCCGGTTCGACGAGCTGCTCGAGCTGTCGGCCCGGTTCTTCGCGAGCGAGGAGGGCCAGGAGGGCATCGCCTCCTTCCGCGAGAAGCGCCCCGCGCGCTGGGTCCCCACGGCCGAATAGCCCCAGCCCGGAGGCTCATCCCGGAGGCTCATCCCGGAGGCTCATCCCGGAGGCTCATCCCGGAGGCTCTGCCTCTGCCCACCATGGTGGGCAGAGGCAGAGCGTCGTCGTGACACCTATCGGAGACGGCGGGTGTTGTCGGGGAGCCGGACGGTCGCGCCCTGGGCGTCGAGCCACTCGGCGAGCGGGACGGCGACCCGGCGGCTGGTGCCCCACGCCTGCCGGGCCGCGCTGAGGGTGAACGGCTGGGCGATCCCGGCCAGTCGCCGCCGGGCCTCGTCGGCCACCCCCGGGGCGAGGTAGACGCCGTCGGCGATCCGCACCAGCTGACCGCTGCGCACGGCCGCCGCCAGCTCCCGCACCCCGAGCCCCGCGGCGGACAGCTCGGGGGCCTCGGGGGCCGCGAACGGGTCCTGGGCGAGGCGCGCCCGGATCACGTCGACCGCGCGTTGCACCTCCGGGGGCAGCGCCGCGGTCCCGTCGACCACCCGCCCCTCGCGCAGCACCAGCGGCGGCCGGACCACGGCGCCGACCAGGTCCACGTCGGGCAGCTCCAGTGCGCGGCGCACGACCTCCAGCGGCGGGCCGGCCTCGAGCGGGCGGAGCCTGCGGTACCGCGCCACGACGTCGGGCAGCCGGCCGGCGAGCTCGTCGGCCAGGCCCGCGGCGAGCAGCCACGAACCGTGCGCGGTGGCACCGGCGGGCACCGGCCAGCCCATCGCGGCGAAGTCGTCGGCCCGCACGATGCGCCGGCGGGCGAGATCGGCGGCGGCACCGTCGGCCCCCTGCGGCTGGGCGGTCAGCTCTGCGGCACGCCGGCGGGCGGCTCCGCGCCGGCGCAGCTCCGGTGGGGCGACGTCGCGGACGTCGGCGCCGACCACCCGCCGGGCGCCCGGGTCGCGCAGCAGCAGCCGGTCGCCGATCCGCAGGGGCAGGGGCGACGCGAGCCGCAGCCGCGCCACCGCTCCGTCGAGGGGCCGCAGCCGGGCGCCGACCGTCGCCGAGCCGACGTGGACCACCGGCTCCGACGGCAGCCGCTCCCCCGGCTCGGCGGTCAGCGTGACGTCCACGACGCCGGTCCGGCGGAAGGCGCCCGGCGTCAGCAGGGCGTCGCCGCGGGAGATCTCCTCGACCGAGACCGCGCGCAGGTTGAGCGCCACGCGGGCGGTCGCCGACGCCCGCTCCACCGGGGCGCCCAGGGACTGCACCCCGCGCACGACCACCTCGCGGTCGCCGAGCAGCAGCCGGTCGCCGCCGGCCACGCTCCCGGCGGCCAGCGTCCCGGTGACGACGGTCCCGGCGCCGCGGATGGTGAACGCGCGGTCGATCCAGAGGCGCACCGGCGCGGTGGGATCCGGCGGTGGGAGGCCGGCGAGCAGGGCGTCCAGGGCCGCACCGAGCTCGGGGATGCCGACGCCGGTCAGGGCACTCACCGAGACCGCCGGCGCGTCGCCCAGCGACGTCCCCGCGAGCCGCTCCCCGACGTCGGCCACCACCGGCTCCGGGTCGGCGAGATCGGACTTGGTCACCGCCAGCAGCGCGTGCCGCACGCCCAGCGCGTCGAGGACGGCGACGTGCTCGGCGGTCTGCGCCGACCAGCCGTCGTCGGCCGCGACGACGAGCAGCGCCGCGGGGACCGGGCCCACCCCGGCGAGCATGTTCCCCACGAACTTCTCGTGACCGGGCACGTCGACGACGGCGACCCGGCGACCGGACCGCAGCGTCGTCCACGCGAAGCCGAGGTCGATGGTCAGCCCGCGACGCCGTTCCTCGGCCCAGCGGTCGGGCTCCATGCCGGTGAGGGCGCGGACCAGGGCCGACTTGCCGTGGTCGACGTGCCCGGCGGTGGCCACCACGTCCATGTGGTTCACGTCCGCGCGGGTCACGACGCGGCGACCGCCAGCACCGCGGCGGCGAGGTCGTCGTCGGCCGAGGGCGGGAGGCTGCGCAGGTTCAGCAGGGTGCGGTCACCCTCCACGTAGCCGACCACCGGTGGCGCACCGCGACGCAGCGACCCGGCGAAGGACGCCGGGAGCGACACGGCGGCGCTGGGCAGCGGGTGCTCGGGCGCTCCTCCCCCGCCGACCCTGGCCTCGGCGTCGACGGCGACCGCGTCCACCCCGACGGTGGCCAGCCGCGTGGCCAATGCCCGCGCCCGCGCCCGCAACCCGTCGAGGTCGGCGGCGAGCATCTCCTGGACCGGGGGCAGCGGGCCGCGCAGGGTCGCCTCCAGCGCGGCCAGCGTGGTCTTGTCCACCCGCAGGGCGCGGTACAGCGGGTGCCTGCGCAACCTCTGGACCAGCTCCGCGCGGCCGAGGACGAGACCCGCTTGCGGGCCCCCGAGCAGCTTGTCGCCACTGGCCAGCACCACGTCGGCACCGGCGGCGAGGGCGCTCTGCAGGTCCGGTTCGTCCGGGAGCAGCGGGTGCGGCCGGAGGAGTCCGGAGCCGATGTCGGCGACCAGGGGCGTGCCGGTGCCGGCGAGGGCGGCGGCGAGTTCGCCGACGGCGACCTGCCGGGTGAACCCGCGGACGACGAAGTTGGACGGGTGGACCTTGAGGACCGCGCCGGTCGCGGACCCCAGAGCACCGCGATAGTCGCCGAGCGTCACGCGGTTTGTCGTCCCGACCTCGCGCAGCCGGGCGCCGGTCGAGGCCAGCAGCTCCGGGATCCGGAACCCGTCACCGATCTCGACCAGCTCGCCGCGGGCGAGCACCAGCTCCTTGCCCTGCCCCAGCGCGGTGGCGACCAGGGCCAGCGCGGCAGCGCAGTTGTTCACCACGATGGCCGCCTCCGCGGCGGGGACGGCGGCCAGCAGGGCGGCGATGGCCGCTTCGCCGCGGGGCCCGCGCCGGCCCGAGGCGAGGTCGAGCTCGACGTCGGTGGTGCCGGCCGCTGCGGTGATCGCCGCCACGGCGGCGGGCGACAGCGGGGACCGGCCGAGATTGGTGTGCACCAGGACGCCGGTCGCGTTGAGCACCGGCCGCAGGCTGCTCGCGGTGCCCGGCAGCGCGGCCAGGACTGCGGGAACGGCGTCCGGGGGCGCGAGCTCGCCGTCCCGGATCCGCTGCTGCACCTGCTGGACGGCGCCCTTGACCAGGCCGCGTCCCAGCCGCTCACCGGCGGCGGCGAGCCGGGGGTCGGCGAGCAGGGAGTCGGTGCGCGGCACCTGCCGGCGGGGATCGGCGCTCATCGATTCCGCAGCCTAGGCGGGGGAAGGAGTTGGCGGAGGCGGACGGGAATCGAACCCGCCTGACCGAGCTGCTCGGCCACGTCGGCTTTAGAGACCGCGGGGGTCACCAGACACCCTGACGCCTCCACGACCCAGCCTAGGCGGCGACCGCCGGCGCCCGCGCACCGGTCAGACGAGCGCGGGCACGAGAGCCGCACCGAGCAGGCCCACCGCGGCGGTGACACCGATGGTCCCGGCGAGCACGCGGCGGGGAAGGACCGACCGCACCATGAGCACCGACGGAAGGCTCAGCACCGGCAGGGTGATGAGCAGGACAGCGGCCGCGGCCGGCGGCGCCCCGGCGGCCAGCGCCGCGGCGACGACGGCGATCTCGGCACCCGTAGGGACGGGCAGCAGGAGACCGGCGACCAGCAGCGCCAGCACGAGCGCCAGCCCGCCCGGCACCTCCCCGCCGAGCGGGAACAGCACGGCGCGGAAGGTCCCGAGGAGGAAGACGACGAGAGCGAACTCGGGCAGGAGACGCACCGACAGACCGGTGAGCGTCCGCGCGAACCGGACCGGCAGGGACCCGTCGGCGACGTCGTCCGGGTCCTGCATCACGACGTCCGGCAGGCCGGGAGCCGCAGCGCGGCGCTCCGCCCACCCGGCGACCGCGATGCCGCCGGCCACCACCGCCAGGCCGCCCGCGAACCGCAGCACCGCCCACGGCCAGGGCAGCACCGCGAGGCAGAACACGAGGACCACCGGGTTGAGCGCCGGGTTGCCCAGCCAGAACGCCACCGTGGCGGGCAGGCTGGCCCGCAACCGGCGCAGGCCCACGGCGAGCGGCGCGGCGCAGCAGGAGCACATCAGTGTCGGGATCGACCACAAGCCGCCCCGGACGCCCGACCCCACCCCGGCCGAGGTTCCGAATGCCCGGCGCAGCCACTGCGCCGGCAGGAGCACCTGGACCACCGCGGCCAGCAGCAGTCCGGTGACCAGGGCCTTCCACACCGCCTGCAGGTAGGCGACGGTGAACTGCCAGCCGGCCGCCAGGGAGGGCTCCGGAGCGGTTTCCCCCTCCCCTGTGACGATCGACGTCCCGAGGCTGTCCGCGCCGAGCACCGCGGGCACCTTGTGCAGGTAGGGCTGGTACTTCGCCCAGGTGAGCAGCGCCAGCGCGAGGGCGATGACCGCCACACCGGCCACGAGGGGACCACGCCCGCCGGCCGCGCGACCAAGCGCGCCGCCGGCTCCTTCGGTGTGGTTCACGGCTCCCCCTCTTCGCCGGGCCGAGGGGTCAGCATGCGGTTCGTCCGGAGCCGGCGCGACCCGGGGGTGCCGGTCTGCGCGGACGACTCGCGCCTAGATTCGTCCACGTGACCACCGCGCCGCCCCGTGTCCGGCTCACCCAGTACGCCCACGGCGGAGGATGCGCCTGCAAGATCCCGCCCGGCGAGCTCGAGTCCGTCGTCGCCGGACTCACGGCCGCCGGACCGTCGTCTCCCAACGCGGAGCTGGTCGTGGGCCTCGACGACGGGGACGACGCCGCCGTGGTGCGGATCCCCGGCGGGCAGGGGCTGGTGCTCACCACCGACTTCTTCACCCCCGTCGTCGACGACGCCCGCACGTTCGGCCGGATCGCGGCGGCGAACGCGCTGTCGGACGTCTACGCCATGGGCGGCACCCCGGTCGTCGCCGTGAACCTGCTGGGCTGGCCGCGGGAAGTGCTGCCCGCCGAGCTCGCCGCCGAGGTGCTGCGGGGTGGGCTCGAGGTGGCCCAGGAGGCCGGCTGCCACGTCGGGGGCGGGCACTCGATCGACGACCCGGAGCCCAAGTACGGCATGGCCGTGACCGGGCTGGTCGACGTCGACCGGATCATCCGCAACGACACCGCGGTCGCCGGGACGCCGCTCTCGCTCACCAAGCCCCTGGGCGTCGGCGTGCTCAACAGCCGGATGAAGGCCACCGGCGAGGTGTCGCAGGAGGCGGTCGCCTCCATGACGGCGCTCAACCGGGACGCCGGGCGCGCCGCCGTGGCGGCCGGGATCCGCGCGGGCACCGACGTCACAGGGTTCGGCCTGCTCGGCCACCTGTACAAGATGGCCCGCGCCAGTGGGGTGACCGCGGTCGTCGACGCGGCCTCCGTCCCCTACCTGGCCGGCGCCCGCGAGGCCCTCGCCGACGGGTACGTTTCGGGCGGCACCCGGCGCAACCTCGACTGGGTGCGCCCGCACACCGACCTGTCCGCCGTGTCGGAGGACGAGGCCCTGCTGCTCGCCGACGCCCAGACCTCCGGTGGCCTGCTGCTGGGTGGCGAGGTATCGGGCGCCCCGGTGATCGGCGAGTTCGTCCCGCGCGGGGAGTTCGTGGTCGTCGTCCGCTGACAGCCGCGGGAGCACCGCAGCGCTGACAGCAGCGGGCCCTGGCCCGCCCGTGCCTGCGGTCAGGACCCGCCCATGGCGGCCGCGGCCTCCCCCGCGAGCTGAGCGACCGCGCCCGGGTGGTTGTACGGCACGGCGTGCGCCCCCGGGAGCGTGCGGGCGCGACCCCGCGGAGCCGCCGCGGCCAGCTGCTGCACCCACTCCTGCGAGGCGAAGTGGTCGTGCCGGCCGCGGGCCGCGATCACGGGGGCCTGGATGCGGCCGATCTGCTCCTCCGGCCGGTCGCGCAGGGCCGAGGTGAGGTACTCCCGGAACCGGCGCCCGCCGCGCAGGTAGTCGGGCACGGTGTAGCGCAGCTGTCCGGGTGGCTCGAAGGCCGACGTCCACATGTGCCGTGCGAGGAGGGCACCGGGGCGTCGGGCGGCAGGCTCGAACGTCGGCCCGACGAGGACCAGGGCCCCGACGCGGTCCGGGGCGTCCAGCGCGGCGTGCATGGCGACCTGCGTCCCGGTCGAGTGCCCGACGAGGACGGACGGGGAGGGCGGCAGGGCGCTCAGGAGCCGGGCGGTCACCGAGTCCAGGTCGCTGGGCAGGTCTGCGGTCCTCTGCTGCCCGAAGCCGGGCAGGTCCACCAGCGTCGCCCTGGTCCACGCACCGCAGGCGTGCAGCAGCTCCAGCATGTAGCCCACCGCGCCCAGACCCGGGACGAGCACGACCTCCGGTGCACCGGTCCGCGGCCGGCCCGACACCAGCGTGCGCAGCGGCCGCCCGTCTGACTCCGTCCACTCCTCGACGTGCAGCGGGCGGCGGGCGTCGTCGTCCGGGGATGTCTGTGGCATGCCGGCGCTGTAACCCGGATCGACGACCGCCGAACCCGGACGCGACGACGGCCGGCCCGGTCGGCTCCGGTGGCCCCCGTCGCACGCGCATCCACCCTCCGTTAGCGTCCGATCATGCTCGCCGCCTTCGTGTCGACGCCCGCGCCCGAGGACCCGTTGTCCGTGCTGGAGGTCGGTGACCGCCCCGAGCCCGAGGTCCCCGAGGGCTGGACGACGGTCCAGGTCAAGGCCGTCTCGCTCAACCACCACGACCTGTCCAGCCTCAAGGGCATCGGCCTTCCCCAGGAGCGGATGCCGATGATCCTGGGCACGGACGCCGCGGGCCTCGACGAGGACGGCAACGAGGTGGTCGTCCACGGGGTGGTCCCGAGCCCCGGGTGGACCGGCGACGAGACCCTGGACCCGAAGCGGACGCTGTTCTCCGAGCTGCACCAGGGCACGATGGCCGAGAAGGTCGCCGTCCCGAAGCGCAATCTGCTGCCCAAGCCCGCCGGCCTCTCCTTCGCCGAGGCCGCCTGCCTGCCGACCGCCTGGCTCACCGCCTACCGGATGCTCTTCGTCCGCTCCGGCCTGCGGCCCGGCCAGACGGTGCTCGTGCAGGGAGCCAGCGGCGGTGTCGCGACGGCCTTGATCGTGCTCGGCCGGGCGGCCGGCTACCGGATGTGGGTCACCGGCCGCAGCGAGGAGAAGCGGGCGGCGGCCCTCGCCCTCGGCGCCGACCAGGCGTTCGAGACGGGAGCGCGGCTGCCGGAGCGGGTCGACGGCGTCATGGAGACCGTCGGTGAGGTCACCTGGTCACACAGCATCAAGTCGCTCAAGCCCGGCGGCGTCGTGGTGATCTCCGGTGCGACCACCGGCTTCAACCCCGGCGCGGAACTCAACCGGATCTTCTTCACCCAGCTCTCGGTGATCGGCTCGACGATGGGAACCCGGGCCGAGCTCGAGGCGCTCATCCAGATGTGCAGCGTCACCGGCGTGCGACCGCTGATCGACGTGGAGCTCCCGCTCACCGAGGCCCGGGAGGGCTTCGAGCGGATGCTCGAGGGCCGCACCGCCGGGAAGATCGTCTTCACGCCCTGAGCGAGGTGGATGGTCCCGTGCGCGCAGTCGACCGGGTCCTGGCGGCACTGGCGGCCGCCGGTGTCCAGGCCGACGTCCGCCGGTTCGAGGAGCCG
>NZ_JBHUHP010000016.1:54386-233980 GCF_042682525.1 Blastococcus deserti
GCGCCCGCCGCGGCCGCGGCGCTCGGCTGCCCGGTGGGCGCCATCGCCAACAGCCTGGTCTTCGAGGCCGACGGAGCTCCCCTGCTGGTCCTGGCCAGCGGTGCGCACCGCGTGGACACGGCGAAGGTCGCCGCACTGGTCGGGGTGCGGCGCGTCCGCCGGGCCGCCCCCGCGTTCGTCCTCGCGGCCACCGGGCAGGAGGTGGGCGGGGTGGCACCGGTCGGCCACCCGGCGCCGCTGCGGACCGTGGTGGACGTCGACCTCGCCGCGCACCCCGTGGTCTGGGCCGGCGGCGGCGACCACCACACCATGTTCGCCGCCTCCTACGACGAGCTGCTGCGCATCACCGCCGGTGAGGCCGCTGCCGTCGCCTGAACGCGCGACGCCTGGACGCGAGGAGGCCGCATGATCGCCCGGATGTGGCGCGGTTGGGTGCGCACGCAGGACCGCGCCGCCTACGTCGACTACATCGAGCGGACCGGGATGGCCGAGTACCGCCGCACCCCGGGTAACCAGGGTGCCTGGATGCTTGCGCGCGACGTCGGCGACGGCCGGACCGAGATCGTCACGCTGAGCCTGTGGGCGTCCCGGGACGCTGTCCGCGGCTTCGCCGGCGACGACATCGACCGGGCGGTGTTCTACCCGGAGGACGAGCGGTACCTCGTGGACCGGGAGACGACGGTGGTCCACTACGACGTCGTCGCCGGCGAAAGGTGACCCGTCGGACGGCGACCGTGCTGCCGGGACGATCGGGCCGCGCCTCGAATCGATGACCGGCTCCGCCGGTGGGGTCCCGCCCGGCCGCCGGGCGATCGCCGGGCCGGCTGAGCGGTCGGGACGGCGGTCGACGCTCGTCAAAAACGGTTGACACGGCACGGGAACGCAACTTAAGTTGACGGGCATGGCCGACACAGCACAGGTGGCCACCGCCGCCAGCAGCAAGGACCCCACGGTCGGGCTCAAGGCCGTGCGCTCGCTGCGGGTCCTCGTCGAGCGGCTGGAGGCCCTCCAGGTGGAGAACGCCCGCGACCAGGGCTGGACGTGGGAGCAGATCGCCCAGCTCCTGGGCGTGACCCGGCAGGCGGTGCACAAGAAGTACGCGAGCGGCCGCGGGCCGCTCCGGCGAAAGGACTGACCCATGTTCGAGCGGTTCACCGCCGAGGCCCGGCGGACCGTCATCGGCGCCCAGATTGAGGCACGCCGGCTGCGCCACCAGCGCATCGGCACCGAGCACCTGCTCCTCGCCCTGCTCACCCAGGACACGCCGACCACCGTCGTCCTGTCCCGGCACGGGTTGACGCACGACATGGTGTCGGAGGCGGTCGAAGGTCACCACGGGAACGACGACCTGGACGCCGACGCACTCACGAGCCTGGGCATCGACCTGGACGCCGTCCGGGAGCGGGTCGAGGCCACGTTCGGGCCGGGCGCCCTGGACGGAGGGCCGGCCCGGCGGGACGAGAGCCCCAGCCACATCCCGTTCAGCTCGCGGGCCAAGAAGGTGCTGAAACTGTCGCTGCGGGAGGCCATCGCCCTCAAGCAGAAGACGATCAACGATGGGCACATCGCGCTCGGCCTGCTCCGCGAGGGCGAGGGGCTGGCGATGAAGGTCATGGCGGACCGGGGTGTCGACACCGCGGAGCTGCGTCGCGACCTGACGACTGCACAGGGCTCGTGACGCGACGGTGCCCGGACGTGGCAGGCCACGTCCGGGCACCGCGGGGCCGAACCGACCGTCAGGCGACGGCTCGGGTGTAGGCCCCCGCCTGCAGGACGCCTTCGGGGTCGTAGGTGTCGACGATCTCGCGCAACCTCGCCAGCGTCGGCTCGTCGTAGCTGCGCCGTGCCGAGACGGCGTCGTGCGGGACGCCGAAGTTCGGCCACACCCCTCCGGTGTCCCAGTCGGCCAGAGCCGCGAACACCTCGCGCGCGTGTGCCAGCGTGCCCGCTGCCATGGTCTCGTCCACGGCCATGCCCACGGTCAGCACGCTGAAGCGTGCGGCCCGGTGACTGAAGGCGCTGGGGTGGGCGCCCTCGCGGGCGTAGGCCCCGCCGAGGTGCCGGACCTCGACGATCACCTGGGGAGAGCCCGAGCCCGGGCCCGCCACGGTGAGCAGCCGCTCGGCCGCCTCGGCGGGGAACCCGTTCAGCAGGATCGACGGATCGACGACCGGCATGGGGTCCACCGGGTCGGCGTGCACGTGGTCGATCTCGGTGTACGGGCGCAGGTTCGCGTCGTCCAGGATCACCGGCGCCACCTCCCGGATCTGGTTCAGCAGCCGGGCGCCCTCGGAGGGCTCCCCGGTCCACAGGAACCGGATGCCCAGGGTCATCCGGCCGGCCAGCGGCGGCGGGATCTCGGGCAACGGCGGCAGCTGGAAGATCGCGAAGGACGTCGTCCCCTGCTCGGGCAGGGCGTCCGCCCAGCCCCGCCACCGGTCGATGACGGCGGCCGCGTCGGCACCGTCGAAGTAGATCGCCCCGCCGTAGAAGGACGGCATGTGGATCAGGTCGAACTCGAGAGCGGTGACGATGCCGGCGGCGCCCTTGCCGCCACGCAGCGCGAAGTACAGGTCGGGGTACTCGGTGGGGGTCACCCGGCGGAAGACGCCGTCACCGGTGACGACCTCGAAGGCCCGCACCCGGTCGGCGTTGATGCCGTACGTGCGGGCCAGCGGGCCGACGCCGCCCCCGGTGGTGTAGCCCACGATGCTGACGTCCGTGGTGGAGCCGTTGACACCGGCCAGGCCGTAGGGAGCCGCCGCGGCGACCAGCTTGGCCCACTTCACGCCGGCGCCCACCCGGGCCCAGCCCTCCGGGTGCACGGTGACCTCGTCCAGGCCCTTAGTCATGATCAGGATGTGCCCGGCCAGCGAGCGCTCGGCGCCGTGGCCGGTGGCCTGCACGCCGGTGGTCAAGCCGTGCGCACCGGCGAAGCGGACGGTCTCGACGACGTCCTGGGCGGTGCGGGCGACGACGACCGCGGCCGGCCGCATGGCGACCGCGAGGTTCCACGGCGAGACGATGTCGTCGAATCCGGGCTCGTCGTGGGTGTGCAGCGATCCGGTGAGCCGGCGACGCAGCGCGTCGAAGAAGATGCGGCCGGGGGCCTCGACGACGGCGTCGAGCGAGAGGGTCACGGTGTCCTCCAGGTCGGGTCGAGCTGATGGAGGAACGGTGGCGCCGAGCGCTTGACGGCCGATTGAGCCCGCCTTGCAGCGGCCTTGCGGCGAGGGCTCAAGTCGCCGGGACCCGGGTCCCCTCGTGGTGCGCGGCGAGGAAGAGGCCGCCCGGGTCGGCGGCGCGCCGGACGGCGGACAGCCGTGCGTGCACCCCGGGCGGGAAGACCTTCCGGGTGTCCGTGCGCTCGTCGAGCATCGGCAGGTACTGCCGGCCGGAGGCCCACGGCTCCACTGCCGAGAGGAAGCGGGCGGCGTCGGCCCGCTGCCGGTCCCACTCGTCGTCGTTCCCCCCGCCGAGACCGAGACCGAGCGCCAGGAACTGACCGTCGAGGGCGGACAGGGCACCGCCGTCGGGCTCCGGGCGCGACAAGGCGCCGCCGAGCTGCCGGAGCTCGGCCGCGGCCAGCCGGGTCCCCGACCCCGGGCCCACGGCCTCGACGACGCGCGCCACAGCGGCGTCGGGCAGTCCCGAGATCAGCGTGCTGCTGGCGTAGGCGGGGGTTGGGCCCTCTGGCTCCAGGTGCAGCCGGACGAGGGACGCCGCAGGCACCCGTGCGACCGTGTCGAACTCCGGACGGAGGGCGCGCAGCGGCGCCAGCACCTCGCGGGCGCCGGCGTCGTCGCCCAGTACCGCACCGTCGATCATCGCGATCCGCCGGCCCCGGAGCTCGGCGGGGATCGCGTCGTCCACCGGGACGTCGAGCAGCCGGAACGACGTGGTCGCCTCCTCCGGCGCGTCGGCGCACCAGGCCACCCAGGCCGGAAGCACCCGCTCGACAGCGGTCCAGTCCCAGGAGAGGTGACCGGCGACGACGGTCGCGAGGGGGAACACCTCGAACTCCATCGCGGTCACGACACCCAGCGGTGCCGCTCCGCCCCGCAGCGCCCAGAACAGCTCGGCGTCCCGGTCGGCGGTCGCGCGCACGAAGGTGCCGTCGGCCAGGACCAGTTCGACGGCGCTGACCGCGTTGCACTGCAGTCCCAGTTTCCGCGCGTACCAGCCGATGCCGCCGCCCAGGGTGTAGCCGACCACCCCGACGTCGGGCGAGGAGGGATGCCGGGCGGCGAGACCGTGCCGGCCGACGATGTCGGTCAGATCGCCCCACAGCACGCCGGCGCCGGCCCGCACGGTGCGGCGGTCGGGGTCGACGTCGAGCTCCGTCATCGCCGACGTGCGCAGCAGCACCGCGTCGGCCAGCCGGCCCTCGAGCGGCGGCGCTCCGTGACCGGTGCCCTGGGGGGCGACCTTCAGCCCGGCGGCCGCCGCGGCGCGCAGCACCTCGGCGACCTCGTCCGGGAACGCCGGGTAGGCCACCGCCGCCGGGTGGTCCCGCATCTGCAGGTTCCACGGCGAACGGGCCATGTCGTAGGCCGGGTCCCCAGGCAGCTGCACCGAGCCACCGCACAGGCCGCGCAGGGCCTCGGCCCGGGACGGTGCGGTCGTCGCCATCTGCTGCTGCGTCACGGGGTCCTCCCGGTTGCCAGTGACCGACGGTCCCCGGACGGACTTGAGAAGAACTTGAGGCCGTCGGCGGACGCCGCCTCGAGCGCGGCCTGGACGGTTCCGGGCGTGAGGAACAGCAGCTGGGCGATCTCGCGGACCCCTCGCCCCGACGTCGCCAGGTCGACGATGCGGCGCTCGATGGTGGTGGAGCGCCGGTGCACGTCACGGCCGCTTCCGTCCGCCCGGCCGCGGCGGGCGAGTGCGGCACGGCCGCGGTGGGCGAGTGCGGCACGGGCGCGGTGGGCGATGCCCACCGCGCCGCGGTCGAGGGCCGTGTCGAGCGCGGCCTGGAGCAGCTCGACCGCCTCGTCGTCGGGCAGCTGCGCGCGGCTGCCCAGCATGCAGCGGGCGCGGGCCAGCTCCACGGCGGCGATCGTCGGCGTCAGCACCTCCACCGCCTCGCGGGCGTCGTCGAGGCCGGCGTCCCCCCGCAGGTGGCCGAGGCGGCACAGGGCGGTCCCGAGATAGCTGGGGGCACCCCACCGCCGCAGCCGGGCCACCTCCTCCTCCATGAGCGTCAGGGCCTCGTCGGTGCGGCCCATCCGGTCCAGCGCGATCGCGGCCGTGGTGAGCCAGGGGTTCCAGACCGGGTTGCGGACCGGCACCGGCGACGGGATGGCGTCGAGCGTGGCGAGAGCCTCGGCGGGGCGTCGCTCCACGGCGAGGAGACGGGCCAGCGCGTGCTGGAGCAGCCGGCCGCCCTCCCCCGTCGTCGGTCCGGCGAGCGCTTCGTCGGCGACCCTTCGGGCGGCCGCGACGTCCCCGCGGTCGAGGTGGCAGCCGATCTGGAACGAGCGCGTGTACGGCTCCCCGATCCCGGAGCCGCCCCACATCCGGTCCTGGTCGAGCGCCGCTGTGAAGCAGGCCAGCGCCTCGTCCAGCTCTCCCCGCCGCCAGCGCCAGTAGCCCTCCCAGACGTTGACCGACAGGGCCATGAACAGCGAGCCACGCGCGTGCGCCTGCGCCCGGGCGCGCGGCCAGAAGTCCCCGAGGTCGTCGTCGGCCAGCGTCCGCACGTTGGCCGCCACCACCCAGAAGAGCCCGTTGTCGACCGCCCAGAGCCGGTCCCCGTCCAGGGAGAAGCGCGCCAGCGCGATCGCACGCTGGCGATCGACGCCGTCGGCCATCGCCTCGAACGCGAGGTTGGCCGCGAGCATGCGGGCGCCGAGGCCCTCGCCGGCCGGGTCGCCGGGCTCGGTCCTCCGCCACTCCGACGGTTCCAGCCCGTGCATGTAACCGCTCGTCCGCTCGATGGCGAGCAGCGCCTGGCGGTGGTCGGCGAACTCGGGCGGCACCGCACGGCCGGCGTCCCGGGCGAAGCGGGTCGCCACGCCCGGCGGGCTGGCGAACACCTCGGTGCGCGCGATGGCGACGGCGATGTCCGCGCGGTCCTCCGGGTCCTGGTGCAGGGCGTACGCCTGCAGCAGGTGCTCGGTGCTCGCGGCGCCGTCGATCAGCGACTCCAGCAGGCCGAGCTCGGTGAGGACGTGGCAGCGGAGCTCTCCGGTCGGCCCCTCCTCCAGGGCCCGGCGCAGAAGGGTGACCGCGCTGTCGGACGCCCCCCGGTCGGCGGCAGTGCGCGCGGCGGCCCGCAGGACCTGCACGGTGCCCTCGTCGCCGCGCACCGGGGCCACGAGCAGGTGGGCGGCGACCTGCTCGTCGCTGGCGCCGGACGCGCGGAGCAGGCGCGCGGCACGCTCGTGCATCAGCGCCCGCTCCGCGGCGGGCAGGTCGCGGTACACCGCCTCCCGCACCAGGGGGTGGGCGAAGGCGAGCGGCTGCTCGTCCTTGACGATCTCGGCGCGCGCCAGCCGCGCGAGCGCCGCCGCGGTGCCGGGCTCGGAGAGCTCGGCGAGCGCGGCGACCACCGGCAGGGGTGCGCCGTCGCCGAGGACCGCGGCCGACCGGGCCACCGCAGGTGCGGCACCGGCCAGCCGCCGCAGCCGCATGAGCACCATGCTCGAGACCGCCCGCGAACCGACCGCGACCACCATGTCGGCGTGGGCGGCGTCCGGCCGCACCCCGTCGGCCTCCATCGCCCGCAGCAGCTGCCGGAGCAGCAGCGGGTTGCCGGAGGTGGTCCGGTGGCAAGCCAGGGCGAACAGCGGCGAGACCGGCTCGCCGAGCCGCCGGCCGACGAGCTCCGCGACGGCCGCCTGGGACAGCGCCTCGGGGCGCACGACGACCGCGGCCGGCTCCAGCGAGAGCTCGTTGAGCAACTCCTCGTCGGCGTGCTGCTCCCCCGTGCGGACGGTGCCCACGACGAGCACCGGCACGGCCTCGAGCCGGCGGACCAGGTAGGCCAGCCACCGCAACGACGCGCTGTCGCACCACTGGACGTCGTCCACGGCCAGCAGCACGGGACCGGAGGAGGTCAGGTTGACCGCCAGCCAGTAGAGCCCGTGCAGGACGGCGAAGGACCCCTCCGGCGATTCCCCGGGTGACAGGTCGAAGACCGTCCGCGCACTGCTGGCCGCACCGGTGAGCAGTTCCTCGCGGCGCTCGGCGCTGGCGAGGAGGGGGTCGAACAGCTGCCGGACGGCGCCGAACCCGAACGCCTTCTCCAGCTGGCTGCCCCGCGCGGTGAGCACCCGCACCGAGCGCTCGGCCGCCATCCGCCGCGCCTCGTTCAGGAGGCGGGTCTTGCCGATGCCCGCCGGGCCCTCGATGAGCAGCAGCCGCGGCTCCCCCGCCACCAGGTCGTCGAGCGCGGACCGCACCGCCGCCAGTTCCCGTTCGCGGTCCAGCAGGTCGTCGGGGAGCGGCCGGGGCTCGGGTGCGGCCGGCTCGGGAGCACGCGCGCGCTGGGGCGGCACGGTGAGCGCCGGCGACTGTGCGAGCACCTGCTGCTCGAGCTCGCGCAGCGCCGGCCCCGGATCGACGCCGAGCTCGTCGGCGAGGGTCCGGCGCGCCCGGCGCAGGGCCGCGAGCGCGTCGGCCTGCCGGTGCGCCCGGTAGAGGGCCAGGGCCAGCAGCCGCCACCGCTCCTCGCGCAGGGGCTCCTCGGCGACCATCGCCTCCAGGTCGGCGACCACCATGGCCGCCCGGCCGAGGGCGAGCTGGGCGGCCATGAGCCGGTCCCGCGCCTCCGCGCGCAGCTCCGTGAGCCGGGTGATCTCCGGCTCCGCCCACGGCTCGTCGACCCACTCGGCCAGGGGCGGCCCCCGCCACAGCGCCAGCGCCTCCGAGAGCAGGGCCACCGCCTGCTGCGCCTCCACCGCCGCCCCTGCCCGCTGCAGCAGCCGTTCGAACCGCCAGACGTCGACGGCGTCGGGCGGCAGCCGCACGGCGTAGCCCCGTCCCTGGCTGACGATGACGCCCGACCGGGTGCGGGCCGCGCTGCCCGGCTGCAGTCGCCGGCGCAGGTGGGAGACGTAGGCCTGCACCGCACCCGCGGGGTCGGCGGGGGCACGCTCGCCCCAGACGTACTCGGTCAGCCGGTCGACGGGCACCACCTCGCCGCGGGCCAGCACGAGCACGGCCAGGACGGCGCGCTGCCGGGGGCCGCCGAGATCGAGCGCCCTCCCGTCGAGCCACGCCGCGCACGGGCCCAGCAGACTGATGCGCAGCTGCCCGGTGCCCTCCACGGCGCCTCCCTCCGCGGGGAAAGCTAGACGAGGAGAGCGGCCCGTGGAGCGGTTGCGTCCTCACGGGCGGAGCGGCGTCGACCCTCCGTCGCGCAGCAGGACCAGGGCTGCGACGGCGGCGAGCCCTGCCGCGACCGCCGCACCCGCGAAGACGGTGTGCAGCTGCGTCAGGACGGCCGCGCTCGTGGCGGCGTCGTAGGCCGCGCAGTCGGCGGGTGTCTCCGGGCACAGCTCCAACGGAGTGCCGATGGCCCCCACCTCGGCGGTGAACCGGCGCAGGGCGACGGCGGTCAGCAGCGACAGCCCGGCCAGCATCCCCACCGTGCGGGCGACCACCGCCAGGGCGCTCGCGCTGCCGTGGACGTCGGAGCGGGTCACGGCCAGCAGGACCGCGTTGACCGGCGCGATCGCCAGCCCGAACCCGAGCCCGGCGGCGAGCAGGACGACGGTCGACGCCGCGCCGTCCAGCGACCCGGCGTCCCAGCCGGTCATCAGCACGAACGCGACCGCGGTGAGCGCCATCCCGCCGGCGGCCACGAACCGGGCCGGAACCCTGCGGCACAGCCAGCCCCCGGCCACCGCCCCGACGGGGACCGCGACGAGCAGCCGCAGCAGCACGAGCGCGGCGCCGAGCTGGTCGCCCGGCGTCGTGGTGTTCCGCGCGAACAGCGGGATGTCGACCAGGGCCGCGACCAGGGCGGCACCGACCAGCACGTTGACCAGCAGCGCGCCCCAGGCCCCGACCGGCCGCAGCGCCGCCAGCGGCAGCACCGGCGCAGGCGTCCGGCGCTCGTGCCAGAGGAACGTCGCCGTGGCCACCGCGGCCAGCGGCAGGAGCACGGGGCCGTGCGCCACGATCTGGGTCGCCGGGTCGGCGGCCGCGAACGCCCAGACGAGGCTCCCGAGCGTGACGACGACCAGGGCCGACCCCACGACGTCGACCTCGGCGGCCAGCCGCCGCAGGCCCCGCACCGGCAGCACCGCACCCGCGGGCACCGCGAGGCCGCGCAGGACCAGGCCGATCCCGGCGACGAGCCCGGCGAGCACGAGCGGCGTCGTCCACTCCACCGCCTCGACGAGGGGGACGTAGGCCAGCCCCAGCGTCACGTCCTCCGCCAATGCGCGCGGGGCGGCCAGCTGCAGGCCCACGGCGAGCAGGACGACGGCGGCGAGCGCGAGTCCCACGGGATCGGGCCGGCGCACGCGGCCGGTGACCGCGGCGCCTCCGGCCAGGGCCAGGCCCAGCAGCAGGTTCAGCCAGAAGATGGCCCGCCAGTCGGCGACCGCCAGCACGGCCGCCCCGGCCAGCGGGCCGAGTACCGCGCCGGCCTCCTGCACCGCGCCCACGACCCCGAGGGGCAGCGCGCGCCGCTCCGGAGGCCAGCGGTCGGCGACGAGCGCGAGGGTGGCCGGCACCAGCCCGCCCGCGCCGATGCCCTGCAGCCCCCGGCCGAGGACGGCGGGCCCCAGCGTGTCGGCGGTGGCGGTGAGCAGCGATCCGAGGGCGAACAGCAGCAGGCAGCCGACCAGCACCGGCGCCCGGCCGCGCAGGTCGGCCAGGCGGCCCAGCAGGGGCAGCGTGGCGGTGTAGCCGAGCAGGAACCCGCCGACGATCGGGGTGGCCCGCTGCAGCTCGTCCAGCCCGACGCCGACCCCCGTGAGGATGTCGGGCAGGGCCAGGACGACGACGTAGGTGTCGGCCGCGGTGACCAGGACGGCGAGGGTGGCGAGGACGACGACCGGCAGGCCCGGCCCGGGACGGTCGGCGGCCGGCCCCCGCTCAGCCGGTGGCCGGTGCGGTGATCTGGACATCGGCGCCGAAGTCGCTCAGCTCGAGGGTGTACGTGGCGTCGTCCTCGGCGCTGAAGAAGGGCCCGGTGAGCTCGGCGCGGAGCAGCTGCCCGCTCTCCTCGGCGACCGAGAAGCGGGCGCGGACCGGGCGCGTCGGATCCTCGCTGGTGAGGATCCGCTCGACCAGGTCCCCGGGCAGTTCCGCCGTCACCTCGCGCACGACCTCGCCGTCCACCCGCCGCTCCTCGCCCAGCTCCGCGGACTCGGCGGCTGCCAGGAGCTGAGAGATGCCGGTCTCGGGGTCGATCAGCGCCCCGGGGTCGCCGAAGCCGAACTGTGCCGGGTCGACGACGCTGAACCCGGAGGTGAAGGGGAGCTGCGCGTAGACCGTGCCGTCGACGGAGACGACCGCGAGGTCGAGGGTCGAGCCCATCGCCCGCACCTCCAGGGTGCCCTCGAAGGACGCCGGCCGGGCGATGTCCCCCTCCCCGCCGACGAGCTGGGTGCCGGTCGCGGGAGCGCCCTCGCTGTCGAGGACGAAGTGCACGGACTCGGTCTCGTCGAGGGTGTGCCGGGCGTGCGCGAGCAGGTCGGTCGCCGACTCCGTGTCCGTGCCACCCCCACCGCACGCGGTGACCACGGGGACGGCGAGCAGCGCGAGTGCGAGCAGCGGCGCGACCGTGCGGCGCGGCGTCATGGACGACCTCCCCGGAGGCCGGGGCGGGTCCCGGCCTACCGCGGCGGACAGTAGCGCGTCGGTGGACAGCGCGAGTGGAGGCGCCGACGACGTCCCTCCCGCGGACGGGTCGGTGCCAGGGTGCCCGCATGGACGTCCTCTTCATCGCGAGTGTGAGCGTCATCGCCGCCGACCCGGCGGCCAGCCGGCGTCTCTACGTCGATGCGCTCGGGCTGCCCCTCGAACGGCTGGACGGCGAGTACTTCGCCAGCGAGCGGATCGAGGGGAGCAGGCACTTCGGGGTGTGGCCGCTCGCAGAGGCCGCGCGAGCCTGTTTCGGCTCGGAGGCCTGGCCGGCCGACCGGCCGGTGCCCCAGGCGAGCATCGAGTTCGAGCTGGCCGATGCCGACGCGGTGGCCGCCGGCGCCGCCGAGCTCCGTGACGTCGGGTTCGAGCTGTTGCACGAGGCACGGACCGAGCCGTGGGGGCAGACGGTCGCCAGGCTGCAGTCAGCCGAAGGACTGGTCGTGGGGCTGTCCTACGCGGCCTGGCTGCATTGAGGCGGCCGCGGGCTCAGGCCCGGGTGCCCGTCCGTGCGTCGATCCTGGCCGCCATCTTGGACCTGGCCCTGTCCGGCAGGTACTCGAGGACCGGCGCCAGCTCGGGCAGCCGCGACTTCTGCGTCATGGCGATGCGGAAGGCCGTCTCCACCGTGATCCCGTGATCGGGACGCCGGACGATCTCGACAGCGTCGCCGGCGCCGATCTCGCCGGTCTGCAGCACCCGCAGGTACACGCCCGTGGCGCCGTGCGCGGCGAACCGCTCGACCAGGTCGGGGACGCCCCAGAAGCGGGCGAAATTGGCACACGGGGTGCGCCAGGCGGTCACCTCGAACACCGCGGTCCCGACATGCCACCGCTCCCCGAGGAGGGCGTTGCGCAGGTCCACGCCGCTGGTGCGCAGGTTCTCGCCGAACCGTCCCGGCGGCAGTTCACGGCCCAGCTCGGCGATCCAGAAGGCGGCGTCCTCCTGGGCGTAGGCGTAGACCGCCTGCCCCTCCCCGCCGTGGTGCCTGCGGTTGACCTGCACGTCGCCGTCGAGGCCGAGCGGTTGGACGGCGACCCGGCCGGTCACCGGCTTCTTGTCGATGCCGCTGCGGCCGGGCCGGCGGCCGGGCAGCGGCAGCAGGTCGGGGCCCGAGACGCAGACCGCCTCGACCCGCCCCGTGCGGCCGACGTGGCCACTTCGGCCGCGGTCGCTCACTTCTTCGAGGCGGTGGACTCGTTCGTGGAGAGCGCGGCCACGAAGGCCTCCTGGGGGACCTCGACGCGGCCGACCATCTTCATCCGCTTCTTGCCCTCCTTCTGCTTCTCCAGCAGCTTCCGCTTGCGGGTGATGTCACCGCCGTAGCACTTGGCGAGGACGTCCTTGCGGATGGCGCGGACCGTCTCGCGGGCGATGACCCGCGAGCCGACGGCGGCCTGGATGGGCACCTCGAACTGCTGCCGCGGGATCAGCTCGCGCAGCTTGCCGGCCATCATCACGCCGTAGCTGTACGCCTTGTCCTTGTGCACGATCGCGCTGAACGCGTCGACGGCCTCACCCTGCAGCAGGATGTCGACCTTGACCAGCTGCGACTCCTGCTCGCCGGCCTCGCTGTAGTCGAGGCTGGCGTAGCCGCGGGTGCGCGACTTCAGGGCGTCGAAGAAGTCGAAGATGATCTCGCCGAGCGGCAGCGTGTAGCGCAGCTCGACGCGCGACTCGCTGAGGTAGTCCATGCCGCCGAGCTGACCGCGGCGGCTCTGGCAGAGCTCCATGATCGCGCCGGTGTAGTCGCTGGGCGCGATGATCGTGGCGTTCACGACCGGCTCGTAGACCCGGTCGATCTTGCCCTCGGGCCAGTCGCTGGGGTTGGTGACGGTGTGCTCCGTGCCGTCCTCCATGACCACCCGGTAGACCACGTTCGGGGCGGTCGAGATCAGGCTGATGCCCGCCTCCCGCTCGAGCCGCTCGCGGACGATCTCCAGGTGCAGCAGGCCGAGGAACCCGACGCGGAACCCGAAGCCGAGCGCCGCGGAGGTCTCCGGCTCGTAGGTGAGGGCGGCGTCGTTGAGCAGCAGCTTGTCCAGCGCCTCGCGCAGCAGCGGGTACTCGCTGCCGTCGATGGGATAGAGGCCGGAGTAGACCATCGGCTTCGGGTCGCGGTACCCGCCGAGCGACTCGGCCGCCGGCTTGTGCTGCAGCGTGACGGTGTCGCCGACGCGGGACTGGCGGACGTCCTTCACCCCGGTGATGAAGTAGCCGACCTCGCCGACGCCGAGGCTCTCCACCGGCTTGGGCTCGGGCGAGATGACGCCGATCTCGAGCAGCTCGTGCGTGGCCCCGGTCGACATCATCTTGATCCGGTCGCGCGCGGAGATCCGGCCGTCGACGACGCGGACGTAGGTGATGACGCCGCGGTAGATGTCGTAGACGGAGTCGAAGATCATCGCGCGGGCGGGGCCGTCCGCGTCGCCGGTCGGGGCGGGGATCTGGTCGACGATCGCGTCGAGCAGGGCGGGCACGCCCTCGCCGGTCTTGCCGCTGACCCGCAGGACGTCGTCGGGGTCGCAGCCGATGATGTGCGCCAGCTCGGCGGCGTACTTCTCGGGCTGGGCGGCCGGCAGGTCGATCTTGTTGAGCACCGGGATGATCGTGAGGTCGTTCTCCATGGCCAGGTACAGGTTGGCCAGGGTCTGCGCCTCGATGCCCTGGGCGGCGTCCACGAGCAGGACGGCGCCCTCGCAGGCGGCGAGCGAACGCGACACCTCGTAGGTGAAGTCGACGTGCCCCGGGGTGTCGATCATGTGCAGGACGTGGTCGGTGCCCTGGTGCCCGCCGCTCTTCGGTGTCCACGGCAGGCGCACGTTCTGCGCCTTGATCGTGATGCCGCGCTCGCGCTCGATGTCCATGCGGTCGAGGTACTGGGCGCGCATCTGCCGTGCCTCGATGATCCCGGTGACTTCGAGCATCCGGTCGGCCAGCGTCGACTTGCCGTGGTCGATGTGGGCGATGATGCAGAAGTTCCGGATACGGGCCGGATCAGTGGTGGCAGGAGTCGTCACAGTGCTGCCATCGTCCCACGGCACCCGCCGGACCCGGGCGACCGCCGGAAAGTCGTGTGTGCCCGGGCCCACCGACCGCGGGTTGGGGTCTGCCGACCCACGCTGGTATCTTGGCAAGCCGGTCCGCCGGCGCGGTGTCTGCTGCTCTGCGCCCGGACGCACTGTCAGAAGTACTCCCCTCCTGCGAGACACCGAGGCTCACGCGTGGCGAACATCAAGTCCCAGAAGAAGCGGATCAAGACCAACGAGAAGGCGCGTCAGCGCAACGTTGCCGTCAAGTCCGCCCTCAAGACGGCAGTGCGGCGTGTCCGCACCGCCGCCGAGTCCGGGGACGCCGCCGCCGCGACCGCTGCCCTGACCGTCGCCTCGAAGGCGCTGGACAAGGCCGCGAGCAAGGGCATCATCCACAAGAACCAGGCCGCCAACCGCAAGTCGGGGCTGGCCAAGCAGGTCGCCGGCCTCTGAGCCGAGATCCGCGCTGCGGCGCGGACCGGACGAGCCCCCTCCCCTTGCGGGACGGGGGCTCGTCGCGTCTCTTGCCTCGGCAGCTACCCGGTCGCGGCGACGACGACCACCACGACGAGCAGCAGCACGACGAGGACCGACCACAGGACGGCTGAGGACGTCCGCGCATCCTGCCTCGCCTCGTCGACGAGGCGCCGGGTCTCCCGTCGCAGTCGCTCACCGGTCTCCTTGACGCGCGGGTCGTTCCTCGCCCGTTCGGCCGCGTCCCGGACCCGCCCCCCGGCCTCCAGTGCCCGGCGCCGCGCGGTGGTCAGGGTCTCCCTCGCCGCCCGGCCGGCGTCCTCCAGTGCGGCTCGCCGGTCCGGGAAGCGCTCCCACACACGTTCGAACAGCATCCGGCCGCGCTGTGCGCCCGGCCGGTGCGCTGCCCAGAGGGCGGCCCCCTCGCTGACCACGAACTGTGGATCCCCCACCAGCCGGACCTCGCAGTGCATCTGCGCTCGGATCATCTGCCGCAGGGTCGGGATGCGACTGGATCCGCCCACCAGGTACACGGGCACAGTGGCGGGGTCGTACCCGCACTGCAGCACCGTCTCGTGGAGAGTTCCGGCCGCGCGTTGCAGGACCGGGCCGGCCAGGCCGTCGAACTGCTGCCGCGTCAGGATCACGTCGTCCCCGCCGTGCGGCAGGCCCACCGCTCCCCAGTCCTGCTCGGAGAGCTGCTCCTTCGCCAGCTGGCAGTTGCGGCGCAGGGCCGTCCGGCGACTGCTCCACGCGGGGTCGGGCGAATCGGCCAGCAGCCGGGCCGCCCCCTGGTCGACCAGCGTGCTCAGGACGTAGGTGAAGACGAGGTCGTCGATGTCCTCGCCACCGAGGGGGTCGGCCCCGTCGCTGGCCAGGACGTCGAACGCCGCCCCCTCACGCTGCACCACGGCCACGTCGAGCGTGCCGCCACCGAAGTCGAGCACGGCGAAAGGCTTGCCCGAGGGCAGCGGGTCGAGGCTGCCCAGGCGGATGGCCGCCCCGACCGGTTCCTCCAGGAATTGCGCCTCCTGCCAGCCCGCGAGCCGCGCCGCCTCCTCGAACTCCCCTCGCCTGGTGGCGGCCCACTGGACCGGGCGGGTCAGCACGACATGCCGGGGCTCCCCACCGAGTTGCCGGACCGTCTCCAGGTGCACCGTGTCCAGGACGGCGGCGACGATCTGCGTCACGGGCACTTGGTGGCCCCCGAGCGGCACCGCACCGAAGCCCATCTCGCGCTTGGGGCAACGGATGAACCGGGTGGGGTCCATCCGCTGCGACCGCACTGCGTTCCGGCCCACGACCGGTGGGCCGTCAGCGCTCCAGAAGACGGCCGACGGCAGCCGCCAATCGTCGCCGAACGTGATCCGCTGCAGCGGCGCGTCCGCACGCTGCCCGTCGTCCGCCGTGACCACGGCCACTGTGTTCGTCGTGCCGAAGTCGACGGCCAGGCAGAACGGGGCGGCCATCGGGCTCAGCCCTTCCTGACGGGCGCAAGCACGGCGCTCACCTGGCTGATGAGCTGGTCGACGTCGGCGAGCGTGATGCCGTCCGGGCGGGCCGGACTGTCCGCGGTCAGCGACGTGAGCCGTTCGATGCGTGCGACGCGGTCCCGGAACAGGCGGGGCAGCTCCGAGTTCATGATCCGCTCGAGCTCATCGAGTCGGCTGCCCAGCGCCTGGTCGAAGGACCGCCCGACGTCCCGCTCGACGCGTTCGAGCCACAGTCGCAGGCTCTGCTGCCTGGTGCTGGCCCGCGACGAGATGAACTCCCTCAGCCCGAACGTCGCGAGGGCGGCCACCCCCACCGCGATCATGGCGGCGCCCATCGCGAGGATGCCGCCGAAGATCATCGATCCGGCGAGGCCCACGGTGTGTCCACCGGCTGACGCGGTGTAGCTGCCCCAGTTGTTTCCCTCCCGGTGGTCGCTGAGGTCGACCTGGGCCTCTTGCTCGAGCAGGGTGCGCAGCCGGTCCAGGACCACCGCGGAGCCGATCCGCTGTTCCAGCCCGTAGAGAATGTCGTACAGCTCGCGGTCGACCTCGTCGATCGAGTCGGCCACCAGCTGGGCGAGCTCGCCTCGGAGCAGGGCTGGCACCTGCTGGAGCTCACCGCTCGGATAGCTGTCGAGGGAGGCCGCATACCGCTTGCAGAGGTCCGAGGCCCTCAGCGCGAAGTTCTGCTCCGCGTCCCGGCGGATCCGCGTCATCCGCCGGTGCACGTGCAACGCGCCATGGTGGGGATCGGTGAGGAACGACTCGAGCCGGTCGCGCTCGGCAATCAGCTCCGCGAGCTCGCCCGGTTCGCCGATGACGTACTCCGGCCGCTCGGACAGCCGTGCGCGTAGCTCGGCGAGCAGGGCATGCAGGGCCTGTGCGCGGTGGGCCAGCGACACGGTCTCCAGCCGCGCGGCGACCCTCTCCTTCAGCTCGCCGACCAGTCCTTCCAGGCCCGAGACCCGCAGCACCTGTGCCGCCGCGTCCGGGTTGTGAGCGAGCCGGCCCGCCTGCTCCGCCAGGCGGCTCGACATCGGCACGATCGGCGCGTCGGCCAGCTGGGGCACGTGACGCGCGATGAGTTCGCGATCGTCGTCGCGGATCCGGTTCCACTCGGGGTACAGGTCCGTCTTCGTCATCGCGAGGACGACGGCGTCGTTGCGGTCCACGGCCTGGGCCAGGAATCTCAGTTCCGGCGCGGAGAGCGGCGCCGCCGCATCCATGACGAAGAGCAGCGCGTGCGCCGTGTCGAGCGTGCTCATGGTGATCGCGCTGAGCCCGCTATCGAGGCCGCCCACGCCAGGGGTGTCCACCAGCGCCATGTCCCGGAGCAGAGGCGCGTCCAGGTGGACCTCGGCGCCGATGACGCCGTCGTGGGTGGCGTCGACGGAGACGTAGTCGGCAAGCTCGGTGAGCCCGATGGGCACCCGTCGGGCCGCGCCGGTCCGCCCGTCCACGACGATGACGACGGCCTCGTCCCGGTCGCCCGGCATGAACACGACGAACGTCGCCGTGACGACATCGTCCCCGACCGGCGACAGCAGCGGACGGCCGACCAGCGCATTGACCAGGGAGCTCTTACCTCGCTTCTCCTCACCCCCGACGACCACCCGCGGCAGCCCTTCCTTCGCTCCGGAGTGCGCTGCGCGCAACCGCGAGCTCAGGTCGGTGAGACCGGTCATGTCGGCGAGGCGCCCCGCCCGTTCGGCCAGCGAGACGAGATCCTCGCCAGCCGCGGATGCCGGTGAGCTCATCGGGCGCTCCTTCCAGGGGCTTCGGCCGGCCGGGTGCGGGAGCTGCGGTACACGAGGACCTCGGCGGCGCGGACGACGCCGCCACCGTCCGCGAGACCGGGACGCAGAGTCCGGGCGACCCGCGACTCGCGCCGTGGATCGTCGGTCCACTCCACGTCCATGGCGTGGTGACGCTCCGGGTCGAAGACGTCGCCGTCGGGCCGGAACTCGGCGACGCCCGCCTCGGACAGCGCGCGCTGCACGCGGTAACGCAGCGACTCCGTGGGCACGGCGTCGAGGAGCTCGACGAGGGCGCCGAGAAGCCGGTACCGGTCCCCTCGGGCCTGCCCGGTCACCTGCGGCAGGCCGCTTCCGGGAACGACTGACGGCTCCCGGACGCCGCTCGGCGGGGCGACTGCCGGTTCACGCCCGCCGCTCCGGCCAGCATCGGCCGGCGGCTGCGGCGCGGCGACGGCAGGCGGCGGCGCGGCGACGGCAGGCGGCGGCGCGGCGACGGCAGGCGAACGGGGGAGGACGAAGGCCCAGACGACGGCCGCTCCTGCCCAGGCACCGAGAAGGACCAGTCCCCAGGCCCGCCACGTGTACCACCACGGGCCGGACACCGTGGCGCCGGCCAGCGCTGCCGCGGTGGCCGTCCCGGCGAGCACAGCAACCAGCCGCGCCGCGAGGCGACCCGGCTCCCTCCAGAGGCGCCACCCCTGTCGCTGCACGGTCGTCCTCCCTCACCGACAATCCGCGGCGATCGCGTAGCTGCGCACCATCACTCGCGCGACCGACCGCTGACCGGCCGACGTCGCCCGGCTCTCGAACTCCTGCCACGCCCCCGCGCCGAGGCTGCTGTCCCGGCCACCCCGTTCCACGATGCGGATCACGTCCCGCTGCAGGAACTCGGGCAGCTGTACCTGACCGGCCAGGACGCGGTGCAGGGCCTCGAACTCGAGGATCCGGTGCATGCGCGGGTCGAGGCGGAGGCTCTCCACACGATCCTGGAACCAGGCGCGGTCCCGGGCGGCGAGTTCCTGCACCGGGCGCCCGAAGGCCGCGCGAACCAGGGCTGAGAGCGCGCGGCCGGCCTTCAGGGCGTCCGCCCGCTGCTGGAAGTTGTGCACCAGGGCGATGCGGAGGTCGTCGTAACCCGAGATGCTCCGGCAAGCCGCGTTCAGCGCGGCCGGGCTGACGTAGCCGTCGTCCACCCGCTGGAGGAGCTGCCGCAAGCCGGCCAGCCCGAGCAGACCCAGCAGATGCCGGCGCTCCGTGGGGGTCACCGTCGAGGGCTGGATGTCGAGCAACTCCGGCGCGAGGAGGGCGGTCTCACGGGCAGCGGCATCCCAGTCCTCGGCGAGCCTGCGGATCAGGTACGCGTCCTGCTCGCCCAGCAGCTGGCAGTTGCCGACCTCGGCGAGAAGGCCCACGACCGGGACGACGGCGGCCAGGAGCGTCCGATGGTCTGCGGCGATGGCCCGGGCGAGCCGTCGAGCAGCCTCCTGCGCTCCGGTTCCGCCGCCGCCGACGAGGTCAGCCTTCGCCAGGACGCCCACGGTGTGCACGAAGGCAGGCACCAGGGTGTTCGAGCGGTCCACGTCCTGAAGGAGCCGGTACTCGTCCTCGCGGAGATTCTGGTTGAGGACGAAGGCCACCGCGTCGGCGGTCGGCAGCCCCGCGACGCGGCCCGACACGAGATCGTGGGTGCGCTCCGAGACGTCGCTGTTGGCGGAGGAGACACCTGGGGTGTCGATGAGCGTGACCTCCAGGAGCGGATCGGCCGGCGCGCGGACCTCGACGTAGGCCAGGCCCGGCGTGTCGGGAGGAAGCTCGGGCGGGCTGCCGTCGAAGCGGGGCTCGGGCAGCGGGATGCGCTGCCCGTCCTGGAGACACGCGGTGGCCGAGGGCTGCTCGCCATAACGGAAGCAGGTGACCACCCGGGTGCACTCGCTGGCATCGGTCGGCGCCATGCGGCAGCCCACCAATGCATTGACGAGCGTCGACTTGCCCGACGACACCCGCCCGAGCGTGGCGATGCGCAGCTGACCCTCGGAGAGCTCGGCACCGATGCGACGCGCGACGGTTCCGGCTTCGCCCCGTAGACGGCCGGAGGACTCTGCGCAGAACTCCGCGACGAGAGCGGTGGCGCTGTCGACGGCGGCACGGGACCTCGGCGCGTGGCCACCGGCATCGGTGGACTGGCTCTTCTCGCGTCGCGGGACACGCACCAGAGCCTCACCACCATCACCACAGCGAGGGCGGATGATCCGCGGGCCCAGGGTCGCACAATCGGTGGAGCATTGGTGCTGTCCGCGTCACGGATCGTCGCATCGAGCCGGTGCGCGGCAGGGACTTCCCCCCGTGCCCGCGCGGCGTGGGGGGCGGTCAGCCGCGGCCCCGCCCGGTCTCCTTGCGAATGGTGACGATCCGACGGACCGCTCGCTCGAGGGCGTAGTCGGCGCTCGCGGCGGCGCCCTTGACGTCGGCGTTGAGCTCGGCCGCCACCCCGATCGCCTGCTGCAGCCCGTCGATGCTCCAGCCGCGCGACTGGGCCTGCGCCTTCTTGACCTTCCAGGGCGGCATCTTCAGCGTTCGGGCGAGCTCGCCGGGGTTCGTGGAGCTCAGCGAGGCGACCCGGGCGGCGGTGCGGACGCCGTCGGCGATGGCATCGGCGATCAGGACGTGGGGCACGCCCCGCTCGAGAGCCCACCGCAGCATCTCGATCGAGCCCGCCCGGTCGCCGACCAGGACGCGCTCTGCCACGGTGAACCCGCTGACCTCGGCCTGGCCGCGGTGGAAGCGGGCGACGGCGTCGGCGTCGACGGTGCCGCCGAAGTCGGACACCAGCTGGCTGGCCGCGGCCGACAACTGCCGCAGGTCGTTGCCGATGGCGTCGACGAGGGCGGTCACCGCGTCGGCGGTGATGCGGCCGCCGAACTGCCGGACCTCGTTGCGGGCGAACGCCGCGAGGTCACCGGGCGACTTGAGCTTCGGGCACTCGTCGAGGGCGGCCCCCGCGGCTGTGAACGCCTTGACCAGCGCCTCGTTGCGCTTGCCCCCGAAGTGGACCACCACGAGCGTGAGGTCGGGGTCGGGGTCCTTGGCGTAGCCGACCAGGGCGTCGGAGAGTGCTCCGGCGGCCTCCTGCACCCCGCTCACCACGACCAGTCGGTGGCCCCCGAACAGCGACGGCGCCAGGACGTCCGCCAGCTGACCGACGGGCAGGCCGGCGGCCGCGAGCTCGTGCACCTCGGCGTCGGGGTGGCGGCCGAGGACGGCGGCGCGGACGGCGCCGACCGCACGCGCGCGCAGCAGCTCCTCCTCCCCCATCACGACGCGCAGCCGGGAGGTGGGTTCCACGGGTCGGGCCGGCACGGCTGCATCGTGTCACGGCCGACCGACGGTTCCGCGAGACCGCGGACGGTCGCGCGTCCTCCCGCCCGATCGCCCCGGCGCCCGGGCCGGTAGGGGTGCCGGCCGCCGCGGCGACCGCCTTCCCGGCCGCGGCGACGCCCCAGTCCTCCGCCGACCCCGCCACCGCGAGATCGCCCTCGCGGTCGGTCCGGTGCACCCGCATGCCCGCCTGCCCGAGCCAGGTCAGGAGCCGCCCGGTGGGGTGGCCGTAGGTGTTGTCGGCACCGACCGAGATGAGCGCGACCCGGGCTCCGCTCGCCGCGAGGAACTCTGGATCGGCGTCGCCGCTGCCGTGGTGGGGCACCTTGAGGACGTCGGAGCGCAGGTCCGTGCCCTCCGCGAGGATCCGCGCCTCCGCCTGGGCACCGAGATCGCCGGTGAAGAGGATCCTGAGCCCGCGGACGGTGATGCGGACGACCATTGAGAGGTCGTTCGGTTCCGCCGCGGCCGTGGCCCGTTCCGGTGCAGGGGCGAGGACCTCCACGACGGCCCGGCCGACGGTCCGCCGGTCCCCGGGGACCAGCACGGTCCGCTCTCCGCCGCTGCGCCCGACGAGCGCCTGGAACGGCTGCAGTCGATCGTCGGCCGGCGACAAGGTGCCGGTGGCCACGACGCCCACCTCTCGTCCCGCTAGCGCTCCCGCGAGGCCGCCCGCATGATCGGCGTCCAGGTGCGACATCAGCACCAGGGGCAGCGACCGCACACCGAGCCGGTCCAGGCACCGGTCGACGGCGCCGACGTCGGGACCCGCGTCGACGAGGATCGCCTCGCCGGCGCCGACCGGCACCACGAAGGCGTCCCCCTGGCCCACGTCGCACCCCACCGCCACCGTGTCCGGCGGCGGCCATCCCTTGACCGTCTGGCGCAGCGGCCAGCCCAGGAGGACCAGGCCGAGGACGGCGGCGAACGCGACGGCACGCATCCGTCGGGACCGCCACAGCACCCAGCCGGCGACCAGCAGCAGCGCGGTCAGCCCGACAGCCCCCAGTGACCCGGCCGGCCAGGCGGCGGCGCCGTCCGGCAGCCGCGCTGCCCGCTCAGCCACCACGACCAGCCACCGCGTCGGCCAGCCGGCCACCCACACGATCGCGTCCGCCAAAGTCGGCACGGGCACCGCGACCACGGCTGCGACCAGGCCGAGGACGGTGGCCACCGGGACGGCGGGGGCCGCGAGCAGGTTGGCCGGGAGCGAGACGAGGCTGACCGTCCCGGAGAGGCCGGCGACGATCGGCGCCGTGACCAGCCCCGCGGCCGCGCTGACCGCCACCGCGTCGGCCAGCGGCGCCCACCAGCCGCGCTCGCGCAGCCGCCGGGACCAGCCGGGTGCGAGCAGGACGATGCCCCCGGTGGCCGCCACGGAGAGGGCGAAGCCCGGGTCGCGGGCCAGGCCGGGGTCGAGCAGGAGCAGCACGCAGACCGCCGCGCCGAGGGCCGGGAGGGCGGCGCGCGGTCGTCCCGAGGCGAGCGCCAGGAGGGTCACCGCACCCATGGCGGCCGCCCGGACGACGCTCGCACTGGGCCGGGCGAGCACGACGAACCCCACCAGGGCCAGACCGGCGAGGACGGCCTGCACCCGCCGGTCCACCGCCCGCCGGCGCAGTGGGCGCAGCACGCCCGCGAGCACGATGGCCACGTTGGCGCCCGACACCGCAGTGAGGTGTGCGAGTCCCGCGCGGCGGAAGTCCTCCTCGAGCACCGGGTCCATCGCCGTCGTGTCGCCTACGACCAGGCCGGGGAGCAGACCTGCGGCTCGCTCGTCGAGCACGCGCTGCGCCGAGGAGGCGAGCGCGCCGCGCAGCGCCCCGGCCGTGCGCTGCAGCGGGCCCGGTTCATCGAGCAGTGTCGGCGGGCCGCGGGCCGAGAGCACCGCGATGACCTCGTCACCGGGTTCTGGTGGGGAGCTTGCCACTCGCACCCTCACCCGCTGGCCCGGCAGCAGCCCCTGCCAGTCGTCCGCCGGCCCGAACAGCAGCACGGCGGCCTTCACCGTGTGGGAGCGCTCCCGGCCGATGAGGGTGCGCACCGTCGCGTCGGCGACGATCCGGGGTGGTCCCGCGCCGCGGAGCACGTGCGGGTCGCCGTCCAGTTGCAGCACCACCCATGCCGGCCGCTCCTCCTCCGCGACCGAGCGCAGGGGCGAGTCCTCCCGGGCCGTCTGCCGGACGGCCGCCGTCGCCGAGGCGGCCGTCACCCCGGCCAGGATCGCGAGCACCAGCGCCGTCCCCCGTCGTCGCTGGCGGGAGACGAGGGCGGCGGACGCGCACGCCGTGCAGGCGACCACGGCGAGCACCGACGAGGTCGTCAGCGCCGCGAGCAGGATGACGACCCAGATGGCCGCCGCGACCGGGACCAACCGCAGATCGAGCCACGTCCACCGGTCGACGGCGCTCCCGGAGCCGGCCGGACCGTTCACACGGTCACCAGCTCGGCCAGCTCCGCCGCCGTCGTCGGGCCGATGCCGGGCACGTCGTCGAGCTCCTCGACGCTCCGGAACGGACCCTGCCGCCCGCGATGGTCGACGATCCGCTGGGCGAGCACCGGGCCGATGCCCGGCAGCGCGTCCAGCTCGGCCACGCCCGCGGTGTTGAGGTCGACCCGGCCTCCCGATCCGCCGGCGCCCGTCGGATCCGCCGCCGGGACCGGCCCAGGAAGTCCGACGGCGAGCTGCTCACCGTCGGAGACCACCGCCGCGAGGTTCACCGACGCGGCGTCGGCCGCGGGCAGCAGACCACCGGCGGCCGCGATCGCATCGGCCACCCGCGATCCGCTGGGGAGGGTGACCAGCCCCGGGCTCGCGACCTGCCCGACGACCGAGACGACGACCGTCGCCGAGGTCTCGGCGGCCTCGCCGACCGGCGGGGCCGATGGAGCCGTGGGCGTCGCGGGGGCGCCGTCGACCGGTTCCACCCGGGGGCGGTCCAGCCAGGTCCAGCCCGCAAGAAGGGCAGCAGCTAGGAGTCCCACCAGCCAGAGCGAGCGGGCGCCGTACCGACCGGGGTCCCACCGCGTCTCGGAGCCGGGTGCGCGATGGCGGCCGATCCCGGCCGGCAGCACTTCCGCGGCACCGGTCTCGTCGGCTGGCCACGTCCGCGGGTCGACGCGGCTCCCGGCGTCCGGGAACTCCTCGTCGTCGTCGGGGTCGCCGGGTACCCAGCCACCGAGCCGGTTCCGCTCGTCCAGCAGTCGCCGCAGCCGCTGCCGGATCACGTCGGCGTCGTCGCCGCGGTGGGAGGAGAGGCGCACGGCCGGGACGTTAGGGAGCCGGACAGGTTCGGCCGTGCTTGCCGCCGCATCTGTGGATCAGGGTGCCGGCTGTGGACGACGGTCGGCAGAGCGGGCGCACGGCAGGGCAGCCTGCGCCCATGTCCTGGCCGCTGCGCTCAGTCCTCCGATGGGTCGGAGTACGTCACCTCGTCCGGTTCCCGCCAGAAGGGCGCGACGACTATTCCCACGGCGCCGGGTCCGACGTGCGCCCCGACGGCGGCGCCCAGCTCGCTGACGTGCAGCTCGCGCAGCTGGGGCAGCCGGTCGCGGATCTCGGCGGCCAGGCGTTCGGCGCGTTCCGGAGCGGCGAGGTGGTGGATGGCGACGGAGACCGGCCCCTGACCGGCGGCCTCGACCGCGCGCTGCACCAGGCGGTTGAGCGCGCGGGCCGACGTGCGGACCTTCTCCAGCGGGACGACCCGGCCGTCCTGCACGTGGAGAACCGGTTTGACCGCGAGGGCAGAGCCGAGGACCGCCGCGGCGGATCCGATGCGGCCACCGCGGCGCAGGTGCTCCAGGGTGTCGACGACGAAGAGCGTGCGGGTCGCCTCGGCGGTCTCCCGTGCCGTCCGCGCGACCGCGGCCGCATCGGCGCCCGCGGCGGCGGACCGGGCGGCGGCGAGGACGGCGAAGCCGGCACCCATGGCGGCCGACCTGGTGTCGACGACCGTCACGATGTGCTCCCCGACCTGGGAGGCGGCCAGCCGGGCGGCGTCCGTCGTGCTCGACAGCTCCGAGGACAGGTGGATGGAGACCAGCCGGTCGGCACCCTGGAGGGCGCGCCGGTACGCGGCCACGAAGTCACCGGGCGTGGGACGCGAGGTGGAGACGCTGTGGCCGCGGACCGACAGCGCCCGGGCGACGTCCCCGGGACCGATGTCCAACCCCTCCCGGCCGGAATGTCCCGCCAGGACGACGTAGAGGGGGACCACGTGGATGCCGTAGCCCTCCACGAGCTCCTCCGGGAGGTAGGCCGTCGAATCGGTGACAACGGCGACGGACACCCGGCGAGGCTAGCGGGCCGTGCTCCGGGACCCGTGGTGGTGGCCACACCGGCGGTTTCCGGCCGGCTCAGAACACGGCGTCGGCATCCCCGGGGGGTGGCGGCGCGCCGCCCTCCGGCGTGGCGGTCACGACCGCGCCCGGGCCGACGCCCTCCACCCGGCCCTCCGGCGGCGGGAGGACGGAGGTGTTGTGGCGCAGCAACCGCCACCGGGCGCCCTGGACGACCAGTTCGCTCCAGGCGCAGTTGCCCAGCGGCCCGAACACCCGGCGGTGGTCGGGACCGAGCCCGAGGAGCCGCTCGATCAGCCGCCCGGCCGTGCCGCCGTGGGTCACCACGACGGCGGTGCCGACCGACGGCAGGTCCGCGAGCGCCTCCACGGCCCGGTCCGCGACGGCCGACGGGTCCTCGCCGCCACGACCGAGCACCGGGCGGCCGGCCATCCAGTCGGCGAACTGCTCGGGATAGCGCTCGGCCACCTCGTCCCGCGTGAGCCCCTCCCAGCTGCCCATGCCGTGCTCGCGCAGCCGCTCGTCCCACCGGACCTGGATCCCCAGCACCCTGGCCAGCGACTGCGCGGTGTCCGCCGCGCGGACCAGGTCGCTGGAGACCACCACGGTGTCCTCGGGCACCAGGCCCGCAGCGAGGTAGGGGGCGGCAGCGGCCGCCTGGCGGCGGCCCTTGTCGTCGAGGGGAGGGTCGAGCTGCCCCTGGAAGCGGCCTTCGGCGTTCCACTCCGTCCGTCCGTGGCGCCAGAGCAGCAGCCGCGGGACCGGCAGTGCGGGCAGGGCTGCGGCCGTCACCGGCCGGCCGTCTCCCCGTCGGACGACGGGTCGCCGGCGGCGTGGTCGTCGTCGGCGGTGTCGTCGGGCGGGGGATTGCCGGTCGGCGTCTGCTGGCCCGTCGCCGGCTGTGCCCTGTCGACGAACGGGATGGTCGGGCAGTCCTTCCAGAGCCGCTCGAGGGCGTAGTACGCCCGCTCCTCGGCGTGCTGGACGTGCACGACGACGTCGACGAAGTCGAGCAGGACCCACCGGGCCTCGTTGACGCCTTCGCGCCGGACGGGCTTGATGCCGTGTTGGCGGAGCCGCTCCTCCACCTCGTCGACGATCGACTGCACCTGGCGCTCGTTGGGTGCCGAGGCCAGCACGAAGGCGTCGGTGATGGCCAGCCGGTCGCTCACGTCGACGATGGAGACGTCGGTGGCGAGCTTGTCCGCAGCCGCCTGAGCGGCGAGCAGCGCGGTGTCCCGCGCCTCGGCCGAGGCGGTCATCGGGGTACCTCCTGGAGGTGGTCGGTCGGGGGCTGTCTGGCGGGGTCCCGCACGTCGGGGACGGGGCGGCGCGGAACCTCGCGGTAGAGGGATCGCTTCTGGATGTACTGGACGACACCGTCGGGAACCAGGTACCAGACCGGCATCCCGCGACCGACGCGGTCGCGGCAGTCGGTCGAGCTGATCGCCATGGCCGGCACCTCGACGAGGCTGACGACACCTTCGGGAAGGTGGGAGTCGGCGAGGTGGAAGCCCGGCCGGGTGACGCCGATGAAGTGCGCCAGGTCGAACAGGCGCTGGTTGTCCCGCCAGGTCACGATCTGGGCCAGCGCATCGGCGCCGGTGATGAAGAACAGATCGGCGTCGGGCCGCTGGTCGTGCAGGTCGGTGAGGGTGTCGATCGTGTACGTCGGGCCACCGCGGTCGATGTCCACGCGGCTCACGGAGAACCGCGGATTGGACGCCGTGGCGATGACGGTCATGAGGTAGCGGTCCTCGGCGGGGCTGACCGCGCGCTCGGTCTTCTGCCACGGCTGGCCGGTTGGCACGAAGATCACTTCGTCGAGGCCGAACAGGCCGGCGACCTCGCTCGCGGCGACGAGGTGGCCGTGGTGGATGGGGTCGAACGTCCCGCCCATGATCCCGATCCGGCCACCTGCCACCGGACGAGCCTATCGGGGACCGCCGCGCCGGGCCCCGTGAGGACGGGTCGGGCCGGCGGCCGGGGCCGACGAGGGCCCCGACCGCCGCGACCGGCTCCCCCGTGCCGCCGGTCGCAACTCCGCGCCGCGCGCCGTTGCACGGATCGAGCGGCGCGCTGCCCAACGGGCCGGACCGGGATCGGTTACGCCATTGCACCGAGAGTCGGCGTGCCGCGGCGTGTGGTCGCGCACAGCGACGGGCGGCGCACAGAACGGCGCGCACGGGAACGGCGGGCACGGGAACGCTGGCGCGGAAAAGGACGCACGGGAACGCGGTATCGGGGCGCACTCCACCAGGCAGGCATGTCGACCGGGCAGCATGTCGACCGGGCAGCATGTCGACCGGGCAGCATGTCGACCCGGCGGCACGTCGACGGGCTGCCGTCCCGGCCGGTCGCCGGCGCCGGGCAGCGCCCCGGCCAGGTCCCCTCAGAGCGTGGTGACGAACTCCGCGAGCTGAGCAGCGTTGCGGCACTCCACCATGTCGATGACCTCGCCGTAGCGGTCGGCGGCGGAGTCGCCGCTCCCCCACAGCCGCCGCGGCTCGGGGTTCAGCCAGTGCGCCGACCGGGCGCGGCGCACCAGGTCGGCCAGCACCGGCAGGCCCGGCTGCCGGTAGTTGGTCCGCCCGTCGCCGAGGACGAGCAGTGACGTCTTCGGTCCCACCGCGGAGGCCCACCGGTCGGCGAACACATCGAAGGCGGTGCCGTAGTCGCTGTGCCCGTCGAAGCCGACCACGTCGGCCTCGCGCCCGATCCGGGCGACCGCGTCGACGACGTCGGCACCCGGCCGGAAGAAGCGGGTCACCTCGTCGGTGGTGTCGACGAAGGCGAACGCCCGCACGCCGGTGAAGTGCTCCCGCAGCGCCTGGGTCAGCATCAGCGTGAAGTGGCTGAACCCCGCCACCGATCCGCTGACGTCGCAGAGCACGACCAGCTCGGGCTTGTGCACCTTCCGCGGTCGGTGGTGGGTGACCACGGGGACGCCACCGGTGCCCAGCGAGACCCGCACGGTCTTGCGGAAGTCCAGCCGCCCCTCCCGGCCCATCCGCCGCCGGGCCGAGAGCCGCACCGCCAGCCGACGCGCGAGCGGGGCGACGGCGCGGCGCAGCTCGGCCAGGTCGCTGGACTGGGCGCGCAGGAAGTCGACCTGGTCGGCGAGGGGGCGGACGGCGTTCTTCGCCACCTTGTCCCGGCCCTTCTCCGCCGCCGTCCGCCGGCGCACCTCGGCCTCGATCGCCGACCGCAGGGCAGCCAGCCGCTCCCGGATGGTCTGGCGGGCCACCTGCTCGCCCAGCCCACCGCGGTCGCCCTCGGCCAGCAGACCGGCGAGCAGCTGCGAGACCAGCGTGTCCGGCGAGAGCGCCCGCAGCACCCGGTAGCTGAAGAACGACTGGCCCGACGGGGACGGCTGGCCGCGCCCCAGCATCTCCACGGCCTCGCGCGCGAACCGGCGCAGCGCCTCCTCGTCGCCCTCGAGCAGCAGCTGCAGCAGCTGCTCGCGCATGAGGGCGGCGAGGTCGGCGCCGTCGGGCCCGGGCACGTCGAGCGTCGACTCCACCGCCTCGCCGGCGGCGCCGCCGTCGGCCTCCTCGCCCGTCCCGTCGCCGCGCGGCCGGTCCGCCAGCGGCCACCACAGGTCGAAGAGGACGTCGTAGGTGGGCCGCTGGGCGGCGCGCTGCAGCAGCACCGCCGCCAGACCGTGCCGGAGCTGCTCCCGGTCGAGCAGGTCGACGACGGTGAGGATCTCCGCGGCGTCGACGGCCTGGCTGATGCCCACCGGGATCCCGGCCTCCCGCACCGCGCGCACGAAGCCGTCCAGGTGCCCGGCGAGCCCCCCTGGCTCGGGAGCGACGGTCCCGGCGGTCATCAGTTCAGCCGCAGCTCGGCGGCCGCACGGTCCTGGTCGCTGGCGTGCTTGAGGACGACGCCGAGGGTGGAGCGCACCGCCGCCTCGTCGAGGGTGTCCAGGCCCAGCTCGAGCAGCGTCTGCGCCCAGTCGAGGGTCTCGGAGATCGACGGCGACTTCTTAAGCTCCAGGGCCCGCAGCGCCCGGACGGTCCGCACCAACTGCTCGGCCAGCCCGGGCGCGAGGTCGGGCACCCGCGAGAGGACGATCTCGCGCTCGCGCTCGGCCGAGGGGTAGTCCAGCGCCAGGTAGAGGCAGCGCCGCTTGAGCGCCTCCGACAGCTCCCGGGTGGCGTTGGAGGTCAGCACAACCATCGGCCGCCGGGTCGCGGTCACCGTGCCGAGCTCCGGGATGGTGACCTGGAAGTCCGACAGCACCTCCAGCAGGAGGCCCTCCACCTCGACGTCGGCCTTGTCGGTCTCGTCGATGAGCAGGACCGTCGGCTCGGTGCGCCGGATCGCGGTCAGCAACGGGCGGGAGAGCAGGAACTCCTCGCCGAAGATGTCGTCGTGGACGGTGTCCCAGTCCGCAGCGCCACCAGCAGGCCCGCCCCCTTGCGACGCCTGGATGCGCAGCAGCTGCTTCTTGTAGTTCCACTCGTACAGCGCCCGCGCCTCGTCGAGGCCCTCGTAGCACTGCAGGCGGATCAGCTCCGAGCCGGTCGCGGTCGCCAGCGCCTTGGCCAGCTCCGTCTTGCCGGTGCCGGCCGGCCCCTCGACCAGGAGCGGCTTGCCCAGCCGGTCGGCCAGGAAGACCGTCGTGGCGATCTGCGCGTCGGGCAGGTAGCCGGCCACGGACAGCCGCTTGCTGACGTCCCCCACCGAGGAGAACTGCGGGAACTGCGACGGCGGGCGGGGCACAGCGGTCTCCTCGGGACGGGATTCGGGTCAGCGCGTGTGGCCGCGGCCGGTCACGACGTAGGTGGTGGAGGTGAGCTCCGGCAGGCCCAGCGGCCCCCGGGCGTGCAGCTTCTGGGTGGAGATGCCGATCTCGGCGCCGAAACCGAACTCACCGCCGTCGGTGAACCGGGTGGATGCGTTGACCAGGATCGCGGCGGCGTCCACCCCGGCCGTGAAGTCGGCGATGGCACCGGCGGAGTCGGCGACGATCGCCTCGCTGTGCCCGCTACCCCACCGCGCGATGTGCTCGAGCGCCGCTGGCAGGTCGTCGACCACGCGTACCGCCATGTCCATCGACAGGTACTCGGTCGCCCAGTCCTCGTCGGTGGCGCGTACGACGGCGGCGTGGGCCGCCCGCGCCCCCTCGTCGCCGTGCAGCGTCACGCCGGCGTCCGCGAGGGCCGACAGCAAGCGCGGCAGGAACGGGACGTCCCGGTGCACCAGCAGGGTCTCGGCGGCATTGCAGACGCTGACCCGGTGCGTCTTGGCGTTGAGCACGATCGCCTCGGCCATCGCGGCGTCGGCGGACGCGTCGACGTACACGTGGCAGTTGCCCACCCCGGTCTCGATCACCGGCACCGTCGACTCCCGGACCACGCGCTCGATCAGCGAGGCGCCGCCGCGCGGGATGACCACGTCGACCAGCCCGCGCGCGTTCAGCAGCTCCCCGACGGAGGCGCGGTCGGCGGGCAGCAGCTCCACCGACCCGGCGGGCAGGCCGGCCTTCTCCGCGGTCTCGGTGAGGATCGTGACGAGGGCGGTGTTCGTGCGGAAGGCGGACGCGGAGCCGCGGAGCAGGGCCGCGTTGCCGCTCTTGAGGCACAGGCCGGCCGCGTCGACCGTGACGTTCGGGCGGGCCTCGTAGACGATGCCGACCACGCCGAGCGGAACCCGGACCTGGCGCAGCTGCAGTCCGTTGGGCAGCCGGGAGCCGCGCACGACGTCGCCCACCGGGTCGGGGAGGGCGACCAGGTGGCGCAGGGCGGCGGCCACCCCGGCCACCCGCCCGGCGTCCAGACGGAGCCGGTCGAGCACCGACTCCGGCGTTCCGTCGGCGGCCGCGGCCTCGACGTCGGCGGCGTTGGCGACCAGCACCTCGTCGGTGCGCTCGACCAGCGCGTCGGCCATCGCCGACAGGGCCGCGTCCTTCACGTCGGTGGGCAGGGTGCGCAGCACCCGGGCGGCCGCCCGCGCGCGCAGCGCGGCGGCACCGATCAGCGGCAGGTCGGCAGCGTCGGACACGCCCGCGAGGGTACGCGGAGCGCCGCCGGATCACCGCCCCCACGCGTCCTCCGCGGCCTATGCGAGAATGATTCTCATGAACGTTTCCGGGGCCCGATGGACCGCCCTCACCGCCCTGTCCGCCGCCGCACTGCTCGTGAGCGGCTGCGGTTCGGACGACGACGGGCCGGGCGAGGGTGGGTCCGGTGGTCTCGACGTCGTGGCCGGCTTCTACCCGCTGGAGTGGACGGCGGCCCGGGTCGGCGGCGAGCGGATCTCCGTCACCTCCCTCACCCCGGCCGGCGCGGAGGCCCACGACCTGGAACTCGCCCCGCAGGACGTCGCCGCCGTCGGGGAGGCAGACCTCCTCGTGTACCTCGAGGGCTTCCAGCCGGCCCTCGACGAGGCCGCCGGGTCCGAGGCGGGTGACGCCGCCTGGGACGCGGGCCAGGCAGCCGACCTCGTGGAAGGCGCGCACGAGGAGGGGCACGAGGAGGGCGAGCACGCCGAGGACGACGGGCACGCCGAGGAGGAGCACGCCGAGGAGGGGCACGGGCACGGCGACGAGGCGGCCGATCCGCACTTCTGGCTCGACCCGACCCGGCTGGCCGCCGTCGGCGACGCCCTGGCGGAGCGGCTCGGTGAGCTCGACCCCGAGGGCGCCTCGGCCTACGAGGAGAACGCCGCCGCGCTCCGCGCCGACCTGGAGGCACTCGACGAGGAGATGCGCACGGGACTGGCCGACTGCGCCGTCGACACCCTGGTCACCGGGCACGACGCCTTCGGCTACCTCGCCGACCGCTACGGCTTCGAGGTGGTCGGCATCAGCGGGCTGAGCCCGTCGCAGGAGCCCGACCCGTCCCAGCTCGCCGAGATCGCGACGCTGGTCCGCGAGCGGGGCGTCACCACCGTCTACACCGAGACCCTCGTCGACCCCGCCGTCGCCGAGACCGTCGCGGAGGAGGCGGGTGTCCGGACCGCCGTCCTCGACCCGATCGAGGGGCTGACCGGCGAATCCGCGGGCGAGGACTATCTCCAGGTGATGCGCGCGAACCTGGCCACCCTGCAGGAAGGTCAGTCCTGCTCATGACCGACCGATCCGGCACGGCCGCCGCCGTGCGGCTGCGCGGCGCCTCCATCGGGTACGACGACGTGCCGATCGTCCGGGACGTCGACCTGACCGTGCGGCACGGGGAAGCCGTCGCCGTCCTCGGCTCCAACGGCTCGGGCAAGACCACCCTCGCCCGTGGCCTGCTCGGCCTGGCCACCGTGCTGGACGGCGAGGTGGAACTGCTGGGCGCGCCGGTCGGCCGGCTGCGCGAGCGCGGCCGGGTCGGCTACGTGCCGCAGCGGCACACGGTCAGCGGCGCGGTGCCCGCCACGGTGCGGGAGGTCGTCACCGTCGGCCGGCTGCCCCGCCGCGGCCTCTTCGGCCGGCTCGGCCCGTCCGACCGCGCCGCCGTCGGCGAGGCGATCGCCGCTGTGGGGCTCGCCGACCGGATGGAGGAGCCGGTCGCCTCGCTCTCGGGCGGCCAGCAGCGGCGGGTGCTCGTCGCACGGGCGCTGGCGGCCCAGCCCGAGCTGCTCGTCATGGACGAGCCGACCGCGGGCGTGGACGCCGCGAGCCAGGACGCCCTGGCCGAGGTCCTCACGCGCGCCTCCGCGGCCGGCACCACCCTGCTGGTGGTCACCCACGAGACGGGGCCGCTGGCCGGCGTGCTGTCCCGCGCGGTCGTGGTCGACCACGGGCGGATCAGCTACGACGGCCCTCTCGGCGGCGCGGAGGCGCCGTCGGGATCCTGGAGCGACGACCACTGCGGCCCGCCGGCGGAGCCGGTCGGCCGGGGCTACCGGCTCGACCAGCCGAGCGTCACGACCCGCGCGGCACGGCCGGCGACCGGAGGGCACTGAGGTGGAGATCCTCGAGTACGGCTTCATGCAGCGCGCGCTGCTCGCCTCGCTCATGGTGGGCCTGGTCGCGCCCGCGGTCGGGATCTTCCTGGTGCAGCGGCGGCTGTCGCTGCTCGGCGACGGCCTGGGGCACGTGGCGCTGACCGGCGTGGCGATCGGGGTGCTCACCTCCACCGCGCCGGTGGGCGCGGCGCTCGTCGCGGCCGTCCTCGGCGCGGTGCTCATCGAGCTGGTCCGGGCCCGCGGCCGCACCAGCGGCGACGTCGCCCTGGCCGTCCTCTTCTACGGCGGCATCGCCGGCGGCGTGGTCCTGCTCAGCCTCGCTCCCCGTGGTGAGGCGACCAACCTGGAGGCCTATCTCTTCGGGGCCATCACGACGACCTCGACCGGCGACCTCGCCGTCTTCGCCGTCATCGCGCTGACGGTGGTGGCCGTCGTCGGCCTCCTCGGCCAGCGGCTCTACGCGGTCAGCGACGACGAGGAGTACGCCCGCGCCGTCGGCCTGCCCGTGCTGGCCCTGAACGTCGTGCTCGCCGCCCTGGTCGCCGCCACCGTCGTGCTCTCCATGCGGGTGGTCGGCCTGCTGCTGATCAGCGCGCTGATGATCGTGCCCAGTGCGGTGGCCCAGCTCCTGGCGCGCAGCTTCCGGCAGGCGCTCTACCTGGCCTGCGCGATCGGGCTGGTGGTGAGCCTCTCCGGCACGACGGCCTCGTACTACGCCGGCACACCGTCGGGCGGGACCATCGTGCTGCTGGCGATCGTCGTCTTCCTGATGGTCTCCGCGGGGGTGGCGCTGCGGGACGCGACGGCCCGCCGCCGGCACCGCCGTCGCGGTGAGGTCCACGCCGCCCATCCGCACGAGCACGGCGAGGGCTGCGGGCACCAGCCGGTCCCCCACGGCGACCACGTCGACTACGACCACGACGGGCACCTGCACGCGCCGCACCTGACCGGCGCGGGCGTCCACTACGACGAGCACGGGACGCAGGCGGTGCCGGCGCACCCGGCCGGGAAGGGAGGTGCCGCGTGACCGTCCCCGAGCAGGCCGAAGGGACGACGCGTCGCCCGAGCCGCCGGCGCAGTGCCGTGCTGGAGCTGCTGGGTGACCTCGACGGCTTCCGTAGCGCGCAGGACCTCCACGCCCTGCTGCGCCGGCGAGGCGACTCGATCGGCCTCGCGACGGTCTACCGGGCGCTGCAGGCACTCGTGGACGACGGCCAGGTCGACGTCCTGCGCGGAGCCGACGGCGAGGCGGCCTACCGCCGGTGCTCCCCGGTGCACCACCACCACCTGGTCTGCCGCTCGTGCGGCACCGCCGTCGAGGTCGCCGACCCCCCGGTGGAGCGATGGGCCGCCAGGGTCGCCGCGGAGCACGGCTTCGCCGACGTCCAGCACCAGGTCGAGGTCTTCGGCACCTGCGCCGGCTGCGCCTCTGCCACCTCATGAACCGGACGCGGCACGGAGCCCGGTCCCCGGCGCCCGTCGCTCCGTCCGCCTTCAGTCGGCGGTGGAGATCCGGTCGAGCCGGTGCCGCAGTCCGTTGCGGACGGCGGGCCACTCGGAGTCGAGGATCGAGTACACGACCGTGTCGCGGAGGGACCCGTCGGCCATCCGCCGGTGCTGACGCAGGACGCCGTCCTGCTTGGCGCCCAGCCGCTCGATGGCCGCCCGCGACTGCGCGTTGTGCCAGTGCGTGCGGAACTCGACCGCGAGGCAGCCGAGCGCCTCGAACGCGTGCGTGAGCAGCAGCAGCTTGCTCTCGGCGTTGACGCCGGTCCGCTGGGCCCACTGCGCGGTCCAGGTCGAGCCGATCTCCAGCCGAGGGACCTCGGGCTCCACGTTGAGGTACGTCGTCATGCCGACCACCCGTCTCGTGCCGTTGTGCCGCACGGTGAACGGCAGCCTCGTGCCGGCTGCCTGTTCGGCCAGCTTCGCCGCGATGTCGGCCCGCATGGTCTGCGGCGAGGGCACGGACGCGTACCAGAGCTCCCAGAGCCGGCCGTCCGACGCGGCGGCCACCAGCTCGTCGTGGTGGTCGGGCCGCAGCGGCTCCAGCGTGATCAGCTGACCGGTCAGCGTGACCGGCTCCAGGAAGGGCATCGTCAGCGGTCGCGCAGGGCGCGCAGAGCGCTCTTGCGCGCCTCACCGGTCAGCCGGTCGAGGAAGAGCCTGCCGTCGAGGTGGTCCACCTCGTGCTGCAGGCACCGCGCCATGAGTCCCGATCCCTCCAGCCGCAGCGGCTCGCCGTGGACGTCGAAGCCCTCGACGACCGCGTGCATCGCGCGGACGGTCGGTGCCCAGATCCCGGGAACGGAGAGGCAGCCCTCGTCGCCGTCCTGCGTCTCCTCCGACAGCTCGACGATCACCGGGTTCACCATGTGCCCGATGACGCCGTCGACGTTGTAGGAGAAGGCGCGCAGGCTCACGCCGATCTGGGGGGCGGCGAGACCAGCGCGGCCGGGGTGGTCGACCGTCTCGAGCAGGTCGCGCACCAGCGCGGCCAGCTCGCGGTCGAAGTCCTTCACCTCGTCGGCGGGCGTGCGGAGCACCGGGTCGCCGATCTCGCGAATGGGGCGGATCGTCACGCGGGGCAGTCTCTCAGCCGCCGCTCAGCGGCCGACGTGGCGTCCGACCAGCACCATCTCGTCGCGGTGCACCACCTCGCGCCGGTACTCCGGTGCCAGGTCCCCGGTCTTGCGGCCCAGGAGCGCGGGCATCTCCCGGGCGTCGTAGGCGACCAGGCCGCGGGCGACCACGACGCCGTCCGGCCCGACCAGTTCGACCGGGTCGTCGGCCAGGAACTCCCCGGCGACACCGGTGACCCCGGCGGCGAGCAGGGAGGCGTGCCGCTCCCGGACGGCGCGGACGGCACCTTCGTCCAGCAGGACCCGGCCCCGCGGGCGGCTGGCGTAGCGCAGCCAGAACTGGCGGGCGCTGGGCCTGCGGCCCATGGGGTTGAACAGGGTGCCGACCTGCTCCCCCGCCAGCGCCGCGGCGGCCAGGGAAGTGGAGGTCACGACGACCGGGACGCCGGCGTGGGCGGCGATGAACGCGGCCTCGACCTTGGTGGCCATCCCGCCGGTGCCCACCCCGTTGCGCTTGGCGGTGCCGAGCGTGACCGCGGCCAGGTCGGCGGGGCTCGTGACGGTGTCCACCAGCTGGGCCGGGCCGGTGCGCGGGTCGCCGTCGTACACGCCCTCGACGTCGGAGAGCAGCACCAGCGCGTCCGCCTGCGCCACGTGCGCGACCAGGGCGGCGAGCCGGTCGTTGTCGCCGAACCGGATCTCCTCCGTGGCCACGGTGTCGTTCTCGTTGACGATCGGCAGCGCCCCCAGCGCCAGCAACCGCTCCATCGTCCGGTGGGCGTTGCGGTAGTGGCTGCGCCGGGTCAGGTCGTCGGCGGTGAGCAGCACCTGGCCGACGGTGATGTCGTGCCGGGCGAACGCGTCGGCGTAGGTCTGCACCAGGCGCAGCTGCCCCACGCTGGCCGCGGCCTGCGCCGTGGCCAGGTCACGTGGCCTGCCGTCGAGCTGCAGCGGGGCCAGGCCCGCGGCGATCGCGCCGGAGGAGACGAGGACGACCTCCCGGCCCGCGCCGCGGACGGCGCCGAGCACGTCGACCAGCGCCGACAGGCGGTCGGCGTCCAGCCCACCGGGCAGCGTGGTCAGCGACGAGGATCCCACCTTGACGACGACCCGGCGGGCCCCCGCGATCGCGGGCCGGGCGACGCTCACGGCTCCTCCGAAAGGTCGTCGTCGGTCCAGCCGTCGTCGCTGAGCTCGTAGGGCGTGCGGCGGGCCTTCTTGGCCGCCAGCCGCTCCTGCGCGCGGACCCGGTGTGGCGCGTCGATGCGGGCGTCGGTACCGCGGCCGCCCAGGCCCGCGGACTCCTCGACCGTGAGCGTCCCGGCCGGCAGCGTCGGCTCCCAGTCGAAGGTGACCCCGCCGATGGTGACCGCGTCGCCCTCACGGGCGCCGGCCTTGGCCAGCTCCTCCTCCACGCCCAGCCGGTTGAGCCGGTCGGCGAGGAAGCCGACGGCCTCGTCGTTGGTGAAGTCGGTCTGGCGCACCCACCGCTCGGGACGGACGCCCCGCACGACGAACGCCTCCGGATCCTCGGGGTCCCGCTCGACGGTGAAGCCCGAGTCGTCCACGGCCTTCGGGGTCACGGTCACCCGGGCCGGCTCCATCGGGGGCAGGCTCGCGCGGTGCTCCTCGACCGCGGCCGCCAGCGCGAAGCCGAGCTCCTTGAGCCCTTCGCCGGTCGCCGCGCTGACGGGGAAGACGGCCAGCCCGCGCCTCTCCAGCGGGGCGCGGACGAGGTCGACGAGCTCACGCGCGTCGGGCACGTCGATCTTGTTGAGGACGGCGATCCGCAGCCGGCCGACCAGGTCGAGGTCCTCACCGCCGTACTCGGCCAGCTCGTGCTCGAGCGCCTCGATGTCGGTCTCCGGGTCGCGGCCCGGCTCCATCGTCGCCATGTCGACCACGTGCACCAGGACGGCGCAGCGCTCGACGTGGCGGAGGAACTGCACGCCCAGGCCCTTGCCGGTGGAGGCGCCGGGGATCAGGCCGGGGACGTCGGCCATGGTGTAGACGGTGTCGCCGGAGCGGATCACGCCGAGGTTGGGCACCAGCGTGGTGAACGGGTAGTCGGCGATCTTCGGGCGGGCCGACGACATCGCCGAGATCAGCGATGACTTGCCCGCGGAGGGGAAGCCCACCAGGCCGACGTCGGCGATGCTCTTGAGCTCGATGACGGCGTCGAAGGCCTCGCCCTCCTCGCCGAGCAGGGCGAAACCCGGTGCCTTGCGGCGGGCGTTGGCCAGCGCGGCGTTGCCGAGGCCGCCCTTGCCGCCCTTGGCCAGCACCACGCGGGTGCCGGCGCCGACGAGGTCGGCGATGACCCGCCCGTCGGGCGTGCTCACCACCGTGCCTGCCGGGACGCGGAGGATCTTGTCCTCGCCGCGGGCGCCGTGGCGGTTGCTGCCCTCGCCCGGGCGGCCGTTGCCGGCCTTCTGGTGCGGCCGGTGGTGGAAGTCAAGGAGCGTGTGCACGCTCGGATCCACCTCGAGGACGACGTCCCCGCCGTCGCCGCCGTTGCCCCCGTCGGGCCCGCCGAGGGGCTTGAACTTCTCCCGATGGATCGAGGAGACGCCGTGACCGCCGTTGCCGGCGGCCACGTGGATCACGACTCGATCGACGAAAGCGGCCATGCTCCGCCGCCCCTCACCTGCTAAGCGCCACGTGCGCACGGGCCCACTGGCCCGTGCGCACGTAAGCGGATGGAACGGCCCCGTCCAGGGGCCCACCCTGAGCTTGCGAAGGGTGGGGAGGACGGGGTCCTTTCGTCAGGCCTCGACCGCGGAGATCGAGACGGTCTTGCGTCCCCGCCGCGTGCCGAAGGTGACCGCACCGGGAGCGAGCGCGAACAGCGTGTCGTCGCCACCGCGGCCGACGCCGAGACCGGGGTGGAAGTGGGTCCCGCGCTGCCGGACGATGATCTCGCCGGCCTTGACGACCTGGCCGCCGAAGCGCTTCACGCCGAGACGCTGAGCGTTCGAGTCACGACCGTTGCGGGACGACGAGGCGCCCTTCTTGTGTGCCATGTCGGCGTCAGCCCTTCGAGATGTCGCGGACCACGACGCTGGTCAGGGGCTGACGGTGCCCCTGCCGCTTGTGGTAGCCGGTCTTGTTCTTGAACTTGTGGATGTGGATCTTCGGGCCCTTGCCGTGCCCGACGATCTCGCCCGTCACGGTCGCCTTCGCCAGGGAGGCCGCGTCACTGGTGACGGTGTCGCCGTCGACCAGCAGGATCACCGGGAGGGCGACGGTGTCACCCTCGGCGCCCGCGAGGCGGTTGATCGTGAACGTGTCGCCCACGGCCACCTTGTGCTGGCTGCCACCGGCCTTCACCACTGCGTACACCACTGAACTCCTCGTTCGCTTCTTCTTGTCTCGCGCGCAGACCGGAGCGATCGCCGGGTGCTGGACGGGCTGCGGACGCCGTACCCGCGGCACCCGGAGGCGCCCACGCGGTGGCGGTGCAACCCGACCAGCGTACCTGAGGCCTCCGGGCAGGTCGACGTGACCCGAAGGCCCCTCTGCAGGGCCCCGCGCCGAGCCTGCGAGGCGTGGGGGCAGAGGGGTCCTCCTTCAGGAGACGGGCGGACCCGCCGGCCGGCTGGCGGCCCGCCGGCGACGTGGTCGCGCGGCCTCCGCGGGCGCGGCCGCCTCCGCCGGAGCGGCTCCGGCGAGCACCGGCTCGGTCGGAGTCGGCCCGTCGGACGCCACCGGCCCGCCGACCTCGGCGGGCACCGAGTCGGCGGGCACCGAGTCGGCGGACACCGAGTTGGCAGGCACCGAGTCGGCGGGCACGGAGTCGGCGCGCACGGAGTCGGCGGGCACGGAGTCGGCCGGGGCCGGCTCCGCGGGCGTCACCTCGACGGCGAGAGCCTCCGCGGGCACGTCGCCGGGGCTCCCGTCGGACCGGACGGATTCCTCGGCCTGCGCCGGGAGGATCTCGACCGCGTTGCTCTCGGCCGGCGTGCGCTCGGTGCCTCCGGCGGGTGCCTCGTCCTCGGTCGCGAGGCCGGGATCGGCGTCGATCTCGGCCGCGGCGAGCACGGCGGCGTCCTCGGCGACGCGCTCCTCACCCGCCTGGCCCCGGTTGCGGCGGCCGCGGTTGCGACGGCCACCACCGCGGGAGCTCTCGGCGGACTCGGTCTCCGCGACCTCGGCGGCGGGTTCCTCGACGGTCACGGCGGGTGCGCTGTCGACGTCCTTGGCGCTGTCGTCCTTGGCGCTGTCGCGGCCGCCCCCGGAGCGGTCGCGGCGGGAGCTCCCCCCGCCGGCGTTCCCGCCGCCGTTGCCGCTCCCGGTGCGGCGTCGCTCGTCGACGGGGTCGGTGCTCACGATGAGGCCCCGGCCGCGGCAGTGCTCGCACGGCTCGGAGAAGACCTCGAGCAGGCCCTGCCCGACCCGCTTGCGGGTCATCTGCACCAGGCCCAGCGAGGTGACCTCGGCGACCTGGTGCTTGGTGCGGTCACGGCCGAGGCACTCGGTGAGCCGCCGCAGCACGAGGTCGCGGTTGCTCTCGAGCACCATGTCGATGAAGTCGATGACGATGATGCCGCCGATGTCGCGCAGCCGGAGCTGGCGGACGATCTCCTCGGCCGCCTCCATGTTGTTGCGCGTGACCGTCTGCTCCAGGTTGCCGCCGGAGCCGACGAACTTGCCGGTGTTGACGTCGACGACGGTCATCGCCTCGGTGCGGTCGATCACCAGGGAGCCACCCGAGGGCAGCCAGACCTTGCGGTCGAGCGCCTTGGCCAGCTGCTCGTCGATCCGCAGGTCGCTGAACACGTCCCCCGTGCCGGCGTAGCGGGACAGGCGGCCGGTGAGCTCCGGGGAGACGTGCGCGACGTAGGCCTCGACGGTGTCCCAGGCGTCGTCCCCCTGGACGACGAGCTCCTTGAAGTCCTCGTTGAAGACGTCGCGGATGACGCGGATGGCCAGGTCGGGCTCGCCGTAGAGGAGGGTCGGCGCGTTCGAGGTCGACTCCGCCTTCTTCTGGATGACCTCCCACTGCGCCGTCAGCCGGTTGACGTCGCGGGTGAGCTCCTCCTCCGAGGCACCCTCGGCGGCGGTCCGGATGATCACGCCGGCGTCCTCGGGGACGATCCGCTTGAGGATGTCCTTGAGCCGCTGGCGCTCGGTGTCGGGCAGCTTGCGGCTGATCCCGGTCATCGAGCCGCCGGGCACGAACACCAGGAAGCGGCCGGGCAGGTTGATCTGCTGGGTCAGCCGGGCGCCCTTGTGGCCGATCGGGTCCTTGGTGACCTGGACGAGCACCTTGTCGCCGGACTTGAGCGCCTGCTCGATGGACCGCTGCTTGCCCGACAGGCCGGCGGCGTCCCAGTTGACCTCACCGGCATAGAGGACGGCGTTGCGCCCCTTGCCGATGTCGACGAACGCCGCCTCCATGCTGGGCAGCACGTTCTGCACCCGACCGAGGTAGACGTTGCCGGCGAAGGAGGTCGCCGACGCCTGGGTCACGTAGTGCTCGACGAGGACGTCGTCCTCCAGGACGGCGATCTGCGTCCGGTCACCGCGCTGGCGGATGACCATCTTGCGGTCGACGGACTCCCGCCGGGCGAGGAACTCGCTCTCCGTGAGGATCGGCGTGCGGCGGCGCCCGGTGTCCCGGCCTTCGCGGCGGCGCTGGCGCTTGGCCTCGAGCCGGGTCGAGCCGGTGACGCCGCGGACGTCGTCGTCGCTGGTGGTCCGGCCGTTGCGCCCGGCCCGCTCGGGGCGGTCGTCGTCGTCGGAGTCCTCGGCGCGGTCCTCGCCGCCCCCACCACCGCTGCGGCGGCGCCGGCGGCGCCGGCGGCGGGTGCTGGAGCCGCCCTCGACCTCGTCGGCCTCGGTCTCGGCCGCCTCGTCGCCGGGCTCGGTGTCCTCGTCCTCGTCGGGCTCGGCGTCGGTGGCCTCGGCGCCGGTCTCGTCGGTGGCATCCTCGTCACCGACGTCCTCACCGGTGCGGCCGCGGCCCCGCCCGCGACGACCACGGCGGCGGCGCCGGCTGCCGGTGCCGCCCTCCTCGCGGTCCTCGACGTCGTCGGAGTCGGTGTCGGCGTCGGCGTCCAGCGGCTCGGCGTCCTCGACGTCGTCGACGTCGTCGTCGGTATCGGTGTCGGCCACCTCGACCTCGACGGCGCGCCGGCGGGAGCGGCTCCGCCGTGAACGGGCCGGCGCGGTGTCCTCGGTGTCGCCCTCGCCGGCGGCAACCTCGTCGACGTCCTCCGGCTCCGGTGCCTCGGCGGGGCGTCGGCCGCGTCGACGGGGCGGCGGCGGGACGTCGGTCTCGCTGGGCGCGACGAAGCTGATGAAGGCGGGGACCGCGGGCGCGGGCGTCGGCGCCGGGGCCTCGACCGAGTCGGGGTCGGCCGCGATCACCGACCGGGTCGCGCGCCGGCGGGGGCGGGCGACCACGGCGGTCGGCTCGGGTGAGCTGAACGGCGTCGCGAAGCGGGGCAGTTCCGGCTCGGGTTCGGGCTCGGGTTCGGGCTCGGGTTCGGGCTCGGGCTCGGCGGGGGCGTCCTCGCCGGAGACAGTCGCGGCGTCCTCCGCGTCCCCCGCGTCCTCCGCGTCGTCCTCGGGGACCGAGGAGTCCTCGGACACCGCGGGGACCTCGGTGACCTCGTCGCCGGGGCCCGCCGCGGGTCCGGCCGGGGTCTGGTCGGTGCTGTCGGTGGTGCTGCTGTCGGTGGTGGTGCTGTCGTTGTCGGCCACGAGGGCGTCTCCTCATGTGCTCCCGGGCGCCGATCGGAACGACTGGCGGCCGCGCAGGAGCACGGGTTGGGCGGGACGGGCCCGTCGCACGGGGTACGGCGGGTCGAGCTCGTCCTGCTGAAGTCTGGTGTCGGCCGCCGCGCGGCGGTTGCCGCGGCGGAGACCGGAATGCCGGCGGTGCCCCCACCGGACGCAACGCCGGCGAGGTCGTGCTGGTGGTGCTGGTCTGGCCGTGGTGTCTGGCCTTGCTGGTCTGCCTTGCTGGTCTGTCGGTGGAGCGAGGGTCTGCGTGGTCCGGGCCGGGTGGCCTGGATCGGGTGCGTCACGCCTGGCAGCCGTGCCGCGCGACGTCGCGCGGCCTCCGGGGACCCACCGGTCAGATCGCCGCGTGCTCCCGGGGGATGCGCGCCGCACGGTCGGGACCGAGCGGGTCGGCCACGGTCCCGTTGTCGTCGAGCCGGCCCTGCGCCTCACGCACGGCCCGGGGGGGCAACGGCGGGTGCAGGTCGGCGACGGCAGCCAGGGCGGCCAACACGTCGTCTGGTCGTACGGCGGGCGTCAGCTGCCGGACGACCATGTGCAGTATGGCACAACCTGCCTCCTCGCCCGCCGACGCGCTGGCGACCGAGGCGCGCGCGTCGACGTCCTTGAGGCCGTTCTTCGTCCGCTTGGCGACGGTGACGACGTCCCGGGAGAGGAACTCCGCGACGGCCGCCTCGAGCTCGGCCGGCGCCACGCCGGGCAGCTCCACCCGCCACACCGAGGTGTCGATCCGGTCGGCCAGCGCGCCGGTCCCCTCCCCCGCCTCCACGCACTCCAGGACGGCGAGCTCGGCGGGCAGCGCCGCGTCGAGCGCGGCCCGCACCGCCTCGGGCTCGCACCGGACCGCGAGGCCGATCTCGACGTACTCGGCCTCGCTGGCCGCACCGGTGGGGGCGGCGCCCAGGTAGGAGATCTTCGGGTGCGGGCTGAAGCCGGCCGAGAAGGCCATCGGCACCTGGGCGCGCCGCAGGGCCCGCTCCAGGGTCCGCGCGAGGTCCCGGTGGGAGGCGAAGCGCAGCCGCCCCCGCTTGGCGTAGCGGATCCGCAGCTTCTGGACGGTCGGCGGAGGCGGCGGACCGTCGGGCTGGCGCGCCATCAGCGGCCGACGACGGTGAGCGGCAGCAGGCTGCGCCCCGTCGGGCCGATCTGGATCTCGGTGCCCATGGTGGGGCAGACGCCGCAGTCGTAGCAGGGGGTCCACCGGCAGTCGGCGACCTCCTCCTCCGACAGCGCCTCCTGCCAGTCCTCCCAGAGCCACTCCTTGTCCAGGCCGGAGTCCAGGTGGTCCCAGGGGAGCACCTCGTGCTCGGTGCGCTCACGCGTGGTGAACCAGTCGAGGTCGACGCCGAAGGGCGCGAGCTCCTCGGCGGCCGCCGTCGTCCAGCGCTCGTAGGAGAAGTGCTCGCTCCAGCCGTCGAACTTCCCGCCGTCGCGCCAGACCCGCTCGATGACCCGGCCCACGCGGCGGTCGCCGCGGGAGAGCAGTCCCTCGATCACGCCGGGCTTGCCGTCGTGGTAGCGCAGGCCGATGGAGCGGCCCACGCGCCTGTCGGCGTTGATGGCCTGGCGGAGCACCCGCAGCCGGTGGTCGATCGTGTCGGCGCTCGCCTGCCCCGCCCACTGGAACGGGGTGTGCGGCTTGGGCACGAAGCCACCGATCGAGACGGTGCAGCGGATGTCCTTGCGGCCGCTGGCCTCCCGCCCGGCGCGGATGACCTCGACCGCCAGGTCGGCGATCTCGAGCACGTCCTCGTCGGTCTCGGTCGGCAGACCGCACATGAAGTAGAGCTTCACCTGCTGCCAGCCGTTGGCGTAGGCGGTGGTGACGGTGCGGACGAGGTCCTCCTTGGACACCGTCTTGTTGATCACCCGCCGGATGCGCTCGCTGCCGCCCTCGGGGGCGAACGTGAGGCCCGACCGGCGTCCGTTGCGGGACAGCTCGTTGGCCAGCGTGACGTTGAAGGCGTCGACCCGGGTGGACGGCAGGCTGAGGCTGGTGTTGGTGCCCTCGTAGCGGTCGGCGAGCTCCTTGGCCAGCTGGCCGATCTCGGAGTGGTCGGCGCTGGACAGCGACAGCAGCCCGACCTCCTCGTAGCCGGTCGCCTTCAGGCCCTGCTCGACCATCGACCCGATGCCGGTGATGGTCCGCTCGCGGACCGGGCGGGTGATCATCCCGGCCTGGCAGAAGCGGCAGCCGCGCGTGCAGCCGCGGAAGATCTCGACGCTCATCCGCTCGTGGACGCTCTCGGCCAGCGGCACGATCGGCGTCTTGGGGTAGGGCCACTCGTCCAGGTCCATGACGGTGCGCTTGGCGACCCGGGCGGGGACGTCGTCCCGGGTGCGCTGCACGGCCGCGATCGCGCCGTCCGGACCGTAGGAGACCGCGTAGAACCGGGGCACGTAGACGCCCTCGACGCGGGCCAGGCGGGCCAGCAGCTCGACGCGGCCGCCGGGCCTCCCCTGCGCCTTCCAGGCCTTGACGACGTCGGTGATGTCGCCGACCACCTGCTCGCCGTCACCGAGGACGGCGCAGTCGACGAAGTCGGCGACCGGCTCGGGGTTGAAGGCGGCGTGCCCGCCGGCAACCACCACGGGGGAGCTCTCGTCGCGATCGACGGCGTGCAGTGGGACGCCGGCCAGGTCGAGGGCCTCGAGCAGGTTGGTGTAGCCGAGCTCGGTGGCGAAGCTGACCCCGAGCAGGTCGAAGTCGCGCACCGCGCGGTGCCCGTCGACGGTGAACTGCGGAACGCCGTGCTCGCGCATCAGGGCGGCGAGGTCGGGCCAGACGGCGTAGGTGCGCTCGGCCAGGGCGTCGGGGCGCTCGTTGAGCACCTCGTAGAGGATCATGAGGCCCTGGTTCGGGAGGCCCACCTCGTAGGCGTCCGGGTACATCAGCGCCCAGTGGACCGCGACGTCGTCCCAGGGCTTCACCCGCGAGTTCAGTTCACCGCCGACGTACTGGATCGGCTTCTGGATCTGAGCCAGCAGGGGCTCGAGGCGGGGGTACAGGGTCTTCCCAGTCATGACCCGTCCAGCGTAGCCGCCGGCTCGCGCCGCCCCTCCCGCACCGAGTGCACACTTCGGTCACTGCGCCCGGCGCGTCCGTGCGGCCGAACCATCCATCGCGGAGTCGATCATCGGCAGGTGGCTGGCTGACACGCCGGGAGCGGCCGCCATACCGCGATGATCAAATCCCTACGACGGAGGCAGCGCTCACTTCAGCAGCAGGCCCGAGAGCCGGCGGGCACCGATCGCCAGCCCGACCAGGCCGAGGACCGCCAGGTAGGCGGCCGAGCCCAGCAGGCCCCAGCGGACGTCGCCGGTCACCAGCCCCCGCACCAGCTCGATGCCGTGGTACAGCGGGGTGCACTGGACGACGACCTGCAGCGGCTCCGGGTAGGTGGACAGCGGGTAGAACGTCGTCGAGAAGAGGAAGAGCGGCAGCAGCGCGAGCTGGACGAACTCGAAGTCCTGCCAGCCGCGGAGGAAGGTGGTCGCGGCCAGCCCCACGGCCGCGAAGGCGAAGCCGATGAGGACCGCGGCCGGCAGCGCCAGCAACGCCCACCACGAGCCGAGCAGCCCGAGGACCGCCATGATCACGAGGAAGGCGGCCGAGTAGGTCGCCCCGCGCAGGACGGCCCAGGCCGTCTCGGCCACCGCGGCGTCCGCCGCCGACAGCGGCGTGGCGAGGACGGCGTCGTACAGCTTGCTGTAGCGCAGCTTGAAGAACAGGTTGAAGACCGAGTCGTAGATGGCGCCGTTCATCGCCGCGGCCGCGAGCAGCCCCGGCGCCACGAAGGCCTGGTAGCTCAGCGCGGCCCCGGTGTCGGCGACCACCGGCCCCACCAGGCCGCCGATGCCGACGCCGATGGAGAACAGGTAGAAGAACGGCTCGAACAGGCCGGAGGCGAAGACCAGCCACGTCCGGCGGGCCACCAGCAGGTTGCGGTGCACGAGGTGGCCGGCCCGGCGCGCCGACAGGGACTGGAACGGCAGCACGCGCAGCAGCACGGAGACCGGCCGGTCCACCCGGGCGGTGTCGACGGCGCTCATCGGACCAGCCGCCAGGTCAGTGCCCGCCGGGCGAGGACGGCTCCGACGACGACCCACAGCGCCAGGTAGCCGACGTGCCCGAGCGCCGCCCCGCCGTCGAGCGTGCCGAGCGCCAGACCGCGGGCGAGCGCCACGCCGTGCCACAGCGGCGTGACGTAGGCGATCCACTCGAGGACCGCGGGCAGCTGGCTGACCGGGAAGAACGTCCCCGAGAACAGGAACATGGGCATGATCAGCAGCCGGAAGAGCATCGCGAACCCGGTGTCGGTCTCGAGGCGCCCGGCGAAGGCGGTGACCGGCGCGGCGAACGCGAGGCCGGTCAGCAGCGCGGCGGGCAGGGCGAGCACGACCAGCGGGCTCTCGGCGGCGCCGAAGAGCACGAGGACGCCGAGGAACATCGCGGCCGAGGTGACCACCCGGAACGACACGAACAGCAGGTGGCCCACGAGCAGGTCGCCGACCCCGGCCGGCGTCGCCAGCAGCGCCTCGTACGTCCTGTCCCACTTGATCGCGCCGAGCACCGGATAGGTCGACTCGAAGGTCGCGATCTGCATCGACGCGGCGGCGAGCAGACCGGGGGCGAGGAAGGCGAGGTAGCTCAGGCCGCCGGGCAGGCCGGGCCCGCGGTCGACGAGCACCCCGAGCGTGAGCCCCATCGCGGCGAGGAAGAGCGCGGGCTCCAGCACGCTGCTGATCAGGCTGCTGCGCCAGTGGTGCCGGTAGGCGGCCAGCCGGTGCGCGGCGAACGCGCGGGCGCCGGGACCGACGAGCGGCTGGGACATCACTCGACCAGCGACCGTCCGGTCAGGTGGAGGAAGACGTCCTCCAGCGAGCTGCGGCGCACCAGGCTCGACAGCGGGTGGAGGCCGGTACCCGCCACCGCGGACAGCGCCGCGTCGCCGTCGGGGGTGTAGAGCAGCAACCGGTCCGGCAGCGCCTCGATCCGCTCCACCACGCCCTGCTCGAGCAGCGGGCGCAGCGCGTCGAGGTAGCGCTCGAGACCCACCTCCCCCTCGACGACGGGGAAGCGCAGTTCGCAGACCTCGCGCGTGGAGAACCGGCGGATCAGCTCGGCGGGCGAGCCCTCGGCGGCGATCCGGCCCTTGTCCATGACGACGAGCCGGTCGCACAGCTGCTCGGCCTCGTCCATGTAGTGCGTGGTGAGGACGAGCGTCACGCCGCGCTGCTTGAGCCGGTAGAGCCGCTCCCACAGCACGTGGCGGGCCTGCGGGTCCAGGCCGGTGGTCGGCTCGTCGAGCAGGACGACGTCGGGGGCGTTGACCAGCGCTCGGGCGATGGTGAGCCGGCGCTTCATCCCGCCCGACAGCGGCTCCACCCGCTGGTCCGCCCGGTCGGCGAGCTGGACGAAGTCGAGCAGCTCCGCCGTCCGCTCGCGCAGCACCGCGCGCGGCAGCCCGAAGTACCGGCCGTAGACCAGCAGGTTCTCGGCCACGGTCAGCTCGACGTCGAGGTTGTCGGTCTGCGGCACCACGCCGAGCCGCGCGCGGATCGCCGGTCCGTCGACCGCGGGGTCGAGGCCGAGCACCCGCAGCTCACCCGCGGTGGGCGGTGAGACGGCGCCGATCATGCGCATGGTGGAGCTCTTGCCGGCGCCGTTGGGTCCGAGGAAGCCGAACGCCTCCCCGGGCGCCACCTCGACGTCGATGCCGTCGACGGCGGTGAAGTCGCCGAAGCGCTTGACCAGCCCGCGGGCCCGGATCAGCGACTCCTGCATCCGCGAACCGTAACCACGGGGGACGACAGGAACGACCGGGTTTCCGCGGTTCCTAGCCGAGGTCGGGGAAGAAGAGCTTCACCTCGCGCTCGGCGGACTCGGGCGAGTCCGAGCCGTGCACGATGTTGTTCTGCACCTCGAGGGCGAAGTCGCCGCGGATCGTGCCGGGCGCGGCCTTCACCGGGTCGGTGGCGCCGGCGAGGGCGCGGAACGCCTCGATCGCGCGCGGGCCCTCGACGACCAGGGCCATCAGCGGGCCGCCGGTGATGAACTCGACGAGGGAGCCGAAGAAGGGCCGCTCGCGGTGCTCGGCGTAGTGCGTCTCGGCGACCTCGCGGGTCAGCGTGCGCAGCTCGGCGGCGACCAGCCGCAGGCCCTTGCGCTCCAGGCGGGTGATCACCTCGCCGACGAGTCCGCGGGCGACGCCGTCGGGCTTGACCAGGACGAGAGTGCGTTCAGTCACGGGGCGGCAGCCTACGGGGTGGGTGTGGTGCCGCCGTCCTCGTGGCCGGGTTCGGGCACCCGGGGCGCTCCGAGGGGAGAGCCGAGGAGGTCCTTGCGGACCTGCAGGAGGTAGAGCCAGATCAGCACGAACGCACCGGCGACGAACCACATCACGCCGTTCAGCAGCCCGGTCAGGAGCAGCGGCACCTGCAGGACGGTGCCGATCAGCACGCCGCGCTCCCGGCGCTGCACCCCCGCCGCCAGGATCAGGACGACCGCGAGCAGGAGCAGGTAGGTGAGCCGGCCCGGGGTGAGCCCGTCCCCGTCCTGCGCGATCCCGCGCGGCACGAACAGGGTGGCGATGCCCTCGAGGACCAGGATGCCGGCGGCCGCGCCGTTCAGCGCACGCCCCGCGCGGACCGGATCGGGAGCGGTCATGGCCGGTCGCCCGCCAGGAGGGTGCGGGCCTCCCCCGCCGTGATCACGCTGCCGGTCACCAGCACGCCCGACCCGCCGAGGGCGTCGTCCGGACCGGCCTCGGCGAGCTCCATCGCCTCGGTCAGGGCCTCGGGCAGCCGTGGCGAGACGCTGACGCGGTCGGCGCCGAAGACGTCGACGGCCAGCGCCCCGAGCTCGTCGGCGGGCATGGCCCGCGCCGAGCTGTTCTGGGTGACGACGAGCTCGGCGCAGACGTCCTCGAGCTCGGCCAGGATCCCGGGCACGTCCTTGCCGGCCACGCAGCTCACGACCCCGACCAGCCGGGTGAAGTCGAAGGACTCCTTGATCGCGTCGACGGTCGCGGCCATCCCGGCCGGGTTGTGCGCGGCGTCGACCAGGACCGTGGGGCTGGTGCGGACCCGTTCCAGGCGGCCGGGCGACCGGACGCCGGCGAACGCGGCCCGCACCGTCTCCTGCTCGATCGGGCCGGTGGCGGCGCCGGCGCCGAGGAACGCCTCCACGGCGGCCAGCGCGGTGACCGCGTTCTGGGCCTGGTGGGCGCCGAACAGCGGCAGGAAGATCTCCTCGTACTCACCGCCGAGGCCCTGCAGCCGCACCTGCTGCCCCCCGACGGCGACCCGCCGCTCCAGGACGCCGAACTCGGTGCCCTCCCGCGCGACGACCGCCTCGACGTCGACGGCCCGCCGGACGAGCGCGTCCAGCGCGCCCGGCTGCTGGTGGGCGAGCACCGCGATCGCGTCGGGCTTGATGATCCCGGCCTTCTCGCCCGCGATCGTGGCGACGTCGGGGCCGAGGTACTCCGCGTGGTCCAGCGCCACGGGGGTGACGACGGCGACCCGCGCGTCGGCCACGTTGGTGGCGTCCCAGGTGCCACCCATGCCGACCTCGATGACGGCGACGTCGACCGGCGCGTCGGCGAACAGCGCGTAGGCCATGCCCACCGTCACCTCGAAGAAGGACATCGGGTGCTCGCCGGCGGCGTCGACCATCTGCACGTAGGGCGCGATGTCGTCGTAGGCCTCGACGAAGCGCTCGGCGCTCACCGGCTCGCCGTCCAGCACGATCCGCTCCCGCACCGACTGGAGGTGGGGGCTGGTGAACCGGCCCACGCGCAGCCCGAACCCGCGCAGCAGCTCGTCGATCATCCGCGCCGTCGTCGTCTTGCCGTTGGTGCCGGCCACCTGGACGACGGGCATGGCGCGGTGCGGCGATCCCAGCAGGTCGACCAGCGCGTTGATGCGGGTCAGCGAGGGCTCGAGCCGGCTCTCGGGCCAGCGGGCCAGCAGCTCCTCCTCGACCCGGGCCAGATCACCGGTGCTGCTGCTGCTCATCCTGCTCAGGATGCCAGCCGTGACGCCTGGCTGACTCCGCGACCTGTAGGAGGACCACGCTGCCCCGCACCATGCGCACGCTCGCGGCGGAACCCTGCAGCGCGGCCACCGATCGCTCGTTCCTCGCTGCGATGCTCCCAGGGCTGTCGCCAGCCGGGGGGTTCCTAGACTGAGGCACATGGCTCCCGACATCGCGACCTCGGCCACCCCTGCCCCGGGAGCGACCATCGGCGTACCGGAGAAGCCGTCGCTCGACGGGCTCGAGGAGAAGTGGGTCGAGCGCTGGGCCGCCGACGACACCTACGCCTTCGACCGGGCCGCCGCGCTGGACCCGGCGACGCCGCGGGAGCGGATCCACTCGATCGACACTCCCCCGCCGACCGCCAGCGGCTCGCTGCACGTGGGGCACGTCTTCAGCTACACCCACACCGACTTCGTCGCCCGCTACCAGCGGATGCGCGGCAAGCACGTCTTCTACCCGATGGGCTGGGACGACAACGGCCTGCCCACCGAGCGGCGGGTGCAGAACTACTACGGCGTCCGGTGCGACCCGTCGCTGCACTACGACGCGTCGTTCCAGCCGCCGGCCAAGCCCGGCAAGGAGCAGGTGCCGGTCTCGCGGCGCAACTTCGTCGAGCTGTGCATGCAGCTCACGGAGGAGGACGAGGCGGAGTTCGAGAAGCTGTGGCGCCGCGTCGGCCTGTCCGTGGACTGGACCAACGTCTACCGGACGATCTCGGAGACCTCGCGCGCCACGGCCCAGCGGATGTTCCTGCGCAACCTGGCCCGCGGTGAGGCCTACGCGCAGGAGGCGCCGACGCTCTGGGACGTCACCTTCCGGACCGCCGTCGCCCAGGCGGAGCTCGAGGACCGGGAGCGCCCGGGCGCCTACCACCGGATCTCGTTCCACTCGGCGGACGGCCCCGTCTTCATCGAGACCACCCGCCCCGAGCTCATCCCCGCCTGCGTCGCCCTCGTCGCCCACCCCGACGACGACCGGTACAAGCCGCTGTTCGGGACGACGGTGCGGACGCCGCTGTTCGACGTCGAGGTGCCGGTCGTCGCGCACCGCCTCGCGGAGCCGGACAAGGGGTCGGGCATCGCGATGATCTGCACCTTCGGCGACCTCAACGACGTCACCTGGTGGCGGGAGCTGCAGCTGCCGACCCGGGCGATCGTCGGCTGGGACGGCCGGCTCCTCGCCGACCCGCCGGCCGACGTCCCCGCCGAGCCGTACGCCGAGCTCGCCGGCAAGACCGTCTTCAGCGCCCAGCAGCGGATCGTGGAGCTGCTCCGCGAGTCCGGCGACCTGCACGGCGACCCGACGCCGATCACCCACCCGGTCAAGTTCTACGAGAAGGGCGAGCGCCCGCTCGAGATCGTCACCACCCGGCAGTGGTACATCCGCAACGGTGGCCGGGACGCCGACCTGCGCGAGGCCCTCCTCTCCCGCGGCCGGGAGATCCAGTGGGTGCCCGAGCACATGCGCCACCGGTACGAGAACTGGGTCGAGGGCCTCAACGGCGACTGGCTGATCAGCCGGCAGCGGTTCTTCGGCGTCCCCTTCCCGGTCTGGTACCGGCTGGACGCCCAGGGCGAGCCCGACCACACCGACCCGCTGCTGGCGCCGGACTCCGCGCTCCCGGTGGACCCCTCCTCCGACGTCCCGGACGGCTACACGGAGGACCAGCGCGGGAAGCCCGGCGGCTTCATCGGCGACCCCGACGTCATGGACACCTGGGCGACGTCGTCCCTGTCACCGCAGGTGGCGTCGGGCTGGGACACCGACCCCGAGCTGTTCGCGGCCGTGTTCCCGATGGACCAGCGCCCTCAGGCCCACGACATCATCCGGACCTGGCTGTTCTCCACCGTCGTCCGCGCGCACTTCGAGCACGGCACCGTGCCGTGGTCCCACGCCACGATCTCCGGCTTCGTGGTCGACCCCGACCGCAAGAAGATGTCCAAGTCCAAGGGCAACGCCACCACGCCGATCGACGTGCTCGAGCGCTACGGCACCGACGCCGTGCGCTGGCGCGCCGCGGGCGCGCGCCCGGGTGCGGACTCGCCGTTCGACGAGGCGCAGATGAAGGTCGGCCGGCGGCTGGCCATGAAGATCCTCAACGTCGGCAAGTTCGTCCTCGGGCTCGGCGCCGGGTCGGTCGACCTGACCTCGGCCGCGGAGAGGATCACCGAGCCCATCGACCGCGGCCTGCTGACCTCCCTGGCCACCGTGGTCGACGAGGCCACGGCCGCGATGGACGCCTACAACTACACCCGCGCGCTCGAGGTCGCCGAGACCTTCTTCTGGTCGTTCTGCGACGACTACGTCGAGCTGGTGAAGTCGCGGGCCTACCGGTCCGACGCCGCCGCCGAGTCGGCCCAGGCCACCCTCGCCCTGGCCCTCGCGGTGCAACTGCGGCTGTTCGCCCCCGTGCTGCCGTTCGTGACCGAGGAGGTCTGGTCCTGGTGGCGGCCGGGGTCGGTGCACCGCGCGCCGTGGCCGGTCGCGTCGGAGCTGCCCGCCGACGGCGACCCCGACGTGGTGACGGCCACCGCCGAGGCCCTCGCCGGGGTCCGCAAGGCCAAGTCCGACGCGAAGGTGTCCATGCGGGCCGACGTGGAGTCCGCCACGGTGACCGCTCCGGCGGCGCAGGTGCCGCTGCTCGAGGCGGCCCGCGCCGACCTGGTCGACGCCGGCCGGATCGCCGCCCTGTCGATCGAGGCGGGCGAGGCCCCGCTGAACGTCGCCGTCGTCCTCGCGCCGGTCGCCGAGGCCTGAGCGTGTGCGCCGACGCCCCGATCTCCGCCTAGGAACGGGGCGTCAGCGCACTCCGTCCAGCCCCATGAGCCTGCGACGGGCGGTGTAGGCCGAGCGGATGTCGCGCCGGCAGCCGTCCGGCGCCGAGGTCAGCCGGCGGTGACCGAAGCGCAGGGTCTGCCAACCGATCGTCGCCAGCAGAGCATCGCGGCGGATGTCCTTCTCCCGTTGGCTGCGTGAGCCGTGCCAGGCGGCGCCGTCCATCTCGACCGCCAACAGCACCTGTTCGCACGCGGCATCCAGGATGAAGCGCTCCCCGGCCACCTCGACCCGGTGCTGCAGGGTGAACGCCGGCATCCCCGGGCCTCGCAGCACGTTGAGGCAGCCCCAGATCTCGAGCTCGCTGCGGCAGCCGTCCGCCAGGAGACCGACGAGCTGCCCGAGCGCCCCGCGGCTGCGCAGGCAGGGGCGCCGCTCCACCTCGGCGGAGAGCTGCCGCGGCAGGCACAGCCGACGACGGACGGCCTCGATGGCGGCAGCCCGCACCTCGGCGCGGGACAGCCCGCCGGGAGCGCCCCAGGTATCGACGACGGCCCGTTCCACGCAGGACACGGGCAGCCCGTCGACCCGGCGGAGAGTGTCGGCCAGGGCACGCGTCCGGTGCAGGACGACGCCCGCGGTCCCGCGACCGCTCCGGGTGTGCTCGACCGAGAGATGGATCGGACCACCGGGTGGAGCGAGGTCCCAGAGCGCGAGGGCGGACCGATGGCTCACCACGCCGCCGGTTGCATGCACTGCAGCTTCGACTCTGGTCCGCCAGTCACTCATGACGCCGGGCAGGGCGTAGATCCCGGGCTGGACCCGTTGCAATCGACCGGATGCGACCCAGCGGGTCACCGCCTTCCGGTCGACCCGGGCGGTCAGCGACTCCCAACTGGTCCAACCGTCCCGACCGACTACAGCAGCGAGATCATGAGCCACCTGGCGAGCGTGTCGATCGAGCTGGTCTGTTGGGCCGGTCGCGGCCGATCTGTGGATGGCTACGGCCCGGTGTGTGCGCGCAAGCCCCGTTCCAGGCGCTGGAAGGGGGCGTCATCGCACACTTTCAGGCCTCACAACGCGAACGAGCCCGCCCCCGGCAGTCGGGGACGGGCTCGTCAGCGAAGCGTCAGGCGGACTTCTCGCGGCGCTCGCGGGTGGGCTTGCGCGGCACGATGGTCGGGTTCACGTGCTCCAGCACGACCTCCTTGGTGATCACCACGGAGGCGACGTCGTCCCGGCTGGGGACGTCGTACATCACCGACTGCAGCACCTCCTCCATGATCGCGCGGAGCCCGCGGGCGCCGGTGCCGCGGAGGATGGCCTGGTCGGCGATGGCCTCGAGGGCGTCGTCGGTGAACTCCAGGTCGACCCCGTCCAGCTCGAACAGCTTGCGGTACTGGCGGACCAGGGCGTTCTTCGGCTCGGTGAGGATGTTGATCAGCGCCTCGCGGTCGAGCTTCTGCACGCTCGTGATGACCGGCAGACGACCGATGAACTCGGGGATCATGCCGAACTTGAGCAGGTCCTCGGGCATGACCTCGGCGAAGGCGTTGGCCTCCTCGATCTCCTTCTTGCCGCGCACCTCGGCGCCGAAGCCGATCCCCTGCTTGCTGGTGCGCGCCTCGATGACCTTCTCCAGGCCGGCGAACGCGCCACCCACGATGAACAGCACGTTCGTCGTGTCGATCTGGATGAACTCCTGGTGCGGGTGCTTGCGGCCACCCTGCGGGGGCACCGACGCCGTCGTCCCCTCGAGGATCTTGAGCAGCGCCTGCTGGACGCCCTCACCGGAGACGTCGCGGGTGATCGACGGGTTCTCGCTCTTGCGGGCGATCTTGTCGACCTCGTCGATGTAGATGATGCCGGTCTCGGCGCGCTTGACGTCGTAGTCGGCGGCCTGGATGAGCTTGAGCAGGATGTTCTCGACGTCCTCACCGACGTAGCCGGCCTCGGTCAGCGCGGTGGCGTCGGCGATCGCGAAGGGGACGTTGAGCATCCGCGCGAGGGTCTGCGCCAGGTGCGTCTTGCCGCACCCGGTCGGGCCCATCAGCAGGATGTTGGACTTGGCCAGCTCGACCGAGTCGTCGCGGGAGGCGCGGTCGCCGCCGGCCTGGATCCGCTTGTAGTGGTTGTAGACGGCGACCGAGAGCGTCCGCTTGGCCTGGTCCTGGCCGATCACGTACTGCTCGAGGAAGTCGTGGATCTCCTTGGGCTTGGGCAGCTCGTCGAACTTCAGGTCCGAGGACTCGGAGAGCTCTTCCTCGATGATCTCGTTGCACAGGTCGATGCACTCGTCGCAGATGTAGACCCCGGGGCCCGCGATGAGCTTCTTGACCTGCTTCTGGCTCTTCCCGCAGAACGAGCACTTGAGCAGGTCACCGCTCTCACCGATTCGTGCCACCTGCTGACCTCCACCTGTGAATCGCTGACCCTGGTCCCAGGAGCCTGCGGATTGATTCTTGCTGCTCGGCCCCTGCTCGGCCTCATGTTTCCGGGCTGTCCCCGAGGAATTCCTCCCGGCGCTGCCGGCCGGGGATCGGGCGCCCGGTGACCGTAACCCCAGCTGCCGACGTCGCCGGGCAATGACTCACCCGGTTCCGGCGACCGCCCCACTTCTGTCCCGCGGATGCCCTCCGCCCCTCGGTTCCCGACCCCGTCGACGGTACGGGTCGGGGCCGCGCATGTCGCGGCCTCGACCCGTGCCGAACGGGTCAGGCGGGAAGGGCGTTGAGCTTGCGGCTCTGGATCACCGCGTCGACGATCCCGTACTCCTTGGCCTCCGGGGCCGTGAGGATCTTGTCGCGGTCGATGTCGGTGCGGACCTGGTCGACCGACCGGCCGGTGTGCCGGGCCAGGATCTCCTCCATCTGGCTGCGCACCCGCTGGATCTCGGCGGCGTGAATCTCCAGGTCCGACACCTGGCCACCGGCCTCGCCGGACGGCTGGTGGATGAGCACCCGGGAGTACGGCAGCGCCAGCCGCTTGCCCGGCGTCCCGGCCGCGAGCAGGACGGCGGCGGCGGAGGCGGCCTGGCCCATGCAGACGGTCTGGATGTCGGGACGGACGAACATCATCGTGTCGTAGATCGCCATCAGCGAGGTGAACGAGCCACCGGGCGAGTTGATGTAGATCGTGATGTCGCGGTCGGGGTCGGCCGACTCGAGCGTGATCAGCTGCGCCATGACGTCGTTGGCGGACGCGTCGTCGATCTGCACGCCGAGGAAGATGATCCGTTCCTCGAACAGCTTGTTGTAGGGGTTGGACTCCTTCATGCCGTAGCTGGTCCGCTCCACGAAGGAGGGCAGCACGTACCGGCTGGAGGGCATCTCGAAGCTCATGGGGGTCAGTTCCTCCGAACCGTCAGTTGTCCGTGACCGGGTTCTCGGTGCCGGTCATCGTGGCGCGGCTGACCACGTGGTCGACCATGCCGTACTCGAGCGCCTCCTGGGCCGTGAACCAGCGGTCGCGGTCGGAGTCCTTCTCGATCTGCTCGATGGGCTGGCCGGTGTGGTGCGACTGCAGCTCGTTGAGCTCGCGCTTGGTGCGGCGGAACAGGTCTGCCTGGATGGCGATGTCGGCCGCCGTGCCGCCGACGCCGGCGGACGGCTGATGCATCATGATCCGCGCGTGCGGCAGGGCGTAGCGCTTGCCCGCGGTGCCGGCGGTGAGCAGGAACTGGCCCATCGAGGCGGCCAGGCCCATGCCGTAGGTGGCGACGTCGCAGTCGATGAACTGCATCGTGTCGTAGATCGCCATGCCGGCGCTCACGGAGCCACCGGGCGAGTTGATGTACAGGTGGATGTCGCGCTTGGGGTCCTCGGCGGACAGCAGCAGCATCTGGGCCGCCAGCTGGTTGGCGATGACGTCGTCGACCTGGCTGCCCAGGAAGATGATGCGCTCGCGCAGCAGGCGCTCGTAGACCGAGTCGTTGAGGTTCATCCCTCCGGCTGCGGCGCGCATCAGCGGCGAGCCCGCCAGGGTGGGGTCGGTAATGCTCACGGGTGCGGTGACCTCCGTAGAACTGTCTGAGCAGTCGGTCTCGGTGGGTGGTTCGGGCTTGAGCGGCGCTCCGGGGGGCGGTACCCCCTGGCGGTCGCCTGAGTCCTGTCGACCCTAACGCGCGCCCCCGACGACACAGTCCTCGTCGGGGCAGTGTTCGCCGACGGCGCAGCGCGCCGGCCGGCCAACGGACGACGCCGCCCCGCCCGGGGTCGGGCGGGACGGCGTCGGCGTCACGGGTGCTCGCGAGTTCAGGGCTTGGGTGCGTCCTCCGACTCTTCGGCGTCCTCGGCCTCCGCCTCGGCGGGGGCCGACTCGGCGGCCGGCTGCGGGGCCCGGACGGTCTGCGGGCGCAGCGCCTCGAGGTCGACGACGTTGCCCGACGCGTCGGTGATCGTCGTCTCCTCCAGCAGCTGGGCCAGCGTCTTGGTGCGGCGGACGTCGGCGACGAACTCGGCGATGTTGCCGCTCTGCTGCAGCTGCTGGGCGTACTGCTCCGGGCTCATCCGGCTGCGCTGGGCCTGCGCCATGATCTGCGCAGAGAGGTCGTCGTTGTCGACGGTGACCTCACGGGCGTCGGCGATCGCGTCGAGGATGAACTGGGTCTTCACCGCCTGCTCGACGTTCTTGCGCTGCTCGGCGTCGTACTCCTCGCGGGACTGGCCGCCGGAGATCTGCAGGAAGCTGTCCCAGTCCATGCCGGCCTGCTGCAGCTCCTGCTCGAAGGCGCGGTTGCGCCACTCGATCTCGCGCTCCACGAGGTTCTCCGGGACGGGCACCTCGATGGTCTCGATCAGGTGCTCGACGATCTTGTCCCGGGCCTGCGCGCCCTGGCTCAGCGCCTTGGTGCGGGCCAGCCGCTTGCGGACGTCCTCGCGGAGCTCGGCCAGGGTGTCGAACTCGCTCGCGGTCTGCGCGAACTCGTCGTCGAGCTCCGGGAGGTCCTTGGTCTTGACCGAGCGGACGGTGACGGTCACCTCGGCGTCCTGGCCGGCGTTGGGGCCCGACAGCAGGGCGGTGGTGAAGGTCCTCGACTCGCCGGCGGACAGCCCGCGGACGGCGTCGTCCAGGCCCTCCATGAGGTTGCCGGAGCCGACCTCGTACGACATGCCGGTGGTCGAGCCGTCCTCCAGCACCTCGCCGTCCAGCTTGGCCTCGAGGTCGATGGAGACGAAGTCGCCGTCCTCGGCGGGGCGCTCGACGCCGGTGAGCATGCCGAAGCGCTCCCGCATGACGTCGATCTGCTTGTCGATCTCCTCGTCCGTGACCTCGACGTCGTCGACGGTGACGGCGAGGTTGTCGAGCGGGGGCAGCTCCAGCTGCGGAGCGACGTCGACCTCGGCGGTGAAGGCGAGGGTGTCGTTGTCATCGAGGCGGGTCACCTCGACCTCGGGCTGGCCGAGGACGCGGACCTGGTTCTCGCGGACGACCTCGGAGTAGATCTCCGGGATGGCGTGCTGGATGACCTGCTCGAGGACGACGGGGCGCCCGATCCGCTGGTCGAGCACCCGGTTGGGCACCTTGCCCGGGCGGAAGCCCGGCACGCGCACCTGCTTGCCGAGCTCCTTGTAGACCTCACCGAAGGCGTGGTCCAGGTCCCCCCAGGGCACCTCGATCGCCATCCGGACCCGCGTGGGGCCCAGTTCCTCGATGGTGCTCTTCACAGCGGCAGTGCTCCTCGGATTGCGGGCAGACGGGCGCCGACGGGCATGGACGGCGCGAGATCGCCCACGAGTCTAGAGACGTCGCGGGCAGCGGTTCAGGTGACGTCGGGGTGGCGGGATTTGAACCCACGGCCCCCCGCTCCCAAAGCGGGTGCGCTACCAAGCTGCGCCACACCCCGTGGCCGCCCGAGTCTAGGCGCCCCTCGTCAGAGGCCCCGCGGCGGAAGCCCCTCGGTGGGGCTCAGCGGGAGACGGGGGGACGACGGTCGGCCCATGGCGCCGCCTCCTCCAGCGCCGCCGCGACCCGGACCAGCACGTCCTCCCGGCCGTAGGCGGCGACCAGCTGCACGCCGACGGGGAGGCCGTCGTCGGTCCAGTGCAGCGGCAGGCTGACGGCCGGCTGGCCGGTCACGTTGAACTGGGCCGTGTACGGCATGAAGCTGTCGATGCGCCGGCCCTCCCGCTCCGGCCCGTCGGCGGTGAACCAGCCCAGTTCGGGCGGCGGGGCGCCCACGGTCGGGGTCACCAGCAGGTCGAAGCCCTGGCCGCCGTCCTCGACGGGTGCCCACCAGGCTGCCATCCGGCGGGTCCACCGACCGAGCACGTGCCGGGCGCCGAGGTACTCCTCGGCGGTCATCCGCTTCCCGACCGCCCGGTGCGCGACATTGCGCGGCTCGAGCTCGTCATCGCGGATCGGCCGGCCGAGGACCCGCTCGAAAGCCGAGATGGTCAAGGCGGTGTCGGCGGAGATGGTCCTGGAGAAGAAGCGCCCGAACTGCGGGTCGAACATCGCGTCGGGGGTGCCCGGCTCGACGTGGCAGCCGAGCTCCTCCAGCAGCTGCCCCGCCCGCTCCACCGCGGCGCGGCACTGCGGGTGGTCCAGATAGCGCTCCCCCGGGTCGACGTCGAGGACGCCGACGCGCAGCAGCCCCACGGGGGCGCCGACCTCGTCGACCAGTGGACGGAGGAACGGCGGGGCGATGTACGGGTCCCCCGGCATCGGTCGACCGATGGCGTCGAGGACGGCCGCGGTGTCGCGCACCGAGCGGGTGACCACCCCGTCGATCGTGGCCCCGGCCCAGCTCTCGGCGACGTCGGGGCCCTGGCTCACCCGGGCGCGGGTGGGCTTGAGCCCGACCAGCCCGCACTCGCTCGCCGGGATGCGGATGGACCCGCCGCCGTCACTGGCGTGCGCGACCGGCACGAGGCCCGCGGCCACAGCCGCAGCCGAGCCGCCGCTGGACCCTCCCGTCGAGCGCCGGACGTCGTAAGGGTTGCGCGCCGGGCCGTTCGCCTCCGGCTCGGTGGTGACCGTGGTCCCGAGCTCCGGCACGTTGGTCCGGCCGAGAGGAACGAAGCCGGCGGAGCGGAACTGCCGAGCCAGGTAGCTCTCGGTCGGCCAGCACCATGCGGCCTCCCGGAGGAAGGAGGTGCCGTAGTGGGTCGACTCGCCGCCGAGGTGGCACCCCATGTCCTTGAGCAGCATCGGGACGCCGCGGAAGGGGCCGTCCGGCAACCCGGCCGCCGCCTCGTCGCGGGCTGCGTGGAAACGCTCCCGGACGACGGCGTTGAGCTGCGGGTTCAGCCGCTCGATGCGCTCGATCGCGGCCTCGACGAGCTCCTTGGCGCTGGCCTGCCCGGTGCGCACGAGCTCGGCCTGAGCGGTGGCGTCCATCCACGTGGCGTCGGTCACACGGCGGACCGTAGCAAGCCCGTCGGCGAGGTCCGTGCCGCAGCGAGCCGGCGGGAGAGCGCGGCGCCGGAGCGGGTCCGCGGGAGTCCCGCGAGGGGTCGAACCGCCGTTAGCCTGGACCATCCTGCGGCGAGTGAGGGGTGCCGTGGACCGTACGGGTGAGGGTGCCGGAGCCGCGACTAAACCCGATGAGCTGCGGGTCCGGCTGTTCGGCGGCGTGCACGTCGACGGCGTGCCGCCCGCCGACCTGGGCACCCGCAAGGCCCGCACGCTGCTCGGGGTACTGGCCGCCGCCGACGGCCGGAGCGTCCCCCTCGAGCGGCTCACCGCCGCGGTGTGGCCGGAGCATCTCCCCGCACGCCCGGTCGACCAGCTGGGCGTGCTGGTCAGCCGGCTGCGCCGGGCGATCGGCCCGGAACGGATCCGCCGCGTGGGGGCGGGGTACGCGCTGGACGGCGTCCGGACCGATCTGGCCGAGTTCGCCCGGCACGCCGACGAGGCGGAGGCCGCGCTCGCCGCCGGGAGCCCTGCGCGGGCCCTGGCCCGGGCGCGCACGGCCCTGGACCTCGCCGACGGCGAGCTGCTGCTCGGGGAGAGCGGGGAGTGGGTCGACGGGGAACGGCGTGCCGCCGCGCGCCGGTGCATGCGGCTGCGGCTGGTGCTCGCCGAGGCGGCGGTCGTCACCGGCGAGCCCCGGCGCGCGGTGGCAGCGGCCCAGGAGGTGCTCGACGCCGACCCCTACGACGAGGAGGCCCTCCGGGTCCTCATGCGGGCCCAGGCCGCGGCCGGCAAGCGGGCGGCGGCGCTCGCCGCATTCGCCGAGCTGCGGGCGAGGCTCGCCGGGGAGCTCGGCACCGACCCGGCCGCGGCGACCGCCGAGCTGCACGCGCGCCTGCTGCGGGGAGAGCCGGCCCCTCCGGTCCTCGCGAGCCCGGGAACGGTCCCCGCGGGCCGGGGACCCGAGCTCGCCCGGCTCGCGGCGCGGCTGCAGGACGCCGCCGCCGGGGCCACGTGCGTGGTCGTCGTCCGCGGGGAACCGGGGATCGGCAAGACCGTCCTGCTCGACGCCTTCCTCGCCGCCGCCGCCCCGTCGGCCTGCGTGCTCCACGGCCACTGCGACATCCTCGGCCGGGACCTTCCGCTGCAGCCCCTGCTCGACGGGCTGGAGGTGCTCCTCCGCGGCCTCGACCAGAGCTCCGCGTCGGCGGTCCTGGCAGCCGACGCCGCGGCCGTCGCGCCACTGCTCGGCCGGGTGGACGACGCCCTGCCCCCCACCGAGCCGGTCACCGTGCCCGTTCCCAGCGACGCCGGCCATGCCCGGGCCCAGCTGTTCGCCGCGCTGCTCCGGGTGCTGCGGCGCGCCGCGGGAGAACGGCCGCTGGTCGTCGCTGTCGACGACCTGCACATGGCCGGCCCCAGCACGCTGGAGTGGCTGCGCTTCGCCGCCCGCCGCGGCGAGCGGCTGCTCGTCGTCGGCACCACCCGGCCGGTGCCGATCGATCTTCCGGACGGCGCCGAGCACCTCGATCTGGGACCGCTGGACCTCGCCGCGGTGGCCGAGATCGTGGGCGAGGAGCGGGCACCGCGGCTGTGGAAGCGCTCCGGCGGCAGCCCGCTGCTCCTGCAGGCGCTCGCGGCGAGCGAGGACGACGGCCCGCTCCCGGGCACCGTGCGCGACGCCGTCGAGCCGGTCCTCGCCGCGCTGGGGCCGGCCGGTCCCACGGTGCGCTCGGCCGCCGTGCTGGGACCGGAGGTGGATCTCGAGCTGCTAGCCGACGTGACGGAGATGCCGGCGGGCGCGGTGCTGGATCACCTGGAGGCGGGGTTGCGACTCCGGCTGCTCACCGACCGCGGTGGCCGCCTCCGCTTCACCCACGAGCCGGTGCGGGAGGTCGCGGCGACCGCCGCCGGCGCGGCCCGCGCCGCGTTCCTGCACCGCCGCGCCGCCACCGTGCTGGCCGCCCGGGGCCGATCCGACCCCCTCAGGGTCGCCTGGCACGCCCGCCTCGGCGGCGACGCCCGCCTCGCCTCCGCGCAGCTGGTGCGTGCCGCCCGCCTCGCCGTCGCACGCAGCGACCTCGCCGCCGCGGAACGGCTCCTCGACCAGGCCGCCGCGCTGGACGCGAGCGCGGAGGTGCACCTGGTGCGGGCCGACGTCCTGCTCCGCCGCGACGACCTCTCCGGCGCCGGGGCGGCGGCGGAGACGGCGATCGCCGCCGGGGCCGGCGCTGCCGGCTACGAGCTGGCCGGCTGGACCGCCTACTACCAGCGCGACCACGGGAGGGCACTGCGGTTCGCCGCGCTGGGCGCCGGCCATGCCGGGGACGCCGACGCCCGCGCGGCCTGTGCCGCGCTCGCCGGCCGCATCCGGCACTCGCGCGGCGACCTGACGGCGGCCGAGGAGGACCTCACCGCGGCCCTCGCGGCCGCCCCCGGCAGCCGGGACGGGATGCAGCGGGTGTGGCTCGCGGCCCTGCGGGCGCACCAGGGCCGGCCGGCCGAGGCGCTGGAGCTGACGGAGCAGGCGCTGGTCGACCCGGCCGGGATCCGGCACCCGTACGCCGCCGGGCACGGGCACTTCGCGCAGGCCTACGCGCTGGGCATGCTCGGCCGCCCGCTCCACGCTCTGGCGAGCCTCGACGCCGCCGACCGGGCAGCCGATCGAGGGATCCCGGGGATGCAGCGGATGGCCGCGGTCATCCACAACATGCGCGGCTGGGTGCTGCGCGGGCTGGGCGAGCTCGAAGCCGCGGACGACCAGCACGCCGCCGCGCTGGCGTGGACGGACTTCCCCGGGTTGCCCGAGCCGCACGCGCAGGCGGGGTTGGACCTCGTGGAGAGCGCGCTGCTGGCCGGGGACGCCGACGAGGCCCGTGCCCGGCTGGCCCAGGCACGGCTGCAGCCGGCCGACCACGGGACGATGGTGTGGCACCAGCGCGAGCGGCACGCCCTGCTGACCGCCCGGATCGCCCTGCTGGACGGGCGGTTCGGGGACGCCGAGGAAGCCGCGGCCGGCGTGCTCGCCGGTGGTACGCCGGGCAGCCGCCGGCACGAGCTGGTCGCGCGGGTACTGCTCGCGGCCGCCCGGGACGCCGCCGGCGACCCCGTCGACCCCGCACAGGTGGAGCCGGTGCTGGCCTCGCTGGACCAGGTCGCCGGTCTGGAGTCGTGGCGCTGGACGGCCCTGGCGGGGCGGTACCTGGCGGTGCCCCGGTGGGCGGATCTCGCCGAGCGTCGGGTTGTCGCGCTGGCCGTGAGGGCCGGGGAGCACCGGGATGCGCTGTGCAGGTTCGCCGACCGGTGGCTCGCCGCGCCGACCGCGTGAGCCGATGCGGGGGCGTGCACGCCCGTGCGACCGGCCTGCGGTGCGGCCGCAGGGATCCCGCAGGGGCCGGCCGTGACGCTGGCGCCGTCCCCATCCGTCAGGAGGTGCACCATGACCGCAACGCAGACCACCACCACCGGCACCGTGCCCGAGCCCGCCGACCCGGCCGAGGTCGAGCGGTTCCTCGGCGCCGTCGCGTCGGACGTCGCCACCGCCTTCCACGCGGCGTCCGTGGCGCTGGGCGACAAGCTGGGCCTGTGGGCAGCGCTCGCCCAGGGCCCCGCCACCCCCGAGGAGCTCGGCGCGCGCACCGGCTGCGACGCGCGCTACCTGCAGGACTGGTTGGCCGCCCAGTACGTGAGCGGCTACTGCGAGCGGACCGCCGACGGCCGGTTCCGGCTGAGCCCCGCGCAGGCCGCCGTGCTCGCCGACCCTTCCGCGCCGACGTACCTGGCCGGTGCCGCCGTCCTCGCCGGTGTGCTCTACAAGGACGACACCCTCGCGGTGGACTCCTTCCGCACCGGCGCGGGCGTCCCGTGGCGCGCCCACCACGACGACCTGTTCAGCGGGACCGAGCGCCTGTTCCGGCCCGGGTACGCCGCAAACCTGGTGGGGTCGTGGATCCCCGCCCTGGACGGCGTCGCGGAACGGCTGACGGCCGGCGCCACGGTCGCGGACGTCGGTTGCGGCTACGGCGCCTCGACGATCCTGCTGGCACAGGCCTACCCGGCCAGCGAGTTCCTCGGCGTCGACACCCACCCGGCCTCCATCGAGGCCGCCCGGCAGCGCGCCGTGGAGGCCGGCGTCGCGGACCGCGTCCGGTTCGAGGTCGCCGGGGCGGCCGACTACCCAGGCGGCGGCTACGGCCTGGTCTGCGTCTTCGACGCGCTGCACGACATGGGCGACCCGGTCGGCGCCGCCCGGCACGTCCGCGAGTCGCTGGCACCCGACGGCACGTTCCTCCTGGTGGAGCCGATGGCCGGTGAGCGCCTCGAGGACAACGTCTCCGTCGTCGGGCGGATGTTCTACTCCTGTGCGCCGCTGATCTGCCGGCCGCACGCCCGCTCGGAGCACGGCCCCTACGAGCTGGGCAACCAGGTGCCGGACTCGACCTGGCGCGAGCTGCTGGGCCGGGCCGGGTTCACCCGTGTGCGGCGGGCCACCGAGACCCCGTTCAACCGGGTCTTCGAGGTCCGTCCGTGAGCACCCCGGTGGCGCCGCGGATCGAGCCCGGTGTCGCCGCGCTGCGGGCGGGGGCCACGTCGCGGACCCCCGTCCGCCCGGGCGACGCCCGCTCCGGCTCCACGTTCGAGTGGCTGGTCATCGACGGGCAGCGCTACCTGCTCAAGACGGTCAGCCACGCCACGGACTGGATCATGCGCGTCACCGGGGACGTCGACCAGCGCACGTTCCGGCTCTGGCGGTCCGGGCTGATGCACGACCTGCCGCCGTGCCTCGACCACGCCGTCGTCGCCATGGCTCGCGACGGCATCGGCCCGGACGCCGTCCTGGGCATCCTGATGCGGGAGGTCTCCCAGGCCCTGGTGCCCGAGGGGGACGACGTCGTGCCGATGGCCCGGCACCGGGCGTTCCTCGACGCGATGGCCGCGCTCGGCGCGCACCTGGCGGGCTGGCGCGACGACCTGGGCCTCATGCCGATGGAGCGCAGGCTGCGCTTCTTCGCGCCGGACGTGCTCGCCCCGGAGCTCGACCGCCCCGACGCGAGCGCCGTGGTCCGGATCGCCGAGCGGGGCTGGGCCCGGCTGGCCGCGGTCGACCCGGAGCTGCACGCGCTGCTCGCTTCGGTGCACCGGCAACCGGGACCGCTGGTCGACGCCCTGGCCCGGACCCCGGCCACCTTCCTGCACGGCGACTGGAAGATGGGCAACCTCGGCTCCCACCCGGACGGCCGGACGGTGCTCCTCGACTGGGCCTACCCCGGCGCCGGGCCGCCGTGCTGGGATCTGGCCTGGTACCTGGCGCTGAACCGGGCCCGGCTCCCGGAGTCGAAGGAGGACGCCGTCGAGGCGTTCCGCGCCGCGCTGGCCCGCCACGGCTTCGACCCCGGCGACTGGTTCGACGTCCAGTTGCGGCTGTGCCTGCTGGGCGTCACCGCGACCTTCGGCTGGGAGAAGGCCCTCGGGCCGGACGACGAGCTGGACTGGTGGGCGAGCGCCGCGTTCGCCGGCGCCCGGCTGCTCGGGGAGCGCGGACCGTGAGCACCGACTGCTACGCGGGCGCCCGCGGCGGGCTGGGCGACCGGGGCCGCGCGGGGGTACGCGCCGGTGAACTGGTCCGCCGCGCCCCGCACCCGCTCGCCGGCCGGACGGTGCTCGACGCCGGTGCGGGCACCGGCCTCGGCTCGGCCGCTCTCGCGGCGGCCGGTGCCCGGGTGGTGGCCCTCGACCTGTCCGCGGACATGCTGTCGTGGCAGCTGGGGGCGCGGCCGCCCGCGGTGGTCGGCGACGTCACGCGGTTGCCGCTGCGGGACGACGCGGTCGACGACGTGCTGGCCGCCTTCGTCCTCAACCACCTGGTCGACCCGCACGCCGGGCTGGCCGAGCTGCGCCGGGTGACCCGCCCGGGCGGAGCGCTGCTGCGGGCGTGATCCGCAGCGCCGTCCGCAGCGCCGTCCGGGACCTCGTGGACGAGGTCGCGGTCGGGTGCGGCTTCGCGGTGCCGGCGTGGTACCGGCGGCTCGAGGCGGTGGCCGTGCCACGGGTCGGGTCACGGACGGCGATGCGTGCGGCCGCGCTGGACGCCGGCTTCACCGGGATCTCCGTGGAGGAGCGCACCGTGGACGTGGGGGTGGGAACCGCGGCCGATCTGGTGGACTACCGGTTCGGGCAGGGGCACTACGCGGCCTGACTGGCCGAGCTCGGTCCGGTCCGCCGGGCGGTCGTGCGCGCGGCCGCGATAGAGCGCGTCGTCCCGGTGATGGAGCCGTACCGGCCCGCCGTCGTCTTCCTGTCGGCCGTCGTCCGCTGACACCTCGACCGCCTCGCGGCCATCAAACCCGACCGCGCTACCCTCTCTGCGGACTGGAAGCCCGGCTGATCTCGGTCAGCTGGTGTCTTACACGGCGAGGGGCCGGTTCCCTCCCACAGTCTCGCGGGTGTAGCTCAATGGTAGAGCCCCAGCCTTCCAAGCTGGCCATGCCGGTTCGATCCCGGTCACCCGCTCTACGTTCTGACCAGTTCGTCTGCGTGTCTACCCAGCTGAACGCGCGTCTTGACCTGCTACGTGCCTCAGGGGTAGCGACCTCTGATCACCGCTGACGACCCGATCTAGCCGATGCTCGTGGCACCGTTGAGGCACTTTCTCAACATGAACGGTATCGACGTCATGCCGCTGTAGACATCGATCTGCAGTGGCCCCCTTCAGGCGGACACCCTTTTCTGTGTCACGTGCATGGTCTCGGTAGTCGGGTGGGGATGAGGTTGCCGAGCCGGGAATGCCGGCGGCGGAGTGTTGAGCGCGCGGGCCCGTCCGGCTCGCTCCCGGCGTTCCGCGGCGACCCAGTTGCGCAGCGTCTCGTGGTTGATCCCCAGCTCGCCGGCGACCTCGCGGACGCTGCGCCCGGCTCTCCATCACCAGCTGCGCGGCTCGCTGCCGAAACTCCTCGGTGTAGGTCACGGCGGGCGTGCTGGACCGGCAGCGGGCACGGGGCCACGATCGGGAACCGTGGCCGGGCAGGAGCCGTTCGTCGGCCGGGAGACGCAACTCGGCGCCTTGCTCGCAGCCGTGGCGGCGGCCGAGGTCGGCGACGGCCGAGTGGCGTTCGTCGGCGGCGAAGCCGGCATCGGCAAGACCCGTCTGGTCACGGAGGTCGCGGCGCGGGTCGCGGTGCCGGTGCTGTGGGCTCGCTGCTGGCCCGGCGACGGGGCGCCCGCGTTCTGGCCATGGCAGCAGCTCCTCCGTGCGGTCGCGACGGGCGACGGCGCGGCCGATGCGGGCCACTCCCCCACCGACCACCAGGAAGTGGCCCGGCTGCTCGACGAGGCCGAGACGGTCGGCGAGGCCGAGGGTGCGCGGTTCCGGCTCTTCGACGCCGTGGTGGCCGTGCTTGCTGTGGCCGCCGCGCCACGGCCTTTCGTGATCGTGATCGACGACCTGCACTGGGCGGACGAGCCATCGCTGCGCTTGTTGCAGTTCGTGGGACGCGATCCCCGGGCCCGGCGGTTGACGGTGATCGGGACCTATCGGAGCACCGACCTCGACGCCGGTCATCCCCTGCTGCGCTGCTTCGCCGACCTGACCGACAGCGGACTCCACGTCTCCCTCAGTGGCCTGGCCAAGCGCGACGTCAGCACGCTGGCGGCTGCCCTGACGCCCGGCGAGGCGCTGCCCACGAGCGCCGTCTCGATCCTGCACCGCAGGACCGGCGGGAACCCCCTGTTCGTCCGCGAACTGCTGTGCCTGCTCGACGGCGCGGATTCCGGCGACTCGCTCGGAGGCAGCTCACCCGCGTCGGTCCCCTCCAGCGTCCGGGCCGTGGTCGCCCAGCGACTCGCTCGCCTGTCGTCGCGGACGGGCGAGATGGTGAGCGCGGGCGCAGTCGTCGGCCCGGAGTTCGACGTCGGCACGGTGGCCTCGCTGACGGAGGCCCCGCGGGACGACGTCCTCGCTGCGATGGAGGAGGCCACCTCCGCCGGTCTGGTGCAGCCGACTGGTGCCGGCTTCGGGTTCGTCCATGCCCTCGTGCAGGAAGTCCTCTACGACGGGTTGCCCTATCCGGCCCGGGCAGGGCTGCACCGCCGCATGGCGGCCATGCTCGAGAGGGAGGCGCACCACCGCCTGCCGCAACTCGCGCACCACCTCCTGCAGGGCGCCGTCGACGCCGAAGACCGCGAGCGCGCCGTCGACTACGCGGTCCGTTCCGGCCGGCACGACCTCGGGCTCCTGGCCTACGAGCGGGCAGCGGAGTGGTTCAGCCGAGCGCTCGACGCCCTGGGGGACGACGCCGACGGCGCTCGGCGCACGGAGCTGTTCCTCGGCCTGGGCGAGGCGTCCCTGGCCGCGGGCGACGTGGCCCGCGCGCGCCACGCGTACCGCGAGGCCGCGGCGGGGGCACAGCGGGACCGGGACGCCGACCAGCTGGCCCGCGCCGCCCTGGGCCTCGGGAGCGGCCTCGGGGGGTTCGAGGTGCAGTTGCTCGACGTGGCGCAGGTCGAGCTGCTCGAGCAGGCGCTCGCCGCGCTCGGTGAGGAGCCGTCCGTGCTGCGTGCATGGGTGCTCGCCCGGCTGTCGGTGGCCCTGTCCTTCATGGACTCCGAGACCCGCCGCCGGGAGCTCAGCGACGCCGCGGTCGCGATGGCCCGGCAGGTGGACGACCCGCGGGCGCTCGGATACGCGCTGGCCGGCCACTGCGACGTCGTCGCCGGTCCGGATACCTGTGCCCGCCGCCGCGACGAGGCCGAGGCGGTCATCCGGCTCGGACTCCGAGCCGCCGACCCGCAGCTGGAGCTCCTCGGCCGCCGGCTCCGGCTGGTGGCACTGCTGGAGCTGGGCGAGGTGGGCGAGGCCGACGCCGAGATCGAGCGGTTCGCACGGGTGGCCGACCGCCTGCGGCGGCCGCTCTACCGCTGGTACGTGCCCCTCTGGAAGGGCATGCGGTCACTCATGCGGCGCGAGCTCGACGAGGCGGCCCGCCGTCGGGCGGAGGCCGAGGAACTGGGGATGCAGGCGGTCAGCGGCAACGCCACGGTGCTCACTTTCACGTCGTGGTGGGTGCAGCAGCGCTACGAGGGTCGATTCGCCGAGGCCGGGAACGCGATGGCCGATGTGCTCGGGCGGGTGGTGGGGTCCGGTCCGCCGGTCACCGCCGGCCCCCGGGCGATCGCGGCCCTGCAGCAGGGCGACGGGGAGAAGGCGCGAGTCCTGCTGCGGTTGTGGAGCTCCGCGCCGCCCCGTGAGCGCAGCGGCGACTCCGAGTGGCTCCCGGAGTCGGCCCAGCTGGCGGAGGCCGCCGTGCTCGCCGGTGCACGCAAGGAGGCGGAGACTCTGTACGGGCAACTCCGCCCCTACGCGGATCTCTTCTGCGTCGAGGGCATCGGCGCCGCGGTCACCGGCTCGGTGTCGTGGTACCTCGCCATGCTTGCCCGCTTCCTGGGGCACGACGCCGAGGCGCGCGCCTACGAGGTCCAGGCGCGCGCCGCTCACCAGCGGGTCGGCCTGGTCGGCGATCCCCCGGCCCTGGCACCGCCTCAGCCGGCGCGCGAGCTGGCGCCGTCCGCCGCGCCGGCACCCGCCTCGCTGGTTCGCGAGGGCGTGACCTGGGCGGCGACGTACGCCGGGCGGACGGTCCGGCTTCGCGACAGCAAAGGTCTGGGGGACATCGCCGTCCTCCTCTCCCGGCCGGACCAGGACGTGCATTGCCTGGAACTCATGGGTGCCGCCGACGTGGGCGCCGAGCCGGGACCCGCGATCGACCAGCAGGCCCGACGGGCCTACGAGCGCCGGATCCTCGAACTCCAGGAGGAGGCCGACGACGCCCGCGCTGACAACGACCCTGCCCGCGCCGAGCGGGTCGAGGCCGAGCTCGACGCGCTCGTCCAGCAGCTCGCCGAGGCCTTCGGGCTCTCCAGTCGCGGCCGCGCCACCGGATCAGCGGTGGAGCGGGCCCGCTCGGCGGTCGGCTGGCGGCTGCGGGCCGCCGTCCGCAATGCCGCCGAGCTGCACCCGGAGCTCGGGCGGCACCTCAAGCACGCAGTCCGGACCGGGACGTGGTGCTCCTACCGGCCTGAGGCTCCGGTGCGGTGGGAGATCCGCGCGGGTCAGGGCCGCAGGGCGTAGAGGCGGAAGAAGCCGCCGTCCACGTCGAGCACCTCCACCCGCCCGAAGCCGGACTCGTGCGCCAGCGCCCGGACGACGTCCTCCCGGAGCACGGTGCCGATCGCGGCGGACGGCTGCTCGGCCATGGCCGCCGGCAGGCAGTGCGTGATGCTCCAGCCGTACATCAGCCGCTCGATCTCGTCGCCCGGCGCACTGAACGCCGGTGCCACAGCCTCGTCGGCCACCAGCAGCGCGCCGTCCGCCGCGAGGGCCGCGCGCGCTGCCGACAGCACCGCGACAGGCCGTGCGAGGTCGTGCAGCGCCTCGAGCAGGAGCACGACGTCGAACGGCTCCCCGGCCGCCAGCGACGCAGCGTCGGCGCACTCGAAGCGCACGGCGACGCCCTGCTGAACGGCGGCGGCGCGGGCCTCGGCGATCGACGCCGCGTCCCCGTCGATACCGACGACGTCGGCACGCGGAAACGCCCGCGCGACCGCCATCGCCGACCAGCCCAGGCCGCAGCCGAGATCCGCCAGCCGGCCCCCGCCGGCGAGACGCTCCGCCGCTCCGCCGAGCGCCGGCAGCCACTCCTCGACCAGCGACGAGGTGAAGGCCGGCCGGTTGATCGCCCCCTGTCCCGCGCGGAACTCACTGCCGTACCGCGCGTAGGGCACACCCGTGCCACGGCGGTAGGCCTCCGCCACCTCGTCGAGCACCGGGGCGATCCCCACCACCATGCGAGCCAGCGGGAGGACGTGGTCCGGTGCCAGCGGGTCGGCCACCACGCCCACGTGCGCCTCGGGAAGGGCGTAGCGGCGCGCCTCGGCTCCCGCCGTCTCGTCGTCGACGGTGAGGAGCCCCGCGACCGCCTGCTGCTCCAGCCACTCACGGGCATACCGGCCATTGATCCCCGCCGCTCCGGCGAGCTCCGCGGGCGTGCTGGGCCCGCAACGCCGCAACGCGTCGTACAGCCCCAGGCGGTCGCCCAGGTAGATGCCGAACAGCTCCAGGGCACCGACGGTCGCGCTCACCACGCGCTCGTCGAGGGTCGTCGTCGTCGAGACAGCACTCACGGTTTCCTCCTCGGGTTGTCGTCGTGCCCTACAGGCGCGAGGCGCCGCCTCCCACCGTGAGGCGACACCTTCCGCCCTCTCCTGTGACGACCGCGAGGGGCGGTCCGACGGATGGAGGACAGAGATGACCGCGACGACGACGGAGACCGTGACCAACACCGGGATCCACGTGGAGGCCTGGGGTTCCGGCACCCCCGTGGTGCTCGTGCACGGCTCCCTCGCCACGGCCGCCGAGGAATGGGTCGCCCAGCGCCCCCTCGCCGACGAGAGATTCCGCCTGCTGGCGCCGGACCGCCGCGGCTACGGGCGCAGCCCGGCTGCCGCCGGGGAGGACTTCCTGCGCGACGCCGAGGACATCGTCGAGCTCATGGGGGACGGCGCCCATCTGGTGGGCCACTCGTACGGGGGCCTCGGCGTCCTCTTCGCCGCCGCCCGCAAGCCCGAGGCCACCCTGTCGCTGGCCCTCCTGGAGCCCGGCGCCTTCACACTGGGCCAGCACGATTCGAACGGCAGAGCGCTCGTCGAGCAGGTGCGGCGGATGTGGGACGCCGAGGTTCCCGACGAGCCCTGGGTCGTGGGCTTCCTCAAGGCGGTCGGCAGCGATCCGGACGAGTTCACCCCGGACTTCCTCGCCGCCGCCCTGCCGCTCGTGCCCGTGTTCCGCCGTGGCAGGCCGGTCTGGGACGCCGATCTACCGCTCGAGCAACTCGCCGGCGCGGCGTTCCCGAAGCTCGTCGTCTCCGGCGGCCACAGCGCCGGGTTCGACGCCATCTGCGACGACCTCGCGGAGCGGATCGGCGCCTCCCGAGCGGTGGTGGCCGGCGCAGGCCACGAGATCCAGTTCACCGGCACGTCCATCAACGACGCGCTCCGGGCGTTCTGGCACGAGCGCGATGGGAACACTGATGGGAGGTTCGCGGCATGATCGAGGTCCTGGCCTGGACCGGTGCGGCGCTGTCGACGCTGCTCGGACTGCCTCAGGCGGCCCGAGCGCTCCACAGCGACCGACTGGAGGCGTTGTCCCCGGCGACGTACTGGTTGACCCTCGCGAACGCTGCAGTGTGGGCCACCTGGGCGATCGCCACCGGCCACCTCGCCGCCGGACTACCCGCGCTCGTCAACGGTCCCGCGGCCGTGCTCATCCTGACCCGGCTGGCCGAGGCCCGGCGGATGTGCGCGGCCGCGCTCCGGAAGGGGGCCGCGCTCGCCGGCCGAGCCGACGAGCCGGTCGCCGCCGCCGATCAGGCCGCTGCCGCCAGCAGGCTGGCCACGTAGTCCGGCGTCGAAGGAGTCGTCGCGGTACGGCAGCTCTTCGGTGTCTCCCTGCCGCAGTTCGACGCCCGCGAGCCGCCGCCGGGCGGTGGCCGCGGTGTCGTCGGCGGCGACGGCAGCCAGACGGAGGGCGTCGGCCGGTGTCCGCCGGCGCTACCCACGGAGCCGGCCGCGGCGCGCAGCAACGAGTTCATTCGCGGCCTGGATGGTAAGGGGCGGCTCATGCTTCCCATCACCGTCACCGCGGCGGCCAGCGTGAAGGCCCAGTACGCCGTCCAGGCGATCCAGATGTTCGCCGACGAGATCTCAGGACTCCTGCACGACGCGGTGGTCGGCTGCTCCGAACGCATCTCAGCCTGAGAAGTTTCATAACGTCTACGACTAACGCACGGCCTTAAACTTCGCCGATAGCTGATCCTGAAGACGGGCATGACGGAACTGGTAATAAATACCCGCGGTTCGGAGCACGCCACGCACTCGCGCGTCTTCCAGAAAGCGCAAGAGGCGCAAGGGGAGTCGAGCCCCCAAGCAGAGCTGCAGACACCCTAGCCCTACAACGTAAGACTTGTGGGTCAACAGCCCCAGTGTCAAGCTGAACGCCAGGACAACGACAATACCAGTCACCAACTCGGCCGCCGTTGCAGACTTCCAAGGGGCTGTCAAACCGATGAATGCCGCACATAGCAGCCAGAGTGTCAGCATCGAAAATAAAGCGTGGCGCCGGTTCGCACGCCAGGATGAAACCGGATCGAGCGACGTAGAGTTCTTCAAACCCGCAGGCCACCGGTCAACCCACCCTCCACGATCGAGGTTCACCCACATAGAAAGAACGTCCACCAACCAAGACGCAAAGGCGATAGCGAGTCCGGCTGCCAATCCGACCGCTAGACCAACCATCCAACCCATTTTTAGCCCCGCCACCAGCCAGAGCAGGAGCCCCAATACCAGCCCCGCTGACCAGCCGGCAGGCACACCCATCACGAGTGTCGTCACGAGACCAACCGTGAGACCAACCACAACGCCAGACTCCCGTCCGGTCCACATTGTTACCAGCAGGCCAGTCAGAGATCCCAGAATCAGCCCAGAACCAACCGACCGGGGTGCTTTGGACGTCCAATACAGAACGTGCCACCATGCGAAGTCTCGCGTGTCGCTCGCATGCCACGCGACGAACTCAAGCGTTCGACTGGCCTGCTCTGGCGTATATCGAGAGGGAGCCTGGCCCGCGCGGCTGGTATAGACAACTTTTACTAGCCGGGCAAGAAGATGGTCTTCTACTATCTCGGGACGGCCAGACTCATCAGCCAGCCTCATAAGATCCCGCACATCATCCCCACTGCGGTACGCATCCCGGACCAGGGTGAGTGCCAACGGGGTAGAAAGGCAGCGCGCCAGGGTCCCGTCCGACTCCTGGCGCAAGCGCACGAGCAGGACGCCCCACCCGTCGGGGAGACTCGTGCTGACTGACGCTCGCTCCAAGTAGTCGGCAGCGGCGCATCCAGATATGCGGTCGAGTTGTACCGCGGCGGCATCCATTAGTCGATGCCCCTGCGCCGCGGATACCATCTCATCCATCCGAGTCAACACCACCATCCGCAACGGAGTGCCGCTCAACGCCTCAAGCAACTTGGGGCGTACGTCCTCGGCAACCTCGTCGAAGCCGTCCAGGATCAGCGAGACTCGCCCGTCTGCGATCAACTCCTTCGCTTCGGCCCGCCCACCCGGATGAGCAAGGAATCCGTAGCTTTCTGTGAGGCGACCTGCCAGCCATTCTGGGATGGATAGGTCGCTTTTCCAACCATGTGGAGTGAAGATCACAGGTACAGGAACTTGCGAGTCTGCGTTAGCGACATCTCGTCGATGCCTCAGTGCCCGCAGCAACAGCAGTACTGCGGCCCCCGTCTTTCCCGAGCCCGGCCCCCCGCCGACGATCAACCGCCCCGATGCTAGTCCACCGTAAAGAGCGTGCAGCTGCTCCAGTCCCCCGCCGACGCCCAGATTCTCTTCGGCTACCGCTGCTAGTCCCGGCAGCGGTTGGAATGCGGCGCCCGCCCGCACGCCATCAAGTGCTGCCCCCACTGGGCCGGTGATGACCCCTTCGGAAGGTAGCCAGCGAACGGGGATTGGAGCGGGTGAAGTTAGCTGCCGCTCCGCCGCAGCCTCTTCCCATTGCTGTCGGACCGCCACCGCAAGCAGCCCGGTCAACTCTTCGACCGGCCGCACCGTCTGCTGCGCACGGATTCCGGCCTTCAGTAGGAGCGGGACTAAAGCGCTGACTAGTGCAAGCAGCGACACCGAAAAGCCGCTGATTTCCAGTGCCGATTTTCTGGCTGAGCCAGTCAGGCCAAGAATCCACCACACCCAGCCCACGGCCGCCGCCGCAAGGATGGTGACGGAGACCGCTACGGCCCAGCGTCGGCGCGAGAAGCCCATGGCCCATGGTCGCACCAGACGTCGCTGCCGTAGCCCGCAATTGAGCGCCGCCGACCGCACGTTATGCCTGTTCGCTCCCAGGAGGCCCAGCGGCGGTTGGCCGCTGAGCGGAGGTCCCCGACTGTTTCGCGCACAAGATCGCTCAACGTCTGCGCCACCCTCAGCACCCGGTCGAATGGACGCACCCACAGCGCCACGCTTGAGCCCCCGGCCCTCTGCGTGGCCGCAGATGCCTCCGCGAACCGCGGCATTGACTGGCAACGGTCCGAGCGACAGCGAGGAGCCGCTCTTCGGCCGCCGATGTCGCGCTGAGGCACGCCGAAGGCACGGCATCCGCCTGACTCGGCGCTGACCAGCCAACATGACGCTTGGAATCCCACGCCTTCCAAGCTGACTGTGCGAGTTTAATTCCCATCACCCGCTCCACATGCTGACCGGCCCATATGCCGGTCTGCCCAGCTCGACAGGGTGTCGGTCCCGGGACACCTCGGACTTGGAGATGTTGGTGTCGGCGCCCAGGGCGCGGACCAGGTCGTCGACCTTCCGTCGAGACGCCGTGCAGGTAGGCATCCATCACCACGGCGAACAGCGCCTGGTCGATCCGCCGCCGGCGCTCCAGCAGCGAGGGAAAGAACGACCCGGCCCGCAATTTCGGGATCCGCAGCCCAGATCCCCGGCGGTGGTCGTCAGCGTCCGGGGGCGGGAGCCGTTGCGCTGGGCGGGGCGGGCCTCGGTGCGCTCGTGCTGCCGGCGCCGATCACCGCGGTGAGTTCGGCCTCCATCAACGCCTGGTAGATCGTCGTGGCCGCCGAGCGAGTCCGGTCATCGACTTCGGCGGCCTTCAGCGCCTCGAGCACCTCGAGCAGGGCTGGTCGAGGGCCATCGTGTGCTGTGTCCTTCCGCGAGAACCATTGGCGTGGTCTCGCTGACCATCACACGATGGCCCCTCGCACGTGATCACCCACGCGAGCGGTGACCTGGACTACACCACCAGCGGGGACGTCACCGGGCGCCGAGAAGCGGGCCGCAGCATGTGCCAGCAGCGCGGAAGCCGGGTGACCTCCCCGTCGAAGGAGGCTGGGAGACGTCCACTCGGAGTGCCGCAGCCTCGCGATCCTCGGCTGGCGCAGTCGATGGCTGCGGTCGGCCGCTTTGACCCCTCTCCTGGGACTGCTCATCGTCGCGGCGCGGACGGCTGGAAACCCGGAACGCCTGTGTGCTTCTTAGTAGGCCGCGACGGAACCGGGGAAGGTGCGGCCCGGCCGCCGTGGCGGCCGAGGACGCAAGCTAGCGGAGACCCAGGGCCAACTCGGGCGGCTCACTGTAGGGACCCTCCTGGGACAGCACCGAACTCAAGTGGTGTCCCAACTGCACCCCGTCGGCCGGCGAGAAGGCGGCAAGGGCGGCGCACAGGGAGCAGGCTTCCGCCAGCGTTCCCGCGCCGATGCGCAGCAGCACCGTCAGCCGGTCCCAGTCACCGGCCGCGGCGAGCGCCCGGGCGGAGGACGCCACCCCCGAGCGCCGTCCGGCCGCCAGGGTGAACCCGATCAGCAGGTCGGCGAGCTGCCCCCAGAGCTGCCCCTCCGCCCCTGTCATGGCGTGCCGGACAGCCCGGGCGCGCTCCGCGTCGTCGTCCATCGCGTCCAGCGCCTTCTGCGCGACATCCCGACGTCCCGCCCGGACGTAGGCGGCATAGATGCCGCGCCGGGCCTGGGCGCCGTGCGGCAGCCGGTACGCCGAGCTCCGCACCCGCCGGGAGAGGTCGCCGCGACCGGCGCGGTCCAGCTCGATCGCCACGTCGGCCGCGACCTCGGCGAACCAGCCGGAGGCCCGGTGCGCCGGGATTCCCTCGCGCCCGCCCGCCCCGGACAGCGTGGCGAGGACCTCCCGCGCGGACACCGCCAGCGCGGCGGCGTCGCCGTTCCGGTCCCCGCCGGCGCGTACCAGCGCAGCCAGCGGCGCCAACCTTCCGAGCGGCCCCAATCGGTCCTGCGTCCACCCCCGGACCGCGTCCAGAGCAGCAGGTGTCGCGGCTCTCCGGGCCATCTCGGCCAGGCAGGCGGACACCTCCTCCTCCGTCCGCATCTGCTCGATCGACCGCCCGGCGGCGTCCAGGTCACTGTCCTCGAACCGGGCGGTCGCGACGGCGGCGAGGATGCGGTCCCGCTCGGAATCGACCACGAGACTCCCCGAGCGCAGCTGCGCCAGGCACTCCTCGGCGTCGTCGTAGCGGCGGTGCCGCGCGGCGGCGCGCCCCATGCGGACCAGGGCGACGTTGGCCGCGCCGATCCGGCCGATGCGGGCGACCTCGGCCATCGCCTCGCCATGCCGACCCCGCTCCGCCAGCGCCGCGGCGATCGCTTCCCGCACTCGGTCCCGGTCCCACTCGCGTTCCGCGAAGCCGGCGAGCTCGGCGACCACGTCGTTGCGGCCCCGCTCCACCAGGGCGGTTGCGAGGGCAGGCAGCGCCTCGGAGCGGGCCCAGCCGCTGGGGAGGAGGTCGAGCACCTGCCGGGCCTCGGCCAGCCGGTCGTTCTCGGCGAGCGTCCGGACGAGGTCCCCGATGGCCACCTCAGCGGCATCTGCTCCCGGTGCGACCGGCGGCCGGCTGCTGAGCGCGGCGGCCAGCAGGGACCGGGCGGAGGATGCCGACCCCGTGGCGGCGGCGTGCTCGGCCAGGGCGACGAGGACGTCGGCGCGGCGCTCGCCGTCGATCGGCAGATCCTGCAGCAGCTCCAGGCCCGCGCCCAGGCCGCGCCCGGCTGCCCGGGCGACAGCGAGGCGTTCAAGCAGCTGGGGCCGCCAGGCCGGCTCCAAAGAGCGCAACGTCTGCAGCGCCCCATCGAGATCCTCGCCGTCGAGCTGGGCGTCGACGACGTCCTGGCGATCCTCCGGCGACGCGCTGCGCGCGAGCACCTCCGAGAACAGTTCCCGCGCATCGTCCCGCGCCCCCGCCCGGAAGCAGGCCGTGGCCAGCCGCAGCGTCACTCGGTCGGCTCGCGCGCTCTCGGCACACCGGCGCAGCTCCGTGAGTGCGTCCGCGGGGTCGGCCCCGGCGGCCACCTGCTCGGCAACCAGAGTCAGCAACGCGCGCGACCGGGGCAAGACGTCCCCGATCTCCTGCGCGGTGGCGCCGGCCTTGGTGAAGTCACCGGCGCCGGCCTGCTCCTCCGCGAGGTCGGCCAGCGTCCACTCCCGCCGGTCCCCGGTCTCCGCCACCGCCTCGCGGGCGAGCCGGAACAGCTCGTCACCGTCGACCCGGCGTCCCGCCGCGACGCAGCCGCGCGCAGCGGCGGCGAGCGCACGCACCCGCTGCCGCGGGCTGCGCACCGCCCCCGCCGCACGACGGGCACCGTCGAGGTCCCCGCAGCCGGCCAGCCGGCGGGCGATGCGCACCCGGATCGGGTCGACCCGGGGCGCACCCATCGACCGCACGGTCGCGAGCGCCGCGTCGTCCAGCCCGTCGTCGACCAGCCGCTCGGCGAGACCCGAGAGCGCCGTCGCGGCGTCGCCGTCGATCCCGTCGTCGGCGCCCTCGAGCAGCTGTCGGCGGCGCCGCGCGAAGATGTGCGGCGCCGAGCGCGCCAGGGGCTCGAGGCAGAGCGCCGCGACCCGGGCCGACCGGCCGGTGAGCTGTCGGGGTGCGGCCTCGGGGATGTCGGCGACCAGCTCCGCCACCGCCTCCGCCTGCCCGGTGTCGGCCAGCTCCCAAGCGAGAAGCAGAGTCCACAGCGCCGAGAACTCCGCACCGGAGAGGGCAGCCCGCCGCCGCGCCTCCTCCAGCGAGCCCTCCTGCAGCGCGGCCAGCGGGGTGCGCCCCCGGACCACCGCCTCCGCATGGGCGGCGCGCTCCAGCAGGAACTCCCCCACCACTGGGGCGTTCCGCTCGGATGCCGCGTGCGTGATGGCCGCGTCCAGGGTCGCCAGCGGCAGGTCCGGCTGGCGGGGATCGGCCAGCATCTGTGCCAGCCGGTAGGCGACGTCTCGGGCCAGCGCGTACAGCTCATCGCTCCGGCCGGCCCCGGCCAGAACGGCGGCGGACCAGCGCAGCGTCCATCCCGTGTCGTCCTCCCGCCACCGCGCGCAGTAGTCCACCAGGAAGTCCTGCGCCTCCGTCGCCTGCTCGCCCAGCCGCGGGCGAAAGTCGCGGGCCAGGAGCGGGTGAGCCGGCGCGTACACGGCGCTGCCGTCGACCTGCTGCACGGTGAGCCAGCGCAGCACAGACCAGGGCAGCCCCTGCAGCTCCACCGACGTGAGCCCGGTGCGCTTCTGCACAATCTGCTGCGGGACCGGCGCCGGTGCGACGACCACGAGGGCGAAGAGGTCCTGGGCCGCCCGGTCGGGCCGGTCCCGACCGAGCCCGACGTACTGCTCCCGGACGTACTTGGCGAAGTCGGGCGGGGAGCCACCGGCCGGAACGGCGGGCAGCGCCTGCTGCGGATCGGCGGCGTCGCAGAGGTCCTGCAGCAGATAGTGCGCGAAGAGGGGAAAGCCCGCGGTCGCTGCGGCGAGCCTGGATACGAACCCCGCGTCGGCCGCAAGCCCGGCCAGCCGGTCGTCGCCGGTCGCGAGCAGCCAGTCCCGCAATCCCTCCCGGTCCAGCGGCGCCAGGTCCAGGTACGTCCCCCGCCGGGCCCAGACACCCAGGGCCGGAACCGCGGCCCGTGACCCGTCGTCTGCCCGGGTCGACAGCAGCACCGAGACGTTCGCCGGCAACGGCACCGGAAACGGTGGTGCTCCGGGGAGCGCATCGGCCTCGTCCAGCGCATCGAGCACCACCACGAGCCGGTTCTCGGAGTGCTCGCTCCAGCGCTTCAGCGCGTCGTACAGAAGGCCCGGCAGCCGGTCGGGGTCCGCCTCGGCGGCCGCAAGGGCGGGAGCCAGCTCGCCCAACTGCCGCAGCAGCAGGCGGAAGCCCTCGGTGATCGACGTCAGGCCCCGGTCGGCGGCGAAGAAGTGGCTGACGACCACCCGGCCCTCGGCTGGCGGACGCTGCGTCCACCCGGCCAGCAGGGCGGTCTTGCCGAAGCCGGCCGGCGCGCGGACAACCAGCGGGCCCTCCGCCTGGGTGGACACGTACCGGTCGAGCTTCTCGTACGCGGCATCCCTGCCGGCCACCACCGTGCCGCGGTCCCGCACGAGGGCCTGTACGCGATCGGCGATCGCCGCGTCGGCGTCGAGCCGGACGCCGCCGTCCATCGGCAGCCGTTCCTCGAGCAGCCGCAGGATCAGCCGCAGCTCCTCCTTCAGGTCCTGCTGCCCGTGGGCCAGGCCGGTCAGCCGGGACAGCGTCTCGATCAGGGCACGCGGCACGAGAGCCGGCACCTGGCGGACGATCCGGACGTAGAGGTCGCAGCTGCGCTCCAGCACCCGGTCGTAGAAGGCGCTGCCGTCCGGGCTCAGCCGCTCCGCCCGCTTGACCTGCACGAGCCTGGTGAACAGCCGGTGGGTGAGCTTGCTCGCGTCGAGATCCACGTCGAACAGCGCGCGGTCAGAGAGGTCCGCGCGGCGGAAGGTCTCGACGACCGCCCACAGCGCCGCCGCCCGCTCGTTGGGCGCCAGCCGGGGCATCTCCGACCGGACCAGCGGCTCCAGCTCCGCGTCGACGCTCCGGACCAGGTTCTCGACCTGTCCCGCCGGATCGGTCCGGCGGAGCCATTCACCGAGGGTCCTCGGCCGAAGTTCGGTGAGGTCCTTGCGGCGCTCGTCGGCGAGGTTGCTGTCCCTCATCAGCGCGTCCAGCGCCTTCTGGACGACGACCCGCCCGAGCGCGATGGCGGCGGACTCGGCAGTAGCCACCGGGAACCTCCCCAGGTGCTCCAGTGGTCCGGACACGGGGCCCGTGCGGCCGATGCTCCTCCGGGCCGGTCCGCACCGGAAGACGATGCCGCCGTCCGCGCTCAGGGGAAGCCGACGACGGACCGGTCCGGTCCGCCCGATGACCGGCCGCGGCCAAGGCAGCGGCGCACCGGCCAGGCCGCGCGCAGGGCCGTCGCGAAGCTCCGCGCCGACGCCAGCCGGGACCCGGTGGCGGCCCAGCCGGGCACGCCGGGGACAACGTGACATCGCTGAGGAAAGGCGCCGGAGAACTCCGGCTGCCGCCGTCCGGCTGGCCCCTGGCGTGCGGCGACGGGGCCGGGGGCGGCGCCCGGCCGCAACCTCCGGACCTTCTGCAGCAACAGCGGGCCCGGACCGACCCGAGCGCCCCAAAGTGCGGTCACCGGAGCTCACCGCCGAACCTGCGAGGCTGCCGACCCGCAGGCCGTCAGAGCCGGTGCAGCAGGAGCACCGTCAGCGCGACCGTGATGGCGGCTGCGGTGGATCGCAGCGCGTCCCAACCCCCAGGGCGAACAGCGCCGCGGCGACCAGGAAGTACACGGTGCCGCCGAACACCTGCCACGTGCGACCGTCGTCCAGCGCTGGAAGCAGCTCCAGGTCGGACAGGACGGGCATCGTCACCACGTAGGCCAGGGCGATGCTCACGACGGCGACCGCCACGGTCACGGCGGTCAGCACGACCGCCTTCGCGGTGAGCAACCGACCGCGTCGGTGTCGATGCCGTGCAGGTCGAGCACCCCGGGTTCCGGGGAGGTGGCGACGGCGCCGTCGGCGGAGACGAGGTCGGCGAGCTCGGTCGCGCGCGGCGAGCCCATCCGCACCGCGGCGCCGGACACCGAGTCGATGACCTGCTGCACCGGCCGGCGGCGAGGATGCGGCCGCGGCCGATGACCAGCAGCTGGTCGGCGGTCTGCGCCATCTCGCTCATCAGGTGCGAGGAGATGAACACGGTCCGACCCTCCTCGGCGAGGGACCGCACCAGCCGGCGCACCCACTGCACGCCCTCGGGGTCCAGGCCGTTGACCGACTCGTCGAGGGTGAGCGTGCGGGGGTCGCCAAGCATCGCCGCGGCGATCCCGAGCCGCTGGCCCATGCCGAGGGAGAAGCCGCCGACCCGCTTGCCGGCGACCGTGGCCAGGCCGGTCACCTCGATCACCTCGTCCACGCGCGAGGCCGGGATGTTGTGCGTCGCGGCCATGGTGCGCAGATGGGAGCGGGCGCTGCGGCCCGGATGCACGGCCTTGGCGTCCAGCAGCGGCCCGGCCTCGGACAGCGGGGAGCGGTGCTCGGGGTAGGGCTTGCCGTTGACAGTCACCTCGCCCGACGTCGGCCGGTCCGGGCCCATGACCATCCGCATGGTGGTGGACTTGCCGGCTCCGTTGGGTCCGAGGAAACCGGTGACCGAGCCGGGAGCGATGGTGAAGCTGATGCCGTCGACGGCAGTCTTCTCGCCGTAGCGCTTGGTCAGCTCGTGCGCCTCGATCATGACGATGCCTCCTCGGTCTGCTGGGCGGTGGCCTCTGGCGCCGGCTGCTCGCCGGTGAGGCGGAGGACGACGTTGCCGCGCTTGCGGCCGGTGTCGACGTAGCGGTGCGCCTCGGTGATGTCCGCGAGGTCGTAGGTCCGATCGCGGACCGCCCGGTAGGCGCCGGCCTCGGCGAGGTCGACCAGGAACGCCAGGTCCTCGGCGGTGGGCGTGCCGACGTCGGCGGTGACCAGGTGGCCGGTCCGCCGGCGGCGCACCGGCGCGAGCAGCAGCCCGCGTAGGTCGGTGATCACCAGCAGCAGCGCGCCGCCCGGCTCCAGCAGATGCCGCACCCGCTCGAACGGGGCGTTGCCGACGCAGTCGACGATCACGTCGTAGCCGGCCGGCTCAGCGGTGAAGTCCTCGATGGTGTAGTCGATCACCCGGTCGGCGCCCAACGACGTCACCAGCTCGCGGTTCGCGCCGCTGCAGACTCCCGTCACGTGCGCGCCGGCGTGCGCGGCGAGCTGCACGGCCGCGGTGCCCACCGCGCCCGATGCCCCGTTGACCAGCACCGCCGCGCCCGGGGCGAGGCGGGCCTGCTGGAGGAAGCACCGGGCGGTCAGCCCGCCGAAGACCAGCGTGACGGCGTCCTCGAAGGTCATGGTGGCGGGCTTGCGGGCGATGGCGTCGCCCGGCCGAACGAGGGCGTACTCGGCGTGTCCGCCGAAGTGCCCGCCCAGCATGGCGATCACCTCGTCTCCGGCCCGGAACTCGGTGACGTTGGACCCGACCGTCTCGACGACGCCGGCGGCATCGAAGCCGAGCACCGGGTGCTTCGGCCGGAAGAGCCCGATCCCCGCCGCGGCGAGCAGGCCGAGCCCGCGGGGCACCTCGCGGCTGCGGGCGCGGTGGTCGGCGGCGCTGACCGTGCTGGCGTGCACCCGGATGAGGACGTCGTCGGGGCCGACCGACGGCCGCGGCAGCTCCTCGACCCGGACGGTGTCCGGCCCGCCGAACCGGCGGTAGACCGCGGCCCTCATCGGATCGCCGGCGCGGGCACAGCGGCGGCACCGACCGCCGGTGGCAGGGCGGCGACGGCGGACGGCCGGAAGCCCTTGACGGTCAGGTACACCCCGAGCGAGAACTCCCACACGGCGATCGGGATGAAGGCGACCGCGGCGAACGGCGACACTCGGTCGATGACGCCGAAGATCGCGATGTCGGAGGCCAGCAGCAGCGGGGCGCCGACGAGCCCCAGGGTGGGCAGGATGCGGGGCACGAGGCCGGACCGGTAGAGCACGTAGCCCAGGCACAGCGCGTTGAAGACGGGCATCAGGCTCTGGGACAGCAGGAACGTCCAGTCGTAGGTCGCGACCAGGGTGTGCGCGGTCGTGACCAGCGAGCCCTGGTCGGCGTCGGCCGTGCGCGCGACGTCGTCGCGCAGGCTGACGAGCGTGTGGATGCTGACGACGCCGACGATGATGAGGCTGCCCTCGACGACCCGGGCGGTGACGAACCCGAGGCCGGCCGTCTCGCTCACCCGCTTGGTCACCGGGAACAGCACCACCGCGGTGCCGATGCCGGCCAGGGCGACGACCAGCTCGGAGAAGGACCCCCACAGCACGGCGGTGGCGCTGCCGGTGCCGAGGACGAACTCGGCGCCGTCCCGCACCGGCTCGAACACCATGAGCGTGGGCACGGACACGAACGTGACCAGGTAGAGGATCCCCGCGGCGCGCGACGTCCGCCGCATCGGATCGGGCGGGGCCGTGTTCGGCGGCGCGGTCGGAGTGGTGGCTGTCATGGCGGTCTCCGGGGTGGGTCGAGGCCTCAGCGAGGCCGGAGGGGTGGGTCGGCGTCCAGACGGGTGACCGCGATCAGGGGCAGGCCCAGGTCACGAATCCGTGCCAGCACGCCGTGCAGTGCTGCTTGGTCGGCCACCGGGCCGGCTAGGACGGTGGTGCCGTCGCCGGCGGTGGTGAGGGTCATGCCGTCGAACCAGGAGGCCCAGCGGCGCTCGAGGCGTCCTCCGATGCGGATCTCGTAGCGACCGGCGTCCGAGAGGCCGATGTGCCGGTTCTCCGTCATCGGGACCCCCTGGCCGGGTACAGGCCGGAAGGGTTCTCGGCCGCTGCTCCGGCGTCTGCTCGGTAGGGGGAAGGTAGGAACCGGGGTGGTGAGAGCGGATCACCAAGTGTGGTGATCCGGGTGGTGAAAGGACGGCGGCCGGGGCCTAGTGGCCGCCGTTGGCATGGCCCGGGCGGTCGCCGGCCCGGGCACGCAGGTCGAGCTCCTGGGCACGGCGGACCGCGGCACGGCGGTTGGTCACGCCGAGCTTGGCGTAGATGTTTCTGGTGTGGGTGCGCACGGTGTTCACCGACACGAACAGCCGGCGGGCGATGTCCGGGCCGTCGAGGTCGGTTCCGAGCAGCTGCAGCACGTCCAGCTCGCGGGCGCTCAGCGGCTCGGCCAGGCCGTCCGGCTCCCGTGTGGGCACGCCTTCCACCCGGGGCCGGGGGATCGCCGAGCCGCCGGCCGCGGACCCGTGAGCGGCGAGGAGCCGCCGGGCGTAGCTCGCGTCCGAGCCCGACGACGCGACGGCCTGGAGCAGGTCGATGACGGGGGCACCTTCGTCGAGGAAGATCCGCACGTAGCCGCCCGGTTCGGCCAACGTGAGCGCGCGCCGCAGGGCGGCGAGCGCCGCCGCCGTCTGTCCGCGGGCGGACTCGGCGAGCGCCAGCACGACCAGCCCGTCCACGACATGGCCGGTCCGCCCGCCCTGCTCCGCCGCGGTCAGCAGGCGGTCCAGCAGTCGGCGTGCCTCGGTGATCGGGCGGTCGTCTCCGTCGGCGGCGCACCGGGCCACCAGCGCCCGGACCAGGGTGAGGTGCTCGAACTCGCGCAGGTACGCCAGGTCATCGTCGACCGACAGCGCCCGCTCGCCGGCCCAGCCCAGCGCGTCGGCCCACCGGCCGCAGCGGGCGAGCAGGCGTGCCCGCAGTGCCGCCACCGGCCGCACCTCGGGGAAGTAGTCGGCGGCGTAGCGGCGTTCGGCCTCCTCCAGCAGCGCCAGCGCGCCGTCGAGGTCGCCCTCGGCCTCGCAGATGCGGGCCATGGCGGCCCGCCAGCGGTACGGGGTCTGCGGCAGGCCGGCGTGCTCGCCGAGTTCGCGGCTGATGGCGAGGTGTCGGCGGGCGGCGTCGAGCTCTCCGCGTTCGATGAGCACGCCGGCCACGCCGACGTGCATGTCCGCCGCGCCCCGCAGCGTGGGCCCGGCCTCGGGGGTGACCAGGCGCAGCGCCCGCTCGAGCGCGCGCAGCGCCTCCTCGAGCCGGCCTTGCGTGAGGCGGATGTCGGCCAGCGCAATCGTGCAGCCGGCGACGTCGGAGAAGTGCCCGGCCCGCTCCAGGTGCGCCGCGGCCTCGGCGTACCACCGGTGCCCGGCCTCGAGGTCCCCGGTGCCCCAATACGCCAGGCCCAGCAGGCCGGCGGCCGGGCCGCGGGTGAGGTGGTCGTCGTCGGCGCCGGCGAGATCGAGCGCCGCCCGGGCGCGCCGGATCGTCCCGGCCGGGTCGCCGGACAGCAGCGCCTGCCCGGCGCGGTACAGGCAGATCGCGCTGGGCACGCGGCGGAACGCCTCCCGGTCGACCACGACCATCTCCGCCGACGGCGCCCTGGGGTCCCGGCCGTTGCCCGGCGTCCGGGTCGCCCACCGTTCGGCGTCGCGCAGATGCTGCTCTACGCCGTCGGTCAGGCCGCTGACCATCAGGGCTGCGGCGTAGCCGATGCTGAGCACCGGCCGGACGCGGAGCACCTCCGCCGGGAGCGCTGCCAGCCAGCGGCGCATGGTGGCCTCCTGCCGGCCCTGCTGCAGCGTCGGCAGCATCAGCTCGATCAGCCCCGCGGCGTGTTCGGGGTCGCCGCCGGTCAGCGCGTGGTGCACCGCCTCGGCCCGCTCGCCGGTGGCCTCGTGCCAGTCGGCGGCCCGTCGATGCAGGTCGGGGACGGCGTCGGGCTGCTCGCTGTGCAGGTGTGCCTGCAGGACGTCGGCGAACAGGTGGTGGTAGCGGTACCACCGGCGGCGGTCGTCGAGCGGGATCAGAAACAGGTTCGCGCGGTCGAGGGCCTCCAGCGTCTCCCGGCCGTCGTGCCGGCCGGTGACCGCGTCGCACAGCGGACCGCTCAGCCGGCTCAGGATCGAGGTCTGCAGCAGAAAGGACCGGATCCGCTCCGGCTGGCGCTGCAGGACCTCCTCGACGAGGTAGTCGACGATGTATCGGTCGTCGCCGGCGAAGTCGGCGAGGAAGGCGGTGGGGTCCGCCCGGCCCTGCATCGACAGCGCCGCCAGCTGCAGCGCGGCGATCCAGCCCTCGGTGCGGGTGTCCAAGATGGACACCTGGCCGGCGGTCAGGGCCAGTCCCATCGCCTCGGTGAGGTACTGGGCGGCCTCCTCGGCGGTGAAGCGCAGGTCGGCGGCGCGCAGCTCGACCAGCTCACCGCGGACCCGCAGGCGCGCCAGCGGCAACGGCGGATCGGCGCGGCCGGCGATCACCAGGTGCGCATGCGCCGGCAGGTGCTCGAGCAGGAATGCAACCCCTTCGTGCACCTCGGCGGACTCGATGACGTGGTAGTCGTCGAGGACCAGCAGCAGGTCGCCCGGGACGGCGTCCAGGTCGTTGACCAGGGATGCGACGACTGCCTCCGCGGGCGTCTGCGGCGAGGACAGCAGGGCGAGCGCGCCGGCGCCGACGTCGGGCACCGCCGTCCGCACCGCGGCTACCAGGTAGGCCCAGAACAGCGACGGATCGTTGTCCCGCGCGTCGAGGGACAGCCACGCCACCGACCGGTCAGCCGCGGCCGCGGCGGACAACCAGTCGGTGAGCATCGTCGTCTTGCCGAACCCGGCCGGCGCCGACACGAGCGTCAGCGCCGCCTCGTCCCCGCGGCTCAGCCGCTCGATGAGCCGGGGGCGGCTCACCAGGCCGCGCCGCCGCCGGGGCGCGTGCAGCTTGGTGGTGAGCAGGGGGCCCATGACGACCACCTCCCTGGAGGGGCCAGGCCCCGGGGTCGACGACTCTGGTCACCGGCCACGCCGTCGGCTCCGGAAACGCATCGTGGCAGCCGGGGCGCGCGGTGTCGACGGCCCTGGCTCCGGGCCTGTGGGTGATTAGGTCTTCTTGGCGGTGCGGCGGGGCGCGCCGCGGACGTGGATGCGTTCCCTCTGCGGGCCCAACAGGCTGAGGATCTCGACCGGCTGGTCACCGGCGGGTACGAACCAGTGCGGCAGCCGGGTGTCGAACTCGGCGACCTCGCCGGGCCCCAGGGTGAGGTCGTGGCCGACCAGGATCAGCCGCACCCGCCCGGCCAGCAGATACAGCCATTCGTGGCCCTCATGAGTGCGCAGTTCCGGTTCCCCAGGCTCGGGCGGGATGATCGTCTTCCAGGCCTGGATGCCTCCGGGGTTGCGGGTCAGCGGCACGACGATGCGGCCGCCTCGGCGCCGTGGGGTGAACCGCACCTGGGGGTCGCCGACCTCGGGCGCGCCGAACAGCTCCTCCAGCGGAATCCGGTGCGCCTGCGCGGTCGGCAGCAGCTCCAGGCTGGGCCTGCGCTGGCCGGACTCAAGCCGCGACAGGATGCTCTTGGAGATGCAGGTCGCCGCGGCCAGCTCGGTCAGCGTGTCTCGCGCTGGGTCTGCACCCGCTTCGTCTCCGTGGAGCGCGGCTTGGTGACCACCGCGCAGCCGTCTCGCCGATGGCAAGGACCTCGGCCTGATGCCACGACCCTCACCGCCCCGGCCCGCGCTGCCGTCTGCGACCGGTAGGCACGGGCTGCTGCCCGGCTCGCTGGCGGGTCCGGCTCCACCCGCGTACGACGCTGCCCTCCGTCCCGGTTCACCATCCGGATCACCAAACATGGTGATCCGCTCTCACCATCCGTCTCCCTACGTTCCTACGCACCGGCGCACGCCGGACCACCGGCCATGACGACCGAGGGTGCAGGCGGCGACCGACCGCGCACGCCGCGGCGGATCAGCACCTGCCATGTGGAGGAGGAGACGTGACGGAGAATCAAACGCCCTACCCGGTCCGCGTCGACGCGTCCGAGGACGCGCCGTCACGGGGATTGTGGCTGGTGAAGTGGCTGCTGCTCATCCCTCACTTTGTCGTACTGGTGTTCCTGTGGCTGGCGTTCTACGTGGTCGGCGTGATCGCATTCTTCGCCGTCCTGTTCACCGCGCGCTACCCGCGCGGACTGTTCGACTTCAACGTCGGTGTGCTGCGCTGGTCGTGGCGGGTGCACTACTACGGCTACTGGGCGCTCGGCACCGACCGCTATCCGCCATTCACCCTGGCCGACGTGCCGGACTACCCCGCCCACCTCGACGTCGCCTATCCCGAGCGGCTCTCCCGCGGACTCGTGCTGATCAAGTGGTGGCTGCTGGCCATCCCGCACTACCTGATCGTCTCGATCTTCGTCGGCGGCGGGATCTGGCTGGCCACCCGGGCCGGTGACGCCGACGGCAGCTGGGCGGCCAGCGTCAGCCTGCTCTCCCTGCTGGTGTGCATCGCCGCGATCGTGCTGTTGTTCACCGGCCACTACCCCAAGCCGCTGTACGACTTCATCCTCGGCGTGGACCGCTGGGTCCTGCGGGTGGCCGCCTACACCGCACTGATGACCGACCGCTATCCGCCGTTCCGCCTCGACCAGGGCGGCACCGACCCCGGCTCGGCGCCCGCCGGCCCCCTGCCGCCCGCCCCCGTCGGCCTGCCGGCGACCCCACCTCCCACCCCGGCCGCGCCGGCGCGGTGAACACCCACCGTCCCCACCCATGGACCGCAGGACTGCCCGTTCCGCTGGCGCCGTCCGGGAGTCAGCCGCAGCTCCGCCGGCTGCACCCGTTCTGACCCGGTGAGCCCCTGGCCGCCCCGGGATGGCGACCCATTCCGGGGTGACCAGGCACACGAACTCCCACCCAGTCCGGCCGACGCGTACACGTCTCGACTCCAGCATCGATCGCAAAGGAAACCGTCATGACGATCACCGGCAAGACCACAGAAGCGGTCAGAGCCCCGATGAACACGAGGCGAATCGCCACCATCACGGGCTGGTTGATGGTGGTCACCTTCGTGACCTCGATCCCCGCGTACTTCATCTTCTACGCCCCGGTGCGATCCATGACCGGGCGTTCCTGCTCGGCCCAGGCATCTTCGCCGGCGTCGCGAACGGAATGATCCTGAGTTACCTGATGTATCGGTCCGGCTTGGTGCCACGAGGCATGGCGATGCTGGGACTCATCGCAGGTCCAGTGCTCGTCGCGGCGGCTATCGCCGTCATGTTCGACGTCATCGAGCGCGGCGGCACAGTGCAGGGCATCGCGACGATTCCGGAGTTCATCTGGGAGCTGTCCTTCGGCATCTACCTCATCGTCAAGGGATTCAAGCCGTCTCCGATCACCCCCGACAGCCTCACCGAATCCGGACCCGTCCAGCGCGACGGCGGGTCGGGAGTGCCAATGCCGCGACGCGGCAAAGGCCTCGTCGCAAACACGCGCCCGGCAGAGCGCCCATAGCAACACCACCCGGGCCCACCTGAAGAAGGAGTCATGAACGTCGATCAAGTACTGGACACGCCCCGGCCTCTCGGGGACGGCGTGGCAGAGCTACCGCTGTGGCGGCTGAACCTCATGCGCGTCGGCTACGCCGTGATGGGCGTCGGTCTGGCCGTGGTGAGGTGGCCGGACGTCATCTTCTACGACCGGTCCATGCCGCTGTTCGAGGGAGTCGTCGCGGTCCTTCTCACCGCCATGTCACTCCTGGCATTCCTGGGGCTGCGGTACCCCGTCCGGTTGCTGCCGATCCTGCTCTTCGAGTCCCTGTGGAAGCTCATCTGGCTCTCCGTGGTCGCCCTGCCCGCGGTGGTGGCCGGTGACGTGGACGCGGCCACACGAGAGGTGATCGTCAGCTGCTCGCTGGTCGTCATCATCCTGGCCGTCATTCCGTGGCGATACGTCTGGCAGCACTACGTCACGGCGCAGGGCGATCGGTGGCGGGAAGCAGCCGCCTGATCGACAAGGGCAACGAGGCCCGCCACCCGTACGGGGGAGGCGGGTCTCCGCCGTGTGCGCCGGACTTGGACGCTCAGGGCAGCGGCCAGAGGCCGCGCCCCCAGTCCTAACAGGCTAGGGCGGCGAAGCCGGGAGGACTGAGTCACGTTCGACTCCGGTCCTTACATACATGTGATTGGTGTGGAGAGTCGCCGATCGTTCCGCCGACCCGGCGCGGCCGCAGTTGCCACCTCGAACCACGGCACCCGAACCGGCAACGGGCCGAACTACGGCGAGGAGCCGCTCTTCCGGCCGCCATACGTGGCGCTCAGGCACGCGGAAGGCACGTGGTCCGCCCGACTTCACGCTGACCAGCCAACATGGCGCTTGGAGTCTCAAGCCTTCCAAGCTGGCCATGCCGGTTCGATCCCGGTCACCCGCTCCACGTACTGACCAGCTCATATGCCCGTCTACACAAGTCAACGAGGCTTTGACGTCGCTTTCGTGCCTCAACGGCGCTGACCCCTGTTGACCGCTGACCACCGGCTTTGGCCGGTGCTTAAGGCACGGATACGGCAGGAAGCTGCCGCCCGCGCCGCTGTGCCTCGGGCCGACGGCCGTCTCTCGCCCGTCTCACGGGGATGGGCCCGGACCCGACGGGCGGGCCCTGCAGCCGTACGAGTGCAAGTGCGTGCTACCGGGTTTCTGCTGGGCAGCGCCTCGGGGTTGATGCCCAGCTGCTTGCCGATCCGGCCACCCGCGCCGGCGCGGGTGGCGGGACACCTTCGGCCTGACCCATGTCCCGCGGCCCGAGGACTGGCTGATCATGCCGGTCGACTACACGGGCTTCCGCCTCAAGCCGGTCGGATTCTTCGACCGCAACCCCACGCTCGACGTCCCGCCAGACGCCAGCGCCCACTGTCAGTCGCGATCGGCCGGTGCGGCGGACGGCGCCGCGGCGGACGGCTGCTGTCACAGCTGACGTCGGTGTCGGGGACACTCGATCCCCTCACGACGAACGGGAGACCCGTGCCGAAGCTGGTGGACCGGGAAGTACGGCGCCAAGAGATCCTGGAAGTGACCTGGCGACTCATGGCGACGCGAGGTGCCGACGCGGCGACGATGCGAGAGATGGCCCGCGAGGCGGGTCACGCCAACGGAGCCCTGGCGCCGTACTTCGCCGGCAAGGACGAGCTCGTCGAAGCTGCGTTCGTCCACGTCTTCGACCGGACGAACGACCGCATCCGGAGAGCGGTCGTCGGGAAGCGAGGGCTGTCCGCGCTCCGGGCCTTCCTGGTGGAGGTCCTGCCGGCCACTGAGGACACCCGACTGGAGGCGCGGATCGTGCTGCCGTTCTGCAGCCGGACAGTCGCCGACGATCGCTTCGCCGAGCTGAACGACGCTGCCATGCGGCGATGGCGCCAGGAGCTGCGGCGGTTGGTCGCCGAAGGGCGTGAGGACGCCGACGTCACCGTCGACACGCCGGACGACGTGCTGGTCGAGCAACTGGTCGCGACCGCACTGGGGCTTCAGGTGCTCGCTCTGCTCCCCGGGTCACCAACCTCCGCGGACACGCAGCTGGCCATGCTGGAGTCCGCCCTCACCGCGCTCTCCCCCCGCTGACCATCGGTCAGCTCAGCGGCCGCAGCAGGTCTCGGAGCCGCTCGATCCCCGCCCCGGTGGCCGCCGGGTCGTCGAGGCAGACCTGCTGGAAGACCAGTCCGTCGACAGCCGCAAAGACCGGGTGTACCGGGGCATCGTCCGCGCGGATGCCGGCAGCTCCAAGTTCGACCTTCAGTGCATCCCGATAGGTCGCCTAGACCTGTTCCACCTGCGGGTGCAGCTTCGGTCGTCGCCTGGCCTCAAGTATCAGTTCGTACTGGAACGGCTGGTCGTCGGGGTTGGTGCTGACCATCTCGACGACACCTGCGAAGGCTGTCCCGCCCCGGGTCTGATGGAGGCTTTGGTCCGCCCCGGCTCCCGTGGAGTCGAGCAACTGGAATCCTGGCCACTTGGCCCCAGAGGGAGTCAGCGTAGGCGACTCAGTAGCCCACGCAGCTGGTCGAGGGCTGCTTCGGTAGCCCCGGTTTGGCCCAGACAGACCTGCTGGAACACCAGACCGTCGAGGGCCGCAAATACCAGGTGCACCAGGTTGAGGTCATCCGGCAAGCCGCAGGCCTTCATCTCCACCCGCAAGGCCTCTCTGTACGCCTCGTAGAGGCGCTCGACATGAGGCCGCAGCTCGGGTCGCCGGCGTGACTCCAGGATCAGCTCGTACTGGAAAACCGCGTCGTCAGCGTCCTGCTCGAACCAGGAAGTGACCCCGACGAACAGCGCAGAGACGTCTCCACTGCCAGGCGCCGAACTGAGCGACGCAACGCCGTGATCGAGGGAGAACTGCAGGGCTTCTTCGATCAGCGCATCCCGTGAACCGAAGTGGTGTGCGACGAGTCCGTGCGCGACGCCTGCTTCCGCTGCCACCGAGCGGTACGTGAGGTGACGCAGCCCCCGGGTCGCGCCCACGCGCACCGCAGCAGCCAGCAGCGCGGCCCGACCCTCGCCGTACCGCGGGCCGCCGCGCAGCAGCGCCGTCTCAGCGGCGGTCAAGGCATACCTCCCTGCAGCGAAGCCCCAGCCCCGAGGCGGCATCGACCCCCGGGCACCCGCAACCAGCCTCGCGCATCCGCGAGCGCGCCGCTGGTACGGACACCAGGATGCCTCAAGAAAATCAACGCTGTCCACTTGACCAGTTTCACTGACTCGTGCATCTTGTGTGCCAGCGATCACATCTGTCCAACTGGACAACTTGTGGTTGAGAGCCACCTGCACTTCCCGTCGGTGCCAACCGGAGATCCCGGACGGCGCCTGTCTCACGGCCACACCACCGCGGGCGGCCAATCCCTCAAGCCCCACCTGCGTCTGCAGGACTCGTGCACCAGAGGAGACCCAGTGACCACCTCCCCCGACGCCGACGTCGTCGTCATCGGCGCCGGCTTCGCCGGCATCGCCGCCGCGCGCGAGCTAGGCCGACAAGGACACCGCGTGGTCGTCCTCGAGGCCCGCGACCGCATCGGTGGTCGTACCTGGACCGAGGCTCGCCTGGGGCGTGACCTCGAGCTCGGCGGAACCTGGGTGCACTGGATCCAGCCGCACGTCTGGGCCGAGCTGACGCGCTACGGCTTGGGTGTGGTCCCCTCGCCGACTCCGGTGAACGGCTACTGGATCACCGACGGCCAGCGGCACCAGGGCACCGCGCAGGAGTTGCTCGAACTGATCGACCGCGGCATGGCGGCGAGCACCCTTGAAGCGCTCACCTACTTTCCCCGCCCCTACGAGCCGCTTCTCCTCGGTGAGCAGCTCCAGGAGCTCGACCGGACGTCCATCCGCCAGAAGCTGGAACAGGCTGGCCTGTCCGCGAGCGAGTTCGACGCCGTCGAGGGCATGTGGGCCACCAACTTCAACGGGCCCACTGACGTCGGTGGCTACGCGCAGGCCCTCCGGTGGTGCGCCCTCGCCGGTGGCAGTTGGCAGCTCATGTTCGAGGCTTGCGCCACGTACAAGATCGTCGGTGGAACCCGCCGCCTGATCGAGGCCATGCTGGCGGACTCCGGCGCCGAGCTCCGTCTCGGGGCTGAGGTCACCGCCGTGGCGCAGGATGCCGACAGTGCCACCCTGACCCTCACGGACGGGACCACGCTGACCGCGGCCGCCGTGGTGGTGACCCTCCCCCTCAACGTGCTCGACAGCATCACGTTCGACCCCCCGCTCTCCGACACCAAGCGCCGAGCCGCCCAGCAGGGGCAGACGTCCAGAGGGACGAAGGTATGGGCCCGCCTCCGCGGCGAGTACGAGCCCTTCGTCGCGCTCGCACCGGGCTCGGCGCCCCTGACGCTGTGCCAGGTGGAGTACGTCGAGGACGGCACAACCGTGGTGGTGGCTTTCGGTGCCGACAGCGGGCGACTCGACGGCACCGATCGCGCGGCGGTCGAGCAGGCCCTCCGAGCCTGGCTGCCCGATGTCGAAGTCCTCGATGTCGCCTGCCACGACTGGGTCGCCGACCCGTTCTCCGGCGAGACCTGGCCGATGTTGCGCGCCGGCCAGCTCACCGGCGCCCTCGCCGAACTGCAGCGACCCGAAGGCCGGGTCCTCCTGGCCGGCGCCGACTACGCCAGTGGCTGGGCCGGGTTCATCGACGGCGCCATCGAAAGCGGCTTGCGCGTCTCCCGGAACGCCCACGCCCTTCTCACCGCCGACGTCCACGCACCGGACGCGGAACCCGCCCTCCCGGCGCTCACCGGCGCCTGAGCCCCACCCAAACCCACCCCGAGGAGACCACCGTGACCCGACACCTCGTCGAGTTCGTCCACGTCCGCGTCCAGGAGGGCAAGGAGGACGAGTTCCTCGCCAGCCGCCCCGGGGCCGTTGCCGCCGTCGCGGCCGCGATCCCCGGCTTCGTCGCCGCCCCGGTCATCGCCAAGGGCGAGGACGGCCTGTGGACCGACGTCTGGATCTACGACAGCACCGAACAGGCCGAGGCGGCCAACGCCAAGGCCGCCGACATGCCGGAGTTCGCCCGCATGGCCGCCGTCAGCGAGGTCGTCTCCATCGACATGGCCTGGATGCCGGTCGCCTGACCGGGAGCCAGCCAAGTAGCGCAGACGTCCTGCACACAACCTCAGCCGATCACGCTCACCCACCTGCGAGGAGTCCGCCATGAGCGATTCACTGACCCCTGAGCGACACCACCCGCCCAAGACACTGCGATGGCACCACGGCTTCGTGCTGGCACTGCCGATCGTGTCCGGGCTGTTCATCTCGATGGGCTACACCGTAGGTGCGATCGGCGCCTGGCCTGCGATCGCCATCGGTGCCGGGCTGGCCATCGTGGCCCTGCTGCAGAACCACCTCTTCGCCGAGATGGCCGGGATGTTCCCCGAGAAGTCCGGCGGCGTCCCGTTGTACGCAACGGAGGCTTGGAAGCGGTACTTCGCCCCGATCGGACCGCTGGCCACGTACGGCTACTGGTGCGGGTGGGCCCTCGTCCTCTCCCTGGTCGGGCTCACGGTCGGCGCCCTGGTGCAGGCGCAGTGGTTCCCGGAAGCCACCTGGGTGCTGTTCTCGACCGGGTGGGTCGACATCGGACTCCCCCACCTCATCGCCGCCGTCACGGTGGTCGCCTGCACGGTGATCAACGTGCTCGGCATCAACATCGCCGTGCGGTTCAACCAGGTCATCGGCGCCGTCTACGTCGTGGTTCTGGCGCTGCTCGCCATCGGTCCGTTCCTCACCGGCGGGTGGGACGTCGGCCAGCTGAGCTCGCGACTCGACGGCTGGCAATCAGCGATGGTCTGGCTGTTCGTGTCGGCCTGGGCGATCTACGGCACCGAGCTCTGCGCCTCCTTCGCGCCGGAGTACCGGGACACCGTCGGCGACACGTCGAAGGCGCTCCGTTCCGTCGCGCTGTTCATGGTCTTCGCCTACGGACTCGTTCCGCTGGCCACCACCGGTCAGCTCGGCGAGGTCACCGTGACCGAGAACCCCATCACCTACGGCGTGGTGAGCGTCCAGGAGATGCTCGGGGGCGCCTCCGGCTTGGTCACCGCCGTTCTCTGCGGTGCGCTGTTCCTCAGCATGATCTCCTCCTCCGCCGACGCCGGCCGCGCCCTGTACGGCATCGCCGAGGAGGACATGACCATCAAGCAGTTCGGGCGGCTCAACGAGCGCGGCATGCCCGGCGTGGCCCTCTGGGTCACCATGGCGGTCAACCTGCTGATCCTGGTGTTCGTTGGCAACCCAGTCGCGATCCTGATCGCCAGCAACATCGGCTACATCCTGGCCATCACGCTGGCGGTCATCGGGTTCCTGCTGCTGCGCAGGGACCGGCCGCAGTGGCCCCGGCCGATCAAGCTCGGCCCCGCATGGACCGGCATCGCGGTCGTGATCGCGGTGTTCAACGGCGCCATCCTCGTCATCGGCGCGACGAACCCCGGGCTGAGCTACGCCGGTGGTTTCACGGAGGTCCTCATCGGACTGGTGCTGCTGCTCTCCGGGGTCCTGCTGTTCGTCTACCGGAGAGTGGTCCAGGACCGCGGTCCCCTGAAGCTGCGGGAGGAAACGCCGGCCATGCCGACCACGCAATCCGAGACGTCCCGCGTCTGACGCCACGGCCCGGGTGTCGTCGCCGACGACACCCGGGCCAGGGACCGTCGCCGCGGGAGCCGATGCACCGCGTCGCCGGTCCTTTCCCACGCCAACGATCGACTCGACCCCGACCCTCGAGAGGGGAACGCACAGCATGCCCATCGACGCAGCGGCGCCGGCCCAGGAACCGGCGGTCGCCCTCATCACCGGTGGTGGAACCGGCATCGGGGCAGCAACGGCCGCAGCCCTCACCGCGAGCGGCTGGTCCGTCCTGATCTGCGGGCGTCGGCAGTCAGCTCTGCAGCGCGTCGCCGAGGCCACGGGAGCTCATCCGCTCACCTCGGACGTGACCGCCCGCGGCGAGGCCGACCGCGTCGTCTCCGAAGTCATGCACCGGTTCGGCCGGCTCGACGGCCTCGTGCTCAACGCCGGGACCGTGCGCCCAGGAGCGGTCGGGGACATCGCCGAGTCCGACTGGGAGGCGATGGTGACGACCAACCTGACGGCTCCCTATCGGTTGCTGCACGCCGCCCTACCCCACCTCGTCCGTCACCGCGGCTCGGTTGTCGGCGTCGCCTCGGTCAGCGCGCTGCGGGCCTCCGGCGGCATCGCCGGCTACAACGCCACCAAGGCCGGGCTGACCATGCTGCTGCAGTCGGTGGCCGTCGACTACGGCCCCCAGGGCGTCCGAGCCAACGTCGTCTGCCCCGGCTGGACGCGCACGGAGATGGCCGACGAGGAAATGGCCACCCTCGGCCAGGAGCGCGGCGTCACTGTCGAGAACGCCTACGCCCTGGCCACCGCGCTGGTGCCCCTTCAGCGCCCTGCCCGGGCCGACGAGGTGGCCACGGCGATCCGTCACCTGCTCTCACCTGCCGCCTCCTACGTCAACGGCGCGGTGATCCCGGTCGACGGCGGCCATTCCGCCGTCGACGTCGGCACCGTCGCCTTCGACCCGCGCTTCACCATTGCGCTCCAGCCGGCCTGAGCCGCACCGAACGAGAGAGGAGCCCTGGCGTGGACCTGCACCTTCGCGATCGTGTCGCTCTCGTCACCGGCGGCGCCTCGGGGATCGGCCGCGCCTGCGTGGACGCCCTCATCGCCGAGGGTGCTCGGGTGGCCGTCCTCGACCGCAGCCTCGAGGGCAAGCCGGTCGTCGACGACCTGCGACGGCGGGGACACGCCGTCGAGTTCGTCCGGGCGGACGTCACCGTCGAGGAGCAGGTGGCCGACGCGGTGGCACAGACCGTCGAGATCTTCGGCCGCCTGGACACCCTGCTCGGGTGCGCTGGCATCTCCGGCCCGGTAGGAACCCTCGCGGCCGACGTGTCCGAGCAGGACTGGGACCGCGTGATGGCCGTCAACATCAAGGGCAACTTCCTCGTCGCCAAGCACGCCATCCCGCGACTTGCGGACAGCGACGTCGGGACCATCGTGTTCATCGCTTCGGACGCGGCCCTGGTCGCCTTCGAGGGCATGACTCCCTACAGCACCTCCAAGGGCGCCGTCCTCATGCTCACGCGGTCGCTGTCGACCGACCACCCCGGCATCCGGGTCAACTGCCTGTGTCCCGGGGTCGTCGACACCCCGATGTCCCGTGGCGATCTCGGCCGCCCGCAGGGCTTCGCGGGGACAGGCCTGCCGGTGATGCAGCCCGAACAGATCGCCGCACACGCCACCTTCCTCGCCTCACCCGTCAGCGCGCCCATCAACGGGACCCCGATCGTCTCCGACTTCGGCTACGTCGCCCGGTCCGCACTGCCCCCGCTCGACTTCACCACCGCCTGACCCGTTCGGCACCCCTACACACAGGAGAACCTCATGACCACGCCAGCCAACACGTTCAGCTGGGCCAAGGACGACTGGACGTCGCTCAACGAGATGGCCGACGGCTTCAACGAGTACCGCCCAGCCCACTCCACGGCGCTCGAAGGACAGCGTCTGGAGCTGCAGTGCCGCATTCCCGGCGTGCCGGAGTCGGACTTCACGCTGGTTCACGAGTTCGACGCCGGCTCACTGCGGTGGACGCTGCAAGAGGGCGACGGTGTCCGTGAGGGAAAGGACCGCTGCGAGCTGTTCGAGATGCAGCCCGGCCTTTTCTTCCTGCACTACCAGCGCAGCGCTGAGGATCACCCGGTCGTCGTCACCATGGCCCTCGACACCCGCAGCGGTCAGGCCACAGGGGCCGTCGGCGAGCTCGGGCTCGAGCCGGACCCCCACCTGGCCCGCCAGCAGTGGTTCCAGGGGCAGCTCGTGGGAACCGACGCCACCGCCGACGGCGCTCACGCGTACACCGACGAACTGCTCGGGCACCGCGTCCGCTACGCCTACAGCAGCGACGACGTCTACGACCACATCTACCTCAACGAGCACCTGTTCACCTGGGTCTGCCTCGGCGGCGCCGAGCTCGGCGTTGCGGACACCGACCGCGCCGCCTACTGGAAGCTGCGGGAGGACACCTACCTGTTCTCGTGGCTCGAGAAGAACGTCGGCGTCGAGGGCATGGTCCTGATCGACCTCGCAGCCCTGCGCACCGTGGGCATCCAGTTCGGCCTCGACCAGGGGACCGGCGATCTGGTCAACATCACGATGGGCGCCTACGCCACCGACTTCGGCCGCGTGCCCAGCGTCCCCGAGCACCGGCCGGGGCCCGCCTGACCGACCGTCCCACCCGGCGCCCGGGCTCCCGCGACCTCCGTCGGGACCCGGGCGTCGACGTCTCCGCGACATCGAGTCCTCGTGCCCCTTGTGTCGCAGGCCACCCCCCCGTACCGTTGGACCGGTAAGAGAACGCACCGTTCGATTATCGGACGACAGCGGATCAGGAGATCCCCCCATGGCAGCCAAGCCCTTCGCTTCCTCCGCCGATCTCGGCGTCAAGGAGCAGACCCTCGAGGTCCTCGCCGACGGCGTGTACGCCCTGACCGCGGAAGGCGACCCCAACCTCGGCGCCATCGAGGGCGAGGACTTCCTCGTCTGCTTCGAGGCGCTGGCCACCCCAGTCGCCGCGCGCCGCTGGCTGGCCAAGCTGCGGGAGCACACCGACAAGCCGGTCCGGTACCTGGTGCTCAGCCACTACCACGCCGTCCGGGTGCTGGGCGCCAGCGCGTTCGACGCCGAGATCATCGTCAGCTCCGAGCAGACCAAGGGCCTGATCGCCGAGCGCGGGCAGCAGGACTGGGAGAGCGAGTTCGGCCGGATGCCGCGGCTGTTCGAGGAGCCGGAGTCCATCCCGGGCCTGACCTGGCCCACGATGACGTTCCGCGACAAGCTGACCATCGAGCTCGGTGGCGACCGCGGCGAGCTGGTCCTGGAGTTCCTGGGCCGCGGGCACACCGAGGGCGACATCGTGGCCTGGATCCCCAAGCACGAGATCCTCTTCGCCGGCGACCTGGTCGAGTCCCAGGCGGCGCTCTACACCGGCGACGCGTTCCACTTCGACTGGGCCTCCGACACCCTCGACCGGGTCAAGGCCCTGGGTGCGCAGCAGCTCATCGGTGGGCGTGGCGCCATCGCCCGCGGCCGCGATGAGGTCGACGCCGCGATCGAGCAGACCCGCGACTTCCTGCTCACCATGCAGCGCACCGTCGGGGATGTGCACCGCGCCGGTGGCACCCTCAAGCAGGCCTTCGAAGCCACCCACACCGCCCTGGCCCCGAAGTACGGCAAGTGGCCGATCTTCGAGCACTGCCTGCCCTTCGACGTCCAGCGCATCTGGGACGAGATGGACGGCATCGAGCGCCCGGTCATCTGGACCGCCGAGCGCGACCGCCAGGTGTGGGACGAGCTGCAGGGCTGACGACGGCGATGATGACCTCTTCCACGAGCGCACCGGTCCTGGTGCTGGGCTGCGGTCCGGTCGGCCAGACCACCGCCCTCCTCCTGGCCCGTTGGGGCCTGTCCGTCGTCGTCCTGGATGGGCGCCCCGAGCGGGACGTGATCGGCAGCAAGGCGATCTGCCAGCAGCGCGACGTCCTCGACGTCTGGGACTCCGTCGGCGTCGGCGCGGAGGTGGCCCGCCGCGGCGTCACGTGGACGACCGCCCGGACCTTCCACCGCGACGAGGAGCTGTTCAGCTTCCAGTTCGCCGACCGCGGGAAGTCGCCCTTCCCCCCGTTCGTCAACATCTCCCAGTGCGAGACCGAGCAGCTGCTCGACGAGCGGATCGCCGCCGAGCCGCTGATCGAGGTCCGCTGGGGCCACCGGGTGACCGACATCCAGCAGGACGGATCCGGCGTGACCGTCGTCTGCGCCACCACGGACGGCGAGACGCCGGTCCGCGGCGCCTACGCCGTCGCGTGCGCCGGCCCGCGCAGCGACGCGATCCGCGCCGCGCTGGGACTGTCCTTCGAGGGCGAGACGTTCGAGGACTACTTCCTGATCTGCGACATCCGCACCGACCTGCCCGGCTGGGAGACCGAGCGGCGGTTCTACTTCGACCCCGAGTGGAACCCCGGCCGGCAGGTGCTCATCCACCCGTGCCCGGACTCCACGTTCCGGATCGACTGGCAGGTGCCGCCGGACTTCGACCTCGCTGCCGAGGAGACCTCGGGCGGCCTGGACCGGCGCATCCGGCAGGTGATCGGCGACCAGCCCTACGAGATCGTGTGGAAGTCGGTCTACCGCTTCCACTCCCGCGTGGTCGACCGCATGCGGGTCGGCCGGGTGCTGGTCGCCGGCGATGCCGCGCACCTGGTCTCGCCCTTCGGGGCGCGCGGCCTGAACTCCGGGGTCCTGGACGCCGAGAACGCCGCCTGGAAGATCGCCTTCGTCGCCCGCGGCTGGGCTCCGGAGTCGCTCCTGGACAGCTACCACGACGAGCGGCACGCGGCGGCGCTGGAGAACATCGACGTCACCGGGGCAACCATGCGGTTCCTCGTGCCGGGGACTGACGAGGAGGCAGCTCGCCGCCTCGACGTCCTGGAGCGGGCGGCGACCGACCCCTCCGCCCGGGCGCTGGTGGACTCCGGCCGGCTCGCCGAGCCGTTCTGGTACGTCGACTCGCCGCTGACCACCCCCGACGAGCGGCGGCCGTTCCGCGGCCGGCCGGCCCGCGGGGACGTCCCCGTGCCGGGACCGGGTGTCCTCGTTCCCGACTGCCCGATCAGCGTGCCCGGCCGGCCGGAGCTGGGCCGGCTCCGGCAGCTGGCCCGCGCCGGGGTCACCGTTCTCGTGGGAGACGACGCTCCGCTCCCCTCGCGGCCGGAGACCCTGCCGGCGGACCTGCCCGTCGCCGTGCACCGCATCAGCGAACTCGACGCCGGCCCCACGCTGCGCGAGGCGCTCGGCGCCCGCCCGGACGAGATCTGGGTCCTGCGCCCCGACGGTCACGTGGCCGCCGTCCTCACCCGCATCGCCGACGTCGCCCCCGCGGTGGCCCGGCTGCTCGACCGCTCCGTCCCCAGCCCCGTCCTCGCCTGAGAAAGGACCCCCTCCCATGGCGTTCTACCAGCAGGTGGGCAGCGTCCCGCCGAAGCGGCACACCCAGTTCCGCGCTCCCGACGGCACCCTCTACTCCGAGGAGCTCGTCGGCGAGGAGGGCTTCTCCTCCGACTCGTCGCTGCTCTACCACCGCGGCATCCCGTCGGCGATCGTCGACGCCCGCCCGTGGGAGCTCCCCGACCAGACCCTCACGCCCAACGCCCCGCTCACCCCGCGGCACCTGAAGCTGCACGACCTCTTCCCGGGCGAGGAGCACAAGGCCACCGACGCGGTCACCGGCCGGCGCCTGGTGCTGGGCAACGGCGACGTCCGGATCTCCTACGCCGTGTCCTCGGCGACCTCGCCCTACTACCGGAACGCGACCGGCGACGAGTGCGTCTACGTCGAGCGCGGCTCAGCGACGGTCGAGACCTCCTTCGGCGCGCTGGAGGTCGGGCAGGGCGACTACGTGATCATCCCGCGCACGGTCACGCACCGCTGGGTCCCGACCGGCGACGAGCCGCTGCGGACCTACGCCATCGAGGCCAACAGCCACATCGCGCCGCCGAAGCGGTACCTCTCCAAGTACGGGCAGTTCCTGGAGCACGCGCCGTTCTGCGAGCGCGATCTGCGCACGCCCACCGAGCCGCTGCTGGCCGAGGGCACCGACGTCGAGGTCTACGTCAAGCACCGCGGGAGCGGCCCGGGTGGGCTCACCGGCACCATCCACGTCGTGCCGGAGCACCCCTTCGACGTGGTCGGGTGGGACGGCTGCCTCTACCCCTACGTGTTCAACATCGCCGACTACGAGCCGATCACCGGCCGGGTCCACCAGCCGCCGCCGGTGCACCAGGTCTTCGAGGGCCACAACTTCGTGATCTGCAACTTCGTGCCGCGGAAGGTCGACTACCACCCTCAGGCGGTGCCCGTCCCCTACTACCACTCCAACGTCGACTCCGACGAGATCATGTTCTACGTCGACGGGGACTACGAGGCCCGCAAGGGGTCCGGCATCGGCAAGGGCTCGATCTCGGTGCACCCGGGTGGGCACAGCCACGGCCCGCAGCCCGGCGCGGTGGAGCGGTCTCTGGGCATCGAGTACTTCGACGAGCTCGCCGTCATGGTCGACACCTTCCGGCCGCTGGATCTCGGTGAGGGCGGGCTCGCCGTCGACGACGGCAAGTACGCCTGGTCGTGGTCGGGACGGGGGCCGTCGGCGTGACCACCCTCTTCGACGGGCTCTTCGACGACGCGGCCCTGTTCCCGCCCGGGAACGCCTCCATGGCCGCCGCCGTCCCGGCTCACCGTGAGCTGCGCGAGCGGCTCGGGCGCCTCGTCGGCCCCTTCGTCGTACCGGCCGCCCGGCTCGACGAGCTGAGCGCGCACCTCGACGCCGGCCCGGCGTTCGAGATTTCGCTGATCGTGGCGGCCGGTGACCTGCCGGCCGCCGTGCGGCGGGTCGAGGAGGACCCGGGCCTGACCCTGGCCGCGGTCGAGGTGCCGGTCGTCGCAGACGCGGAGGCCGCGGCCGAGGCGGTGCGCGCACTGGACGAGGTCCTGCCCGCCACCGTGCCGGCGGCGGTCGAGCTCCCCCGCTCGGTGGCGCGGGACGAGGTGCTCGACGTCCTCGCCGGCACCCGGTACCGCGCGAAGCTGCGCACCGGTGGCGTGCGGGCGGAGCTGTTCCCGTCCGTCTCGGAACTCGCGGAGACGCTGCACGCCTGCGTCGCGCGGGACGTGGCGTTCAAGTGCACCGCCGGCCTGCACCACGCCGTCCGGTACACCGACCCGGCGACGGGGTTCGAGCACCACGGCTTCCTCAACGTGCTGCTGGCGGTCTCCGCGCTGCCGGCCGGGGCGCCACCGCAGATCGCCGCGGAGCGCCTGCTCGACTCCGACGCGGGTGGCATGGTCGCGGCCCTCCGGACCTGGCCGCCCCATCGCTCAGGCCGGGCTCGGGCGCTGTTCACCTCCTTCGGCACCTGCAGCGTGCTCGAGCCCGTCGACGACCTCGTCGCGCTCGGCCTGCTGCCCTCCCCGGATCGGATCCCCGCGTGACCGCGAACGCCCAGAGCTGGCTCGACCTGCCCGACGACACCGGGTTCGGACTGGGCAACCTGCCCTACGGTGTCTTCTCCGACGCCTCCGGCCGCCGTCGCACCGGCGTGGGGATCGGCGACTTCGTGCTCGACCTGCACGCGGTCACCGGCGACGACGTCCACGCGACGGGGTCCCTCAACGCCTTCATGGCCCGGGGGCCGGAGGCGTGGCAGGCCCTGCGCACGGAGCTGACGACCTGGCTCACCGACGCGGCGCACCGGGAGAAGGTGGAGCCGCGCCTGCTGGCACGGACCGACGTGACGATGCACCTGCCGATCGAGGTGGCCGACTACGTCGACTTCTACAGCTCGCAGCACCACGCGGAGAACCTGGGCCGGATGTTCCGGCCCGACTCCCCGCCGCTGACCCCCAACTGGAAGCACCTGCCCATCGGCTACCACGGCCGCTCCGGCACGGTCCAGGTCTCGGGCACCCCGGTGGTCCGCCCGGCTGGGCAGCGCAAGGTGCCGTCCGACGACGCCCCGACGTTCGGACCGTCGCAGCGCCTGGACATCGAGGCGGAGATCGGCTTCGTCGTCGGCACCCCGTCGGAACTCGGCCGACCGGTGCCGCTGGGCGACTTCGCCGATCACGTGTTCGGCGTCTGCCTGGTCAACGACTGGTCCGCCCGCGACCTGCAGGCCTGGGAGTACGTGCCCCTGGGCCCCTTCCTGGGCAAGTCGTTCCTCACGTCGGTCTCGCCGTGGGTAGTGCCGCTGGCTGCCTTCGGCGAGGCCCGCGTGAATCCCCCGGCCCGGGACCCGAAGCCCCTCCCCTACCTCGACGACACCGACGGCGAGCCCTGGGGCCTCGACATCGCCATCGAGGTGCGCCTGAACGGCGAGCTGATCTCGTGCCCGCCGTTCGACCTCATGTACTGGACGCCCGCGCAGCAGCTGGCGCACATGACCGTCAACGGCGCCAGCCTGCGCACCGGCGACCTGTTCGCCTCGGGCACCGTCTCCGGCCCCCGGTCGGACCAGCGCGGCTCGTTCATCGAGCTCTCCTGGGGCGGGAAGGAGCCGTTGGAACTCTCCGACGGAAGCACCCGGACGTTCCTCGAGGACGGCGACGTCGTCACCCTCACCGCGACCGCACCGGGAGCGGGAGGCAGCCGGATCTCCCTCGGCGAGGTCACCGGCCGGATCGAACCGGCGACCATGCCGTGAGCACCCCCGCACCCTTCGTCGGTGGCCCCGCCGGCGTCCTGAACCCCACCGCCCCCGGCACCGACCCAGGAGGACAACGATGACCACCCCCACCGTGACGACGCCCGTGGACACCGCGTCGGAAACGCCCACGTACGACAGCCTGTTGGCGAGCATCACCGACGCCGACGGCCGCGAGATCCTCGACCCGGCCACCGGTGAGGTCGTCGGCCGAGTCGCCTTCGGGTCCCCGGAGGACGTGGACCGCGCCGTCGAGCGCGTCCGTGCCGCCCAGCCGGCCTGGGCGGCCCGGCCGGACTCCGAGCGGATCGACCTGCTGCTCCGTGCGGCCGACGCCATCGAGGCGGCGGCCGAGTCCCTCGCCGAGCTGCTCTCCCGCGAGCAGGGCAAGCCCCTCAACGGGCCCAACGCCCGTTTCGAGGTCGGCGCCTGTGCCGCGTGGCTGCGTGCCACCGCGGCGACCCCGCTGCCGGTGGAGACCGTCGTCGACGACGAGGAGACGCACGCGGAGCTGCACTACCGGCCCGTCGGCGTCGTCGGCGCCATCGGCCCCTGGAACTGGCCCATGATGATCACCATCTGGCAGATCGCCCCGGCCCTGCGCATGGGCAACACCGTGGTGGTCAAGCCGTCGGAGTACACCCCGCTCAGCGTGCTGGCGCTCGTGGAGGTCATCAACGGCGTGCTGCCGGACGACGTCCTCGTGGCCGTGCCCGGCGAGGGCGAGGTGGGCGCACGCCTGTCCAGTCACGCGGGAGTCGACAAGGTGATGTTCACCGGTTCCACGCGCACCGGCCAGGCCATCATCAGGAGCTCGGCCGACACCGTGAAGCGGCTGACGCTCGAGCTCGGTGGCAACGACGCGGGCATCGTCCTGCCCGACGTCGACCCGAAGGCCATCGTCGAGGGGCTGTTCTGGGGCGCCTTCATCAACACCGGGCAGACCTGCGCGGCGCTCAAGCGCCTCTACGTGCACACCGACGTCTACGACGACGTGTGCGCCGCACTCGCCGAGGTCGCCCAGGCCATGCCTATGGGTCGCGGCCTGGACGAGCAGAACGTGCTGGGCCCGCTGCAGAACGAGGCGCAGTACGACATCGTCGCGCGGCTGGTCGACGCCGCGCGAGAGTCCGGCGCCAAGATCCTCGTCGGCGGCAACCCCGACCCCGAGGCTCCTGGCTACTTCTACCCGGCCACGCTGGTGGCCGACGTCGACGACGAGAACCCGCTGGTTGCCGAGGAGCAGTTCGGTCCGGCCCTGCCGATCGTCCGCTACACCGATGTCGACGACGCCGTCGCCATGGCCAACCGCCTGGACGTCGGTCTCGGCGCGTCGGTCTGGAGCGCCGACCGCGACGCGGCCCGCGCCGTCGCCGCCCGGTTGGAGGCCGGCACCGTCTGGATCAACTCCCACGGCGGTGTGCACCCGATGATCCCGTTCGGCGGGGTCAAGAAGTCCGGCTACGGGCTGGAGTTCGGCGCCGAGGGACTCAAGGCGGTCGCCGTGCCGCAGGTGATCAACGGCTGAGAGGCCACGACGCGGCCCCGGTCCCCTCACGGGGCCGGGGCCGTGTCGCATCTGAGACCCTGCACCTCGTGGCGACCGTAGTGTGGAACCGTCCGATCACTGAGAGGGACGGCGAGTAGTGGCAGACGACGACGGGGCAGTCCCCCAGTCCCAGACGCTGGACCGCGGCATCCGCATCCTCGAGCACCTGGCCGCGGTGGGCACCCCCCAGACGATCGCGGACATCGGCCAGACCCTCGCGCTCCACCGGTCGATCACCTACCGCCTGCTACGCACCCTGGAAGATCACCAGCTCGTCGAGCGGGACACCGTCGGGCGGTACCGGCTCGGACTCGGCATCTCCGGGCTCGCCCGCGGCGTGCGGAGCGACCTCCAGACGGCCGCGCTCCCGCGCCTCGACGCCCTGGTGGCGGAGCTCGGGATGACGGCCTTCCTCGTCGTCCGGGCAGGGGACGAGGCGGTGACCGTCGCCAGCGTCGAACCGCAGGACACGACGGCGCACGTCGTCTACCGGCCGGGCACCCGCCACCCCGTCGGCCGAGGGGCGCCGGGCCTCGCGCTGCTCATGCCGGAGCCGCCGTCACCCGACGACCGGGACGCCCTGCGAGCGGCGCGGGAGACCGGCTGGGCCAGCTCGCACGGGGAGGTCATCCCGGGCCTGCGCTCGATCGCCGTGCCTGTCCTGGGGCCGGACGGTGGAGCGAGGGCCGCACTGGCTGTCGTCTTCGTCGACGAGGCAGCCGACGTGGAGACGGTGGGCCACGCCGTGGCGGCAGCTGCGGAGAAGATCACCGCCGGCCTGCGCTGACCCGCCGCCCACCCTCCGGGGAGGTCAGGTGCGAGTACCTGTGGTCGGCCGGAGGCCGAGCACCTTCAAGGCGTACTTCACCGCCGGCCCGGCTCCCAGCACGATGGCCACCGCGCCAACTCCTACGGGGCCGCACCAGGACGACGCCCAGCAGCAGCCCCGCTCACTCGGCCCATGCCCGGGCCACGCCGATCGGCACACCGCTGCGCAGGTGTACGGCCACCATCAGCCCGTCCCGTGGTCCGGGCCCGAGATGTGCCCCACGTACGTGGCGCACCCGAACGCGAAGACGACGATGCCCGACACGAGCACCACCAGCCGCGACACCGGTCCCGCATCAACGACCTGACGGAGTACCGGGGCAGCGAGCAGCACGTCCAGCACCAGCCGATCGTGAGCACGTCGAGCAGCGTTCCGAGCCCTGGCCCCACGCCGGCCGCGGCGACGAGGGCGACCAGGACAGCCCCTACCGCGACCGACGTCGCGCCCACGCCCACACCCAGGCGGTCGGCCAGCCCGATGTGGAGGACCTCCCACGGCGCCTCACCGAGCTCGGCGCGGGTGGTCAGCCAGACACCCGTGGCACTGAAGACCAACCCGACGAGGAGCTGGCCGACTCGCCCCGCCAGGCTGCGCCGCTGGATCAAAGGAACGGAGCACCCGCGGGCCAGACCATCGTCAGGATCGGAAGTGCGAGACGGCAGCGTGCATCTCGGTTGCCATACGGGTGAGCTCGTCGATCGCGGACCGTGCCTGCGCGAGCGCCCCGGTCGTCTGCTCCGATGCGGCCGACACCCCCGAGATGTTCGTCGCGATCTCCGTGGCGCCGAGGGCGGCCTCGCTGACCGACCGGGTCATCTCGCTCGTCGTCGCGGTCTGCTCTTCCACGGCCGAGGCGATGGTCGTCTGCCGGTCGGCGATCTGCTGCACGATCGCGGTGATCTCAGCGATCGCGGTGACCGCCGCCGACGTGTCGCTCTGGATGGCCTCGACGCGGGAGACGATGTCCTCGGTCGCCTTCGCCGTCTCCTGCGCCAGCTCCTTCACCTCGTTGGCGACCACGGCGAAGCCCTTGCCGGCCTCACCAGCCCTGGCGGCCTCGATCGTCGCGTTGAGTGCCAGCAGGTTCGTCTGCTCGGCGATGCTCGTGATGACCTTGACGACGTTGCCGATCTCGGTCGAGGACTCGCCCAGCTTCGCGACCGTCGCCGTTGTCGTCTCCGCTGCGCTGACCGCCCGCTCCGCCACCTGGCTCGCCTCGGCGGCATTCTGGGAGATCTCCCGGATGGACGCCCCCATCTGCTCGGCGCCGGCAGCAACGGTCTGGACGTTCCGGGAGATCTCACCTGCGGCCGCTGCCACGACGCCCGTCTGGACGCTGGTCTCCTCGGCCGATGCCGAGATCTGGGAGGACGAAGCGCTCAGCTCCTCCGACGCCGAGGCCACGGCGTCCGAGGACGCGACGATGGAGCCGATCATGTCGCGCAGCGTCGTGACGGCCGTGTCGAGCGAGGCTGCGGTCTGACCGACCTCGTCCCTGCGGAGGATACCGCTGGATCGCGTGAGATCACCGGCCGCGAGAGCGGCAGCGACCGCCCGCACCTCGTTCAGCGGGCCGACGATCCGCCGCGTCATGAGCACTGACACCGCCACGACGGCCAGCGCGGCGCAGATGATGCTTGCCACGATGATCGTGGTCAGCCGGTTGTGCGTCTCCGCGGCATCCGCCGCGGTCCCCGCCATGCGCTCCGTCAGGAGCGTCTTCAGCTCGGTCGTCAGTGTCCAGACGTCGTAGAAGGCGGTCAGGCCGTCGCCGGAGATGACCGCTTCTCCCGCAACCATCCCGGCGGGGGTTCCCTGCGCATACTCCGCGACTGCCCTGTCGTCGATCTCGGAGTACGCGACCATCGCCTGCTGCAGTCGTTCGAAGATCGCCGCCTCGTCCGCCGTCAGGTCGTCGGCGGGGAACGCGGCCAGTTCCTGCTCGAGCGCCTCTCGACTCGCGAGGAAACCGCCGCGGTTCTCCGCCGTATCCGCGACGGCGGCGGCAGGTCCGATGCGGCGCGCCTCCCAGGCGTAGGCCGCCTGCCAGCCGGACATGTCGGCACTCGCGGTCTCGATCCGAGCCACCGTGTCCACGACCTTGTGCAGGCCCGTGATGCGATCGAGCGACGCCTTGTCCTGACCGAAGCCGACGAGCGATAGGACGCCGATGGTCAGTGCGGCGAGGACCCCGACTGCGCCCACGGTGAGCATGGTCCCCCGGAGCCCCAACGACCGCCGCCGGCTTGGGCTGTCCTGAGCTCCAGGACCTTCCGGGGTCGGGTGTCCGGCCCCGTCGGGAGCATGCAGTGCGACGTCGTCGTTCATGCGGAATCTCGATTCTGGACCCAGGCCGGGTGTCCGCGGCTCACGGAAACGCGCCGTCCGCCTATCGGACGGCTTATTCGATAAACGGCGCGACCATGGCGCTTGTTGAGCCGAGTGCGACCAGAACCCGCCGTCGACTCAGGGAGCCGAGGACATGGGACTCGCTGTCCGACGACCGGTGGTCAGTGCCCCAGGTTCAGCTAGACCACGCCGGCCACCACGAGGACGACGCCGATCATCTGCCAGAGGGACAAGGCTTAGCCGAGGAACACCGCCCCGATCGCGGCGACGGCCGGCGTGCCCACGCTCGACAGGATCGCGTAGGCGAGCCCCCACGGCACCGTCTTCACGACGTGCGCCAGAAGCAGGATCAAGCGGTGCAGACGGCCCACGCGGCCAGCCGCCGAAGGAGCCGTGGCGGGGGACGTTCATCGATAGCGCAAGGAGCCGATGTTGTCGGCGAAGGGCCCTCTCCGACGCGTGCCGCGACGTGCCGGCGACGGTGCGACGCTATTCATCGATCGCGGCGATAAGGCACGTGGAAGGCACGGCGCCAACCCGACTCGGCTCGTATCAGCGCATACCTACCTGGACACCCCCACCCTTCCAAGCTGGCCATGCCGGTTCGATCCCGGTCACCCGCTCCACGCAAAACGGCAGGTTGTATGGCCTGTCAGACGTACTGGAGGACCCTCCGGGAGGCCCGTTCCAGGCCCTTGAAGACCCCCGGTTTTCCGCTGCGGGGGTATGGAGGGGTCACGCCCCTCGCTTGAACCGCCTAGTGAGACAGCCTGTCGGGCCGCCCTTCCGAGCCCGTGACCCGCTTGCGTCATAAGCCAACTCCTCAGGACCTTCGCTGCACGAGCACTCGAGACGCGCAGGGCGACCGCCACTTCAGGGCCGCGAGGCGGCACGAGACCCTCGCCCTTGAACGCCCTCGCCCTCAAGCGCCGCCGAGGCCGCGTACCTCCTCTGCGTCGTAAACGAGACAATCGAGACGGCTCACCGCCTACAGCCGTGGGAGGAAGCGGGGCCGCTACGCCGACTCGTCGTCGCACCGTGACGGTGCGTCCGGCCGCCTCACACTTCGGGTACGGCGGCCCGGACGATGACCGACACGGCGACGTGCGTCTGCCGGGCGGGCGGGATCAGGATGCGCATCAGTTCGATCACTTCGTCGGGGAACAGCGGGTAGAGCGCACAGTCGTCCACGCCCAGCGGCTGACGCGTCAGGACCTCGACGTCGACGAACCCGGACCGCTCCAGCTGGTGCACGAACTCGTCCTCGGCCAGCGCTCCGGCGACGCATCCGGCCCAGGCCGCGGGATGCGTGAGGATCTCGGCCGGCAGATCCTGTCCCACGGTGAGATCCGAGACGCAGAGCCGCCCGCCCGGTCGCAACACGCGGGCGCACTCAGCGGCCACCCGCGCCTTGCGCGCGGACAGGTTGATCACACCATTGGAGACGACGACGTCGACGGTGTCGTCCCTCAGCGGGATGGCCTCCATCTCCGCCTCGATGGGACGGATGTTGCCCAGCCCTGCCTCCGCGGCCGCCGCGCGGGTGCGCTCCAGCATCTCGCGCAGGAAGTCCAGTGCGATCACACGTCCCGACGGGCTGGTCCGCCGACCCGCGAGGATGGTGTCGATCCCGCCGCCGCACCCCACGTCGAGCACGGTCTCGCCGGGCCGCAGATCGGCGAAGCGCAGGTGGTTGGCCACGCCGAGAGCCCGGTCGACCGCCGCAGGCGGGACGAGCTCGAGCTCCTCCTCGCTGTAGAACTTCTGCGCCACGGCCGTCGTCGTGGGCGGGACCCTGCGGTATGCCTCCCGGACGATCCGCTTCACCTCGCTCGCGTGCATGAGGTCGCGTGTCATCGGCCCAGCTCCTCCAGGGTCTGCCGGAGACGACCGAGTACGTCGTCCGGGACGTTGTCGTGACGGGACCGCGCGAGGAACCGCTTCAGCTCCGCCACGAACTCCAGTTCTCCGCAGCAGCGCAGGCAGCGGGACAGGTGGTCCTCGATCAGCTCGCGGTCCGGCTCGCCGACGAGATCGTCGAGGTACTCCCAGAGCTGCCGGACGGTCTGCGCGCAGTCGATCATCGCCGGCCCTTCCTCAGCAGCCCACTGCTCTCGGCGTAGTCCCACATCTCCTTCTCGAACAGCTTCCGCCCCCGGTGCAGCCGTGCGAGCACCGTGCCGAGCGGGACGCCGAGCATCCGGGCCACCTCTTTGGCGAGGAAGCCCTCCATGTGGACGAGGACCAGGGGCACGCGGTAGAGCGGGGGCAATCGCATCAGCACCGCGTGCACGTCCTCGGGCCCGAACTCGGCGAGGAAGTCCAGGTGCAGCGAGTCCGAGTACGGGAACGGGTCCTCGTAGGCGATCTTCCGGTACAGGGAGAACTCCTCGACCTCGTCGAGATCGACTTCCTGCGGGTGGCGGGCACGCGCCCTGCCGCGGTCACGACAGCAGTTCACCAGGATCGCAGTGAGCCACGCCTGCCCGGCCGCCTCGTCGCGCAGCTGGTCCATGCTCTGGAACGCCTTCAGCAGGCAGTCCTGGACGGCGTCCTCGGCGTCCTCACCCACCAGCCTGCGAGCCAGGGACACGAGGCGCGGCAGCTGCTCCCGCGCCAGCGCGCGGAACTGCTCATGTCGGTCCCTGACTCGACTGTCCGCCGCGTCCAGGCCAACGGCCACCACGACTCCTAGGACGTCATGCACGACGTTCTTATTGCATCCGCCCGGAAGTGCAACAGCGGTCCGGCTGCTCGCCGTCCTCCTTGATGAAGGCCGGCGGAAGGGCCCCGGCCGGGGAGGAGCCAACGATGACCTCCGTCGACACCTCGGTGCTGGAATCCAAGGTGAAGGACCTCTACCGCCACGTCGCGGAGCAGCCGCACGGCCGGTACCACTTCGAGATGGGCCGGGCACTTGCCGAGCGTCTCGGGTACCCGGGCAACGTCCTGGACCGGCTGCCGCGGGCCGCCGTGGACTCGTTCGCCGGGGTCGGCTACTTCTTCGACCTGGCGTCCCTTCGCCCCGGCGAGCAGGTGATCGACCTAGGCAGCGGCTCCGGCACGGATTCCTTCGTCGCCGCGGCGGCCGTCGGGTCCACCGGACGCGTCCTCGGCGTGGACTTCACGCCGGAGCAGCTGGCGAAGGCCCGCCGGCTGGCGTCCGATCTCGATCTCGGCCAGGTGCATTTCCGTGAGGGCCGCATCGAGGACCTCCCGGCCGACGACGCGAGCTTCGACTGCGCCATCTCCAACGGCGTCATCAACCTCTGCCCGCGCAAGGAGCGGGTCTTCGCCGAGATCGCGCGCGTTCTCCGGCCCGGCGGGCGCGCGGCGATCGCCGACATCGTGACCGAACGCCGCCTGCAGGAGTCGATCACGTGCGACCCGGACCTCTGGGCCTCGTGCATCGGGGGTGCGGCGCAGGAGGACGACTACCGCACGGCCATCGAGGCAGCCGGCCTGCGGGTCGTGGTGGAGCGCCGCAACCCCTACCAGTTCCTCTCGGGACGGGCGCGCGGCGCGAGCGCCACGTACGGGGTGAAGAGCCTGTCCCTGCTGGCAGCGAAGCCACGCAACTGAGACCGGGGTCGTCGAGACCCTCTTGGAAAGGAGATGACCATGACCACCATCAGCCACCGTTCCGCGGTCGACAGATCGGGATCCCTCCGACTCGGCGGCGCCATCATGGCCCTCGCCGGCTTGGCCTTCATCGGTTACGCCGTGATCTTCTTGCTCCGCAACTTCACGGGTCCGTTCCTGGAGCTGGGCATCGGCCCCGCCGAGGTCGGCGTGGACCGCGACGAGCTCCGCGCGTTGGACGTCGGCCTGTACGAGTACGTCTCCCACCTGCACATCGCCGTCGCCGGCTTCATCGCCGCCGCCGGCCTGGCCACCGCCGCGCTGTCGTGGTTCGGCGTGCGCCGGGGTGAGGTCTGGGCGTACGTGACGGCCGTCGCCACGCCGGTCCTCGGCCTGGCCGTCGCGCTCCCCGCCCACTACCCGTACGACCTGGACACGATCGGTCACCTGGGCTTGATCTACCTGGCGACGGCGGTGTTCGTCGTGGGGGCCCTGATCGCGCTGCCAGCGGTGCTCGAGTCCCGGGCGCACGGGGTCACGACCGAGGACGCCCTCCGGTAGGGCGGCGATCCGGCACACCACGCACACCACACGACTGAGAGAGGAAAGGAGAAGGTGATGTCTTTCGTGCAGACCATCGCGGTGCGAGCCACCGACGAGGCCGCCATGCGGGACCTGATCACCACCTGGCACGCCGACCAGCACGGCACGGCCCCCGGCTACCAAGGCGCCCGCGTCCTGGCGAATCTCCAGCAGCCCGGGGAGTACCTGCTGATCGTCGACTTCTCCTCCAGGGAGGAAGCGGAGCGCAACAACTCCCGCGCCGAGACGGCCGCCTGGGCCGACCAGCTCAAGACGCTCATCGCCGGCGAGCCGGCCTATGCCAACTGGCGCACCGTGGCCGACACCAACGCATGATCGCTGGTCGGAGACCCATTGCGGCGTCGCCGGTCCGAACGGCCCGTCGCGACCCGCAGCCGTCGCGACCCGCAGCCCCGGTGGGCTCCGCTGTACTTACCCTTCGGACCGGCTCGCGGTCGGGCCACCCGAAGCCCGGTCGCGAGCCGTGTGACAGCCGCGACGCCGCCGGGTCGGGAGCCGCCCGAAAGCGGCCCGGTTCGTTGCTCGACGGATCCGACCGCGACGCGGGGGGAAGGTTCCATGTCGGCGAACCCGCGCCCCGCGACTTGCGGCCGGACGCCCGACGAGTGAACCGGCCACCGTGTCGACGACTCGATCTGGGGCGCACGCGGAGACGGAGAGGCATGGGGGTGACTCGCTTCGACGCCCTCAGGCCGCGCTGCTGACCCCTCCCGTCGTAGCGCGCAGTCGGGCGCCATGCCGGTGTGGGTGGTTCTGAGCGGCGACAGAGTCCCTTCTCATATCCGCTGTCGAGCGGGAAGGCGAAGCGACTCGAGCACGAGCGCCACACCCTGCTCGGGCCCTGCACCGTCCGGGTGATCCGGCTGGGTGACTGCGAGGAGGGCCAGGGCGGTGATGGTCAGGGCGGTGCGGTCGTGACGCAGCGCGAGGCGTTGGTAGGACAGCCGCCCGCCGAGGGGCGTTCGACGACCCAGCGGTGGCGCCAGCCGCTGGCTGGAGTCGACTCCGATCCGGGCCATGCGGGTGATGCCGCGGCGGCGTAGGTAGCGGCGGACCCGCGGGTCGGCGTAGCGCTTGTCCCCATGGAGCTCGTGCGGTCGGCGACGGGAATGGGCACGGCCACCGCGCTTGATCGGCGTCATCCGGTTCAGGATCGGTTCGACGAAGACTGTCGGGCCGGTTGGCGCCGGAGACCAGCACGTTCAGCGGCAGGTCCCCGGCACTGCCGAGAGCCGGTCCAGCGCCCGACGCCCAGCGGCGTGGAGTCCCCGGACCTGCGCGGGCCTCCGGAAATGAAGCCCATGTGATCCCACTGTGATGCCGGGACGCGGCCGCACCCTGCTCGTGCGGTTCGGTCGCCGTTCAGGGTGTGTCACCGGCGAGTGAGGTCCACCGCCGGGTCGCTCTTGGCAGAAGAGATGCCGCCCGGGGAGCGCCCCAGCGCCTGTCAGTGCGGTCACCCGACTACCGGATCCGGCGCCCTCGGCGGTCATCGCGTCCGCATCACCGGGGCTCGACGGTCCTTGGGCATCAGCGCCGGCAGGCCGTACGTCTCGGCCCCGGCCACCCACCGGTAGCAGTGGTGCGAAAGACGCCGGCGGCCTCACAGGCGACGGTCACACCGATCAGTCACTTCCCGGGGATGACGACCACTCCTCCAGCGGAAACGGCCTTCCCCGGTGCCGGTTGCTCGGCCGACCGCCTGGCGGGGGTCGGGTGGGGGCGTTCTCCCGCGGCGCCGCAACTACCCGTTGCGGTCCATCTCCGACTGCCCACTGAGGCGGTCAGGCTGTGTGGCAGGCCGCCCGCTGATCGACAGTCCACACGGCTCGACGGCTAGGACCGGACCCGGCTCCCGGCCAGGAGCCGGGTGCACACCGCCTGATCGGCGGGTCGTCCCTGCGATCTCCGTTCGGGAGGGCCGGCTGACATCCTTCATGAGTCGCCAACGGACAGGAGACTCAGATGACCGGCGGTTTCAACCTCCCGAAACCAGAGTTCGACATCGAGGCCACCGTCGAGCGCGCGATGGCGCTGATCAACCGGACCCTCCAACCCTCCCTCGAAGAGGCCCAGAAGGCCGTCGACAAGGTGCGGGCGGGCAGGCCCCTGGTCGCGCCGGGAGACCTGGTCAACCAGGTGACACGGGGAAACCGGATCAGGGCGGCGCGAGCGGTCTCCTTCTCCCTGCCGTCGATCCTGCCGGGTGTGGGCACGGCGATCTCGGCTGCCGCGGTCCCGGTCGCCTTGCGGGAAGTCCTCAAGGAGGCGGTGAGTGCGACGATCAAGGTTGGATTGCTCCACGACAGAGACCTCACCGACCCCGAACTCACCCGCATCGCCGTCCTCCTGGTCCTCACGGAGGGGGCGGTCAAGCTGGACAAGACCGGGAGGATCCGTCCCGACGCCATCCTGGGACCCCACGCGTCGCTGATCGGGAAGGCCGCTGCCTACGACGCCCTGGCGGCCCTGACGGCGACGCAGCGGCAGGAGCTCGCCGCCTCCCAGTCGGAGATCCTCCGGGCATGGGCGCTGGCGGTCGGACCGCCCCTGCTGGCCGGGCTGTTGCCCTTCGGCCTGGGTCCCATGGCCGCCGCGAACTACATGCAGTACGTCCTGAAGGGCACGATCACGGCCGCCGCGAGGGTCTTCGGGCCTCCTGCCATCGTGCCGGTGGCCGTCGAGGAGATCCCCGACCGTGAGGTCCAGCAGGACGATCAGGAGTCCTGAGCCGCCACGTGAGCCGTTCCGGGCGGCCAAGCGGAAGCCGGCGGCCTGGCCGAGGTCAGGCAGATCTGCACGGGCCGCGTCAGCGCCGTCATCCCGACCACACGATGCACCTGAGCGTTACGGCCACCGTCGACCGGCCGGGGCTCGGCGGTCTCGCCGACGACGGCACCGGCCGGGCGCCTCCCTTCGGCCCGGCCGGAGCGGTCGTCCGCCCTGGCGCTGCGCGCCGGCCCGGCGTCGCCGATGGGGTGGACCCGCCGCTGACCGTGCTGACGGGCGTCCCGCCATGAGCAGGCCGACGCCCTCACCAGCCCCTGGCCGGTGGGTCGACGAACGCCTTCACCCGGCCGGACAGGCGGCGTCAGGATGACTTCCCTGTGACGTCGTCGCCGATCGCCGACTTGCGACGAACGATCAGACGAAACGGGTGTGCGGCCGCGGCAGCGCCACGCCGTCGACCTCGATGTCGACCTTCTCGTTGTAGAAGGCGACGAGGCCGGCGATCGGTAGGAGCTGTCGCGTCGGGAACGAGTAGGACCAGGCGATGTCCTGGTACGCCTTCGGCGTCATGCCCTCGACGCGCAGGGACCAGTAGTCGGAGGTGACTCCCTTGTACGGGCATGCCGTCTGGGTGTCGGTCCGGACGAGCTGCTCGAGGGCCACATCGGTGCGGCGGATGTAATAGCGGGTGAGCAACCCGGTCTCGAAGACCAGCACCGGGCTCGTGGTGTCGGCCAGCAGGTGACCGTCCAACTGCACGCGGACGTGGCGGTGTGACGGCAGCGCGTCGACCCGGACGTAGGGATTGCGAGGATGGACGAACACCTGCTCGTCCTCCTCGTACCAGGCGTCGAGGGCGGCCCAGTCGAAGCGGGCGGTGCCGGCGATCCCGTCGACCGCGTCGGCACCGAAGAGGCGCACGCTGCCCGGACGTTCCTCGCCACCCGCCCGCAAGCCGTACCGGCGCGCGGTTCCGCGTTGCAGCCGCAACTCCCGCCCCTCGTCGACCAGGACTGCCACGTCGATGTCCTCGACCGGGATGTAGTACTGGGGATAGAACGGGATCTCCCACACGTAGCGCGCACGGACGGAGTCGAAGACGGTCCGGCCGCCCAGGGTGGCCCGCACGCGCCGCGGTGCAGGCTCGACGCGACCGGCCTCGGCCGCCATCGCGGGATAGTCGCGGCCCGCTGGCGCGGATCGATTCGTCATGGCTCCTCCGGACGATGTACTCGGGCTGCGGCAGGGCACCGGCGTGGCGCTGTCAGTTCGGGAAGTTGAGGTCGGCTGCACCGAAGGGGACGTCGAAGCGATCGCACCAGATGACGACGCTCGTGTACGCGGTGCTGTCGACGTCGGCGGGGACGACGTAGTTCTGGCCCCCGACGTTGCCCTTGAGCGGCCCGAGGTCGACGTACTCGTCGTCGAACGCGTCCTCCGCGCCGAGCGCCGAGTTCCTCGTCAACCAGACGACCAGCACCGGACCGTTGGACGTCGCGAAGCCTTCGAATCGGAGAATCACCCGGCCGTCGGGCAGGCGGAGAACACGAGCCGTGCCGACGGTCTCGTGCTCGCGGGAGGCGAAGCTGCCCGTCGCCAGTTCCACGGGCGCCGCTGCCGCTGTCGGAGCGGGCGGTCCCGAGGCCGCCGGCGAGGGTTCGGCCACCGCGCTCGGCAGCACCTCGTCGACCCGCTGGTCGTACAGCAGCTTCTGCGGCTGGAACCAGATCACCGTTGCGGCCGCGAGGACGGCGAACCCGACCGCCGCCGGCCCGACCCATCTCCCGCGCCACAGCCGCGGGCGCTGTTCGGGTGACCCCGACCCGGTGCCCGGCTCGTCCGTACGGACCGGGGACTTCTTCGCACGCGTCATGGCAGATGGTCTCCGCTGCGCTCTGCTTCGTTACGGAGGCGGCAGGTGCGTCCGCCGCACCGGCCCGCCGCGCTGACCGCCACCAGCGGTCAGGCGGCCTGCCGGATGTCGCCGGCAGGAACCCCGCTCGCGGCGGCGAAGGCGTAGGGGTGCGCGAACGCGTAGCCGGCCTGGTCGGCGCCTGCCTCCAGCTGGAGGCAGAACCCGGAGCGCCAGTTCCAGACCACGACGAGCGCCTCGCCGGTCCACGTGTCCCAGAACAGCGTGACCTCGACGGCACCCTGCTCGCGACGGGCGAGCTCGAGGAGCCGCGACCCGTTCCTCGTGCTGCGCGACATGACCCACCACTCCTGACCTCGGACGAACGGCCCGGTCCGCCGTGGCGACGATGCCTCGCGGCTCGCCGCCCGCCGGGACGGGACTCCATCCCTTGTGTCGGACCACGCCCGCCGGGGGTTACACGACCGGCCGCCCACCCCGGTGAAACGTCGGGTTCCGAGCCGGGACAGCACGTGCAGGAGCCGGCGACCACCGGCGAGCGCGGAACGGGAGGCGCGGGCGTGGGTGCTCGGGGCAGCAGGCGCGGCAGCACCGACCGGGCGGCGAACGATGCGCAGATCCGGACCGGCGAGCGGTGAGCGACCTCCCGGCGGACGCCTTCCTGAGGGCTGACGCAGGCTTCGCCGCGGTCACCGGAGCGCATCGCTCGCTGTCCGTCCTCGCCCGGTGGGACGCCCGCGAGGGCCCGACGCACCTCGGATCGGACGAGGCCCTCTACGTCGCCACGACACCCGGGGGCCGGCCGCCCGCGGCGCCGGGCGAGCGCATCGCGCTGGACGGCGACCGGGTCGGCCCGGGAGCCGAACGGGTGACCCCCGTGCCCGGCAGCGCGGTGATGCCGAACGGCATGACCGCGTGGACCTCCCGCCTGCTCGCCTGCGAGCACGGCGGCCTCGACCCCCCGGCGCGCCTGTCCTCCCTCGACTGCCGACCGGGGCGACGACGACCGTCGTCCAGCACTACGGCGGGCGGCCGTTCGACTCCCCGGACGACGTCGTGGCCCGGCGGGACGGCCGGTTCCTGGATCGATCGCTGCGGAAGGAGGAGCTGCGGCGCGCGGACCTCGAGGCCGCGCTCCGGACCCAGGCCGCCGACGGTGCCGACGACGTCGCCGAGGCCGGCCTCGGTCCCGGTAGGAACATCGTGGTCTGGCTGAAGCCCACGCGGATGCCCGCGACCCGCGGACATCGACGCCGTCCTCCGGAAGCTCGACGCGCTGCACCGCGCCGTCGAGGGCGTCGCGACGGCAACCGGCCGGCATCAGGCCCGCCCACGAGCACGGGTGAGCGCGGCCGCGGGATCAGGGGTCGCGCCGGACCTCGGCCGACTCCACCTCCAGCAGTTCCAGCCCGAGGTCCCGGAGGCGGTCGAGGACCCCGAAGAGGGCGGCGGAGTCGCCGCAGACCCCGGCCAGCGCTGTCCGCTCCCGGTCGACGCCGGCGAGGCGCAGTGGCTCGAACGCAGCAGCAAGGCGCTCGGTGAGAGTCCCGCTCACCGTGATCCGGTAGAACCGCTCGGGCATGCCTCCAGCGTGCTCCGCGGGCATCCTGGAGACATCCACCCCGCCCGCAGCTCACCCGGGTGAGATCGCCTCCGGGAGGAAGCGACCCGAGGCCCGATCGGGTGAGGCTGACGAGCAGCCAGCCCGGGGAGGACCGATGCCTTCGCTCAATCGCCCGGCGCTCACCGACACCGACCCCGCCGACAGGGGCACGGTGGGCGAAAGGGCCCCCGTGCCTCCGGAGGAGGAGCTGCTGGACCGGCTGCGCGCCGGGGACGCCGCCGCCTTCGCCGCCGTCGTCGACGCGTGGTCGCCGGTGATGCTGTCCGTCGCGCGGCGCTACGTGCACGACCGGCACGCCGCGGAGGACGTGGTCCAGGAGGCGTGGCTCGGGGTCATCAGCGGGATCGGGCGCTTCGAGGGGCGTTCGTCGGTCCGGAGCTGGGCGTTCTCCATCGTGATCAACCGGGCGAAGAGCCGGTTCGCCCGCGACACGCGGCTCGTGTCCTCCCCCGAGCTCACCGGCTCCCCGACGTCGGGACCCACGGTCGACCCGGCCCGGTTCCGAGGGCCCGACGACGCCTACCCCGGGCACTGGACCTCGACCGGCGCACCTCGCCCCTGGGACCAGCCGGAGAACGGCCTGCTCAACCGGGAGGTCCGCGAGCGACTGGAACGAGCACTGGCTGAGTTGCCCGAGCGACAGCGCCTCGTGGTGCAGCTGCGCGACGTGCAAGGCATGTCAGCCGAGGAGACCTGCGCGGCGCTGCACCTGTCGGCCGGCAATCAGCGCGTCCTGCTGCACCGCGGCCGCGCCGCGCTGCGCGCCGCGCTCGAGGACTACTACGACCGCTGATGGTCCATGCCGAGAGCCGCCGCTACCGGCGACTCGCTGCCGGGTGAACCGGGTCGGAGCAGCTCCAGGGACCGGGCGCGCAGGACCGCGTCGTCCCGCGAGTGGGCGACGAGCTTCCGGTAGATGGACCGCAGATGGGTCTTCAGGGTGTTCGGGCTGACGAACAGCGTGCCGGCGAGCTCACGTTGCGACTTCGTGGTCGGGAGCAGAGCGAGGATGGCCAGCTCTCGCTCGGTCAGCGACTCGGCCAGCGCCGCAGCGGACGGGCGGACCCGGCGGGCCAGTTCGGCGGCGTGGCCGGCGGCGACGAGGGCCTCCCCCACCGGCCACGGGCGGCGGCCAGCCGCGCCGCGGCCAGGGCGGGGACCTTGACGACGGCGTAGGCCCGGGCGAGCACCTGCTCCGCCGCCCGGAGATCTCCGGTCAGGACCCCGACCATCGCCTCCCCGTCCAGGGCGTGGATCTGGGCGAGCTGGTTCTCGGTGTGCTCGGCCTGGGCCGCCGCACGCCTCAGCCGCTCCCCCGCCTGCTTCAGGTCGCCGAGCCAGAGCGCGCAGATCCCGCTCACCAGGTGCTGGACGGTGACGAGGAAGGAGTCGGTGCGCCGACCCCGCAGGGCGCCGAGCCGCTCCACAGCACCTGGCACGTCTCCGGCCATGAAGGCGTGCAGCGCCCTGAGCACTCCGACGTGGACGTCGTCCGCCGGCAGCCGCCCGGCGTATCGGGGTGGTCATGGCCGGGCTCCGGTGTAACGCCACCCGTTCCGCGCGGGACTGCGGGGCATGACGATGACCGCACCGCAGGTCTTGATGACCACGCGGGCGAGCTGGCACCGGCTGGCCGAGCACGTTCTCGCCGCGGGTCAGTTCGCCGCCCAGGGCACCATCCGGCTGCGGCCGTATCCCGGAGGCTTCGCCACCACGGTCGGCTTCGGTGACCGGCAGCTGGCCGTCGCCGGCGACGAGCTGCTGGTCATCCGCCACGACGCCGTCCGCTCGGAGCGGCTCACCACGTTGGGCCGAGCCGCGCGCTTCGCCGGCGTGGAGCTCGGGCTGCGCGGCAGCTACCCGCCCGCCACGTCGGCCGACCCGGATGCGCCGCTGCCGGTCGATCCGACGGCTGCCCGCTGGCTCGCCGACTGGTTCGCCCTCGGCGACGCGGCGCTGCGCCGCTTCGCCGAGGAGGTCGGCGAGCCGATGGAGCCGGTGCTCTGGCCCGAGCACTTCGATCTCGGTGTCGTGCTGGAGGCCGTCAACTACGGCTGTTCGCCCGGTGACGCGGCGCTGCCGGAGCCCTATCTCTACGTCGGCCCGCACGAGGGACGGCCGTCCGTCGACCCCTTCTGGAACGCCGCCTTCGGAGCCGCATTCGGCGCGCACCACATCGTCACGACCGACGACGCCGTCGCCTTCTTCTCCGAGGGACGTCGACAGGTACTCAGGGACAGGAGCAGGACGTGAGGGGTCTGCAGGGCAAGAAGGCGCTGGTGACGGGCGGTAGCTCGGGGATCGGCCAGGCGATCGCCATCCGGCTGGGCGAGGAGGGCGTCGACGTCGCCATCAACTACGTCGGTCCGCGAGAGGGCGCCGAGGCGACCAAGGAGGCGATCGAGCACGGCGTCGAGATCTGCATGAAGGAGATGTCGGCCGCCGGCACCCATCCGATCCTCGTCGCCGCGGACGTCTCCCGGGAGGAGCAGGTCGCCGCGATGTTCGAGCAGGTGCTCACGGAGTACGGGCGAATCGACTTCCTGGTCAACAACGCGGGCATCCAGATCGCCGCCGACAGCGACGAACTCCCGGTCGCCGCGTTCGACAAGGTGCTCGCGGTCAACCTGCGCGGCGCGTTCCTGTGCGCCCAGCAGGCGATCCGCTCCTGGCTGCCCTCGGGCACGGGCGGCAGCATCGTGAACGTCTCCAGCGTCCACCAGCTGATCCCGAAACCGCGGTTCGTCGGCTACTCGGTCTCCAAGGGCGGCATGCAGAACCTGACGCGGACGCTCGCGCTGGAGTACGCCGGCCGCGGCATCCGGGTCAACGGGATCGGTCCCGGCGCCACGGTGACGCCGATCAACCGCTCCTGGATCGACGATCCGGTCAAGAGGCGGATGGTGGAGAGCCACATCCCGATGCGCCGCGCCGGCGGGGCGGAGGAGATGGCGGCGGCCACTGCCTTCCTGTGCTCGGACGAGGCCGCATACATCACCGGACAGACGCTGTTCGTCGACGGCGGGCTGACCCTCTACCCGTCGTTCGAGACCACCTGGTCCTCGGAATGACGACGCTGTCGCACCGGACATCCGTCGCCGAGCGGACCGCGGGGTGGTTCCCGTCCCGGTGGGGTCCGGACGACCAGGCCGGAGGGCTCAACGAGATCACCCCGGCGGGCGTCCTCGCCGCGGTCTCGCTCGTGCGCAGCGGCCGCGTCTTCGACCTCGCGCACGTGCTGCACGCAGACGTCCCCGCGTTCCCCGGCCGCACGTTCCGGTCGTATCTGACGACGAACTACCACTACGTCAACCGCCGGCGGGCGGACGGGAGCCCCGAGGGCTGGGGTCGCAACGCGGTGAACTGGATCGTCGAGCAGATCACCGCCACCCAGCAGATGGGCACCCACCTCGATGCCTTGAACCACCTGCAGGTCGGCGACCGCACGTACAACGGGCACCGGCTGGCCGACATCGTCGAGGACTGGGGCACCAACCGGCTCGGCGTCGAGACGCTGCCGCAGATCGTCACCCGCGGCCTGCTGCTCGACATCGCCGCCCTCCGCGGCGGCGACCGGCTGGAGCCGGGGGACGTCGTGACGGTCGCCGATGCGGAGGCGGCCCTGGAGGGCCGCCGGCTGCGCCCGGGTGACGGCGTCCTGTTCCACACGGGCTGGGGTGGCTGGTGGGGAGTGGACGACGACCGCTACTCCGAGGGTGAGCCCGGGCCCGGCCGCGACCTGGCCGAATGGCTGGCCGCCCACCGCGTGGCGCTGACCGGCTGCGACACCTGGAGCTACGGCCCGGTGCCGCCGGAGGACCCGGCCGAGCCGTTCGTCGTCCCGCAGACGCTCAACGTCCGGCACGGCGTCGTCGTGCTGGAGAACCTGCGGCTGGCCGAGGCCGCCGCGGCCGGGCTGCGCGAGTTCCTGCTCGTGGTCAGCCACGCCAAGCTGCGCGGCGCCACGGGTGCGTGGGTGACGCCGCTCGCGATCACGTGACACCGCGAGGAGACACACCATGACCGAGCACGCCGACGTCATCGTCATCGGTTCGGGGGCGGGCGGGGGCGCCGTCACCTGGGCCTTGGCCCCCACCGGCAAGAAGATCCTGCTCGTGGAGCGGGGGGACTATCTGCGCCGGGAGATCCAGAACTGGGATCCGCAGGCGCTGTGGGCCGACAAGCGCTACCACAACAGCGGGCAGTGGACCGACGGCGCCGACGGCCACCGGTTCTCCCCCAAGCAGCACTACTACGTCGGCGGCAACACCAAGTTCTACGGGGCGATCCTCTACCGCTTCCGGAAGCGCGACTTCGGCCCGGTCCAGCACGTGGACGGCGTCTCCCCCGCCTGGCCGATCTCCTACGCCGACCTCGCGCCGTACTACGACCGCGCCGAGCAGCTGTACCAGGTGCACGGCACTCGGGGCGAGGACCCGGACGACCCACCGGCCGGCGGACCCTATCCGTGGCCGGCCATCACGGATGAGCCCCGGATCGCGCAGCTGCGAGCCGACCTCACGGCCGCCGGCCTCCACCCGTTCTCGCTGCCGAACGGGATCCTCATCGACGAGGCCGAGCCGCACCGGTCGGCCTGCATCCGTTGCGCGACGTGCGACGGCTTTCCGTGCCTGGTCAACGGCAAGGCCGACGCACAGGTCATGACGGTGGAGCCGGCGCTGCGGCACCCGAACGTGACGCTGCGGACGCGGGCGCGGGTGACGCGGCTCGAGACCGATCCCTCCGGGCGCAGCGTGAGCCGCGTTGTCGTCGACCGCGACGGGCAGCGGGAGGAGTACACGGCTGACGTCGTCGTCCTCGCGGCCGGTGCGATCAACTCCGCCGCGCTGCTGCTGGCGTCGGCGGACGACCGGCATCCGGCCGGTCTGGGCAACGGCTCAGGTCACGTCGGCCGCCACCTGATGCTGCACAACAACTCGGGGTTGGTCGCCTTCTCGAAGACGCCCAACCCCACACGGTTCCAGAAGACGCTGGGGGTCAACGACTTCTACTGGTCCGACCCGTTCGACCCGGACTGGGACTACCCGGTCGGCTCCATCCAGATGAACGGCAAGAGCGACGCCGTGCTCATCGGCTTCGACGTCCCCGACGCGCGGGATCCGGCCGATCTCGCGCGGCACTCCATCGACTTCTGGTTGACCACAGAGGACCTGCCGCTCGACGAGAACCGGGTGACGGTCGACCGGGACGGCGCCATCACCCTGCGCTACACCCGGACGAACGCCGCCGAGGTGAGCCGCCTGCGCATGCGGCTGCAGGGTCTGCTCGACTCCATCCGGTGCGAGCAGGACGTCTACGAGAACCGGCAGTACGCGGGAGGTCAGCTCGGTATCGGCGGCGTCGCGCACCAGAACGGCACCATCCGGTTCGGGCCCGACCCGGCCACCGCGCCGCTGGACCTCGACTGCCGCATGCACGAGGTCGACAACCTCTACGTCGCCGACTCGAGCTTCTTCGTCTCCAGCACCGCGGTGAATCCGACGCTGACGATCATCGCGAACGCGCTGCGGGTGGCCGACGGGATTGCCGACCGGCTCGGTGCCCGGACAGCCGCGTCCGCCGGTCTGCCGACGCCGCGGCAACCGGATCCAGCCGCCAGCCCGGTCCGCTGACCTGGTTGCCGGGCCACTGCTGCCGGGGCCGAGCGGTCCCGGCAGCGGTGGCTCCGCCTGTCCACAGGTCGAGCGTCACCGGGCCGGGCGCAGCAGATCAGGACCAGCTCCCCGCCGGGAGCCTCGAGCGGCTCGGGGTCGTAGCGGACCGCTCCGTCGGACGACGGACGTCGCGCAGCTGTGGCAGACGCCGGTGCGGCACGACCAGCGCACCGGCACCTCGCGGGCCTCGACCAGGTGGAACTCCGGGCGGCCGTGCCCGGTCAAGCGGGCCTGCATCCGCGGGTCCGCGAGCCGGACGCCGACCGTGCAGCTGGGGACCCGAGGCTGCGTGCCCTCGAAGCTGTCGTCGCCGATGGCCAACCGGTCGTCCACGCAGACCTCGTCGTCGGCCGCCTGCGCGTCCCCGTTCCCTCCCCGTGTGCGCCCCACCGGCGTCAGCTCACACCGGCGTCGTGCCGATAGAGGTCTCCGACCTGCTCCCCCGCCGCGCGACCGACCGTGGGCGGCCGACGCAGACGGCGAGCAGGCCGAGCTCATCACCGCACGAGGTCGGCACCGTCGATCGGCACGGGACTGCGCCTCCGGCCGGGCTCGGATCGGCTTGGCTCGGGCACCGAGGTGCCCCCCGGACGGCCCAGGACGCCGAGCGCCGCTGCCGGGAAGATCAGCACCGACAGCAGGCCGGCGAACACCAGCGCCGCGGCCGTGGTGGCGGACAGCCGCCCCGTCTCCGTGCCGATCTGCGCGGCGGTGACCAGGAATGGCAGGGAGGTCGCCTGCAGCAAACCGGCGGCGAGCCACCCCGGCCGTCCCAGGGAGCGGCGGTACAGCACCGCTGGCAGGCCGCGGACGACGAGCAGGGCGAGCAGGAGGACCGGCACCTGGAGGAAGGTCGCGGGTGCGTCCAGCAGGCCGCGTAAATCCAGCTGCACCCCGCTGCTGACGAAGAAGACCGGGATCAGGAACCCGTAGCCGATGGCATCGAGCTTCGCGCGGAAGCGGGGGTGGGTGGAGGAGTCGCGGTCGACCAGACCCACCAGTGCGCCGGCGAGGAAGGCGCCGAGGATCGTCTCCAGCCCCAGCCGCTCGGCCAGCGCCACGAAGGCGATCAGGATCAGCACGACCAACCGGACGCGGATCTCGGCCGTGGTGTCCTGCAGCCGGACCAGCACGTCGCCGAACCGCATGGACATTCGAACCCGGTCGGCGCCGAGCGCGAGCACCACGACGAGGACGCCGAACCCGGCGAGGACGGCCGCCGTCGTCCCCGCGCCGCCGCCGGAAGCAGAGAAGAGCAGGGACAGCAGCACGATGGCGGCGAAGTCGGCGACCGATGCCGCCCCGATGACGGTCTGCCCGACGGCGTCCCTAGCGCGACCGGCGTCCTTGAGCACCGGCACGACCAGTCCGAGCGAGGTCGCCGTGAGGGCGATGGCCAGGAACAGGGGGGCCGACGTCCAGCCCGCGGCCCGCGCACCTCCCACCACCAGCACGGCGAGCACGAGGCCGAGCGCGTAGCCGAGGCCGGTGACAGCGAGCAACCGCCCGCGCAGCTCGCGCAGATCGATCTCCAGCCCGGCCAGCATCAGCAGGAAGGCGAGTCCGAACAGTGCCAGTACCCGCACCGGGAGATCGGCCGCGACCCAGCCGAGGACCGACGGACCGAGCACCACCCCGGCGACGATCTCCACGACCACCGACGGAACGCGCAGCCATGGCGCCCAGCCCAGCGCCAGCGGGACCGCCGCCGCGACGGCGGCGACGATCAGCAGGTTCGTGAAGCTGAGTTCCGGCACCGAGGGCCTCCGGACGAGGTCAGAGACCGGCCGCTTCCAGGGCGTGCAACCAGACCTCGGCGACGGTCGGGAAGGCGGGGACCGCGTGCCGCAGCTCGCTCAGCGAAAGGTGCGCGGCCACCACGACGGCGGCCGAGTGCAGCAGTTCCTGGACGCCGCTGCCGGTGATCGTGGCGCCCACCAGCACGCCGGACGCCTCCTCGACCACGAACCTCGTCGTGCCCTGCAGCCCGTCGCCCAGCACGTATGAGCCCGGCACGTCGCCGGTGCCGACGTCGATGACACGGACGGCGATCCCCCGCTGCAGCGCCTCGGCCGCGGTCAGGCCCACCGCGCACACCTGCGGATCGGTGAAGGTCACCCGGGTCACGGCGTCCCGGCTGGCCCGGTCGCGGACGTCCCGGCCGGTGATCACGTCGGCGGCGATCCGGGCCTGGTACTTCCCCATGTGCGTCAGCGGAGCCAGACCGGTGCAGTCCCCGACCGCGAACAGCCAGGCGCCGGGAACCCCGATGGCACGCAGCCGGTCGTCGACCTTGACCGGGCGTCCGGGTCTCAATCCCACGGTGCCCAGACCGAGGTCGTCGGTGCGCGGGCGGCGGCCGGCGGCCACCAGCACCTCGTCAGCGATGATCTCCTGCCCGTTGCTGAGCGTCGCGTGCACCGGTCCGTCGGTGCCGTCGCGTCCGATGGCGGCCAACCGCGTGTCCACGTGCACGGCGATGCCTTCCCGCTCGAAAGCCGCCAGCACTTCCTCGCCGGCGAACGGCTCCTCGTGGGGCAGCAGTCTCGAGCCGGCCTCGACGACGGTCACATCCGCAGCGCCCAGCCGGAAGAACGCCTGCGCCAGCTCGAGCCCGACGGCCCCACCACCCAGGACGAGGAGCCGACCCGGCACCTCCTTGGCAGCAGTGGCCGCCCGGTTGTCCCAGGGCCGCACGTCGGCGAGCCCGGGCACCGGCGGCAGCACCGCCTCGCTGCCGGTGGCGAGGACGACCGCGCGCCGAGCGACCAACTGAGGACCACCGTCCACCCGCACCCGACGCGTGCCGGCGAGCCGCCCGGTTCCCCGCAGCAGCCGCACACCGTGATCGGCGAGCCAGCGCTCCTGACCGTCGTCCGTCCAATGGGATGTCATGTAGTCGCGACGGGCGAGCGCGGCCGACACGTCGACCGGACCCGTCACGGCCGCCGCGGCGCCCGGCACTCGGGCGGCCGCCGCCAGCACGTCGCCCGGCCGGAGCAGCGTCTTGCTCGGGATGCACCCCCAGTAGGAGCACTCCCCGCCGATCAACTCGGCCTCCACCAGCACGGTGTCCAGGCCTCGGCCGGCGCACCGGCCGGCGAGGACCTCTCCCGCTGGCCCTCCTCCGATCACGACGACGTCGGCCTCTAGTGCTGCAGGGCGGAACTGGGACATCAGGCCTCCTCGGACTCCATGCCGTCGTCCACCGTCGCCCGCCCGGCGTTACGCGTAACAGGCCGCCGCTCGCCAGGACGAAAGAACCAGACCCCCTGACCTCCGGGAGACCCCCATGAGCTCCACCCCCATCGCCGACCACGCGTTCCTCTCCGACCGGCACTCGTGCGCTCTCGTCGACCGCGGCGGCACTGTCGTGTGGTTGTGCTTCCCGCGCTTCGACGGCCCGTCCGTCTTCGCCGCGCTCCTCGACGACGACGCCGGTCACTGGTCGGTGCGGCCGGAGGCGGAGTGGACGGCGACCCGTCGCTACGCCGGGCGCTCGCTGGCTCTCGAGACCACGTTCCGGACGGCAGGGGGCGAGCTCCAGCTCACCGACGCGCTGGGCCTGGGCCCGGACAACGAGGGGCACCGGCTCGGCAGCAACGTCCCGCACGTCCTGGTCCGCCGGCTCGAGTGCACCTCCGGAGAGGTCGACGTGCTGGTCGACTACCGGCCGCGGCCGGAGTACGGGTTGATCGCCCCGCTGCTGTCGCAGGTGGACGGCGGGGTCGCCGCCCGGGGCGGCGCTGACTGGCTGGTGCTCACGCTGCCGGCCGAAGCGACGCTCGAGGACGGCCGGGCGCGGGCGCGGCTGCGCCTGCGTGCCGGCGATGTCGTCCATCTGGCGCTGCAGCGCAGCACCCTGGGTGACCCGGTGTCCGCGCATGTCTGGTCCCAGACGGACCTGGCCGACCTGCTCGACCGAAGCCTGGCGTCGTGGGAGTCCTGGTCCGACCTGCACCAGTCCTACGACGGGCCCTGGGCGGATCTCGTGCACCTGAGCGGCCGCGTGCTGCACGGGCTGTCGTACCAGCCCAGCGGCGCCGTCGTCGCCGCCGGCACCACCTCGCTGCCCGAGGGCGTAGGCGGCGAGCGGAACTGGGACTACCGCTACGCCTGGGTGCGCGACGCCAGCTTCACGATGGAGGCGCTGTGGGTGGCCGCCTGCCCGGACGAGGCGGAGGACTTCTTCGGGTTCATGACCACCGCGGGGGCCGGCGGCATCGGCCCGGACACGTCGCTGCAGATCATGTTCGGGGTGGGCGGCGAACACGACCTCAGCGAACGGACACTCGACCACCTCCGCGGCTGGCGGGACAGCCGGCCGGTGCGGGTGGGCAACGACGCATGGAATCAGCAACAGGTCGACGTCTACGGGGAGCTCCTGGGCGCGGCCGCCCGCCTGGCCGACCAGCTTCCCGCGCTGGACGAGGAGACGCGCTGGTTCCTCGCCGCGTGTGCCGACACCGCCGCCGTCCGCTGGCGCGACAAGGACCAGGGCATATGGGAGGTGCGCGGGGAGCCGCAGCACTTCCTGTACTCCAAGGTCATGTGCTGGGTCGCCCTGGACCGGGCGATCGCGCTCGCCCCCCAGTTGCGCTGCGAGCACCGCGTCGACGAGTGGGCGAAGGTCCGCGAGGAGATCGCCGACACCGTGCTGGAGCAGGGCTGGAACGAGGAAGCGGGCGCGTTCACCCAGTACTTCGGGTCCACGGCTCTGGACGCCTCCAACCTGATGCTGCCGATCGTCGGTTTCCTCCCCGCCGACGACCCCCGGATGCTGGCCACCATCGACGCGATCGCCGAGCGGCTGACCGACGAGCGGGGTCTGGTGTTCCGCTACCGCACGGAGGAGGGGGTCGACGGCCTGGCCGGCGAGGAAGGCACGTTCCTGCTGTGCACCTTCTGGCTGGCCCAGGCGCTCGCACTGTCCGGCCAGATCGAACGCGCCCGCGAGGTCTTCGAGCGGGCCGTGGCGTACGTCAACGACCTCGGCCTCCTCTCGGAGGAGGTCGATGCGGTCACCGGCGAGCAGCTCGGCAACGTGCCGCAGGCGTTCAGCCACATCGGACTGGTGAATGCGGCATGGGCGATCGACCAAGCGGCGCACGGTCGATGATGGGATCAGCCGGCGCCGGTGAGCCCCGTGTGCTGGTGCGCGTGGCGCTCGTCGGCGTCTCGGTCACCGCCTCGGCCGACTCCCGGATCCGTCAACGGGTCGATACGGGTGCCGTCGCGAGTATGCCGGCCCGCGGGCACGCGAAGCTGGACCACGTGTACCGCGGCGTCGCGGGGGAAGGAGCACGAGGTGGCTGAACCTCCGGCGCCGCGACCCGCCGACCGGGATGTCCTGGAGATCGCCTGCCAGGAGTTCGTCGAACTGGTCACCGACCATCTCGAGGGAACCCTGCCCGAGGATGTCGAGCGCGCCGTCGCCGCGCACCTCGAGCTGTGCGAGCCGTGCCGGATCTACCTGGAGCAGATCCGCGGCACCACCAGCGCGCTCCGCGCCCTGTCCGGCCCCACGCTGCCCCAGCCCGCACGTGAGCGGCTGCTCCACGTCTTCACGACCCTGCACGCCGACGAGCGTGGCGACAGTCCCTAACCGCTCGAACCAGACTCTGTGCCTCTTACCCGCGGCTTCGGCCGTCGCGCTGACTCCCCTCAACAGAGGCACGCTGAAGGCACGGTGCGGGGCAGGCACCCCGATGACCAGCCAAGATGGTCCCTGGAGTCCCAAGCCTTCCAAGCTGACTGTGCGGGTTCGATTCCCGTCACCCGCTCGACGTGCGATGTCGCGGGACGCCGTTCACACGTGTCCCGCGACATCCATCACGTCGGAGTCTGTGGCTGTTGGTGGCCTCGGGGGGAGTCCTTCTTCGCGCTGCTGCAGGAGAGCGTCTTTGACCGGCAGCGTTGGGCCACCCGAGAAGGTGTCTAACTGGCGATCATCACCTGGATCGGGGGCACATACCACGGCCGCCGGCGGCAACGACGCCTCGGCCGACTGCCCACGGTCGAGTACGACACACGCACCCACGCCGTAGCAGCGGCCTCGCCCCTACCGGAACGTCAACCGGAGTGGGGCAGCCCCAAGTCCCTCGTAGGCGAGGTGATGCCGTTGGGCGGCTAGGGCCGGCCTGAGCCCGACAGGAACCGGCTCAGGCGGTCGGATCAGCGGTCAGCGCCACCATGCGCCGGAGGCAGCAGGAGCGTGGCGGCCGCGGCGTACCGGTGCGGGTCGACGTCACCGAGCAGGGCGTGCTGCATCACGAAGCCGACGACGACCGAGAACAGCAACTGGCCCAGCACCTCCGGGTCGGTGTCGTTTGGCAGATGGCCGGCGTCACGCCAGTGCGCGACGCACTCGGACAGGCGCTCGCGCACCCGGCCATACGTCCGCTGGGCGATGCCGCGAACGGCCGGGTCGCGCAGCCCCTCTGCCCACGCCGTGACTGCGATTCTCGTGTAGTCGACGTCACCCTCCACGACGAGCGGATAGATCCGCTCGAGCAGCCGGCCGACCACTTCCCCGGGAGACGCGCCCCGGTCGAGGACCGCCTCGTCGACGGCGTGCAGCAGACCCTCGACGACCGGCTCGACCGCCGCGGCGACGAGATCATCCTTGCTCCGGAAGTAGCTGTACACAGCCCCGGCCGACAGCCCCGACTCGCGGACGACGTCACGTACCGAGGTGGCGTGGAAGCCGTCCCGGGCGAAGCAGCGCAGCGCCGCGGCCACGATGTGGTCCCGTCGGACCGCGAGGTGCTCGGCGGATACGCGCGGCATGGGTTCACTGTAACAAGAACGGACGACCGTCTTGACGTGTCACATATCTGAGCGAAAACTGGCGCTGAACGGTCGTTCGTTTTACTTCTCAGAGGAGGTCCACGGTGAGCACCGCGAGCACCCTGCACAGATCCGCCCCTGACACCGCTCACGTGCACGGCCTGACCCCATGGCACGCCGTGCTCGGCCTGGCGGTCGCACTCAGCGCCGCGCTGGCCGTCCTTCTGTCCGTGTTCGCCTGGCCGGCCACAGAGACCCGCCCCCGAGACGTCCCCATCGCCGTCGCCGGTCCACCAGAGGCGGTCGACCGGCTCAGGGCCGCCCTCAACGCGGCGCAGCCCGGCGCCTTCTCGATCCGCAGCGCCGACGGCCTCGACGAGGCGCGCGCCCTCGTCCGCGACCGGGATGTCGACGGCGCGCTCCTCCTCAGCCCGGAAGGCCCGAGCGTCATCGTGGCCACACAGGCGGGACCGGCCATCGCACAGGCGCTGACCCAGGTGGTTCAGGCCGTCGCCGGTACGACCGTCCCGGTCGAAGACGTCGCCCCAGCCTCCCCCGACGACCCACGCGGCACCGGTCTCGCCGCCGGCGCCCTTCCCCTCGCCCTGATCGGTGGTGCCGCCGGTGGCCTGCTCTTCCTGCGGGTGCACGGACCGGCTCGGCGCTCGGCGGGTGCCGTCCTGTTCGGGTTGCTGGCCGGCCCGACCGCGGTCGGGATCCTGCACGGCTGGCTCGGCGCCCTGACCGGCGACCCGCTGGCCGAGGTCGCCGTCGTCGGCCTCGGCTTGGCGGCGACCACCCTGGGGATCCTCGGCATCGCGACCGTCGCCGGCCGCATCGGACTGGTTCTGGCCGAACTGCTCGTCGTGGCGGTCGGCAACCCGCTGTCCGGCGCCTCCAGCGCCCCGGCCCTGCTGCCCGACGGCTGGGCCGCCCTCGGTCAGAGCCTGCCGCCGGGGGCGCTCGTGGCTGCGCTTCGGGCGGTCTCCGGGTTCGACGGCACCGGCGCCGGCCGACCGCTGACGGTCCTGACGTTCTGGGCCGCCGGAGGCCTGCTGCTGCTCGCCCTGCAGTCGTTCCACGAGCGTCATCCGGCCCGTCCGCACACCCTCCAGAGCTAGCAGCCTGCCGAACAACGAGGTCACAAGTCCGGCGGAAACGCCGCCAACAATGGCCGTCGAGCCGCGTGAAGGTCCCCGTCTCTTTCGGCGGAGACCTGGCCCCGAACGGGAAGGCCGGGGCGCTGTAGCCCAGACATGCTTGCCCTCGGTGTCGATGAACCAGCCGTGCGCGGCGCAGAGCCCGGCAACCAGGTGCAGTCCGAGGCCGCCGTACGTTGGAATGCGATCGACGGCGGGGATAGGCCATCGGTCGGTCGCAGTGTCCGGCGCCGGGTCTGAAGGAGGCTCGGTTTTCACGCTCCGACGAGTGTCGGGGGCGGTGGTCCGGTCCTGGTAGGGCAGTTCGTGCTCAACCGGTAAGCCCGAGCTCGTAAGCAGCCCGCGTGGCGCTGGTGCAGACGTCGTCGTGGTGCCAGAGACGACTGCCGTGGCATGATTGTGGCATGGGTAGAACACGGCTCAGCACTACCGTCGACGAAGATCTCCTCCAGGCCGCTCGACGTGTGCGATCCGGTGACACCGACGCCGCCATGATCGATGAGGCGCTCCGCGCGCTAGTGGCGCGCCACCGTTCGGCCGAAGTCGAGGCGAGCTACACCGCCTACGACGAACACCCGCTCGACGAACCGGACGAGTGGGGTGATTTGGCGTCGTTCCGCGAAGCCGCCGGACGGTCGTGACGACGCTGCCCGCGCGCGGTGAGGTCTGGTGGTGCGAGATGCCCGAGATCGGGCGCCGCCCGGTCGTCATCCTCTCCCGCGACGCAGTGATCCCCCGGCACCGGCGCGCACTCGTCGCACCATGCACCACCACGATCCGCGGCCTCGTCAGCGAAGTTGGCCTCGAGCCCGGCGAGGACCCGGTACCCCGCCGCTGCGTGGTCAACATGGACTCGGTCGAGAGCGTCTCTGTCGCGGTCCTCGTCGAGCGGCTCGGACGGTTGGCCGACACGCGCATGCGGCAGATCTGCGGAGCCCTCGCCGTCGCGGTCGACTGCGCGGACTGACGCTGTCTCGGTGGAGGCTCCCCCCGGAAATATCGCAGGACAGTGGCCATGCCGTCGGCCACCTTCCCGCATGACCGGCCCGGTGAGCCCTCCCGGACGGGGAGTGCAACAGGGACTCGCTCCTCCGGGCCGGCGTGGGCAGCAATGGCGCCGCGAACCGCAGCACTCGACTGGCCGCTGAACGAGTGACAGCGAAGAGCCGCTCCTCCGGCCGGCCATTTGGCGCTGAGGCACGCGGAAGGTACGGCATGCGCCTGACTTGGCGCTGAGCGGCCAAGATGGCGTCCTGCTCCAGCAATTTGTTGCGTCGCCGCAGCTCGCGCAGCTCCGCGGATTCGTCCTTGCCTCCGCCGCCGCGGCCGCCGGCCGCCGGCGGCGCCAGGCCGTCCTCGCGGTCGGCAATCTTCAGCCAGCGGGCCAGGCAGGACTCCGAGATGCCGAAGTCCCGGGCGATCTGGGCGATGGACGCTTCGCCCTTGCGGGCCACGGCGATCACGTCACGCCGGAACTCCGGCGGGAACGGCTTGGGCACGATGCTGATCCTTCCAGCGAGGCCGAAGCCTCACAGGCAAGGAGTCAACCGAACCGGGGCAGTCCCAAGCGACGGCACAGCCGGCTGGGGTCGTGTAGGGGACTCCCCACCCTGAGCATGTGGTGATGGATGTCGAGTCGGTGTCGGGTCACCTGTTGCCGTCGGGCAGCGGTACGCGTGCCGGAGAACGTCCGGGAGTAGGTGATGTCGGCGACCTACCGTTGGTGCGGGCCGGTCGCGGTGAAGGCACGATCGACCAGGTCGGGGCGGGTGTCGGGGCCACTGCCGGGCACGGTGGTGCGCAACCCATTCGCCCTGCTGATCCGCGCAGGCCCTTCGGCGCATCAGCCGGGCGACGGTGCATCTGGCCCCCTGGTGGCCTCGTCGACGCAGTTCGGCGTGCATCTTGCGCACCCCGTAGATACCGTAGTTGTCGCTGTGGGCTCGCTCGATGACCTCGGTGGTCGCCACGTGGTCACCGACCGTGCCGCCGACGGCGCGCCTTGGTGGCGCAGTAGGTGCTCGGGGCGATATTCGCGCCGGCCTCGGATCGGACGCGCCAGATCGGCTCGACCCCGTGCTCGAGCTTGTGCTGGTCGATGAAGGCGACGATCGGCGGGACTCGGAGACGGAGCTCGAGGTACTGCTGGAGCGGGGGCTGTCGCACGCAGGGATCGCCTGCTCAACAGATCGCGCGACTCGGGCGGAGGCCCATCCCGACTGCGGCAGCCCCACCGACTCGTAAAGCACTACGCAATGACTCCCGGCGGAGAAGTCAGGCGTCGGCCGCAAACCGCACCGATGTCAGACACTGGAGCACCCGACGTTGGGACGCTGGTGGATCAGTCTCCGAACCATTCGATGAGCATGGCCTGGCCGCCGTAGGCCTCGAACCCTCCCCAGAACCAGAAGGCATCGCCCCAGATGCCCAGGAAGCCCGGCTTGCGGAACACGAGGTGGAGGCTTGCGTCATCGCCGACGCCGCGGTCCACCGTGATCGGCCCCCACCAGCGCTTCGCGATGCCGTCGAGCCGGCCTTTGTAGTTGCGCTGGCAAAAGCCGTACACGCGGAGTTCTTTCGGCCAATCGGTGATGGCGCGGAAGTAGATCGTCACCCGATCAGGGTTCGCCTGCCCCGTGGCTGGGTCGACGATCGGGTAGTGCCAGATCCTGATCCCATCCCAACGGTTGTAGAAGGTGTCCCTCGGCCACGGAAAGGGGTTGTCCCACTCCCCGGGCGCCGTCGTGTAGGTGGGCTGCGTGGCATCGAAGGAGGGAAGGTTCGATGCACAAACCGACTCTGCGCCGGAAGGGGCGACACCCCTGACACTAGGCGCAACCTCGATCGCGAGTGCTCCTCGGCGGCGATTCGGCGTCAGCTGCGTGAGGACTCCTTGGAGCTTTCCTGAGCGGTAGACACCAGCGACCGACGAGGCGGGCGATGGTTGCCGGGTGCGGTCCTTGGCACCCGAGTGTCCTTGCCTGTCCTTCGCGAGAGACTGCAGGTCTTCAACGGCTAGCACGGAGAACTTGGCGCTACGCCTCATGTGAACTCCCTTGTTCCCATGTCCGATCGACACCGTGCCCGCCGCGAGGGCCACGCCCGGGCTGGCCTGACCGGGAGCCCGGATTGGAGCACGGCGACCATGGTCAGCCAGCAACCGAGGACGAACGCCACGGCGGCGGCCCAGACGACGGTGGCGGTGTGCGACCAGCCCAAGGCCGCGCCGGTCACCGTGCCCAGCACCTTGCCGATCGCGCAGCCGGTCAGGCAGGACAAGGTCGCGCGGACGGGCAGTCGGTCGAGATCCCATCGGCTCATGGCGGTGTCACCGCTCTCTTTCGGCTCGCCCGCTGGGCGACCGCCGGGCGCTCCCAGCGCCACGGGCCCCATGTCCGGATCGTCCAGCCGGGCCACCCGCTCGAATCCGAGCTTCTCCAGGACGGTCGTCGACGCACTCTCGACGGGAAGGGTGTGCGCTCGGACCAGCGAGACACCACACCGCGCCGCGTGGTCCAGCCACAGCCGGACGGCGTCCGTCCGTGCCCCCGGCCGGGATCGCCGGATCCATCGGCACCGTCGGCGACGCTTTGGACAACGCGTTGATGAATTGACGATCGGCCTTACAAGACGGAACTGATCGAGCACCCGCGGCGCTGCACCATTTGGAGGAACCGGGCACAGGTCGAGTCGGCCACCGCCGAGTGGGTGCACTGGCACAACACCGAGAGAATCCATTCCTCGATCGGCTACCCGACTCCATCGAGAAGGAAATGGAGTACGCTAATTTCACCTCCACCAGATCCAGGGCCTTCATCCGAAGAGGCACCGCTCCTGGGCTTCCCGGCGCTCGAAGAAGTCCGGCGCCGCGAGGTACCAGGTCACGCGGCCAATTTCCTCCTCGGGGTTAACGAGGAGCTGGCGCGCCGTCACCTGGTAGCCAGTCTGCTTGCGGGCGTGTTTCGGCAGCTCGGCAATGAGCCGCATCGGCTGCTTGTACGCCCGAGGGAATGCGAACACGCCGAGCCGTTGCCGGCCGCTCGGTCTCAGCGGGACCTGCACAAGTCCGTCCTCCGTCGGCTTCCCGATGCCGCGGTGGCCGCTGCGGTCGAAGAAGAAGTCCGGCGCCTCCAGCACCAGCTTCGCTCCCTCCGGCAGCTGCGGGAGGATCTCGATGCTCATCCGCAGCGTCCTGTCGAGGGCGCCGACGGCCAGGAACGGCATCGCTACCGATGGATCGGCCGACGGTCCCGACGACGGCACAACGTTGAAGTTGCGCCACGTCGAGTTGTTGTTGTTACGGATGAACGCCCGAAAGTTGTCGAAGTTCACCAGGTTCGCGAGCGGCGGCGCCGGGTCGTTGGCCGTGTTGACGACAGCGACGAAGCAGTAGTGGCCAGTGCCGGGTACCTCCGCCTGGTCCCAGACAAGTTCGTCCGCCACAGTAAGCACGTTCCCGGTGGGGACCGTGGGCAGCGTCGCCGAGCCGACGAGGGTCCACATGTCCGGGGTCACCAGCATGGCAACCTCCGACCAGTACACGTCGATCGTGGTGGTCCCAGCCGCGGTGGTGCCTCGGTTGCGCACTCGTGTGTAGATGAAGTTGTCCTGGCCTGCGGTGGCTTCGTAGCCCAGGCTCATGGATCCTTCGGTCCCGCTGCTCTCGCCGTAGGCCATCTGAGGGTCCGCCACGCTGTTAGGGCGGAGAATCACATCGGGGCTGGTGGAGACCGGGCCGGTGTGAGGCTCGCCGACGTCGGTGGCGTTGTCCCGGATGTAGACGTCAGCAAACCCGACGTCGAGGACGTCCTCGATGATTGACCGAAGGTCGGGCATTACGCCGATCTGGTCGACGGTGGGGTTGTTCGAGGCCGTGCCCGTCGCCGGATCGGACAGCAGCGCGCGGAGCTGGCCAGGGCTGAGCGGCGGGCCACCGCCCGCGGTGGCTACGCCCTGTACGGCTAACGCGGCTCCGGTGATGATTGGTGAGGCCGACGAGGTGCCGCTGAACGTTGTCGTGTACAGGTTCTGCGCGCCGGTGCTGTTGGACGATGTCGTGTTGACGTTCTCGCCCCAGGCGTAGCAGTCAATCCGGGGGCCGAAGGACGAAAAGTTCATGCGGGTATGAGGTGCCGCCGACGTCGCCGCTCCGACGACGATGGCGCCGGAGTCACGGAAGTCCGTGGTCGCCGGATTCAGCACTTGGTCGCCAGCGAAGTTCGTGACCAGGTCGAGGTCGTTGGCCCCGTTACCACCCGCCTCGACGACGGTCACCCCTAGGGCTGTCGCCAGCCGGATCGCCTCGAAGGCGTCGTCGAGCAACTCGATCGGTGCCCCAAACACAGGGGCTGCCGGGGTGACGGTCTGCACCTCCAGGAGGAGGACGTTTCCTGTTTCGAGGCCTGGAAGGGCAGCCGTGATGGCGCCGGCCACGTTGGCGAGCGATCCGGAGTGCGACGTGACATCCACGGAGTCGATCTCCGGCACGATGCCTACGCAGCCGAGGGTGTTGTCGACAGCGCACACCTCGCCGAGGACGCTCGTACCGTGCGGGCGGGACCCGTTCTGGAGAGTGCCGAACAGCAACGTGGCCCCGTGGGCATTCAAGTCCTCGTGGTCGAGGGTCCACCCCTGCTCGAGGTCGACGAAGCGTTGGCCGGCGCCAGCGCCACCCATGACGGTCCAGGCGAACTCCGCGTCGATGCCGTCCGGCGCGGGGTTGAGGTAGCCCTGATTCGGTGAGCGGGGATCGTCGGTGGCATTGACGACTGGGTCGATAGCGGGGGCGTCGGGCCGCGCGCTCTCTACGACTTCCCACGCCAGGAGCCGCTCCACCAGCTCCTCGGAGCGGACGCCCGGTGGAGCGTCAACGGAGAACCACCGGTCGAACCTATGGCCCCGGTAGTTCGAGTCTCGCTCCTTGGCGAGCTCGACGAGCCGAGCCATCTCGTCGGCAGCCAGTGCGGTGTGCAGCCGTTCGAACGCTAGGCCGCCGAGGATGTCCTCGAGCGGGCCAGCGCCGTAGCGCTCGGCGAGCAGCTTCTGCACATCGTCCTCGTACGGCACGTCCACCCAATCGTGGAGCTTGAACACCGCTCGAGGCCGGAACTCCGGTCGAGGTCCAGTCTCGCCTCGCGCACTCGCCGTCGGCCGCGTCGCCATGCTGTGATTCCCTTCGTGATCGGCGTCGGGCGAGCCCCGCACCTAAGTCTTCGAACCGATCGGTGCGGCGGGCCAGGCCCGCCGCTGTCGTTTGTCTTTGTGCCCGCATGGGGGGAGCCAGCGCGCTGCAGGCGTTGGTGATGGCCTAACCGTCGCGATGAGTGGCCACGGCTTGGGCTGCCCGTGGACGTGACTCCGGGCGCAGCCGCTGCACCGCCAGGTCCGTCTGGTCCCCGCTTAGGCTCACCTTGACCTTGACGCCGTCGAATCGCATGACTCCCCTCCGGACCGTCCGACTCCCCGGATCGCATGACTCTCCGGATCGCATGACTCTCCGGATCGCGTAGCTCCGGAGTCCGCCCGGCCGGCAGGGCCGACCGCCGGAAGAACGGTAGGGACGCCGACGTCACCGCCCCATCACCGATCCGTCACGCGGCGGGCGCGGCTCGGGCGCGCGATGGCAACCCGTGGCCGACCGAGGGCGCCCGCCGCAGGGTCGTCATCCCATCGCCCGCCCTCGGGAGCAAGTGCGAAGCGCCGTCACCGCTCGACGACGACCTTCACCGCCTCACCGAGCACCACCCTCGACTGGGTCATCCAAGCCGGAGATCGACGAGGGCCACAGGCCGGGCACGACGACCGATGACGCCACCCAGCTGGCCGAACTGGAACGTGAGGTGCGAGAGCTGCGCTGGGCGAACGCGATCCTCAAGAGCGCGTCGGCCTTTTCGCGGCGGAGCTCTGGGTGACGTCCCCGCTGGTGGTGTAGTTCTGACCGGCTGCCCGGTGACCTGCCGACGCAGGGGTGGGCGCCCGCGAGTGGACGGAGTTCCTGAGCCCGGACAACCGCCGACCGGAACCGCCGGCCAGTCGGCGCACGTGAGGTTGGAGGTCCCCGTCCCGGACGGCCTCGCAAGCTACGGAACTAGAGACTCACGCGAGAACTAGATGGTCGACATGCCACGACGACGCCAACGCCGCCATGGGCTCGAAGACCTTGTCATGCAGGTCCGATTGAACCCATGCCAGTCGCTCGTCCTCGGTACGGAAGGTGATGTCGAGACGAAGGCGAGGAGCGTCGCCGCCCTCTGTCGCAGCCAGAAGGAGACATTCCAGGAATCCCTGCTGTGCCGAAATGGCGGGAGCGAAGTTGTCGGTGAAGGCCCGCCGCAATTCAGCGACCGAGTCCCGAGCAACGAGGAAGGTGACGCTGACCCTGACTAACGAAGACGGCGTCATGCGAGCCCGAACACGCTCTGAGCGGTCCGCGACAGCACTGCCTCCATGTCCCTCGGCGCCAAGCTCAGCGCAGTGATCTTCTGCATCTCCGGCTCTACGTTGAAGGGCAGGTCGGCACCGAACATGACGCGGTCCGCGCCAAGGAGTTCCACCATGGCTCCGATGTCGGGCGTCTTGCACCACGACGGCTCCAGATAGATGTTGGAACACTCCCGGGCGACGGCTAGGGCGGCTCCGGTGAAGGTCCCGCCACCGGCGTGAGCGAGCACGATCGGCAGGTCCGGGTGGTCCTTGGCCGGCCCGAGGAGCGCGGCCGGGTCGGCGAAGGGCACGCCGTCCCCGGTGTGGACCATCACGGCGATGCCCAATTCACGAGCGGTCTCGAAGACGACCGCGGCGTCGCGGGAGCCGGGGTTTACCGCGTGTCCGATGGTGTGCAGCTTCACCCCGACGAAGCCGAGTTCCTCGACGCACCGCCGCACCTCCTGTCGGTAGGCGTCGGCGTCCATGTGCGGATTGACGCTGGCGATCCCCCACACCTCGAACGGCGCATGGGTAGCCATCGCCGCAATGGCATCGTGCTGCGCCTTCGCGTTGTCGGTGCCGGGAAACGGCTGGACGACGATGCCGTCGAGGCCGGTCCGCTGGACGGAGTCGATGAGTTGGGACACCTCGACATCGAGGTCGAAGACTCGGCAGGGGCCGAGATGCTGGTGCACGTCGATCTGTCGCATGAATCCCTCACTTGAACGATGTGTACCGCCGGTCGACCCGGGAGCTGGCTTCCGGTCCATCCGGTGAAGTGCCGTGTGATCACTTGCTCGAGATGCCGGCGCGGAGCCAACCCAGGTGAAGTTGCGACTGGCCGCCGGCGTTCACGTGCTCCAACGCCTCCACGCCGAGAGACACGATCTTCGGGTTGAATGCCAGCGCGCCCAGCGCCACGGGGGTCCCCGTCTCGTCCACCATGTGGGTGTACATGACCAACAGGGCCGCCCCCGGTTTGAGACCCAGCATGTCGGCGACCTCGGCCGACGCCTCCTCGGCGGTAACGGCGCTCGTGACGCGCGAGATCTCGACGCCGTGCACGGTCTCGAGGAACGGCACGATGTCGCCGACGAGGCGCTCGACCTGCAAGGGCTGTCCCTGGATCTCCTCCGGGAGGAGGTGGCACAGCAAGGCCGCGCGGACTCCGTCGACCTCGTAGCAGCGCGTACTGCGGAATGCCCACCGTGGCGCGCCGTCACCTCCGAGCTCACCAAGGCTCTCGTCGATGTCCACTCCGACGACGGAGAACTCGACGAGCCTGTGGGTCACCCCCGCCTCTCGAAGGAAGTCGGCGAACGATCCGATGATGTTCGCCGGGTAGCGAACCGGTTCCCTCCGCCCGACGATCGTCGTGCCCCTTCCGGGGCGCCGTTCGATGACGCCGTCGGCCTCCAGCCGACCCAGTGCGTCACGCAGCGTGGCCCGGGAGACCCCGAGGACGCGGCTCAGATTCGTCTCCGGTGGAAGTTTCCCCTCCCCTCGCCGGTCGAGATCGGCCACCAGGGTCTGCAATTCGAGCAACACGGTGTCGACCCTGCTGTCAGGCACGAGACACCAGCCGCGCGTCAGCCGCGCTTCCGGCGGCCGGGAGTACGGCCGCCAGGTCTGGCCCGTCGGGCTCGACCCTTGTCGGCGGCCGCGCGCCCCCGAGCGGCATGCCGTGCCGCTCGGCAGCGAGTCGCTCGAGCAACCATGGCCGCTCGGAGTCATTTGTGAGGCGACGGGCAATCGTGGGTTCGAGGAGCCCGGCGGCACCCGGATTCTCAACGATCGACATCTGTACCCCCAGTGATCGAAGCGGTGAGCGCCTGCGCATTCGGCAAGCCGTCGAAATCACCGATGGCCGACACCTCGACGGCAGTCATCACGACACCGGTCTCCAATGTGCGTGCGCCGTCCGGCCCCGGACCTCCGCCGCGGTGTGACCTGCGACGAAGGAATTCCCCGGCGTCCACGGTGCCGAGCACGGACGCGACGTGCGGGGCAGCGCGGTAGCGGTCGCCACCGATCGAGGCGAGCACACCGCGGGCACTCTGGGCGCCGACGACGTCCTCGGCTCCCTGCGACGCCACCCGCTGCACGGCATTCGAGCCGGCTGGCGGTGCGCGATAAGCCGCCCAGGCGCCATCTCGAGCGTGGCCATGGCCTCCCCGACGGTGACCACGAGCGGTCCGGGCAACAGCGGCCGGCGATCGCCGGCGCCGTCCGCCTGCGGATCAGAACTTGATCGCATAGCGGTGGCGCACGGGGGTGGTCGCCCAGCGGAACACGAGGTCGGCCAAGAGGCCCATGAGACCGAGCGTCACGATCCCCACGAAGACGTAGTCGGTCCGCGCGAACAGCCGCGAGTTGTAGATGAGATAACCGACCCCCGACTCGGCTGCGACCAGTTCGGCCGCAACCACCGTCATGAAGGAGATGCCCATAGCTGTACGGAGGCCGGTCACTATGTCGGGAATCGTCGCGGGGACGATGACCGTGCTGAGAAGTTGCAGCCGTGAGGCGCCGAGGCACTGAGCGGCCCGCAGCTTCTCCTCGTCGATGGCTTGGACACCGGCAATCGTGTTCAGGAAGACGATGAACAGTGACGCGTAGACGATGAGTGCGATCTTCGAGGTCTCGCCGATACCGAGCCAGATAAGGGAGAGGCTGAGGAAGGCGATGGGCGGCACGAATCGGAAGAAGTTGAGGAAGGGCTCGAGCGCCACCCGCAACAGCTTCACCCGGCCCGCCAGCAGGCCGAGCGGAATGGCGAGAACGGCGCCGATCACCCAGCCCGACAGCACCCGGAAATAGGACACGCCGACGTGCTGTGGCAGCTCTCCGGACCCGGTGAGTTCCACCGCGCTGCGGCCGACCTGCAGGGGGCCGGGGAGGAACAGCGGGTTGACGAACAGGGACAGCAACTGCCACAGCAGTAGCGCGCCGACCACGGCGAGGAAGTAGGTGAGCCACGTCCCGGCCATCGCCGGTCGCCGGGGCGCGGGTCGGGCGGTTCCGGCCGGCGCGCCGGTCGTCACGTCACTGACGGCCATCGTCGTCCTCCCTCTCGTGGTGGAGCTCCGACGTCAGCATCGACGTCAGTCGGAGGAACTCGGGATCATCGCGGCGGCGGGGCCGGGGCAGGCCGACCTCCACGACGGACTTCACGCGAGCCGCGGGGCCCGGCGACATCACCGCCACCCGATCGGAGAGGTACACGGCCTCGGACACGTCATGGGTCACGAAGACGACGGTCTTGACCTTGGCCTGCCAGATCCGAACCAGTTCGTCCTGCAAGCGCATCCGGGTCTGGGCATCCAGTGCCCCGAACGGCTCGTCCATGAGCATGCAGTCAGGATCGTTCGCCAGTACGCGGGCGATCTGCACCCGCTGCTTCATCCCGCCCGAGAGCTGCCGCGGGTACTTGTCGCGATGTGCTTCCAGGCCGACCAGCCGCAGGACATCGGACACCCTGGCCTGCCGCTGGGGTGCCGGCACCTTGCGCACGCGCAGCCCGTACTCCACGTTGCGTTCGACGGTCAACCAGGGGAAGACGGCCAGCTCGCTCTGGAAGACGACCCCACGATCGGCACCTGGACGATCCACGCGGTGCCCGCGGACGGCGATCTCGCCGGCTGAGGGGGGCTCGAATCCGGCCACCATGTGGAGCAGCGTCGACTTGCCGCAGCCGCTCGGCCCAACGATGCTCAGGAACTCCCCCGGTCGCACAGTCAGGTCGACGTCTTGGATGGCCGTGTACCGGCCGCCCGTCTTGACATCGTCGAACCATCTGGCGACCCCTCGGATCTCGATCGCACGCGATCCAGCCGACGTCGTGGTCTGGCTCATCTCGCGGCTCACCTCCACGATCACTCGGCCTGCTCCGGGGCGACGGCCTCCAGGTACTCGGGAACGAAGACTTCGTCGAGATCCGGAACCCGGTCGATCTTGCCCTGGTCCACCATCCACTCGGCGATGGCCTGCATGCTGTCCCGCGCTGCCTGATCCAGATGCACGGTGTAGTCGAACTCCGCGTCGTCGAGGAACGCCCGGACGACCTCGGGTTCCTGCTGGGTCCACTCCGCGCCGATCTCCACAGCCCGCTCGGGGTTGGCCTCGATGAATTCATCGGCCTCGATCAGAGCCTCGAGGACGCGCTCGGTGGCCTCCGGGTTCTCCCGGACCCACTCCCCCTGCATCTCCAGCAAGATCCGGGTCTGATACACGTCCTCGATGCCGGGCTCCAGGATGTGCGCATCACCGCCGAGGGACTCCAGTCCGCGACTGACCACGGGTTCGACGTTGAGGAATCCGTCGATGTCACCCCGTGCCATGACCGCGACCTGCTCGGCAGCGTCCACGTTGACGAACTCCACCTCGTCGCGGGATACGCCATGGAGCTCGAGGTACTCCTGGAAGGCGTACTCGAATGCTGATCCGGCGATCAGGCCGATGCGCTTGCCGGCGAGGTCCTCAGGTTTCTGGATGGAATCGTCCACCACGATCCGCTGGTCGTTGGCCTGGACGACGACGGCGGGCACGACGATGTCGCCACCCTGAGCGAGCAGACCAAGGAGAGGGAACTCGACCGATCCGGCAGTGTGGGCCTCACCAGCCAGCACTGCCTCGGTGCCGAGGAAGCCGACGTCGAAGAGGCGGACGTTCGACTCGATTCCGTGGCGCTCGAAGATGCCTTCGTCGTGGGCCACGTAGATGTTCAGCCAGGACAAGTTCCCGGCGCCGGTGAACGTCATGGGCACCGGTGCTTCGCCATCGGTCCCACCCGAGCCGGCCTCGCCTCCACCGCAGGCGGTCAGCAGGGCCGCCACCAGGCCCGCTGCGAGGCCACGCCGGATCGAGCTGTCTCTGAATCGGCCGTTAATACGCCTGCTGCTCATTGCTCATCCTTCCGATGCTCGGTCCCCACTGCGGCCGCAGGAGGGTGTCCAGCGCGACAGGGACACCGCCGCGTTCGATGGAGTGCTGCGCCGCCGCCATCACAGCCGTGGCTTCCACGGGGTGCTCGTACGACAGGGGCGGGCGCCCGGTTCGGGCCGCGCGGAGGAAAACGGCCAGCATCTCGACCATGCCGACTTCCTTCTGCGCCTCGTTGATGTCTGCCTCCAGATAGCCGTCCTTGCCGTACAACGTCACCTGCCGCACGGCTGACGTGTCCCGGAGTGCGTTCACGACGAGCACCTCTCCGCTCCGGTAGGTGACCGTGATGACCCGGGCGGCCTCGGTCTCCAGTGCGCACACGGTGGCCGCACCGGTACCGAGCAGGAACTGACCCGTCTCGACCATGTGCGTGACGTAGAAGAAGGGGCCGTCGACGTAGGGACCGGTGGCTACGCAGGTCCGTAGCCCGCCCAACTCATGCGCCCGGCGGTGGACCTCGCCGACGGCCGGGGACCACTTCCACGGCGACGACGTGAACAGCACCGCGCCGGTCTCCTCGGCGATCGCCACCAGCTCGCGAGCCTCGGGGATCGACTCCGTGAAGGGCTTGTCCACGAACACGGGTACACCAGCCCGGAGGAACGGCCGGGCGAGCGCGGCGTGGTCGCTGCCCCGCCAGGTGCATATCAGCACGGCGTCCACCTGTCCCACCAGAACCTCGGGCCGGTCGACGACGCGCTCGACCCCGGTCCGGTCGGCCCACTGGCGCGCCAGCTCGGGATCTTGACCCCACCAGGCGACCACGCGAGCGGGACCGAGGTCAGGGTGAGACACCAGATCGCTCCCTGACGCCGACGCTGGACGCCATCCGCTGGGACAGCTCACCGCGGGAGCCGGCATGCCGCCCACGGCGGCGGAGTGGTCGACGTCCGCCTTCGCAGGCACGGTCCCAGGTGCAGCGTTCAGCAACGAGGCGTACTCGAGTGCATGGAGAAGGTCCGTGCCCAGCATCCCCAAGCGCATGAGCGCCTCCACCGTCGAACTTTGTCTGACAAACCTCACCAGCACCGCGACGTTAAGTGACACCGGTCACCACGTCAAGATTGAGTTTGTCAGACCTTTCGTTTAGGATTGCGCCGCCAGACCGAACCAAGGGAGCGAGCGTGGCGTCCTCAAATCCGATCCGTGTGGCGGTGGTCGGGGCAGGCGACATCGCCCGCCAGGCCCATCTCCCGGCGTGGGCGACACGCACGGATGCGCGCGTTGACGTCCTCGTGGACCGGAACATCGAGCGGGCCCGCGGCATGGCCCAGGAGTTCGGCGTACCCCGAGTGGAGAGCTCCCTGGGCGCTGTCTCGGAGCAAGTCGACGCTGTCGACCTGTGCGTGCCGCCTGACCTGCACTGCACGTTGACCCTCGAGGCCCTCGAAGCAGGACTGCATGTCCTCGTCGAGAAGCCGGTGGCGACCGATCCGCGCGACGCCGTGCGCATGCAACGAGCGGCCGAGCGGGCCGACCGCACCGTCATGGTTGCCGAGAACTGGTTGTTCTCCTCCGCCCGACGGATCGCCGAGCGCACCATTGACGACCTCGGGCTCGGCCGCCCCTTCCTCGTCAAGGCCTGGCACGAGAGTGCCCTTTACATCGCCGAGGAGGGGCTGGTGCCGGCGTGGACCTTCTCGGCCGAGTCGGCGGGGGCCGGCTACCTGATGCAGGCAGGCATACATACCTTTTCACTGCTCGAGGCCATGCTCGGGCCGGTCGAACGGATCACGGCGGCGACCGATCGAGCGGCCCCTCCCGGCAAGGCCCCGATGGACAGCACGACCGTCGTGTCCGCCGAGTTGGCCGGCGACACGCTCGCCTCCGTCGTTCTGACAGGTCGTTCGCGCCAGGCCGGCCCCCGCCGGTTGGGCTTCCAGTTCTTCTTCCCCGCGGGAGTCGTGGAGTTCGACGTCTGGAGCGGGGCGGTCTCCTACACGCTCGAGGGGCGCCAGCAAGTGGTGGAGACCGGGTCCTCCTCCATGGGCTTCCGGGAAGAAGTCGACCATTTCCTGTACTGCGTGGCCACGGGCACCCAGCCGGAGTCCAGCGTGCCGCGGCTTCGACGGACGCTCGAGACCGTGCTGGCCGCGTACGAGGCCGCCGCCACGGGCCGCTGGTTGCAGGTGGACCAGTATGCGGAAGAACTCATCACGGAGGAACCGGCGTGACATCGGACCCAGCCCGCCGGCGGGGACTGCTGTCCGCGTACCGCGACGACGAACCGCTGGTCAAGGCCCGACTCGTCCGTCCCGAGGACTTCGGCAGCGCCTCCACCGGCGCGGCGAGGCTCCGGTGCTGGCTGGCGGGGACCGGCACGCCGGCTGTCATCGACGGCCGGCATGGCCCGTCCACCGTCATCTCGGCCGGGGACGACGTCGTCATGGTCGACACCGGCAACGGTTGCGCCTACCAACTGCTCCGGCTGGGATGGCAACCGCAGGACGTGACGCACGTCCTGATCACGCATCACCACCTCGACCACAACGTGGACCTCGGCTTCCTCCTCATGGCGCCGTGGGTCCACGGGACGCAGCGACGACCGCCCGTCGTCATCGGCCCGCCCGGGACCGAACAGTTCCTCAACCGCGTCTTCGCCGCCCACGACTACGACGTCCGCTCTCGCATGCCCCACGGCTATTCGCTCGACGCACTGGGGGTGTCCGTCGTGGAGGTGCACCACGGCACGACGCTCCACTTCGGACGCTGGCAAGTCACCGCCGTCGAGGTCGAACACTCACCTGTCGAAGATGCGTTCGGCTTCGTCATCCGGTCCGGGAGCCGGTCCATCGCCATCTCCGGCGACACGCGACCGTGTGAGAGGTTGATCGAGGCCGCGCAGGGCGCCGACCTGCTGATCCACGAGGCACTGTTTCCCGGTTGGGGCATCCCCGACTACCACACCAGCGTGCACGACGTCGGTCGCGTGGCCCAGGAGGCCGGCGTCACGTCCCTCGCGCTGACCCACCTCATCCCCGGCCACCTTCCCGACACGGCGTGGGCGGAGATCGTCCGCCGCGACTACACCGGCGAGCTGATGGTGGGCCGCGACCTTCTCCCAGTCTGCGATCTGATCTGAAGCTCGGAAAGCGTTCCCGGTGACCGAGATGCTGCTTTGAGCGCGCGCACCGTGCCGCGGCGACGATTGCGTCCGCCGATGCCGACCCGCGGGGACGTCGTGGCGGGGCTGAGTGTGGCGCTGATTCTGCTCCCCCAGGGCATGGCCTACGCCCAGCTCGCCGGGCTGCCGCCGATCCAGGGGCTCTACGCCGCTGCTGCGGCGCCGATCTTCGCCTCCTTCGTCGGCTCCTCGCCCTATCTGCAGACCGGTCCCGTGGCGATGACGAGCCTGCTGACCCTCGGAGCCCTGACCCCGCTCGCACCGGAGAACTCCACGGAGTTGGTCGCCTACGCCGCCGTGCTGGCCGTGGTGGTCGGGGTCGTGCGCCTGCTCTTGGGGCTGCTGCGCGCGGGCGCCTTCGCCTATCTGCTCTCCGAGCCGGCGATCAACGGCTTCCTGGTCGGCGGCGCGATCCTGATCGTGGCCTCGCAGGTGCCGCCGCTGCTCGATCTCGACTCCGAGTCGGCCAACCCGCTGGGGGCCGCGGCCGCGGCACTGGCGCGCCCGGCCGCGTGGGAGCTGGCCGCGCTCTGCCTGGGGCTGGCGACGGTGCTCTTCCTGGTCCTGTCCCGCCGCCTCGGTCCCCTGTTCCCCGCTGTACCCCTGGTCGCCGCCGCCGGAGTGGTGGTCGGCGGCCTCACCGCCTACCCCGGTGACCTGGTCGGCGACATCCCCACGGGCCTGCCGCCCGTCACTTTCGACCTCATGTGGTCGGCGCTGCCGCAACTGCTCGTGCCCGGTGCCGTGATCGCGATCGTCGGCTTCGCCGAGCCGGTGGCGATCGCCCGCCGGTTCGCCGCCGAGGACCGACAGCACTGGCACCCCGACCGCGAACTCATCGGCCAGGGACTGGCGAACGTGGCCGCCGGCTTCGCTGGCGGATATCCCACCGGGGGGTCGCTGTCCCGGTCCTCGCTGAACCGGGCCGCGGGTGCGACGACGCGCTGGTCGGGTGCCATCACCGGCCTGCTCGTGCTCGCCGCCCTGCCGATCGCCGACGTCCTCTCCCCGCTCCCCCGGACGGTGCTCGCCGGGCTGGTCCTCACCGCAGCGCTGCCACTGCTCGACCCCCGCGTGTTCAGCCGCCAGTGGCGGCTCTCCCGCCCGCAGACCGGCGTCGCCGTCGCCACCTTTGTCGCCACGCTGGCCTTCGCCCCGCGTATCGAACGTGGGGTTCTCGTCGGCGTGGCCCTGGCGGTCGCCGTCCACCTGTGGCGCGAGCTGCGGTTGCACGTGCAGGCCGAGCTCACCGTCGACGGGACACTGCACCTGCGACCGCAGGGGGTTCTCTACTACGCATCCGCCCCGGCGCTGCAGGACCAGCTCGTCGAGGTCGTCGCCTGTCATCCCGGCACCCGTCGCATCGTCCTGCACCTGAACGAACTGGGCCGCATCGACCTGTCGGGCATGCTCACGATCCGGGCGGTCCTCCAGGACCTCCACCTGCCGGTCACCCTCGGCGACGTCCCCCAGCACGGCCGACGCCTGGTCTCCCGCGTACTGCCGGAGGTCAGCCTGCCGCCGGACGACGACCCCCGTGAACGCGATACCGACGTCCTCGGCGGTGCCGACACCACGACCGCGGACGGCCGCGGCCCCGGCGGTGGGCGCGGCCCCTCCCGCCGCCGGATGTCGCGCTGAGGCACGAGAACGGCACGGCATCCGCCCGACTTGCGCTGACCCGCTCGGAAACCCAAGCCTGCCAAGCTGGCAATGCCGGTTCCATCCCGGTGTGGGGCGTCCCCGTGACCCATGGGGTCACGCGGGCGCGGCTCCCGCGCGATGCCCTCCATCCCCGCAGCCCCCGGCCCTCCCCTCCAGGGCTCACGGGTACATGCTCCGGAGACGGGCTCACAGATGCGTGCCCGGCGGAGATGCGGGGACGAACGCCCCGACGTCCTTCTGTCCGTCCCCGCACGAAGCCACCGCGACCGCCGGACGCGGTGCCACGCCACGCCGATGGGCCCTTCCCCATCCCCTGTGTGCTCACGGAGTGGGCAGCGGGCACACCGCGGGGTCCGGGCCCGGGGCCGGAACCGTCAGCGGGCCATCGGCCGGCGCACCGAGGATGGTCGCGATCACCCTGGTGTTACCGGTCCCGGGGTTGAACGCGGTGTGCACGTTGGTTCCGCCCGCGTCGACGAGCGCCTCGCCGGCGCGGTACTCGCGGTCGACGCAGTCAGCGGCCAGCCGGTAGACGAACTCGCCCTCCGCCACGTTGATCAGCACCGGGCCGGGGTGGGTGTGCCAGGGGAACACCCCGCCGGGCGGGATCGTGATCTCCAAGGTGGCGATCGTCGACGCGTCCTTGACGGTCACGACCTCCTCCGCCCGCCCGTCGAACCGGAACCGGATCTGGGTGCCGACGTCGTCGGTGAACGTCGACCGCGGACCGACCGGCGTAGTGGTGATGTCTGCGTGACCGTGGTCCCCCTGTTCTGCGACGACCGTGCCTCCGTATCCGGTCAGGACGCCGAGCACCAGGAGGCCGGCGACCGTGGGCGCGGCGACGAAGGCGGCCCGGCGGCGCATGGCGCGCGACAGCGGGCGACGGGTGCTGGTGGGGTCGGTGTCGGGCATGGTGTTCCTCCTCCAGAGGTGATCAACGGTTGACGGCTTCGGTCTCGGCCGGGGCGGGCAGCAAGCCGACCTGGGTGAGCAGCGCGACGTCGTCGAGGCGGTTCCAGCGCTCGGCCACGCGCTCGCCCCGGAAGCGGAGGATCGTGATGCCCTCCACCGCGATGCGCCTACCGGTCCTCGAGGCGCCGAGCAGCTCCCCGGTGTGCGTGCCGGTCAGGGTGAACCGGACCGCGACCCGGTCGCCCTGTGCGACGACGTCCTCGGCACCGATGTGGGCGTCCGGCATGCCGGCGCGCAGGGCGTGGAAGAACGCCGCGATCCCGTCGCGCCCGGGTGGGACCTGGGGCGGGAATCCGTGGAAGACGGCGTCCTCGGTGTACAGCCTGGTGACGTAGCCGTCCACGTCGCCTGCGTTGAGCAGGCCGACGGCGGTGGCGACGGTTCTGGCGTGGTCGGTCATGGTTTCTCCTCGAGGTGTTCGTCAGCCCGTCGAGCCGGCGTCGCGAGCCGCTCTCCTCCCATGCCGAGCGCCGGAGGGGAGGTGGGTGGCCGAGCAGGCGGTGGGGCCCGTCGTCGTGCGGCGCGCCCGGCAACCGGGCGACGCCGGTACCGGCGCGTCGCGGTTACCGAGGCCCGTGGGCACGTGTCCGGCCCGCGCCGCCGGCCGACCGATTCCCCGGCGTCCGCGTCGGGCGCGAGTTCGGCGGCGACGTGCTGGCCGTCGACCTGCGGTCGGTGAACCTGCACCGGCCCCGCGCCCGGTTCGCCGTGGCGAAGGGTCAGCGCTTGCGGGCGGTGAACAGCAGGTACTCGGCCGGGTACGCCGTCCGGCCGGGCGTGTCGGAGCGGTTCCAGGCGGTGAGCAGCTGCAGGAGGTCGCGATCCAGCGCTACCACCCGGTCGTGATCAGCGGCGTTGTAGTCGTACACCGCGATGATCGGGCCGTAGTTGCGTTTCCAGTACTCCCGGAACGCCGCCGGGTCCGGGCTGACGTCCATCACGACGGTCTGCCGCCGCATCTCGACGTCGGTGATCCGGTCGCCGAAGAGCGCCCGGACGTGCTCCTCGTCGCCCCATCGGGGCGGGGGCGTGGCCCCGGGCGGGGACGGCGGCGCATACGGGCTCAGCGTCCTGAACACCTGGCCGATGAAGCCCTCCGGCGTCCAGTTGATCATCCCGATCGTCCCGCCCGGCCGGGTGACCCGCACGAGCTCGTCGGCGACGGTCTGGTGGCGCGGGGCGAACATCGCTCCGACGCAGGACAGGACGACGTCGAAGCTGTCCTCCGGGTAGGGCAGCGCCTCGGCGTCGCCCTGCGCCCACTCCAGCTCGACACCGTGCTCGGCGGCGGCCGCGCGGCCGGCGTCGAACAGCTCGGGGGTCAGGTCGGATGCGACCACGGTGGCGCCGGTGGCGGCGGCCGGGATCGCAGCGTTGCCCGATCCGGCGGCCACGTCGAGCACGCGCTGGCCGGCGCGGACCCCGGTCGCCTCGACGAGCGTCGCCCCGAGCGTCGGGATCAGCTGGGCAGCCACGGCGGGGTAGTCGCCGGAGGCCCACACGGCGCGGTGCCTGGCCTTCACGGCCTGGTCGGCGGTCTGGTCGATCGTGCTGGTCATGATCTTCCCTTCTCGGCTTCCGTCTCGGACGCACGGGATCTCGCTGTGGGTTCTGGCAGGTGTCACACGCCCGGGAGCTGGATGCGGCCGAACGCGACGGCATGCCGGACGCCGATCGCCGGCCCAGCCCTCGCGGTGAGCCGACGCACGAACGCGTCGGGATCGAACTCACGGCCCAGCCCCTCCAGGTAGGCCTCGTGCGCGCGCAGTGAGTCGACGCCGGCATCGACGGTGTCGGTGACGTCGACGGCGTGGGTGGGCTCGCTCGCGCCCATGACGTAGACGTGGCGGACCCCGCCCCACGGCTCGAAGCCCTCGCCCAGCAGCTCCGGGAAGATCCACCGGTTGCCGGCGTCGCGGGCGGCGTCGAGCACCGCCACGCCGACGGCGCGGTGGTCGGCCTGGTTGACGATCCGCTGCCCGGCGGCCATGCCGTACGTCAGCTCGTAGGTCGCGGTGACCAGCACCTCCGGCCGGAACCGGCGGATCTGGCGGGCGATGTCGCGGCGCAGGTCCAGGCAGAGCTCGACGACGCCGTCGCGATGGCCGAGGAACGTCACGTCCTGCACCCCGACGATCGCGGCGCTCGTGATCTGCTCCTTCTGCCGCAGCGGCCCTGCCTGGCCTGGCTCGAGCCCGTCGATGCCGGCCTCGCCGTCGGTCACGATCACGTAGCCCACGGTCTTGCCACTGCGGGTCCAGCGCGCGATCGCGCTCCCGGCGCCGTACTCCAGGTCGTCGGGGTGGGCGACGACCGCCATCGCGCGCGCCCAGTCCTCGGGAACGACCTCTAGCTGTCGGCTCATGCCCGTACTGACGGCGACCTCCGGCGAGGGACGCAGCCGTGCGTCCGACGCCCGCCGGCCGCGTCAGTACGGGCGGCACCGCGGCGACGGCCCGGTGTCGCCCAACAGGAGGACGACATGCCCACCACCCGCGTGCAGCTCGCGCTCAACGTCTCCGACGTCGCGGCGGCGACGGACTTCTACGCCAAGCTGTTCGGTGTACGGCCGCACAAGCAGCGCGACGGCTACGCCAACTTCGCCGTCGAGGACCCGCCGTTGAAGCTGGTGCTCATCGAGCAGCCGGGGGCGGCCGAGCGCCTCAACCACCTCGGGGTCGAGACGGCGACGTCCGTCGAAGTGACCGCCGCGCTGGCCCGCTTCCGGACCGCCGGGCTCGAGGCGACGCTCGCCGAGCAGGACCTGTGCTGCCACGCCGTCCAGGACAAGGTGTTCGTCACCGCCCCGGACGTGCCCACCGGCACGTGGGAGTTCTACGCCGTGACCGACGACGGTCCGGTCGACCCGGACGGGCAGACGACCTCGGCATGCGCGGTGAGGTGCGAGAGCGAGGCTGCGACGTCCGGCGGCACCTGCTGCGCCTGACCCCGCTCGTGAACCCCCTGCCGACTCGGCGGGGGCGGCTGGAGGAGATCGAGATGTTCAGGATCGTGACGGGCGTCGACGGCGCACCGTCGATGCTCGAGGTCGTCGACCGGCCAGGACTGCTGGCGTCGGACGTCGCCGTCCGGCCGCTCGTCCCGGGGGACGCTGACACGGTGCGGCTGGTGTTCGACGGCCTGTCACCGGAATCGCGCCGGACCCGGTTCCTGGCCCCCATGCCGACGCTGAGCCCGTCGATGCTGGAGCGGCTGGTGGACGTGGACCACGACCGGCACGGCTGCTGGGTCGCCCTCGTCGAGGGATGGCCCGTCGGCATCGGCCGCTACGTACGGCTCACCGGGGACCCCACCGCCGCCGAGGTGGCGCTGGAGGTGGTCGACGAGTACCAGGGGCACGGGCTGGGCCGCATGCTCCTCGAGGTCGTGGCGACCGCCGCGGCGGACGTGGGCGTGCGCTCGCTCCTGTGGGTGATGGACCCGGGCAACTCGGCCATCCGCTCCCTCGCCATCCCGCTCGGCGGCCGTTTCACCGTCGAGTACGGCACCCTGGAGGGCACCACCCCGCTGCCGGAGGTGCCGGCCACCGACGCCTGCCGGATCGGGCGCGTTGCCCGCGCCGCACGGAAGCGGGCCGCGGACCGGCGGGTCGCTGCCTGAGCCGTTGCCGGCGGCTCCGCGGCCGTGCTCGTGGCGGATCGCCTGACGGACGGTGCCGAGGAGCTCGGCGGTCTTCCCTCCTCGTCGGCGTCGACGACGGACGTGGGTTCGTGGGGCGACAGGCGGCCTCCGCACGCGCCTTCACCGCGTCGCACGCGGACCGCCCGGCTGCGAGCTGACCGCCGAGCCGCGGTCGGTGGATGTGCACCCGGTCCTGCGCCCGGGTCGCCGTCCGAGGAGGGGCTCAGGCTCGTGGGCGGTGGACAGCAGGCACTCGGCCGGGTTCTGCCGTCGGGACTGCGGTCAGCCGCAGTGACAGCCGGCGGGCGGTGTGTAGTCCATCGGCACGCCGCGCGCGTCGAGGGTGAGCGCGCAGCACCGGCCGAGCAGCTCGGCGAGCCGGCGCCGGCCGCGCTGCACCCGCGACTTCATGCCGGAGACGGACATGGACTCGCGCGCGGCGGCGTCGGTCTGGGTCAGCCCGTCCAGGTCGGTCAGCTCCAGCGCGCGGCGCTGCTCGGGCGGCAGCCGGTCGAGCAGCGGCCGCAGGCACGCGGCCAGCTCACGCAGGACGCCCGGCTCGGCCTCGTCGGGCGTGTCGGCGATGAGCTCGGCGGCCCCGTCGGGCAGGGGCGCCCGGCGCCCCTGCTCGCGCTGGGCACGCCGGTACTCGTCGATGATGGCATTGCGCGTGATCCGGTAGACCCACCGTGTGAGGTGCTCGCGGTCGTCGACACGGTCGAGGTTGCGGTGGATCCGCAGCACGATCTCGCCGAGGACGTCCTCGGCACGGTCCGGGTCGCTGACGCGCCGGCGGACGAACGCCCCCAGTTGCGCGCCGAACTCCCGCCAGACGCCCTCGGTGTCGAGCCGTGCATCGATCGCGGTCCCGGTCATGTCCGCTCCCTGGTCGGAGAATTGGCAGGACTCGCTTCCACTGACGACGCTAGTACGCAACGGACGCACATCACCTCGATACATCCCGCCCGGCCGGCGGAGCCGTGACGGTCTGGTCCTCACGGCTCGACAGGCTGTCCTCGACGAGGACGCCCACTCCCGCCTCCGGACATCGCATGCGGCCTCGCCGCCGAGATGCGACACGTGTGCGCCTCTCGATCTCGGAGCTCGAAGAGGGTGCCAGGTCCGCCCGCGGAGACCGAGCAGTGCCCGTGAGGATGCCCGCTACCAGGTGACCTTGACCGTGCCGGCTCGTCCGGTGGCGGTGACGGCTCGGTCGTCCGAGCCAGCGGCGGCCCGAGATCGATCGCCGTCGCCGTCGCCAGGGATCTCGGATCATGGGTCCGCAGCGTCGAAGTGCGGGGTTCGTGATCGCGACCGGGCTGATGTCAGCGCTCCGGTCCTCGTGACTGCCCGCACGCGGCGGACGTCGTCCGAGCTGAGCCGGTCGGACCGCCGGGGACAGTGCAGGTAGCGGCGGCTCGTCAGCCGGCGTCACCGGTGACGCTCCCGGCCCCTCGGTGCAGCTCTGAACGATCGCAGGATCTCCCACGGGTCGAACCATGAGCCAGCGTGACGCCGGCCCGCAGGTCCGGCGTCATCACCGCCGTGCAGCCGTCACCCGGCGGGGCGCAGCCAAGCAGTCCACCGCTCGATCGCCACGTACCCCATGCGTTCGTACACCGGCCGCCCGTCGTCGCTGGCGATGAGGACGGCTGGCTCATCCGGGTGCGCCAGGGTTGCCGCCCACGTGACGGCTGCCCCAGCCCCGCGACCCCGGGCCTGGGGCAGCGTCGCGACGTACTCCACCAGCGTGGCGCCGGCGTGCCGGTGTGCGGCCGCGACAGCGACCGGCTCCCCGTCGACCAAGCCGAGCCATACCCGGGTCTCCCCGCCCAGGATGCCGGGGCCCATCAGGTTTCCCGGCTGCAGCGGCTCCAGTTCCGGCATGGGATAGCCCTTCACCAGCACCCGTTCCGCGACGGCCAAGTCCTCCGCGGTGCGCACCTCCCGAACCTCGATGTCCTGCCGCGGCCGATCGGGCCCCGCAGCCGGCAGCCGAACCATCAGCGGTGGGTGACCGATCAGCACGAGGCCGTGGTTCGCCAGGTCGGGCGCAGGCCAGGGGTTGAGCAACAGGTACGGCACGTCGGCCGGGAACATCTCGTCGATCTCGGCGAGGGTCGCCGCCGGCTCGGCCAGGGGTTGCTTGAGCACGACGGGGTTGGTCAGTGCGCCGCGGTCCCCGATCCACCCGCCGGCCCAGTGCGGGCTCGACCGGTAGGGCCGCCCGGTACTACGGGCGACCTCGACCGGCCACGACGCATGGACCAGGACCGCCTGACGAACCAGGGTGTCCTCCGGCGGCAGGTCCGGCTCCCATCCGGTGGTGAGATGCCTTCCCTCGGGCGGCACGATCGAGGCAGCCATGCCGACAACATGACAGCCCAACCGGCACCGGTGAAGGGCCGCGACGCCTCCACGAGCGAGACGGGAGCGCGACACCGTCACTCGCGCTGGCGGCTCCTGCCCGCCACCGAGACACCACACCGACTCCCGCCGTCCCTGCCCACGAGCGTGCCGCCTATCCGACAGCCTCCCGACCCGGCCCGGCTCCGTTGTGAGGGGCCACCGCGTGAGGGGCACCACGCATCCGAGTCCAGTGCCCTCGACCATCGGAACAGCGTCGCCCCGTCGTGAACGAGTCCGCGGACGCCCGACAGAGCGAAGCAGGCCGCCCGTGCCCCGGTTCAGCGGCTAGCTCGTGAACAACCTGCACCTGCTCGGCGAAGCGGTCGTCCCTCAGCTCGCCCCCGAGTCAGCAGCTCGACCGCCAGGAACTGGGCGCGAGCCCGGTCCGGCGCTTGAACGCTCGGCTGAAGGCCTCCTCGGAGTCGTAGCCGACGCGACGACCCACTGCGGCCACACCCAGGTCGGACGAGCGCAGCAGATCCTTGGCGACGTGCATACGCCAGTCGGTGAGGCTGAGGAACCTCGCGGCGGGGTCAGGTCCAGTAGAGCAGCCGGGCGCCGGGCAGGCGGTCGGCCACGGCCCGCTCGAACCAGCTGCGCAGCTCGGCCATCGTCTCCTTCGGGTAGACGTGCTTGACCGATCCAAACTTGCCGCGCTTGGTGGTTCGCGCCTCCTCGTCCATCTCCAGCCTGGTGCGCGGGTACCAGTCGGTGAGCGTGGCCTTGCTGCCCGGCGTGAAGCGGTGGGTGATGCACTCCACGGTGAGGTCGGCATCGCCGGCGGCGGCGCGGATGCCGTCGAGCAGATCGGCGTACTCCTGCCGCCAGCCCTCGACCGGCATGATCGGCGCGACGGTGACGCCGACCGGATAGCCGGCTGCGGCGACGGCGCGCAGCGCCGCCAGTCGCCCGGCGACCGGGCTCGTCGCCCCCTCGAACCGGCGGGCCACCGACTGGGCGTTCACCGAGAACCGCAGCCGGGTGCGCCCGCCGTGCGGCAGGTCGAGCAGCCCGGCCACGTCGTCGAACTTGGTGGTCGCCCGCAGCTGCACCGGGCCGGCCCAGCCGTGCGTGCCGAAGTGCGCGATCGCGGTGGCCAGCCCCCCGGTCAGGTGCTCGATGGCCAGCGGATCGGTGTAGCAGGAGGCCTCGAACGTCGTCCCCTCGCCGCCGCGCTCGGCCGTGCCCGAGGTGACCGCTCCCCGCCCCACGTAGCCGTCCAGGTCGGTGAGCACCTCGTCGAGGTCGGCGAAGACCCGGGTGATCGGCGGGCCGGACAGGGACCCGGCGAGATAGCAGTACTGGCAGTGCGCGGGGCAGCCCTGCGCCAGGTCGAAGCGCCAGTCGGCCGACGGCGGGATCGGCTGCAGCTTGCGCTGGGACGGAGCACCCACCACGACCGCCATCGTGTCCTTGGCGGCCATGAACGCCGCCCGGTCGCCCTCGCCACGCAGGTTGGGCAGCCGGTCACCGCGCAGCAGCTCCACGTCCTGCACGCCGGCCGTGTCGAGCCGGGCCAGGATGCGCTGGCCGTGCGGGCGTTCGGCGGCCGAGCGGGTGACCAGCACCCGCTTGGGCGTCCACACGCGGCTAGGAGAGGGAGCAGATGCGGAGAGCGGCGCGGGAAGCACCGGAGCGGCGACCATCACCAGGAAGAACGCTCCAGCGGTGCCCGGACTGCCACGGCCGGCCGGTGAGCCGGGTCACCCCCGCACCGCGTGACCACACCCGGGAGGAGAGGACGGTGGGCGGCCCGGCCAACCGAGCGGTTCCTACCTGCGCCGGATGCTCCGGCGAAGCGATGAGATCCCCACCGCTGCCACGCCCCAGAAGCCGCTGGTGGGCATCAGGGCAGAGCCGGTGAGGCCGGTCACGGTGAGGATCCCGCCCGCGGTGCGCTGGGCGGCGGAGTCACCGTGCGATTCGGCGGATCGGAGAAGCCGTCCGCCGAGCCACAAGGTGGGCGCGGCGACCATGAACCAGAACGCCGTCGCCTTGTCACCCGTGTCCGGGACGGAGCCGACGATCCTGCCCCGGGCGATCTGCGCCAGAGGTTGCCGGTACAGGCCCACCCCGACGACGCCGTGCGCCACACCGAGGCACTGCAACCACCACCCAGGGGATCGACGCGATCCGGGTTGACGATGGGGGCGGAACTCGCTGGACGACCGAGGTGCACCCGCTGTTCCAGTTCCCGTTGCGGTCGTCGGGACGACGCTCATGTCGTGCTCCTGCCGTTCGAGTGGTCAGGCGGTGGTCGAGTCCGGCCGTGAGGCCGGGCGATGTCGGACGCGGCGTGCCGGTTGGCGGCGCTGATCGTCGCCGCGGTGGCGAACGGGTGGTCGCGCACGGTCCCGGGCGAGATGCGCCCGGACAGCACGGGCGCCGCTCGAGGAACCGGCCGTCGGCACCACCCCGCGCCATGGCTGTGGTGGCGTCACACCTTCCACGGCGTTCCCGGTTCATGCGAGGCCGGCCTCGTGGACGCAGATCGCGATCTGGACGCGGTTCGCCACCCCCAGCTTGACGAAGATGTGGGAGACGTGGGCTTTGACCGTCGGGAGGCTCAGGTAGAGATCGCGGGCGATCTCCGCGTTGGACTTCCCGTGCCCGATGGCGACGGCGACCTCCCGCTCCCGCTCGCTGAGACCGGCCAGCCGGGCCGCCGCGGCGCGGGCCCGTCCCGCTTCCGCCCCGGTGGAGGACCCGTCGACGACCCTGCGGATCAGCTGGGCGGTCACGCTCGGCGACAGCATCGGCTCACCGGCAGCGACCCGTTCGATCGCCTCGACGATCATCGGCGGGGCGGTGTCCTTGAGGAGGAACCCGCTCGCGCCGCTCGCCAGAGCACGGACCACGTACTCGTCGGCGTCGAACGTGGTCAGGACGACGACCTTGGGGGGATCGGTCCGCCCGAGGAGTTGCTGAGTGGCGGCGAGCCCGTCCATGCGAGGCATCCGGATGTCCATCAGCACGAGGTCGGGACGCGTCCTGTCGACCACGCCGAGTGCCTCGGCGCCGTCGCCGGCCTCTCCGACGATCACGATCCGCGGCGCACCGCCCAGCATGAGCCGGAGCCCGGCGCGGACCAGGGGGTCGTCGTCGACGAGGACGATCCGGATGGTGGGCTCGCTCATCGGTCCCACGGCAGCCAGGCCCGGAGGACGAACTGCCCGTCGGCCGTGAGGCCGTGCTCGACGCGGCCGTGGCTGGCGGCGGCCCGCTCGGCCAGCCCGACGAGGCCGAACCCGGTTCCGTCGCCGCCGCCCCCGCCGCCGGTCGTGGCGGGGTTGCGGACGCAGATGTGGAGACCGCTCCCGGGCCGACCGGCCAGTTCGACCGTGACCTCGGTGTGCGGGGCGTGCTTGCGGGCGTTGGTCAGCCCTTCCTGCACGATCCGGTAGGCGCTGCGGCCGGTCGACACCGGCAGCTCGTCGACGTCCTCGAGGTCCACGAGCAGGGTGATGTGCGCGCCGGCAGCGCGTTCGTCGTGCAGCAGGGCATCCAGGTCCGAGAGGGTGGGTTGGGGCCGGTGGTCGGTCGCGTCGATCCGGGGGTCGGGGTCACGGAGCAGACCGAGGATCTCCCGGAGGTCGGCCAAGGCGCGCTGGGAGTTGGCCTGGATGACGCCGGCGGTCTCGCGCGTCTCGGCCGGTCCGAGGTCGGTGCGGTAGGCGAGGGCTCCCGCGTGGAGAGCGACCAGTGACATCCGGTGGGCGAGGACGTCGTGCATCTCGCGGGCGATCCGCGTCCGCTCCGCCGCCCGGGCGGTGGCGACCTGCAGCCCCTGCTCCCGTTCGGCGCGCTCGGCCCGGTCGCGCAGGGAGGCAAGGAGGTCGCGACGCGCTCCCACGTACATGCCGACGGCGACGAGGACGCCGGTCGTCAGGGCGCCGAAGGCGAGGTTCTCCACCCAGGACATCGTCTGCTCGGGCAGCAGGACGTACTGGATGTGCCCGGTCAGGAGGGACAGCGCCGCAGTCGGCAGGATCTCCCGCCACCGCCGTCGGGTCGAGAGCGACGCCTGGCAGACCATCCAGGCACCGACTGCACTGGCCGAGAACGCCGTCGCCGTGGTCGTCAGGACGGTGACGACGAGCGGCCGACGTCCGCGGTACTGCATGGCTCCGACGGAGAGGACGCCGATCGCGGCGTCGATCCAGAACAGCACCCCGACCGGCTGCCACAGGGCCCGGCCCAGAACCAGCCAGAGCCCACCCAGGGCCACGGCGAACAGCGTGGTGAGGACACCCCGCCACCCCGCCGTCCGAGGCGGTCGAGCGGAACCGACCAGGGAGCCCATGGCCGGAGGGTAGGGCGGGACGGCGTGCCCGGACCACCGACCGAAGTCGATGCCGGACGCCGACTTCGGTCGCGACTGCACCGACCGCAGCCGGATGTGCAGGCCTCCGCCTCGGCAGCAGGGTCGCCACGTGGTCCTCGTCGAACAGCTGCCCTGCGGTACGGCGCACGCACCGTCCCGGCGAGGGCGGACGGCACGGCGATCTGCGCCGACGGACCGCCGGTCCGACTCCTCCTCCCGGCACCACGGTCACGGGATCCCCACCGAGCCGCGGAGGCCGGTCCCACCCACCTCCTCACCACGACTCGAGGGAGATCTGTCATGACGAGCGTCAGCACGGACAGCGGGTCGGCGCGCGATCACCAGGGGCGCACAGCAGCGGCCCAGGTCTCGCTGCCGCGTCTCTACGCGTTGCGCGCCGGATACCTCCTGATCGGCGCCGGGCTCGCCGTCACCCACTGGCCGTCCTTCCTCCAGCACAGCCAGCAGTGGCAGGTCATGGAGGGCGTGGTCAACTGCATGCTCGCGGCGTTGTCGCTGCTGGCCTTCCTCGGTATCCGCTACCCGCTGCAGATGCTGCCGCTGCTGCTGTTCGAGTGCGCGTTCAAGCTGATCTGGTTCGGCGTCGTCGCCCTGCCCCTGTGGGCCGCCGACCAGATGGACCGGGCCACGGAAGACGTGGCGTTCGCCAACTCGTTCGTCGTGATCATCATCGCGGTCATCCCCTGGCACTACGTCCGTGAGCACTACGGGACCAAGCGCGGAGAGCCGTGGCGCTGACCCCGGCGGTCGCGCAGGGAGCCGCGCTCAGGGCGGTCGCGCTGAGCACAGCACCCGCAGCCGGCGGCCGGGCCGCCATCGACTGCCGCGGAACCCTCCGCACGCCGCCTCCGCCCAGTCCGCCCCTCACCCGAAAGGACCTGTTCGTGACCGACCCATCGGCCAGCCTCCGGTTCTCCGATCGCAGAAGGCACGGTGCGTACGACGTGACCGACTCGAACGGCGTCGTCGCGCGCATCGCGGTCAGTCGGACCGGCACTCGCTTCGTCGTCACCGACGCCCGCGGCGCTCCTCTCTGCGTGGCACGGAGGAGCTGGTGGCGGCTGCCGACGCGATGGCATGCGACCGGACCGGACGGCACGCCCCTGCTCATGGCGCGGACACGGGGCATCACCAGGACCTCCGCGGAGGTCCACCTCCAGCGCGGAGGTCGCCTCCTGGTACGAGGCAGCGCCTGGCGGCGCGACTTCCGCGTCACCGATGAGCACGGCGACGTCGTCCTGACCGCGGCCCCCCGATCATCGGCGTTGTCCTTGCGGCCGTACGACTACGCCGTCCAGCAGGTCCCCGGGAAGCTCCACGTGGCGGAGGTGGTCGCGATCGTCCACATCTGGCGCACGACCATGAAGGAGGAGTCAGCGACGGCATCCGTCGGCGCGCTCGCCGGCGCTGCCGCAACCCTGTAGTCGACCGGGCACGCGGGACGCGGAGGTGCCGGATCGCAGGACGATGGCCGCGACGACGCTGCCCCGTTGCGGCCACGGGGCGCCCTGCCGCCGGTGAGCCGGTCAGCCGTCGGCCAGGCCAAGCAGCGGGGGGAGTGCCGACAGTGCGCGCCGGAGGTACGCATGCCTCGAAGACCTTGCCGTGAGCGGGGTGGATATCAGCGAACCCGGCCGCCTCGAGCCGCCGGTGCACGCCTGCCACCACGGCGCGTAGGTGGCCTCCATCGGCGTGGTGAGGTCCGGCTGTGGCCCGAGCCCGGTCGACCGGTCACCCCGGGCGGAAGTCCCCCCGCGATCTCGTAGTGGTATTCGGCGGCCATGCGCGCCATCAGCTCGGGGTCGGGCTCCTCGTGCGGTATCGGCCCCGGGATCATCGCCGTCGCGGGCGAACCCATGTCGCGGAACTCCTGCCCTGGAAGAGGCCTGGTCCGCCAGCGGGCCGGGCGCGGACGCGGGGCTGCCCACCCGTCCCGGGGAACCAGCCGCCCGGCTGCCCGAGATCGGCGCTGGACCCATCCCGTCGGTGTGACCAGGCGGACGGCTTGGGCAACTACCACCGCAGCGGTGCTGAGGCACCGGGGGCACACGCGGATCGACAGGCACACCGGGGGCCGCCCGGCCTCTCCACGGCGTGCTGCGATGCCGGTCCGCCAGCGAGACCCCTGCCTCCGCTGCACGCGTGATCGGTTCCGCATGGGCTGTATCCGTCGATCCGTCGCCGTGCTCCTCCGATCGACCCATCCGTCCCGCGGAAGGCGGTGCCATGTCCGCACAGACTGTGTTCTCCCGTGCCTTCCTGATCGCGACCCTCGAGCGGGCGATCCGCTCCTTCGCCGCGTCGCTCGCCTCGCTCCTCACGGCAGCGGGGACCGGCCTGCTGCAGACCGACTGGGGCGAGAAGCTATCGGTCGCCGGCATGGCCGCGCTCGTCACCATCCTGCTGGCCGTCGGTGGCGGCACGTTCGGCAAGGGCGACGGGCCCTCGTTCACCGGCGAGGAGAAGCTCGACACCGAGAAGCAGTCGGCCGGATCGCCCGCAGGGGATTCCGCGGTGGTCGCGGCTCCCACGGTCCCGGCTCCCCGGGTGCCGATGGCGCACGTCCCGCAGCAGGCCGGCCCGCGGGAGAGCCAGCGTGTCCCGGAGCCGCGGGTCAGCTGAGACTTCGGTCGCGCCGTCGGACAGGGAGACGGATGGCAGCCGGGTCAGGACTGGGTCGGCCACGCCAGCCAGGCCACCATGGCCGCCCCTGTCTCCACCACCACCTGGCGGCCGGAGCCTGACTCCCGGCGACGCGCTCAGTCCATGCGCGCGGGCAGGCCGAGCGTCTGGAAGAGACCGCTGCCGAGGTCGAGGAAGCTGGAGATGTGGGCGATCCGGCCGTCCTCCACCTCGAGCACGTGCAGCCCCCAGGGCTCGCGGCCGCCATTCCCGCTCGGCTTGTACTGGGCGAACGCCGGGGTCCCGTTGGCCGAGACCGGCACCAGCACGGAGTCCCGGCAGGCGGCCCCGGGGCCGAGCATCCAGGCGCCGATGTCGGCGGGGCCACGCAGCCACATCTCGAAGGGCGGCATGTGCTGGGTGGCGTCCTCGTGCAGCAGGCGCACGAAGGCGTCGATGTCGTAGCGCTCGAAGGCGTCCACGTACCGGGCGAGCAGCTCCCGGTCGTCGTCGCCTAGCGGGGGGCGGGGCTCCGGCACGCCCCCGACCGAGGCCAAGGTCGCCCGGGCACGCTGCAGCGCGCTGTTGACCGAGGCCACGGTCGTGTCGAGGAGCTGGGCCACCTCGTCGGCCTTCCACCGCAGCACCTCGCGGAGGATGAGGACGGCGCGCTGGCGCGGCGGCAGGTGTTGCAGCGCGGCGACGAACGCCAGCCGCACCGACTCCCTCGCCACGGCGCGCTCCGCGGGGTCGCCGTCCTCCGGGAGCACCTGCCGGTCGAGCATCGGCTCGATCCACGCCGTGCCCGGCCGCCGGGCGGCGAGAGAGGACTCCACCGGCTGCCAGGGTGACCCGGACAGGTCCATCGGCAGTGCGCGCCGCTGCCGGCCGGAGAGCTGGTCGAGGCAGACGTTGGTGGCGATCCGGTACAGCCACGACCGCAGCGCCGACCGGCCCTCGAAGTCGGCCAGTCCGCGCCAGGCCCGCACCATCGTCTCCTGCACGGCGTCCTCGGCGTCGAAGGCCGATCCGAGCATGCGGTAGCAGTAGCCGGTCAGCTCGCGGCGGTGCTCGAGCAGCCGCGGGTCGAGCTGATCGGTGGGTCCGATCGCGACACTGGTCACCTGGCACCTCTCCTCCGGTCGACGTGCGCGCCAGCACACCACAGGACGCCGACGATTCGGGAGGGCCCGGGACCTACTGGTAGGTGATCAGGTCCGGCCGCGGGCTCACCTCGGCCATGGTCTGCTCGGGCGTGAGCATCGGCGCGTCCTCGTCGTAGAAGTTCTTCCAGCCCCAGAACACCCCGGCCGGCGGGTTCTGGTGCAGCGCACGCCAGGTGGCCTGCTTGTCCCCCTGCGAGCCCTGGCCGTCGGCGTGGATCATGACCGCGAGCTCGTCGCGCGAGGTGTCCAGCCGCTCCCGGCCGTCGATCATCCGCAGCTGGAACTGGTGCAGGACCAGCAGTTTCTGCGGCAGTGCCCGCTCCCGCGTGAGATCGGCCAGCCAGGCGCCCACCTGGTTCACCTCGTCGACGCCCACGGAGCCGACCTGCGTGAGGTGCACCCCGTCGGGCGGGAGGCGCCACTCCGGGTCCAGCGCCAGGCCGACGTGCGGCAGCTCCAGCAGCTCCTGGTACCGCTGCGCCTGGGTGAGGAAGTCGGTGCGCCCCGGCTGGAGGTCGAGGACGACGTACAGGCCCGCCTCCCCCGCGGCCTGGACCCACGGTCTCAGGTCCGCCACCTCGGCCTCGGCGGAGTAGTTCCCGTCCTCGCCGGGAGCCGACGACGCGACGGTCGCGATGATCTCGAACGCCGGGACGACGGGGTCCTCCACCAGGGCCTCGAACGGCGCGGCATGAGCCCGGGCGCGCTCGATGGCGGCCGCGACGTCCTGCTCACCGAGGACACCCAGCGCGGCCGTGCCGGGATGGCCGTACAGAGCTACCAGCAGCCGTCCCGGGAACAGCACCTGGCCACCCCCCGGCAGCTGCGTGCCGCCGGCCGCCGTCCGGACCTTCCAGTCCAGGCCGTCCTCGGCGTCGAACCCCGCGCCCAGGGCGACCACCGCCTCGGGACGGGCCCAGGCAACCTGGGAGAGGGCGGCGATGGCCTCGGGGGAGGCTCTCGGATCGGTCTCGCCACTGGTCAGCGCCACCGCCGCACCGGCGGCGCGAGCGGTGGCGAGGGCGGCCGTCGAGGCGGCCTCGCCCGTGGACAGGACGACGGTCCGGGCGAGTGGTTCGGCGCGGCGCACGCCGGGCAGCGACGCGTCGCCCGGCGCCGCGGCCGACGTCGCCGGCGCCTCCACGGTCAGCGCCACGGGGGCGGCCGGGTCCAGCGCCGCCACGGTGCGCGGGTCGTTGCGGGTGGACACCGGGTCCGAGGGCTCGAACGCCAGCCCGGTGACGGTCTCGACGGCCGCGGGGTCGGCCGGGACGGCGATGACGTCCGGCCCTCCTCCACCGGGGCCGCCGACGGTGAGGGTGCCGTCGGCCTCGCCCACCGCGAGCACCGTTCCGGCGCCCAGCCGCCCCACCTCCCCGGCCAGGAGGTCCGGCGGCCCGCCGCCCGCCGGCTCGAGGAGGAGCGGCACGCCGAGGCCGACCGCGGCCGATGCGGCGAGCAGCGTGCCGGCGCGGTCGCCGTCGCGGGCCACCACCACGACCGGCGCGCGGTCGAACAGCACGGCGCTCATGGTCACCGCCGAGACGACCGGATCGGTGTCCGCGACGACGGTCAGGGGTTCATCCGGTGTGGACGTGACCACCGGGCGTTCCGGTTCCCGGCGCGCGGGCTCCGGATCGCCGGCGAACGAGGTGCACCCGCCGGACAGCAGCGCGAGCACCAGCGCGACCGGCAGGCCGCGGATCCGCACGAGGCACCTCCCCCTCGGCACGCCGGCGCGGCGGGAGCACCACGACGGCGGAGCCGTGCCCGAACACTAGGGCCGGCACCCCGCGGAGTCCGGACTTCGTCGCGCGCGGCCACGAGCATGCCGAGCGGAGACGAGCAGCCGGCGGGACGGGTTCCGCGGTCGGTGCGCTGGGTCGTTCCCACCTCCGGCGCCTGGACTACCTGCGCGGTTCGTCCGGGGCGCGGCCCAGCGCTCGCTCCAGGTTGCCGACCATCCGGCTCAGGACGCCGATCGTCTGCTCGTACTCCTGGGCGGACACCCCCTCGGCCACCAGCCGGCGGACCCGCCCCACCGCCGTGGCGACCCGCTCGTGCGCGGAGCGGCCCGCCGCGGTGAGCGCGACACCGTCGGCCCCGCGTCGCGCCCAGCCCCGGTCGACGAGGTCGTCGACGACGGCACCGACGTCGCCGGCGAAGTCCGCGAGGGCCGACCGCAGCTCCTCCTCCCGGCCGGCGCCCTCCGCGAGGGAGTGCAGCACCTGCCAGTGCCGGCGGGTGAGGCCCTCCGTGGCGAGCCCGGAGTCGAGGGTCTGCTCGAGCAGCCTGTCGAGCCGCTTCACCCACCAGCCGATCGGCCGCTGCCGCTCCATGCCGCGATCCTGGCGGTGGGGTCCGACAACTCGTTGGCGCGACGTCGGACCGGCCCGGTAGACACCTCCCGTGGCCGACGACCTCGCTTCCTGGCTCCGTCCCGCGACGGCGGAGGACTGGCCGGAGTTCCTGCAGGCGATGGTGGGTGCCTTCGGCGAGACGCCGACCGGTCCCTACCTCGACACCCCGCCCCCGGTCGCGGAGCTCGACCGGTCGCTCGGGCTGTGGGACCGCGGCCGCGTGGTGGCCACCTCCGGCATCTACAGCCGCGTCCTCACCGTGCCCGGGGCTGTCGTCCCGTGCGCGGGCATCACCTGGGTGACCGTCGCGCCCACCCACCGCCGACGGGGCGTCCTCACCGCTATCATGCGCCGCCAGCTCACCGAGCTGCACGAGCAGCAGCGCGAGCCGGTCGCCGCGCTGTGGGCGTCGGAGTACCCCATCTACGGCCGGTTCGGCTACGCCCCGGCGACCGCGCGGACGGAGCTCACCGGGCGGACCGAGCGGCTGCGGCTGCGACCGGGCACCGACCTCGGCACCGGCCGGGTGGACGTCGTCGGCGAGGACGCCTACCGGGCCGCCGCTCCCCGGCTGCACGAGTCGGTGCGCCGGTTCGTGCCGGGCAACCTCGCGCGCGACGACCGCTGGTGGGACCGGCTGCTGCGCGACGAGCCCGAGCACCGCAACGGCGCGACCGCCCGCCGGTACCTGCTGCACACCGGGGACGACGGCGCCGTCAGCGGTTACGCGGCGTATCGGCTGACCGCGGGGTGGACCGACACGGGGGAAGCCGACGCCACGCTGACCGTCGAGGAGGTCCGGGCCGCCAGCACCCCCGCCTACGCCGCCCTCTGGCAGGTCCTGCTCTCCATCGACCTGGTTCGCACGGTGCGCCTACGGGGGGCCTCGCCCGCTGACGCGATCCGGCACCTGGTCACCGACGGCCGCGCCCTGACCGGTCCGATCAGGGACGCCCTGTGGGTGCGGCTGGTCGACGTCGACCGGGCCCTGGCCGCCCGGCGCTACCCCGCGCCGATCGACCTGGTGATCGAGGTGCGGGACGAGGTCTGCCCCTGGAACGCCGGCCGCTGGCGGCTGGCCGGCCATCCCGCCGGCGGCTACTGCGGGCGCACCGACCTCGATCCCGACCTGGTGCTGGGCATCGAGGAGCTCTCGGCGGCCTACCTGGGCGGGACGTCGCTGGCCACCCTGCAGGCCTCCGGCCGGGTGACCGAAGTGAGCCCCGGTGCGGTGACCCTGGCGGCCACGGCGTTCGGCTGGCCGGTCACCCCCTGGTGCCCCGACGAGTTCTAGCCGCTGTCCCCGGCCGGGGTCATCGCGTAGGTCCACGCGGTGCGGCGCGGCCGGCCGGGCAGGTCGGCCCGCCCGGTCGCCCAGAGCAGCACGGCCATGGGCTCGGCTCCGGGGTCGGTGCCCGGGAAGAGCCGGGCCAGGACGGCGGCGGCGACGTCGGTGGGCGGGGACCAGGCGAGACCGACCGCGTCGGCGACGTCGGTGCCGTGCACGAGCAGCTCGGCGCAGCCGATCGCCGCGAAGCCCGTGGCATCGGCGACCCCGTGGAGTGCCAGCCGCGCTCGTCCGGGCCGGCCGCGTCGACGGTCCGGGCCAGCACCTCTCCGCAGGCCGCCACGCTCGCGGCCACGGTGGCCAGGGAGGCCGGCGGCCGGGGAACAAGGTCGGCCGGGCTGACCTCGGCGGGCCCGGCCGCCAGGTCGTGGGCGTACCAGGCCAGACAGCTGACCAGGTGCTGGGCCACGCCGGTGACCGACGTCCCCATGACCGGCACGGGAAGGTCGCCGTCGGGGATCCGGTCGAGCAGCTGCCGGGCAGCGGTGACCGAGGTCCGGAGGGCGGCGCCGTCCGGTGGGGTCACGGGTGGCGGGGACGCGTGGGCAGCCCTCCGGCCGGGCGGTGGCGGTCGCGCTCGTAGTCGGTGATCAGGCGGATGCGGCGGACGTGGCGCTCGTCCTCGCTGAACGGCGTCCGCAGGAACTCCAGCACGAGCTCCGTCGCCTCCTCGGGGCTGTGCTGGCGGGCGCCGATCGAGACGACGTTGGCGTCGTTGTGCTGCCGGGCCAGCTGGGCGGTCGACGTGTTCCAGACCAGGGCGGCCCGCACGCCGGGCACCTTGTTGGCGGCGATCTGCTCGCCGTTGCCCGAGCCGCCGATGACGACGCCGAGGGATCCGGGTTCGGCGACGGTCCGCTCCCCCACCTCGAAGCAGAACGGGGGGTAGTCGTCCTGCGCGTCGTACTCGAACGCGCCGCAGTCGACCGGCTCGTGACCGGCGTCGGCGAGCGCCTGCTTCAGGTGCTCCTTGAAGTCGAGGCCTGCGTGGTCGGTACCGATGAAGACGCGCACGGCCGCGAGTCTGTCAGGCTGCCGCGGTGGCGGTGCTGGGTGTCGACGGGTGGCGTGGCGCCTGGGTGGGCGCCCGCCTCGAGGGCCGCTCGGTCACCCTGCTGGCACTGCCGGACGTCGCCACCGTGCTGGCCGTCCCCGACGTCGACCTGGTCGCCATCGACATGCCGATCGGGCTGCCGGAGGCCGGTGTCCGGGCCTGCGACGTGGCGGCCCGTCGTCTGCTGGGCCCCGCGGGCAGCGCCGTCTTCCCGACGCCGGTCCGCGCGGTGCTGGCGACCGACGACTACGCGGAGGCCCGTGCGATCTCCCGCCGGGTCACCGATCCCCCGCGGGCCCCCTCCGCGCAGGCGTTCCGGCTGGTGAAGGCGATCCGGGCGCTCGACGAGGCACTGGGCGACCCACCGAGCGAGCGGGTCGTCGAGGTCCATCCCGAGCTGTCGTTCCGCGCCCTCGATGCCGGCGTCCGGGACCGGAAGGGGACGGCACGGGGCACGGTCCAGCGGCTGGGCGCGCTCGGCGCCGTGATGGCTGTCGAGGACGCCCTGGCCGCGGCGCCGCCGGGCGTTCCGCTCGTCGACGCCCTCGATGCGTGCGCCGCCGCCTGGTCGGCCCAGCGGCTGGCCCGCGGCCGGGGCGAGTGCGTCGGCGACGGCACCGTCGTTGCGCGCCGCCGTCCCCTGCGCATCTGCTGGTGAGCCCCCCTCCCGCTTTCTGTACAGAAAGCGGGGCACGCACGCGCAGCTTTCGGTACCGAAAGCTGGGGGGTCAGGTGAGGCGGCGGACGACGGAGAGCGGCAGGACGCGCAGGAGCCCGGCGATGGGCCGCCACGGCCACGCGGGCACGTAGGCGCGCACCGGCTCCCGCTCGACGGCGGCCGTCAGGGCGTCCACCCCGGTGTCGAGGTCGACGGTGAAGGGACCCCGGCGCCCGACGTTGATGTCGGTGGCGATGTAGCCGGGCAGGATCGTCGTCACGGCGATCCCGCTGCCCCAGACGTCGCAGCGGATGCCCTCGGCGAGCGAGTTGACGGCGGCCTTGCTGGCGCCGTAGGCCGTCCGGGTCTCGCGCATGCCGCGGACGCTGGCGACCGACGAGATCAGCACCAGGTGCCCGGCGCCCTGCGCGCGGAAGACCTCCATCGCGGCCTCGCACTGCGCGTGCGCGCCGAGCACGTTGGTGTGCAGGACGGCGCGGTTGGCCTCCGCCTTGCCGGTGCCGACCGACGCCCCCTTGCCGATGCCCGCGTTGACCACGAACCGGTCCAGCCCGCCCAGCCGCGCGACCAGCTCCGGGACGACGGTGGCCACGGAGTCGGGATCGTCGACGTCCATCCCCGCCGTCTCCACCCGGATGCCGGGGTGGGCCGTCAGCAGCTCCTGACGGAGCGCGTCGAGGCGGTCGGTGCGCCGCGCGGCGAGGGCCAGGTCGCGGCCCATGGCGGCGAACCGCCGGGCCATGCCCTCGCCCAGGCCGGAGCTGGCGCCGGTGATCAGGATGCGCTGGCGGACGGGGTGCGGCACGCGGCCAGCATGCCGCACGGCGTTCCCCGGCCGACCACCTCGTGCTCGGGCGGTCGCCGGCTGCCGCACCGGACGCGGACGGAGGGCCAGGGCGGAGAGCGCTGCGCCCTGGCCCTCCCCGCGCGTCAGCGACGGCCGGTCAGCTCCAGGGTGTCGGCCGGGACCGAGTCCATGTCGGGGCCGGAGAGCCGGGTGCGCTTGAGCTCCCAGAAGTCGGGGAGGTTGGCCAGGAGGACGGCGCCGTCGAAGGCCCGCCCGGCGTCCTCGCCGGTCGGCACCCTGCTGATCACCGGGCCGAAGAACGCGACACCGTCGATGTGCATGACCGGGGTGCCGACGTCGTCACCCACCGGGTCCATGCCCTCGTGGTGGCTCTTCTCCAGCGCGTCGTCGTACTCGGTGGAGTGCGCCGCCCCGGCCAGCTCCGCCGGCAGGCCGACCCGCTCCAGCGCGGGGGCGATGATCTCGTCGAGTTCCATGCCCTCGTGGTGGCGGAGCGTGCCCATCGCGGTGTAGAGGTCGCCGAGCACGGCGTCGCCGTGCTGTTGGGCGGCGGCGATCGCGACCCGGACCGGGCCGATCGCCTGCTCCATCATCTTCTGGTAGTCCTCGGGCAGGTCGCGGCCCCGGTTGAGGACGGCGAGCGACATGACGTGCCAGTGCAGGTCGATGTCGCGCACCTTCGCCGCCTCGAGCACCCACCGGCTGGTCAGCCACGCCCACGGGCACAGCGGGTCGAACCAGAAGTCCACCCGTGCCGTGGTGGGGGCGCTCTGCACTGCCTCGGTCATCCGTCGTGCTCCTCATGCGTCGTCGGGCCGACCCGGCGTGGCCGGCCTGCTGGCAGTGGCAATCCGGATCGCCCGGGGCTTGTTCCCTCGCCGGGCGGGTTGCCCCGTGGAGCCGTCCTGTCGTCCCGGCATGGGAAGCTGCGCCGTGTGGCCGTACCGAACCTGACCCGCACCGATGCCGCTGCCCGCGCCGAGCTCCTGACCGTGCAGAGCTATGACATCCAGCTCGACGTCACCGACGGGGACGGGCACCCCGGCGAGCGCACCTTCCGCTCCGTCACCACCGTCCGGTTCGCCGCCCGGGAGCCCGGCGCCGGCACGTTCATCGACCTCGTCGCCGAGACGGTGCACTCGGCCACGCTCAACGGCGCCGATCTCGACGTGAGCACCTACACCGAGGAGGGCGGCCTCCCGCTGCCCGGCCTCGCCGGGCAGAACACCCTGGTCGTGACCGCCGACTGCCGGTACTCGAACTCCGGGGAGGGCCTGCACCGCTTCGCCGACCCCGAGGACGGGCAGGTCTACCTGTACACGCAGTTCGAGCCCGCCGACGCCAAGCGGATGTTCGCCTGCTTCGACCAGCCCGACCTCAAGGCCACCTTCACCCTCCACGTCGTCGCGCCGTTCGACTGGCAGGTCGTCTCCAACACCGGTGGCCGGACGATCGAGGCGGGCCCGGCCGGGTCGCAGCTGGCGCACTTCGAGCCCACCAAGCGCATCTCCACCTACCTGGTGGCGCTGATCGCCGGCCCGTACGCGAAGGTCACCGACTCGCACGAGGGCATCCCGCTCGGCCTGTACTGCCGCGCCTCGCTGGCCAGGTACCTCGACCCCGACGAGCTGTTCCGCGTCACCAAGCAGGGCTTCGACTTCTACCACCGGGTCTTCGACTACCCGTACCCGTTCGACAAGTACGACCAGCTGTTCGTCCCGGAGTTCAACGCCGGCGCGATGGAGAACGCCGGCGCGGTGACCTTCCTGGAGGACTACGTCTTCCGGTCGAAGGTCAGCCGGGCCAAGTACGAGCGCCGGGCCGAGACGATCCTGCACGAGCTGGGCCACATGTGGTTCGGCGACCTCGTGACGATGCGCTGGTGGGACGACCTCTGGCTGAACGAGTCGTTCGCCACCTACATCAGCACGCTCTGCCAGGCCGAGGCCACCGAGTACACGACGGCGTGGACCACGTTCGCCAACACCGAGAAGGCGTGGGCGTACGCGCAGGATCAGCTGCCCTCCACCCACCCCATCGCCGCCGACATCCCCGACGTCGCGGCGGTCGAGGTCAACTTCGACGGGATCACCTACGCCAAGGGCGCCTCGGTGCTCAAGCAGCTGGTCGCCTACGTCGGGCGCGACGAGTTCCTCGCCGGGGTGCGGCGCTACTTCCGCAAGCACGAGTTCGGCAACACCACGCTGGCCGACCTGCTCGCCCAGCTCGAGGAGTCCTCGGGCCGCGACCTCGGCGAGTGGGTGGAGCAGTGGCTGAAGACCAGCCAGGTCAACACCCTGCGGCCGGTGATCGAGCTCACCGACGACGGCCGCTACAAGAGCTTCGCCATCGAGCAGACGGCGGTCGCGGAGCATCCCGTGCTGCGCAACCACCGTCTCGCCGTCGGGCTCTACAGCGAGGGGCCCGACGGGCTGACCCGTAGCTCACGGGTCGAGCTCGACGTGTCGGGCGCGCGCACCGAGGTGGCCGAGCTCGTCGGTCATCCGGTGGCCGACCTGGTGCTGGTCAACGACGACGACCTGACCTACGCCAAGCTGCGGCTCGACGACCGCTCGCTGGCGACGCTGCGCACCCGGATCGGCGCCATCCCCGACCCGCTGGCGCGGGCGCTGTGCTGGTCGGCCGCCTGGGACATGACCCGCGACGCCGAGCTGCCGGCCCGGGAGTGGGTGCAGCTGGTGCTCGCCGGGGTGGACGCGGAGACCGAGATCAGCGTCGTCCAGGCGCTGCTGACCCGCGTGCAGACGGCCCTCACCTCCTACACCGACCCCTCCTGGGCACCCACCGGCTGGGCCGCCCTCGCCGATCACGCCCTGCGCGCGATGGAGGCCGCCCCGCCCGGCAGCGACATGCAGCTGCAGTGGTCGCGGACCCTGGCCAGCGCCGCCCGCACCGACGAGCACGCCGCCGTGCTGCGCGGGCTGCTCGACGGCTCCCGCACGGTGGAGGGGCTCGTCGTCGACGCCGACGCCCGCTGGGCGTTCCTCTGCGGGCTGGTCGCCATCGGTGCCGCCGGCGACGCCGAGATCGACGCCGAGGAGACCCGCGACGCCACCGCGACCGGGATCCGCCGGGCCGCCACCGCCCGGGCCCTGCGCCCGACCGCGGAGTCCAAGGAGGAGACCTGGCAGCGGGCCTTCCACGACGACGAGGTGCCCAACGCGGTGCACGAGGCGCTGCTGCAGGGCTTCTGGCACCCCGCGCAGCGGGAGCTCACCGCCGGCTACGTGGACCGCTACTTCACCGAGATCCGGTCGGTGTGGGACCGCCGACCCGGGGAGATCGCGAAGAACGCGGTCCAGTACCTGTTCCCGCCGATCGTGGAGCCGCGGACGATCGCGGCCGCCGACGCCTGGCTGGCCGACACCGAGCAGCCCGCCCCGCTGCGCCGGCTGGTCTCCGAGGGCCGCGACGGCGTCGCCCGGGCGCTGCGGGCCCGGGAGCGGGACGCCGACGCCCACCTGTGACGGACGCCGACGGGCGCCGTACGCACCGGGTGGTGGGTACGGCGCCCGTCGGCGTCCGCGGCCCCCTGCAGGGTCTCGCGGCGAGATTGCGAGCCGTGGGGGCGGGGGCCGTTCAGTGGGTGCGGCGGAGTGCGGAGGGGTGACCGGCCTGGTCGGACAGCTGGCGGAGCCCGTTGACGATGCCGCCGACGAGGTCACCGGCGGCGAAGGACGTCGTCATCGAGAGCACGGCGAGCGCGCAGGCCCGGTCGGGCAGCCGGCGGGCGGCGCCGGCACCGGTGACCACCTCGACGACCCGCTGGCCGGGTGACACGGCGATCAGCACGGAATCGCTCGGGTTGCCGCCGGAGCGCGCGTGCAGCTCCTCCGCCCGGACGCGGGTGTGCCGGCCGAGGTCGCCGATGTAGAGGGTGAAGCGCAGCCCGGTCTCGCGGGAGGACATGGTCAGCGCCTCGTCCAGCCGCGCGAGCTCCTGGAACGTGAAGATCTCGTCGAGCGCGGAACCCTCGGCCTCGTCGGACCGGGACGGGGCCGTCTGAGTCGTGGCCGTGTCGTGCGACTCGGCCTCCAGAGCGCGGGTCATCGCCGTCCTCCCGGAGCGGTGGTCGTGGTGTGGGTCGTGGTGAGGGGCCTGGTGAGGGGCCTGGTGAGGGGCCTGGTGAGGGGCATCGTGAGGGGTGCTGCCGTCACCAGGTCCCGCGGGCCCCGCCGAGCGGACCGGCGTTCACCGGCCGGTGGGCGGTGGGCGCCCCGTGGCCGCCGGCGCCGTGCCCGGCGGATCCCTCCGACGTGTCGGTGTTCCGCTCCTCCGCCTGCTCGGGGTACATCGACGAGCCGAGAGCCGCCGTCGAACGGCCGGGCACCGCGGCCGCCGCACCGTGCGCGGGCTCGTGCCCTCCTGCGCCGACGTGCTCGGGATGCGGCTCGTACCACACCGGCGGGTGCTCCCACGGCTGACCGGGCTTGTAGCGGACGCGCTTGCGGCCACCCGGCGCGAGGGTCAGCAGGGCGAGCACCACGAAGACGGCCAGCGGGATCCCGGCGTAGACGAGGATCATCTCGACGACGTTCACGCTCGACAACTTACCGGCAGGGCCCCGGATCAGCCGGTCCGCTCCCACGACACGGGGTGCCGGTGCGCCCATGGGCGTGCCGCCTCCACCTGCGCCGACAGGGCGAGCAGGGTGGCTTCGTCGGCCGGGCGGCCGACCAGCATGCTGCCCATGGGCAGTCCCCCCTCGGTCCAGTACAGCGGCAGGCTCACCGCCGGCTGCCCCGTGACGTTGAACAGCGCGGTGAAGGCGGCGTACCGCTTGTTCCGCTCGAAGTCCTCGGCACCGTCACCGTCGGCGTCGAACCAGCCGATCGGGCGCGGGGTCATGGTCACGACGGGCGCCAGCAGGACGTCGTAGTCCGCGGTGGCCTGGAGGAACCGGCGGGAGAACAGGCGCAGCGCGGTCATCGACTCCATCGCCGCCTGCGCCGACATCGCCAGCCCCCGCCCCCGGAGCTCCCGGGTGAGCGGCCGCAGCTCCCCCACCCGTGACGGCGGGACGGGTAGCAAGGTGCCCGACAGTGCCCATGCCCGCTCGAACGAGGGCAGCACCTCGGGCCCGAGCAGCCCGTCGGGCACGTCGTCGAGGTCGTGGCCCAGGCCGGCCAGGAGCGCCGACGCGTCCTCGAAGGCCGCGACCACCTCGGGTTCCAGCACGATGTCGGGCATCGGCGACTGCAGCCACCGGCCGATGCGCAGCCGGCCCGGATCGCGTCCGGCCGCGCCCAGGAAGGACTCGCCCGGAGGCAGCGGCGGCGCCCACGCGTGGTCACCCAGCACCGGGCCGGCCATCGCGTCGAGCATGGCCGCGGCGTCCCGCACGGTGCGCGCGAGCGGCCCGTTGGTCCCGAGGCCGGTGACGTCGGCTCCCAGCGGCGCGTTGCTGATCCGACCGCGGGTGGGCTTGATGCCGACGATCCCGTTGATGCCGGCCGGGATGCGGATCGAGCCACCGCCGTCACTGCCCTGGGCGAACGGCACCATGCCGGCCGCCACCGCGACGGCGGCGCCCCCGCTGGACCCGCCGGCGAGCCGCGAGGTGTCCCACGGGCACCGGGCGGGCCCGGCGAGGTCGTTGTCGGTGTAGCAGGGGTAGCCGAACTCCGGGGTGTTCGTCTTGCCCAGGCTGATCGTCCCGGCGGCGGCCAGCTTGGTCACCACCGCGTCGTCGACCTGCGGGACGAAGTCGGCCATCACGCGGGAGCCGAACGTCGTCCGGACCCCCGCCGTGTTGTTCAGGTCCTTGATGGCGGTCGGGACGCCGAGGAGGGGAGGCAGCTCGCCCCCGGCCCGGAGCAGCTCCTCGGCCCCGGCCGCGGCGGCGAGCGCCCGCTCCGGGGTGACGGTGAGGAAGGCGCCGAGCCCGGCGTCGAGGGCGTCGATGCGCGCGAGCGAGTGCTCGACCAGCTCGGTCGGGCTCACCTCCCGCGCCCGGACGGCGGCCGCCTGCTCGAGCGCGGTGAGGTCGTGCAACCGGGTCACGGGCGGGACGCTAGCCCCTGGGGATCACTCCGGGTCGGGGACGCCGATCGGGTTGCCCGCCGGCCAGTCGCCCGCGGCGACCACGGACCGCCGCACCGGGGCCAGCAGCGCGGCCAGGCGGTCGCAGCCGGTGTCGCCCAGCGCCTGCCACGGCCCCAGCGCCAGCCGGTCGGTGTCGGCCTCGATCGCGGCGACCATCGCCAGCCCCTCGGCGGTCAGCTCGCCGTCGTCCAGCCAGCGCCGCTCGGTCAGCCGGGCGACCGCGTCGTCCCAGGCCGCGTCGTCCCAGCCGCGAGCCCGCATGAGCCACTCCCGGTCCGACCGGCCGGCGGCGGCGGCGAGCACGTGCGCCGTGACGCCGTCGACCTCCCGCTGGGACAGGGCCACAGAGTGCCCGTCGCCGCGGTGCTCGCGCAGCGTGGTGACCGCCTGCCACAGCCCCAGGTGCGGTTCCCCGGGCACCTGCACGGCGGTGTTGGCGGCGGCCAGCGGGCGACCGGGCAGGTCGACG
>NZ_JBHUHP010000016.1:233998-244956 GCF_042682525.1 Blastococcus deserti
CCCGTCGCGGCCAGGTCCATGGCCTCGACGGCGTCGTCGGAGCCGATCCACTCCTCCCCCAGCACCCGGCGGACGGCTGCGTCGATCCCGGCCAGCCGGGCGTCCAGGGCGGCGGCCGGCGACACGTCGGCCCACACCGCCGGAAGCCGGCGGGCGACGAAGGCGGGCGCGAAGTTGTAGAAGACCGCCGTCACCACCTCGGGCCCGGTGGCGCCCAGCGGGGCAGCGCGCTGGGCGAAGTAGCCGTTCCAGAAACCGCGCAGCCCGGCCTGCTCGGCGGCGTCCCGGCACTCGGGCGCGAAGTAGGTGAGCGCGTGGAACGGCTCGGCGAGGGCCCACAGCCGGCGGGCGGTTGCTGGAGAACTCATGCCCTCAGCCTCCTGCAAGGGCCCGCCGCGAGCGTGCGAGCGGTGGGGGGCAGGGGGTTCTTCCTCAAGCGCTGACGCTCTCGGGCATGCCCAGCCAGTCGCGCCAGCGCGGGTCCACCGAGCGGGTGCCCAGCAGCCGCCACGCGGCGCCGCTCGGCGTGCGCGGGGGATGCGGCAGCGCCCAGCCCATCTCGGCGAGCGACCGGTCGGCCTTCGTGTGGTTGCAGCGGCGGCAGGCCGCCACGACGTTGTCCCAGGTGTGGGTGCCGCCGCGGCTCCGGGGGACGACGTGGTCGATGCTCGTGGCCGAGCCGCCGCAGTACACGCAGGTCTGCCCGTCCCGGGTGAAGACGGCGCGGCGGGACAGCGGGACCGACGCCGGATAGGGCACGCGCACGAACCGGGTCAGGCGCACCACGACGGGCACGGGCAGGCTCACCGTCTCCGCGTGCACGACGTCCGCCGCAGAGTCGACCGGTTCGGCCTTCTGGGCCAGCACCAGGACGATCGCCCGCCGGCTCGACACCACGCACAGCGGCTCGTACGTGGCGTTGAGCAGCAAGGTGGCGCTCGTGGTGCCCGGCGACGGCACGGGCAGGACCGATGGATGGTGTGGGTCGCGGCGCGGGGCTGGGTGACCCGCCGACGTCGACCCGGAAGCGGCACGCGGCACGGATCACCTCCGGTCGCCCCGGACCGCCGGTGGCTCCGACACCCGCGGGCTGCCCCATTCTGACCCGAGCAGGGCGAATCGGCGTAGTCGGAAAGTCTCGGCAGAACCCGATGGAACTACCGTGGGTGCGATGCGCTACCCCGAGGCCCCCCGGCTCGACCTCGTCGAGACCCTGCACGGACACCGCATCGCCGATCCCTACCGCTGGCTCGAGGACGACGCCGACCCGCGCACCCAGGAGTGGAGCCAGGCCCAGGACGCCCTGGCCGAGGAGCTGCTGTCCGGACTGCCGATGCGGCCGGCGTTCGCCGCCCGGCTGGAGCAGCTGGTGCACGCCGGGGCCGTGGGCGTCCCGGCCTGGCGGGGTGGCCGGGCGTTCTCGACCCGCCGGGACCCCGGCCAGGAGCACGCGGTGCTCCGGGTGCGCGAGGCCGACGGCGCCGTCCGGGTGCTGGTGGACCCGACCGCCCTGGACCCTGCCGGCACGACGACGCTCGACGCGTGGTCCCCCTCGTGGGAGGGCGACCGGCTGGCCTACCAGCTGTCCACCGGCGGCGACGAGGAGTCGCGGCTGTACGTGCTCGACGTCGCCACCGGCGAGGTGCTCGACGGGCCGATCGACCGGTGCCGCTACTCCCCCGTCGCGTGGCTGCCGGGCGGCGGGGAGCTGTTCTACGTGCGCCGGCTGGCCCCCGACCAGGTGCCGGCCGGCGAGGAGCAGTTCCACCGGCGGGTGTGGCGCCACCGGGTCGGGGCGCCGGCCGACACCGACGAGCTCGTGCACGGCGAGGGCAGCGACCCGACCACCTACTTCGGCGTGCACACCAGCCGCGACGGCCGCTGGCTGGTCGTGTCGGGGGCGGCCGGCACCGCGCCCCGCGACGACGTCTGGATCGCGGACCTGGCCGGGGACGGCGAACTGCGCGAGCTGCAGGTCGGCGTCGACGCGCAGACGACCGCGTGGGTCGCCCGCGACGGCCGCCTGTGGCTGGTGTCCGACCGGGACACCCCGCGCCGGCGGCTGGCCGTCGCGGATCCCGCGGACCCGGCCACGTGGGTGCCCGAGGCCTGGCAGGACGTCGTCCCGCAGCTCCCGGACGCCGTGCTCTCCGACGTGGCGCTCGTCGACGGTCCCGAGGGCTCGCTGCAGGTGCTGGCCGTCCACGCCGTGGACGCCACCGACCGGCTCTCGGTGTGGGCCGGGGACGGCTCGGGCCGGCTCGCCGACGTGAAGGGCCTCGGCGCCGGGAGCATCTCCGGCGTCAGCTCCACACCCGAGGGCGGCAGCTCGGCGTGGGTGGGCTACACCGACTACGCGACGCCGCCGTCGGTGCTGCGCTGGGACGCCGCCTCGCCGACGTCGCTGGCGGGCTGGGAGCAGGCGGACGTGGCGGGTGAGGTACCCGAGCTGACCGTCGTCGAGACGCACGCGACCTCGGCCGACGGCACGCCCGTGCACCTGTTCGTGCTGTCCGGGACGGGCCGCCCGGACACGCCCCGGCCGGCCGTCCTCTACGGCTACGGCGGGTTCAACGTCTCGCTCACCCCGGCCTACAGCGCCCAGGCCCTCGCCTGGGTGGGCGCCGGTGGCGTGTGGGCCGTGGCCAACCTGCGGGGCGGGTCCGAGCACGGCGAGGAGTGGCACCGCGCGGGGATGCGCGAGCGCAAGCAGAACGTGTTCGACGACTTCGCCGCCGCGGCCGAGCACCTGGTCGCCGAGGGCTGGACGACGCACGCGCAGCTCGGCGTGATGGGCGGCTCCAACGGCGGCCTGCTGGTCGGGGCCACGCTGACCCAGCGGCCCGAGCTCGCGGCGGCGGTCGTCTGCAGCGCGCCGCTCCTGGACATGGTCCGCTACGAGCTGTTCGGCCTGGGCCGGACGTGGAACGACGAGTACGGCACCGCCGAGGACCCCACGGAGCTGGGCTGGCTGCTGGGCTACTCGCCCTACCACGCCGTCCGGGAGGGGACGGCGTACCCGGCGGTCCTGTTCACCACCTTCGAGTCCGACACCCGCGTGCATCCCCTGCACGGCCGCAAGCTCGCCGCGGCCCTGCAGCACGCCACCACGTCGGAGGCGCCGATCGTGCTCCGCCGCGAGACCTCGGTCGGGCACGGCGCGCGGGCGGTCAGCCGCACCGTCGGCCTGGCGGCCGACCAGCTCGCCTTCCTGGCGCAGCACACCGGCCTGGCCCCTCGGTAGGACGCGACCCAGGTCTCGCTGACAGAGGCGCGTCCGCCTGGAAGTATCTACCGTGATGACGCGCTCACTGACCGTGCTCGCAGCCGAGGACGCATCCTCGACGATGCCCGACTGCGCGGACTACTGGCTCTGCCAGACGCTCTACGACTGGTTCGGCCTGGACTGGCTCGCCGAGAACGCCCGGGTCCTGGTCGCGACGCCGGCCCGGATCGCCCTCGTGGTCGTGCTGGCTGCCGTGGTCCGGACGCTGGTCCACCGGGCCGTCCGCCGGCTCACCGACCGCACCGCCACCGGAGCGGTCCCGACGATCCTGCGGCCCCTGCGCAACCGGGTGGCGCAGAACGACCCGGACGGGCCGATCACCGAACGCCGCACGCAGCGCGCCGAGGCGATCGGATCGGTGCTGCGCAGCTTCACCTCGTTCGTGATCATGGGCATCGCCGTCGTCCTGGTGCTCGGCGAGCTCGGGATCAACCTGGCGCCCATCGTGGCCAGCGCCGGCGTCGTCGGCGTCGCGCTCGGCTTCGGCGCCCAGAACCTGATCAAGGACTTCATCGCCGGGATCGGGATCATCCTCGAGGACCAGTACGGGGTCGGGGACGTCGTCGACCTCGGGGAGGCCATCGGCACCGTCGAGGCGGTCGGCCTGCGGATCACCCGGCTCCGGGACGTCAACGGCGTCGTCTGGTACGTCCGCAACGGCGAGGTGCTGCGCGTCGGCAACAAGAGCCAGGGGTTCGCCCAGGTGGTCATCGACATGCCGGTGGCCCACGACACCGACCTGGAGAGGGCGCGCGCGGTCATGCAGGAGGTCGCCGACGCCATGTACGCCGACGAGGAGTGGGCCGCGGTCCTGCTCGCCGAGCCGGAGTCGCTGGGCGTCGAGCAGATCACCGCCGAGGGGGTCTTCCTGCGGCTGGTCGTCCGCAGCACCAATGCCGACCAGTGGCAGGTCGGGCGGGAGCTGCGCATGCGGCTCAAGGAGCGGTTCGTCGCCGAGGGCTTCCGGACGCCGCTGCCGCTGCTGACCGCGTCCGCCGGCGTCGGAACGGGGGCCCGCTGAGCGCCCCCGCGTCGGAGGGGCTCAGCCCCACCGACGCACCGGCGCGGCAGGCGACCTTCCGCGAGGTCTTCGCCGTCCGCGAGTTCCGCCCGCTGTTCGGGACGTTCCTGCTCTCCACCGCCGGCGACGAGCTCGCGCGGGTGGCGCTCACGGTGCTGGTCTACGCGCGCACCTCCTCGCCGCTCCTGTCGGCGCTGACCTTCGCCATCGGCTACCTGCCCTGGCTGCTGGGCGGGCCGCTGCTGTCGACCCTGGCCGACCGCCTGCCCCGGCATCGCGTGCTCATCGCCACCGACGCCGCGCGCGCTGTGCTGCTGGCCGGCATGGCCATCCCTGGCATGCCGCTGCCGGCGATGCTGCTCCTGCTGTTCCTGGTCTCGCTGGGCTCACCGCCGTTCGAGTCCGCCCGCTCCGCGCTCATGGCCGACGTGCTCGACGGCGACCGCTACGCCGTGGCCTCGTCCCTGACCAACGTCACGCTGCAGCTGGCCCAGGTCCTCGGGTTCGTGGCGGCCGGGGCGCTCGTCGCCGTCCTGGATCCCGCGGCCGCGCTGCTCATCGACGCCGCGACGTTCGCGGTCTCGGCCCTCTGGCTGTGGGCCACCCTGCAGCGCCGACCGGCTCCGGTGCACGAGTCGGGCGACGGGCCGCGCTCGCTGTGGCAGGACACCGGCGACGGGCTGCGGCTGATCCGCCGGTCGCCACGGCTGGTCGCGATCGTGGGCGTCCTGTGGATCGCCACCCTGTTCGCCTACGCCCCCGAGGGCGTGGCCGCTCCCTGGACCGACGAGTTCGGCAAGGGCGCGACCGAGCTGGGCCTGCTGCTGGCCGCCAACCCCCTCGGGGTCACCGTCGGCGGGCTGGTCGTCGCCCGGCTGGTGCGCCCGGACCTCCGGGAGCGGCTGGTCGTGCCGCTCGTCGTCCTCTCGCTCGGCCCGGTGGCCCTGGCCGGAGTGGCCGGACTGCTGCTGGGGCCGGGCAGCCTCTCCTACGGCGTCGTCGTCGGGCTCATGTTCGTCTCCGGGCTCGGCGCCACGTGGCTCATCCCGCTCAACGTCTCCTTCGTGCAGGCGGTGCCGAGCGCCTACCGCGGGCGCGCGTTCGGGGTCGCGGTGACCGGCCTCTACGGCGTGCAGGGTCTCGGGGCGCTGGGCGCCGGCCTGGCGGCGGAAGGCGTGTCGGCCGGCGGAGCCGTCGCGATCTCGGGCGCGCTGGGGCTGCTCGCCGTCACGCCGATGCTGGTCGCGTTCCGCCGCACCCAGGGTTCCGTGGCGGCGCCCGCCGCCGGTGAGGGACCATCGGGGGCATGAGCGAGTCGAGCCGGTCCCTGCCCTCGGCGCGCACCTTCTACGACGAGGTCGGCGGCGCGCCGACGTTCACCCGGCTGGTCGCGCACTTCTACGCCGGGGTGCGCACCGATCCGGTGCTGGCGCCGCTCTACCCGCAGGACGACTGGGCGGGCGCCGAGGTGCGCCTGCGGGGCTTCCTGGAGCAGTACTGGGGCGGGCCGACGACCTACTCCCAGCAGCGCGGCCACCCCCGGCTGCGCATGCGGCACGCGCCGTTCGCCATCGGCCCGGTGGAGCGCGACGCCTGGCTGACCCACATGCGGGCGGCGGTGGACTCCCTCGGCCTCTCCCCCGAGCAGGACGCCACGCTCTGGGGCTACCTGGAGATGGCGGCGCGCAGCATGCAGAACCGTTTCCCCGCCGACGCCGGCGGCGACCTCTCCCCCTGAACGAGGACCCCGTCCCCCTCACCGCTCGCACGCTCGCGGCGAGCCTCCGGACGGGGCCGCGACGTCACACACGACCGAGACCCTCGAGGAGCCCGGTGCAGCCGGCTGGAACACCCCTTGACCCCCACCACTTTCACGCTCGCGGCGGGACCCTGCAGAGAGCCGCTGGCTCGACCTCCCCCGACTGGTGGCGGGACGCGGTCTTCTACCAGATCTACGTCCGCAGCTTCGCGGACGGGAACGGCGACGGCGTCGGTGACCTGCCGGGCATCCGGAGCCGGCTGCCCTACCTCGCCGAGCTCGGCGTCGACGCCCTCTGGATCACGCCGTTCTACCCGTCGCCGATGGCCGACCACGGCTACGACGTCGCCGATCCGCGGGACGTGGAACCGGTGTTCGGGGACCTCGCCGAGTTCGACGCCCTCCTCGCCGAGGCCCACGCCCTGGGCCTGCGGGTGACGATCGACCTGGTACCCAACCACAGCTCGGATCAGCACGAGTGGTTCCAGGCAGCCCTGGCCGCGGCGCCGGGGTCGCCCGAGCGCGCCCGGTACCTGTTCCGCGACGGCCGGGGGCCCGACGGCGCCGAGCCGCCCAACAACTGGCCTTCGGTGTTCGGCGGGCCCGCGTGGACCCGGGTCCCCGACGGCCAGTGGTACCTGCACATCTTCGCGCCGGAGCAGCCCGACCTGAACTTCGCGAACCCCGAGGTGATCGCCGACCTCGAGGAGACGATGCGGTTCTGGCTGGACCGGGGGGTCGACGGGTTCCGGATCGACGTCGCCCACGGCATGGCCAAGCCCGAGGGCCTCCCGGACATGGTGCCGCTGGAGGACACCGGTCTGCTGGCCGACCACGCACCCGGCGACCACCGGTTCGACCAGGACGGCGTGCACGCGGTGCACCGCCGGATCCGGGCGGTCCTCGACGAGTACCCGGGAACCATGGCGGTCGGCGAGATCTGGCTGCAGGACGACGACCGGCTGGCCCAATACATCCGCGAGGACGAGCTCCAGCTGGCCTTCAACTTCAAGCTGCTCACCGCCGAGTGGGACGTCGACGCGCTGCGCCTGGCGATCACCCACTCGCTCGAGACCGTGGCCGGAACCCCGGCGCCGGCCTGCTGGGTGCTGTCCAACCACGACCGGCCCCGGCACGTCACCCGCTACGGCGGCGGTGCCGTGGGGCTGCGCCGCGCCCGGGCCGCCGCCCTCCTCCAGCTGGCTCTCCCCGGGGCGGCCTACGTCTACAACGGCGACGAGCTGGGGATGCCCGACGTCGACCTTCCCGAGGAGGTGCTGCAGGACCCCATCTGGGAGCGGTCGGGGCGCACCGAGCGCGGGCGGGACGCCTGCCGCGTTCCGGTGCCGTGGTCGGGCACCGAGCCGTCGTACGGGTTCTCGTCGCGGCCCGACACCTGGCTCCCGATGCCCGAGGGTTGGGCCGCGCTCACCGTGGCGGCCCAGCTCGGCGACCCGTCGTCGATACAGTCGCTGTACCGGAATGCGCTCGCGACCCGGCGCGCGTCGGCTGCGTTCGCGGGCGAGGAGCTGGAGTGGCTACCGGCACCCGACGGTTGCCTCGCCTTCCGCCGTCCCGGCGGGCTCGTGTGCCTGCTGAACCTCTCCGGGGCGGCCGTTCCCCTGCCGGAGGGCCGGGTGCTGCTGGCCAGCGCCGACGTGGGCGACGGCACCCTTGCCGACGACGCGGCGGTGTGGCTGACGGCCTGATCGGCCGGGTTGCGGGAGCGGGCCAGGTCCGTAAGCCCGGCTCCGGTACGTTCCGGGCCACGACGACGGCCGGTCGCGGCCCACGAACGCCGGATCCTGCACCCGGGAGACATGCTGTGAAGACCAAGGACCTCGCCTACATCGCACTGTTCGCCGCGATCACCGCGGTCCTCGGCCTCGTGCCTGCCATCCAGGTGGGCCCGGTGCCGATCACCGCGCAGACGCTCGGCGTGATGCTGGCCGGCGCGATCCTGGGCGCGCGCCGCGGGTTCCTGTCGCAGCTGCTGTTCCTGGTCCTCGTGGCGATCGGCCTCCCCCTGCTCGCCAGCGGGACCGGCGGGCTGGCCGTGTTCGCCGGGCCGACGGCCGGCTACCTGTTCAGCTGGCCCATCGCCGCCTTCGTCGTCGGGCTGCTCACCGAGCGGTTCTGGGCCCGCTACAACGTGGCGCGGGGCGTGCTGGCCAACGTCGTCGGCGGCATCGTCGTCATCTACGCGATCGGCGTGCCCGTGCTCGCCGCGGTCGCGGACCTCTCGCCCAAGGCCGCGATCGTGTCCGGTGCGCTGCCCTTCCTGATCGGCGACGCCATCAAGGCGGTGCTCGCCGCGGTCATCGCCGTCCAGGTGCGCCGCAGCTACCCGGTGATCGAGCGACCGCAGCGGGCGGTCGCTGCCCGGTGAGGCTCCGGCGGGCGGAGACGGCCGGCCCGGTCGCGGACCCGGCCCGCGGCATCGAACTGCGCGGGGTCGGGCACGTCTACGGCGACCGCGTCGTGCTCTCCGACGTCGACCTCCGGCTGACCGAGCGGCGGATCGGCATCATCGGGGCCAACGGCTCCGGCAAGAGCACGTTCGCCCGGCTGCTCAACGGTCTGGTGGTGCCGACGACGGGCTCCGTGCTCGTGGACGGTCTCGACACCCGAACGCACGTGCGCGAGGTCCGCCGCCGGGTGGGCTTCGTGTTCCAGGACCCCGACGCCCAGATCGTGCACCCGACCGTCGCCGAGGACGCCGCCTACGGCCTGGAGAACCTGGGGGTGCCACCCAGCGAGCGCGCCGAACGGGTGGCGGAGGTGCTGGAGCGGTACGGGCTGGCCAGGCACGCCGACCATCCGGCGCACCTGCTCTCGGGTGGGCAGAAGCAGCTGCTGGCCATCGCGGGCGTCCTGGTCATGCGGCCGGCCCGGATCGTGTTCGACGAGCCGACCACGCTGCTGGACCTGGTGAACACGCGCCGGGTCGCGGAGGTCATCGCGGAGCTCGAGCAGCAGGTCGTCGTCGTGACCCACGACCTCGACCTGCTGGACGACTTCGACCGGGTGCTGGTGGTCGACGGCGGCCGCGTGGTCGCCGACGGGCCTCCGGAGAGCTCCGTCGCCGCCTACCGGACGCTCATGGTGCACCGGTGACCCTGGCGCTGTACGTGCCCCGGGCCAGCGTCGTCCACCGGACGCCGGCCGGCTGGAAGCTGGTCGCCCTCGCGGGGCTGAGCGTGCTGGTCTTCGCCGTGCCCAGCCTGCCGCTGGTCTGCGGTGCGCTGGCCGCCGTGGTCCTCCTCGGGCTGGTCGTGGCCCGGCTGCCGGTCGCGGCGCTCAGCCGGCAGGCGCGGGCCGTGCGGTGGCTGCTCGCGGCGATCTTAGTCCTGCACCTGGTCCTGACCGACGCCGCCACCGGCGCCCTGACGGTGCTCCGCCTGCTGTGCCTGGTGCTGGCCGCGGCGGTCGTCACGGCGACCACCCGGGTGAGCGCCATGGTGGCCGTGATCGAGCGGATCTGCCGACCGTTGCAGTGGGTGGGCCTCCGCCCCGCGCGGATCGGGCTGGTCATCGCGATGGCCCTGCGGTTCATCCCGCTGATCAGCGAGCGCGCCGACCGCATCCGCGAGGCGCAGGCCGCCCGCGGCGGTTCCGTGCGGGGCCTGCGCGGACTGACGACGACCACGGTGCCCCTGCTGATCCAGGTGCTGCAGCTCGCGCACACGGTGAGCGAGGCGCTGGACGCCCGCGGCGCCGACGACGTCCCCCGGCGCCGAGGAGGTGCCCGTGCCGGCTGACCCGACGGCCGGTTCGGTCGTGGAGATCTGGCTCGCCGGTGCCGCCGCCGAGCCGATGCGCCGCCTGCCGTCGGTGGAGGCCGTGGCCGGACGCGGCCTGGCGGGCGACCGCTACGCCCTCGGCGGTGGGACCTGGGCGCAGTACCCCGACCTCGAGAAGCAGGTCACTCTCATCGACCGGGACGACGTCGCCGCGGTCGCCCGGGAGACCGGCGCGAGGGTCACCCCCGGTGACACCCGCCGGAACCTCGTGACGACCGGGGTCCAGCTGCCCGATCTGGTCGGTCGCTGGTTCACCGTCGGGGAGGCGCTCCTGTTCGGGATGAAGCGGTGCCCGCCCTGTACCCATCTGGAGCGGCTGACCGGCGTGCGGCTGATCAGGGCGATGGTCCACCGAGGCGGCATCAACGCCGCGGTGTTCGCGGGCGGAACCATCGCCGAGGGCTCTCCCGTCCGTGCGCTGAGCGAGGAGGAGGCCGTACGGCGGGGTGCCCCCACCGGTGCGGACCGGCCGGTGCCCCGGGTGGTCTGACCGGCTGTCCGCCGGGCGAGATCGGCGATCTCGCTCCGTTCCGGCGCCCTGACGGGCGAGATCGGCGTTCTCGCCCGGGGCTCAGGCCGGTTGCTCGTCGGTGTAGCGCAGCAGGAAGGCCTTCTCCTCGGGGGTGATGCGCCGCGGGCGCTCGCGGGCGAAGTCGAACGGCACCAGCACCGTGCTGCCGGTCACCGCGAGCCGGCCGTGGTCGAAGAGTTCGTAGTGGCAGGTGAACGACGCCGCGCGGATGCCCGACACCCAGATCTGGATCTCCAGCGGATCGGCGTCGTAGAGCACCGACCGCTTGTAGCTGATCTCGTGGGAGTGGACGACCAGGCCGCGGCGCATGCCGGTCTGGTCGTCGTGCGTGGGGTGCTCGAAGAACAGGTTGACGCGGGCCATCTCGAAGTAGCCGAGGAACGCCACGTTGTTGATGTGCTGGTAGGCGTCCATGTCCGACCAGCGCATGGGGACGTGCACCGTGTGCCTCACGGGCGACAACCCTGCCTTACGGCCGCCGGGCACGGGCTGTGACCTCCGGCGCAGGGCCACGAGACGTCCACCACGGACGACGGGGGGGGGGCGGGGGGGGGGGG